>CBIHPH010000001.1:0-132731 GCA_966212105.1 uncultured Rhizobacter sp.
GCACCATCGAAGGCAGGCTTCGACAAATGGCAGGACGGCATCAACAAGGCCGTAGGTGATTCCAGATGGAACGCCTGGGATTGCGAAATCCAGATGGCGGTCAATGAGTACAACCGTCATCTTTCTGGCACAGCAGGGTACATGCCGCTGGATTGGCAGTTCATCAAGGCAATGATATGGGTCGAATCCGGAGCCAATAATTCCCAGTGGAACATCAAGCCCATGCAAATAGGCGTGCCTGGCGATCCAGGGATGACATCGCTTCTTTCGGGGAACGAGGGTGGGGATTTGATTGTGCCGCCAGACTGGAAGGGGAGGTTGACGGCGGGATCAGTCAGAACCATACCGGCGCATAACATCCGAGCAGGTATCGGCTATCTGCTCATGCGCATGGCCAATTTCGAATACAGAAGCACTCTTGATGCTGATGCCAAGGTTTACGAAGTTGCCGTCAAACCGGGCGATAGTCTCGACAGGATTGCGAAGGCACAAGGTAGCACGGTCGATACGTTGAAAAAGTTGAATCCGACAGCCGCTGTTCTACGGCCGGGGCAGGTGTTGAAATACCAAAAAGCATCGGTGCAACGTGTTATCACAAGCTGGTGGCACATCTCCACATCGTTGATAGCGCAGCGCTACAACGGCGGTGGTGATCCGAACTACGCGAAGAAGCTCGATCACGCATTGTCGTTGGTGCGCAAAGGGAAGGCCGCTCTATGCGCACAATGAAGCTGATCGGGTTTTGTTTGGCGGCTTATTTTCCAGTATCTGTACTTGCGGCCTCAACTGCTCCCGTTCTTGGCGAGCGAGCCTTGCGAGAGGAATGCAGCGCCTTCTCTCAAGCGGGAATGCGAGACTGTCTGGCAAAGAAGGCCGAGAGCAGTCGGGAGGCATTGCGGCAAGCCGAGGAGAAGGTTGCGAGCACGCTCTCAAAATGGGCTGAAGATCAGAAGTACATCAACCAGGCCCAGGTCAAGTTCGCAGCATCAAACAAGGATTTCGCCAAGTACCGCGATGCCCAATGTGCATTTGCTTCATCTCTGGGTGGGGGCGCAATTGGCAATGCCCTCGACATGCGGCGTTTGGCCTGCATTTCGGAACTCAATCAGAGACGAGCCGAGCAGCTGCGGGACGCGGTGGCGGACTTGCCACTGAAATAGAGGACGTCCAGCATTGAGGCGCCGGCAGCGCGCTGGCACGCGAACTTTGCAAACGAGGAACACCCATGAAGATGGCGGACATTCCGTTCGGTACAACCGATTGGTCCAGCATCGAAGCGACGGAGCACCGTGGTGAGACGGGCGTGGCCTATTGGCAAACGCAGCAGTTTGGTGATGTCAGGGTCCGAATGATTCGGTATACCCCGGGCTATCTCGCGGACCACTGGTGTGTGAAGGGGCACGTGCTGTTGTGCCTGGAAGGGGAGTTGCACACCGAACTGAAAGACGGCCGCAGGTTCACGCTGAAACCGGGCATGAGCTATCAGGTTGCGGACAACGCCGAACCTCATCGGTCGTTCACGGAGGTCGGTGCGAAGCTTTTCGTCGTTGACTGAAGCATCGCCCCCACGAAAGGGCGGGCACGGGGACGAGCGGCAGGGCCTGCGACGTCGCAGGCCGGGATGCACTTCGCCGTGAGGTTTGCCGCACCGCGGGGCGACTCCCCCGTCAGGGGGTGGCGCCGGCCGATGCCGCCACGGCAGCCGGCCCGCACAATGCACAGCGTTCGCTTTTTGCTGTCCGGAATCCTTATCTTTCATGACGTCGACTTCTCTCAGTACATTGCGCCCCGCTGGCGGGGACCTCGGTGGCTTGATGACCAGGGTGGGCCGCCATCTCTATTCCACGCCGATGGTGGCCCGGCGCGAACTGGTCCAGAACGCCCACGACTCCATCGTGCGACGTCGCCTCGAAGACCCTTCGCATCCAGCGGCGCCGCGCATCGTGGTCGAAGGTGATCTGGCCGCCGGGGTGGTGCGTGTCATCGACACCGGCGCCGGCCTCACCGAGGAGGAGGTGCACGCCTACCTTGCCACGGTCGGGGTCGGCTATACCCGCAAGTTGCGCGAGGAGACCGACAGCGATGAGTTGATCGGCATGTTCGGCTTGGGCTTCCTGTCGGCCTTCGTGCTGGCCACCCGTGTGACCGTCACCACCACCTCTTTCCAGACGCCGGGACAGGGCTGGCGCTATCAGTCGAGCAATGGGGAGCAGTACACCCTGGTGCCGGTGCCGGCACGGGAGGTGGGCACCTGCGTGGAGCTGGCGCTGCGTGACGCCCATCTTGGCCTGGCCGCGCAGGGCGCGCTTGTGCGGGTGCTCAAGCGCTATTGCGCGTTGCTGCACGTGCCCGTGATCGTGGGCTCGGCGAACGGTGAGCCGCTCAATGGCGAGCCCCCGCCCTGGCGCGCAGCGGCACAGGCCGCGTCGGGCAATGTCGTGATGGTCGATCATGCCGTGCGGGCGCGGCGCAGCGCGCTGGCCTTCGCCAGCCGCTTCGAGGACCGCTTCGAGCCGCTTTGCACGATGCCGGTGGCCAGCGAGACCCATCGTGACCTGCAGGGCCTGTTGTGGGTGCAGGACGGCGCCACGTACGGAACGAGCGACAACCGCAACCTCTCGGTGTTCGTGCGCGGCATGCTGCTTGACGACGATGCCCGCGACTTGCTGCCGCCCTGGGCGGGCTTTGTCGGCGGCGTCATCGAATCGAACCGGCTCACGCCCACGGCCAGTCGCGAGGACCTCCAACGCGATGAGGCCTACCATGCGGTGCAGTCAGCGCTGGCCGAGTCGCTCATCAATGGGTTGGCACGCATCGCCACTGAGCAGCCTGAGGCTTGGCGTCGGGTGGTGAGCCGCCACAACGAGGCTTTGCTGGGCGCCTCGCTGTGCGATCCTCGGCTGTTCGATCTGCTGGCCGACGTGGTGCACGTGCCCACCTCGCAGGGTGACCTGCCGGCCCGGGCGCTGCGTAGCAACGCCCTCGTGCATGTGAATATGGGCCACGCGGGCGGCTTTGAGGACATGCTCTTTCGGGCGCTCAAGGTGCCCGTGGCTCGGGGCGACCGCTATGCCGTGCTGCCGTTCCTGCGGGAGTGGGTGCAGCGCCGCGGCGGCACGCTGGTGGAGCTGGGTACCGAGCAGGGCAACCGCAAGCTGTTCGCGACTGCCGAGCTGCCGGCCGACGAGGTTGCCTGGCTTGCCGATGTGCTCGGTGACGGCGAGCGCCTGGTGCCGGCCCGCTTCGACCCGATCGAACTGCCCCTGGTGGTGGTCCACGACCGCGACGCGGCGCTCAAGCGTCAGTTGGAATCCGATGAGGCCGACAAGCGCATCTCGGTGGCCGCGCTGCGCCTGGCGCGCAGCTTCACCGCAGGCATCGAGGGCGGGGCAACCGCCAAGCTGTACGTCAACGTGGACAACCCTGCCGTGGGCCAGCTGCTCGAGGCACGGCGCCGCGGGCATGCGCAGGCCGACGACGCAGCCGGCCTGCTGCGTTCGGTGAAGGTGATCATGGCCGGCGGCGACACGGCCGCGCCCGGTGCATCCGGTGATCTCAATGCGGCGCTGGCGCGCATCGGCAAGGTGCTGGGCTGGCTGCTGGCCTGAGCCACCGGGTCCGTCGGTCAAGAAGTCAAGAGCAGGATCTCATCAATGGACATCTGGGCGTGGGTTTGGACCCTGCAGAATGATCTGCGGGAAGCCGGGCAGGGGCGGGTGGCCGACCTCATCGACAGCATCCCCGACGACACTTTCAACAGCCGGCCCGAGCGCGTGCTCGCGGCCTTGCCCGAGGCCATTGCCGCGGCCCGGGCACTGAAGAACCCGTGGCTGGAGGTGTTCTTCCGGCATTGGGGGCTGAACAACCGACTGTCCAACCTGGCCGAGGGCGAGGTGGCGTTGTCCGAGGCCGTCTCGCTGATCGAGTTCGCGCACCGCGAGGGGCATGGCGAGTGTCCGCAGTCCGTGTGCGTGACGCAGGACATTGCCATTTGCTACGGCAACATCGACGGCCCGGGTTGGGCACCGGACATCCTTGCCGTGTGCGAGGAGACCCTGGCGCGCATCGATCCGTCCTGGCCGTGCTTTTGCTGCATCAGCCGCGAATATGCCGAGGCCTTGCTGGACAGCGGCCGGCCTGCCGAGGCGGTGAGTTTCCTCGCGCGGCAAGCCGACGCGATGCGCGGCGAGGGCGAGACCACGCTCGATCCGGCCTTCCAGGCCCTGCAGGCCCGAGCCCTCTGGAAGTCCGGAGAGGCTGAGCAAGCCCTGGCGCTGCTGGCCGCGGTCGACCGCCAGGAGGAGGAAGACGGTGGCAGTGATCCCGAGCGCTGGCATTTGCGCGCCATCCTGCGCGCCACGATCCTCGCCGAGCGCGGCGAGACCGAGGCGGCCGCGGAAGTGCTGCCCGCATGGTCCGACCTGACGGCCGGCGCCTATGGCGGCTGGGTCCAGGCTGCCTGCCTGCTGGCGAAGCGGAACCCTTCGCGCAATGTCTGGCAACTCGGGCGCCAACTGCATCTGTCGCTGGCTCACTTCAGCCGGGTCGGGGCCCATTTTGATGCCGTCACGGCCGCCGTGGGTCATGCAGGACTGGCCCTGGACCGCGGTGCCACCTGGACGGCGCGGCGCGCCCTGGCCATCGCGCAGGCCCATTTGCTCAAGCTGCGCCTGTGCGACACCCTCGCCCCGGTGGTGGCCGCGCTGGACGCGCGCCTGCGGCAGGTGCCGGCGGCGCCGGCGCTGCCCGTGCCGGTGCAGGAGTTGGCGGAGTACCTGCGGGCCCAGGAGAACAGCGACCCTGAAAAAGACGTCGAGTGGCTGCTGGCGGCCTGCGCGCAGTGTCCCGATGATGCCGAGCTGGCCGAGTTCGCGGCCGCCGCGCTCAGCGCCTGCGGCACGGTGGATGAAGCCTGTGACCATCTCTGGCGCTTCGTCGAGGCGCATCCTGCGGTCGATTCGCCCATCTATCGCCTGATGTCGCTGCTGCTGGAGCGCGGTGATGCGGACCAACTGACGCGCCTGGGCGAGTTTCTTGCGGGGCCCAATCCGCAGGCGGCTCGGTGGGTGCGGGCCCAGTGGGCCTGGAAGCGCAAGCAGTGGGCCGAGGTGGTGACGCATCTGTCGGCCTATGTGCAAGACGACCCCGACGCGCTGGGCGCCCGCCGGCTGTGGGCCAGCGCGGCCCTGATGCAGGGCGATCTCGCCACGGCGCTTCGCCTGCGCAAGGAGCTGGTGGCCGCGCAGGAGCAGCCCGGCGACGACCACTGGGATCTGCTCACGGTGGCGAGCGCCAGCCAGGACTGGGCCACGGTGCGGGAGATGGGGGGCGTGCTGGGCTTGACGCTGGAGGGGGAGTCGGGTCCTGTCGAGGAGCCCTGGGGCGTTGCCTACGTGCGGTTCGAGGAGGGCAATGGCGCGGTGCGCGACCTCTACGCACAGCGCACCGGTCCAGCCACGGCCCGTGTGCTGGTGCCTTCACATGCGCCCCATTCGCAGCACCTCGGCGATTGGGTGGCGTTCGACGTCGCGCTGGTCGAGCCGCCGCCTGAGGATGAGGCCGAGCGCGCGCAGTTCGTGCCTACCTTCCGGGTGGTGCACACCCTTGCGCCGGGCGGCTACGGCGAGAGCTGCTTTGTCGATGGTGCAGCCCCGGGCGAGGCCGCTTTCGCAGCCCTGGGCGAAGCCCTGGCGGCGCGCGGCTGGCACATCTGGGTGAGCAGCGGTGACGACTACCGGGTGACCGACCCGGACACCGAGGAGTCGATCGAGGGGCTGCACTTCACGGTGACAGCACAGAAGGGCGTGTCCATGGCGGAGATCGATCGGGTCCTGCGCGAACTCACCGGGGGCTGGCGGCATCCGGCATGCTGGCCGCGCTTTGCGGAGCGCGCCGGGCTGGACACCGCGGCACACATGGAAATCGTGAACCGCTACCGGTTGTGAGGCACTCTTGGGCGCCATGTTGTCCATACATAGCCGAACGCGGCGATCATCGCAAGTACGAAGCTAGCGCTCAAGAAGTCAGGCCAGTGGGCCGATAACCCACTGGAGCCTCACCGGCAATCCGCGGTCATTGAAAGAGGAAAAGGGTAGGCCACTCCAACCACAACGAGACTCCCAGCTGACCACGCCGATGTTTCCCGCTGACGTTCAACGCTGGCTGCAACAGCACTGCGAGAGTTCGAGCCAGGTGCACGGCGGGATTGTGGTTGTCCCCGGTGAAAAGCCTGATCTGCCTCGCATCGTTGCCGAATGGCCGGCGGCCGGGCATCTGACCGCTGAGCTCACGGCTGCGGCGCAAGTGGCGTTGCAACGCGGGCGGACCGTGGTCGCAGCGCCTGGGGCGTCTCTGCCGGACTCGGGCCACAACCGCGTCCTCGCGCTGCCGGTGCGGGCGGGCGATTGCGTTGTCGGTGCCGCCGCTCTCGCGATTCGCGCGGACGACAGCGTGGCGGTGGAAAAGCTTTTCAAGGCGTTGTCGCAGGCCAGCGAGGAAGTGGGCTCCGGCCTGGGTGGCCAGGGCAACGGGCCGGTGGCCAGCCCGGGTGTCGACTTGACCCATGCGCTGCAGCTGCAGGCGACGCTGCTGGAGCATTCCTCATTGGCCGAAGCTGCGCTGGCGATGGTGAGTGATCTCGCGGCGATGGTGGGCTGCGTGCGTGCCACGCTGGGCGTGGTCGAGGGGCGGGAGATCGAGCTCATCGCCGTCTCGAACAGTGCAGAGTTCAAGGCTGAGCAGGAATTGCTGCGCTTGATCGCTGCCGGCATGCATGAGGCCGTCGATCAAGGTGTCGTGGTGGCCTATCCTGCAGCACCGGAGGGCCCGGCCAGGATCGTGCTGGCCCATGCCGAATTGCATGCCCGCACCGGTCACACGCTGGTCACCGTGCCGCTGGTGCATGGGGGACGGGCGGTGGGCGCGCTGCTGGCCGAGCGTTCAGGCGATGCGCCGTTCGATGCGGGGCACATGGCGCTGCTCGAATCCCTGGCCTGCCTGACCGGACCGTTGGTGCAGTTGCGCCGCCGGGTGGAGCAGCCCTGGCGTGCAAGGATGGTGGAGGCGTTGCGTGCAGGTTACGACCGCGTGACCCGGCGCGACGATCCCATGCCGAAGGCCGTTGTCGCAGGCGTCCTGGTGCTGCTCCTTGCGGTGACGCTGGTGCCGGTGCGCTACCGCATCGCCGCGCCGGCGCGCGTCGAGGGGGCGGTGCAGCGCGTGGTGGCCGCGCCGGTGGACGGCTTCCTGCACAAGAGCCATGTGCGCCCCGGCGACACGGTGCGCACGGGCGATCTGCTGGTGGAGTTGTCCGACCAGGATCTGCTGCTCGAACGGCGCAAGTGGGAGAGCGCCCTGACCCAGCATGAGAACGGTGTGGCGGCCGCGCTGGCACGTTCCGATCGCGCGCAGTTCAGCATCCGGCAGAGCAAGGCCAGTGAGGCGTTGGCCCAGCTCGAGCTCGTGCGCCAGCAACTGGCCCGCACGCGCCTTGTGGCACCGATCGATGGCGTGGTGATCAAGGGCGACCCGAACCAGACCCTGGGCGCGCCGGTGCAACGCGGCGATGCTTTGCTGACGCTCGCGCCGGCACATCACTTTCGCCTCATCGTCGAGGTGGACGAACGGGATGTTGCGGCCGTCGTACCAGGGCAGACGGGGCAGCTTGCCTTGTCGGCCATGCCGGCCGACACGCTGGCCTTCGTGGTGGAGCGCGTGACCCCCGTGGCCACCGTGCTGGACGGTCGCAATGCCTTTGAAGTCGAAGCGAGATTGAACACCGGAGAGGGAGCGGCGCTGCGGCCCGGGCTCCGAGGTGTGGCCAAGATCGATGCGGGGCAGCGCTCGCTCGTCTGGATTTTGGGGCATCGCGCCATGGATTGGTTGCGCATGGCGGTGTGGTCATGGGGGTATTGAGATGAGCTCATCTCTCTTCAGTCCCCAGTGGTATCGGGTGGCGCAGCTGCGCGTGCGCCTGCGCCCGCAGGTGCGGGTGCAGCGTCAGCATTGGCGCGACGAGCGCTGGTACCTGCTGTCGGACGCGGCCACGGGCCGGCAGCATCGCATCAACGACGGCGCCTACCAGTTCATCGGCCGCTGCGACGGCCGGCGCTCCGTGCAGGAGGTGTGGGACGGCCTGCTGCACGCCGATCCCGACAAGGCGCCGACCCAGGAAGAAGTGCTGCGTCTGCTGGGGCAACTCAACGAAATGGAGTTGCTGCAATCGGACCAGGCCGCGGCAACGGAGGCGTTGCTGGAGCGGCGGACCGAGCGGTTGCGGCGGCGTCGCCACACGATGCTCAACCCGTTTTCGTTCCGGCTGCCGCTGGGCGATCCGGCCGACTGGCTCGCGCGGCTCGATCCGCTCGCGCACGCCTTGTTCCGGCCGCTGACGTTCTGGCTCTGGGTGGCTGCCATGTCGCTCGCAGTCCTCCTCGCAGCAGCTGAATGGCCCACGTTGTCGAGCCATGCGGCCCAGCATCTGATCACGCCCGCCAGCATCGCCACCGCCTGGCTTTGCTACCCCGCCATGAAAGCCCTGCACGAATTGGCGCACGCGCTGGCCGTGCGCCGCTGGGGGGGCGAGGTGCATGAATACGGCATCGGCTTGATGTTGCTGGTGCCTGCGCCCTACGTGGATGCGTCGGCCGCCAGTGCCTTTCCCCGCCGGAGGCAACGCGCCATGGTGGGTGCGGCCGGTGTGGTGACCGAACTGACCCTGGCGGCCCTCGGGCTGGTCGTCTTCCTGCTCACCCAGCCGGGCGTGGTGCATGACACCGCGTTCGCGGTGATGTTCATCGGCACGGCGTCGACGCTGCTGTTCAACGGCAATCCGCTTTTGCGTTTCGACGCGTACCACGTGATGTGCGATCTCTTCGACGTGCCCAACCTTGCTGCGCGCAGCGGGGCCTGGTGGCATCAGCGGCTGGGGCGCGTGCTTCTTGGCAGCGAGACGGAGCCAACCTCGCATTCCGCCAGTGAGCGCGCGTGGCTGCTCGCCTATGCGCCGCTGTCTCTGGTCTACCGCATCGTGCTGTCGGTCCATCTCGTGCTGTGGGTCGGGGGGCATTGGCTGCTGCTTGGCCTGGCCAGTGCTGTCTATGCGGTCGTGACGGCGCTGCTGCAGCCCTTGCTGCGCTGGGCACGCCACGCGCATTCGAGCGCCGTGCCGGGCAGCGGGCAGGCGCGGGTTCGCCTGCGCCTGGGCCTGGCGGCGGCGGGTGTGTTGGCCGCGCTGGCCCTTGTTCCGCTGCCTTTCTCGACGGTTGCGCCCGCCGTCGTGTGGCTTCCCGATGAGGCGCGGGTGCGGCCGGAGGTGGACGGTTTCGTGGTCGAACTTCCGCTGGCCGATGGCTCGGCCGTCAAGACAGGCGACTTGCTGCTGCGGATGAGCAACCCCGAGTTGCTCGCCGCGCGTGAGCAACTCGCCAGCCAGCTCGAAGAACTGAGCGTGGAGCACCATCAGGCCCTGCTGCGCGACCCTGGCGCCGCCCAGAACCTGTGGCTCGACATTGCTCGCACGGAAGGCGAGTTGCGACGTGCGGATGAGCGCATCGCCCGCCTGCAGGTGCATGCCAAAACGGCCGGCACGCTGGTGATGCCACGCCAGGCCGATTTGCTCGGCACCTACATGCGCCACGGTGTCACGCTGGGTCACGTGCTGGCGCCCGGTGAGCTGCGCGTGCGCGCCGCCGTGCCGGAGCAAGATGTGCAACTGGTCCGTGAGCGTTTGCGCCATGCCCGGGTGCGGCTCTCCGATGCGCCGGGCGAGGCGTGGCCGGCCGCGCTTGCAGGTGGCGTGCCGGCCAGCACGCGGGAGCTGCCCAGTGCCGCGCTGGCCGATCATGGCGGCGGCCCCTACATCAGCGACCCGGCTGAAAAGGACGGCTTGCACAGCCTGGAGCCTGTGTTCCTGTTCGATCTGACGCTGAGCGGGCGCACGCTCGACCGGGTGGGTGGCCGCGCCTGGGTGAGGTTCGACTACGGCAGCGAAGCGCTCGCGCCGCGGGCCTACCGCCGTGCGGCGCAGTTGTTCCTGCGGCATTTTTCAACGAGCGATTGAGATGTCCGAGCACGCCCGCCTTCCCGTGCCAGGCCTGCTGTTGGGCGACCATCCCGAGCGCCGGCTCTCGGCACGAGGCGCCGGTGAGCGGGCGGGTGCGGCCCTGCGGGCGTTGACCGACAGCTGGCGTGACACGGCCGACACCTGGTTGCGCCCCGGTCATGCGGCGTGGCTCGCCCGGTTTCGCGCCGCCGAAGCAAGTGTTCAGTCGGTTGACGAGCAGGCCTTGCTGCAGTCATTGCGTGCCGAGCTGGTTCGCAAGGGCCTGGCACCGGAGGTCGTTTTGCGGGCTTTGGCACTCGCGGCGCGCGTGGCCGAGCGTTGCCTCGGCGTGCGCCCCTTCGACAGTCAGCTGATCGCCGCCCGCGCGGTGCTCGACAGCCGGCTTGCCGAAATGGCCACGGGCGAAGGCAAGACGCTCGCCGTTGCCTTGGCCGCCGCCACGGCCGCGATCAGCGGCATGCCGATCCATGTGGTGACGGCCAACGATTACCTCGTCACGCGCGATGCGTCCCATCTGGCGCCGTTCTATTCGGCGCTCGGCCTGACGGTGGGCGCCGTCGTGCAGGCCGACGACCCTGCGGCTCGGGCACGCGCCTATGGCTGCAACATCACCTATGTGACCGCGAAGGAACTGGTGTTCGACTACCTGCGCGACAGGCTGGCCGGCGCCAGGGACGGGGCATTGCGCGGTCGCCGTGATGCACTGGCCGCGCCTTTGGTTCGCCTTGCAAGGTCACGAGGAGAAGCGCGCACCACACGCTTGCTGCGCGGGCTGTGCATGGCGATTGTCGACGAGGCGGACGCCATCCTGATCGATGAAGCACGGGTGCCGTTGATTCTGTCGTTGCCGGCCGATGCCGAGGATGGCCAGGCGTCCGCGCTGCAGTCGCTGCAGCTCGCCCGGGCCTTGCAGGAAGGCACCGACTTCACACTGGATCACACGCTGAGGACCGCCGAGCTCACAAGGCGGGGGCGCGAGAAGCTCGAAGCCACCGCGGCCACGCTCCCGGCCGCCTGGCGCAATCGACTGCACCGCGAGCACGCGGTATGCATGGCATTGGCAGCGCTGCATTTGTTCCAGCGCGAGCGTCACTACCTCGTTCGAGATGACGGCATCGCGATCATCGACGAGACCACAGGCCGCGTGGCCGCGGGACGTGCCTGGTCAGACGGCCTGCAGCAGCTGATCGAAGCGAAGGAAGGCTGCGAACCGAGCGCCCCCCTGGCCACGCTTTCGCAACTCACCTACCAGCGCTTTTTTCCGCGCTACTTCCGCATGGGCGGGGTGAGCGGCACGCTGTCCGAAGCCCGTTTCGAGCTGATGTGGAGCTATGGACTGTCCGTGCAGCGCATTCCTCAGCGGCGTCCGTGCCGACGCATCGTCGGACCCACGCGCTTGTTCGCCAGCCACGCCGAGCTGTGGCGCGCCGTGTCGGGGCGGGTGGCGGAGTTGCACCGCACCGGACGGCCGGTGCTGGTGGCCACCGATTCGGTGGCCGAGGCGCAGGCGCTGGGCGAGCAACTGCTGCGCCACGGATTGCCGCATGCCGAACTCCATGCCCGCAACGATCATGAGGAAGCGCGCATCGTTGCGCAGGCTGGCCAGCGCGGCGCCATCACCGTCACCACCAACATGGCCGGGCGTGGTACCGACATCATGCTGGGGCCCCAGGTGGATGAACGCACCGGATTGCACCTCATCTGCTGCCAGCTCAACAGCGCGCGCCGCATTGACCGGCAACTTGCCGGCCGTACCGCACGGCAGGGCGATGCAGGCTCGGTCGAAGTCTGGTTGTCACTCGAGACGGCTTTGCTGGCGCGTTCGATACCGGATGTTTTCAGGCCGCTGCTTCGGCGGTGTGCCGGTGTGCTGCCTTCCTGGAGCGTGCGGTGCCTGGCACGCCTGCCACAACGCAGCGAAGAGCGGCGCCAGCGCGGGCAGCGCCAGCGATTGACCGAGCAGGATGAACGGATGGAGCGCCAGCTTGCCTTTGGAGGGGCTGACGAATGACTTTGAAGGATTTCGAATGAAGTGGCCCAGGTTGGTGTGCCTCCTGCCGTTCGCCCTCAGCCTCAGCGCCCCGAGTTTGGCTGCATCCATCCTCGGATGCCAGATCGAACCCGAGCGCGTGGCCGATGTGGGCAGCCCGGTGATCGGGGTGATCGAACGGGTCGCGGTAGATCGCGGCGACCGCGTGCGCAAAGGCCAGGTGCTGGCGGTGCTGCGCGCCGATGTGGAGCGTGCGGCGCTGAACGTGGCCAGCTCACGCGCCGATTCGAATGCGGATGAGCAGGCGTCCATCGCCAGCGCCATGTTCAACCGGGAACGGCTGCAACGTGCTGAAGACCTGTTCAGGCGGGAGTTCATTTCACAGCAGGCGCTGGACCAGGCCCGCACCGAAGCCCGGCTGGCCGAACAGAAGCTGGCCCAGGCGCGCGACCAGCGCCAGGTGTCTCAGCGCGAGCGGGAGGTGGCGGCGGCCCAGCTCTCACAGCGGATCATCCGCAGCCCGATGGATGGTGTGGTGGCCGAGCGCTACCTGTCTGCCGGTGAACGCATCGATGAGAAACCGCTGCTGCGCATTGCCCTCATCGACCCGTTGCGCGTTCAGCTCGTGGTGCCCACGTCGATGTACGGCCTCGTGAAGTTCAACCAAAGCGTGAGCGTGCTGCCCGATCTGCCCGGTGTCAAACCCGTGACGGCCCGCGTGGCGCGCATCGACAAGGTGATCGACCCGGCGAGCAATACCTTTCGGGTGCAACTCATGCTGCCCAATGCCGGGCATGCCTTGCCTGCAGGCCTGCGCTGCAAGGCAGATATCGAACCGATGGCCGCCGGGGGGAACACGCGATGAACTTTCTGCCGTTCCCCCGTCCGCGCCTGCTCGTCGAAGAGCTCGAGCCTCGCATCTTGTATTCGGCCGATGCGGCCGGCGTGCTGGGCCTGCATGGCGTGTTGGCGACCGAGCCGCGTCAGGCCGAGCCCGAAGTGAGCGTGCAGCAAAGCACCCAGGCCCATGAGATCGTCTTCATCGACAGCCGGGTGCCCGATGCCATGAAGCTGGCCGATGAGCTGCTGCAGCAGCGGGGCGGCGGCCGTTCGTTCGACATCGTCATGCTGCAGGCCGGCGAAGACGGCATCGCCCAGATCGGCCGCGTGCTGGCGCAGGAGCAGGGCCTGAGCGCCATTCACGTCATCGCGCACGGTTCCAGTGGCGCCATGGAGCTGGGCAGCTCGCATCTTGATGCCTCGCTTTTGAGCAAGGACAGTGCGGCCGTGGCCGCCTGGGGCCGTGCCTTGGCCGACGACGGTGACTTGCTGCTCTACGGCTGTGATGTGGCCCAAGGCGATGGCGGCCGCGCCTTCGTGCAGGCGCTCGGTGCGCTCACAGGCGCAGACGTGGCGGCCAGCGAGGACCGCACCGGATCGGCCGACCTCGGGGGCAACTGGACGCTCGAATTCGCCACCGGCACCATCCGCACGCAGCTGACGCCGAGCACCTTCGATCGGCTCCAGTGGTCGGGCGCGCTCGCCACTTTCACGGTGAGCAACACGAACGATGCAGGCGCGGGCTCGCTGCGCCAGGCCATCATCGATGCCAATGCGGCAGCGGGTGCCGATGTCATCGACTTCTCCATCGGCTCGAGCGCGCGGACGATCACGCTCGCCTCGACGCTGCCCACGATCACCGGGCAGGTCGTGATCGATGCCACGACGCAGGCGGGGTTCAGCGGCACGCCGCTGATCGAGGTGAAAGGTGCAGGTTCCAGCGGCGGCATCCAGGGCCTGACCCTCAGCGGCGGCAACAGCACGGTGCGTGGTCTGGTGCTGAACCAATTCGCCGGCGCGGCCATCCAGATCGACACTGCCGGTGGCAACGTCATTGCGGGGAACTACATCGGCGTGAGTGCAGACGGCACGGCGTCGTCTGGCAATGATCGAGGCGTGGTGGTCACCGTCGGCAACAACACCATCGGCGGGAGCGTGGCGGCCGACCGCAACGTCATCTCCGGCAACACGCAAGCCGGCATTCTTTTGACCGGCAGTGGAGCGTCCGGCAATCTCGTCCAAGGCAACTTCATCGGCACCAACGCGGCAGGAACCGCCGCTCTGTCGGGCCAGGCCATCGGCGTGCAGATGATGCTTTCCGCCGCGAACAACACCATTGGCGGCACGGCCGCAGGCGCTGGAAACCTGATCTCCGGCAACACATCCGGTGTTGTCATTCAAGACGCGGGGACGACCGGGAACGTGCTGCAGGGCAACCTCATCGGCACGGATGCGGCCGGCACGGCGGCTCTGGGAAACTCAACGTATGGCGTGGTGCTCAAGGATGGCGCGGACGGCAACACTGTCGGCGGCACCGTTGCCGGAGCTCGCAACATCATCTCCGGCAATGGCGCCACCGGCATCGACATCCAGACGAACAACAACACGGTGGAGGGCAACTACCTCGGGCTCGACACCACCGGCGCGGCGGGCTTGGGCAATCTCATGGGCATTTACCTGAATGCCACCGCGACGGGCAACCACATCGGCGGCACTGCGGCAAATGCGGGCAATGTCATCTCCGCCAACCAAAACATCGGCGTGCGGATCGACTGGGTGTCTGGAAACCTGATCCAGGGGAACCTGATCGGCACCAACGCGGCAGGTACTGCCCTGGCTGGAAACCCTGGGCAGCTCTATGGCGTGTACCTCGAAGGCGGCGTCTCAAACACGATTGGCGGCGCGGTCGCGGGCGCAGGGAACATCATTTCCGGCAACGGCACGGGGATCAAGTTCGACACCGGGATCACGAACATCATCTCGGGCAACTTCATCGGCACCGATATCACCGGCACGTCCGCCGTGGCCAATGGTACGGGCCTCTTCTTCGTCGGAGGGCACCACAACACCATTGGCGGCACGACCGCGGCCGAGCGCAACGTCATTTCAGGCAACAACTCCGGGGTCGTCCTCTTCGCTACAGGAGCGAACACGATCTCGGGAAACTTCATCGGCACGGATGTCACCGGCACGTCCGCCCTGGCCAATGGCGTTGGCGTGGGCATCAGCTTCGCCGACAACAACACGATCGGTGGCACGGCGGCAGGGGCCGGAAACCTCATTTCAGCAAACAGCTTCGGCGTGGTCGTTTCAGGAACGGGGAACGTGCTGCAGGGCAACCTCATCGGCACCAACGCCGCCGGCACGGCGGCGTTGGGGAACGACCATGGCGTCAGAATCTTGCAGGACGGGGACGGCAATACCGTGGGCGGCACCGCTGCAGGAGCGCGCAACGTCATCTCCGGCAATGTCGATTACGGCATCAACCTGCAGTCGGACAACAACACGGTGGCGGGCAACTACATTGGCGTGGACATCACCGGCAACGCGGCCCTGGGCAACGACCGCGGCGTCTTCCTGGACTCGACCGCGACGGGCAACCACATCGGGGGCACCGCGGCAGGGGCGGGCAATGTCATCTCGGCCAACAACCAATACGGCGTTCAAATCTACCAGGTGTCCGGAAACGTGGTCGAGGGCAACCTGATCGGGACCAACGCCGCGGGTACGGCCCTGCTGTCTGGCTCGCCCTTTCAGCTCTACGGCGTGTACGTCGACCATGGTGATTCGAACACCATTGGCGGCACGACGGCGGGCGCGCGCAACCTCATTTCGGGCAACGACACCGGGATCGTCCTCGACCATGCGGTCACGACCAGTGTTTCGGGGAACTTCATCGGCACCGATGTCACCGGTACGTCCGTGCTGGCCAATCACAAGGGCCTGCACATGGTCAACGGGGACCACAACACGATTGGCGGTACGACGGCGGGCGCGAGGAACCTCATTTCGGGCAACGACTTCGGGATCGCCATGTTCGGCGGGGCATCGATCAGCATCTCGGGAAACTTCATCGGCACCGATGTCACCGGCGGGTCCGCCCTCGCCAACGACACGGGCGTCTACGTCATCGATGGGTACGACAACATCGTTGGCGGTACGACCGCGGGCGAGCGCAATGTCATTTCAGGCAACACCACCGGGATCTACCTGGGCGCCTCGGCCTACTACGCTGCGGGAGCCATGCACAACACCGTCTCGGGGAACTACATCGGCACCGACGCCAGCGGCACGTCGCGCCTCGACAATGACACGGGCGTCCTGATCTCGGCCGCTTCCAACAACACCATCGGCGGTACGGCGACGGGTGCAGGGAACCTCATCTCCGGGAACCAGTTGGGTGTTCTCATTCAAGACGCCGGGGCGACCGGGAATGTGCTGCAAGGCAACCTTATCGGCACCAATGTCGCCGGCACGGCCGCATTGGCGAACCACTGGGGCGTCAAGATCGCGCTGGGCGCGGACGGCAATATCGTCGGCGGCACCGCTTCAGGCGCGCGCAACATCATCTCCGGCAATGTCGACTACGGCATCAACCTGCAGTCGGACAACAACACGGTGGCGGGCAACTACATTGGCGTGGACACCACCGGCAACGCGGCCCTCGGCAACGACCGTGGCGTCTTCCTGGACACGGCGGCGACGGGCAACCACATCGGGGGCACCGCGGCGGGGGCAGGCAACGTCATCTCCGCCAACAGCGGGTACGGCGTTCAAATCTACTGGGTGTCCGGCAACACGGTCGAGGGCAACCTGGTCGGCACCAACGCGGCGGGAACGGCCTTGCTGCCTGGCCTGCCTGCCCAACTCTACGGTGTGTATGTCGAAGGCGGCGTTTCGAACACCATTGGCGGCACGACGGCGGGTGCGCGCAACCTCATTTCGGGCAACGACATGGGGATCGCCCTCAAGGGTGCGATCACGAACACCGTTTCAGGGAACTACATCGGCACCGATATCACCGGTACGTCCGCGCTGGCCAACCACAAGGGCGTGTACATGGTCGATGGGGACCACAACACCATCGGCGGCACGACGGGGAACCTCATTTCGGGCAACGACATCGGGATCGACATGTTCGGTGGGGCATTGAGCACCATCTCTGGAAACTTCATCGGCACCGACGTCACGGGCTCGTCCACGCTAACCAATGGCACGGGCGTGTACATCCTCGATGGATATGACAACACCATCGGCGGCACGACCGCGGGCGCGCGCAATGTCATTTCAGGCAACACGACCGGCGTCTACATGGGCGCCTCGGTCTTCTACGTTGCCGGATCAATGCACAACACGGTCTCGGGGAATTACATCGGCACCGATGCCAGCGGCACGCTGCGCCTCGGCAATGACACGGGCGTGCTGATCTCAGGCGCCTCCAACAACACCGTTGGCGGCACGGCGACAGGTGCCGGGAACCTCATCTCCGGGAACAACAACAACGGCCTCATTCTGGATGCCGGTGCTACCGGAAACCTGGTGCAGGGCAACCTCATCGGCACCAATGCCGCCGGTACCGGGTCGTTGCAGAACGGCAATGGTGTCTTCATTCTGGGCGGCGCGAACGGCAATGCCATCGGCGGCACGGCCGCAGGGGCGCGCAACGTCATCTCCGGCAACGCCTACACCGGCATCGCCATCCAGGCGGATAACAACACGGTGGTGGGCAACTACATCGGCCTGGACATCACAGGCACGGCGGCCCTGGGCAACACGTGCGGCATTGCCTTGCATGCCGGCACCACGGGCAACACCATCGGGGGCACGGCGGCCGGTGCGGGCAACGTGATCTCCGCCAACAGCCAGGGCGGCATTGTCTTCGACGGAAGCTATGGGGGCACGAGCGCGACGTCCGGCAACCTGGTCCAGGGCAACTTCATCGGCACCAACGCGGCAGGAACCGCCGCCCTGGGAGGTCAGGCCATCGGTGTGTGGTTGTTCACGTCTGCCACAGACAACACCATCGGTGGCACGACTGCGGGGGCGGGCAACCTCATCTCAGGCAACACGACCGCGGTTGTCCTCGATGGTGCCGGAACGACCCACAACACCATCTCGGGGAACTTCATCGGCACGGATGTCACCGGCACATCCGGCGTAGCCAATGGAACGGGCGTGGCCATCGTCAACGGTGCCGCGGACAACACCGTTGGCGGCACGGCATCCGGGGCGGGCAACGTCATTGCCTTTAATGGGGGGCAGGGCGTTGCAGTGTCTTCCGGCTCAGGCAACGCGATTCTGCGCAACTCGATCTTTGGCAACGGCAGCCTGGGCATCGACCTGGATGCGTTGATGGCCGTGACGGCCAATGACGTGGGGGATGCCGACAGCGGTGCCAATGACCTGCAGAACTTTCCGGTGTTGGTCCAGGCCCTCACCACGGGCACGCAACTCACCATCGGCGGAAGCCTCAACAGCACGGCATCGAGTTACTTCCGCATCGAGTTCTTCGCCAATGCCGCACAGGATGCCAGCGGACATGGCGAGGCGCAAACCTACTTGGGCTTTACCAACGTCGCCACCGACGCCAGCGGCAATGCGAGTTTCAACGTTGCATTGACGGTCGCGGTCACTGCAGGCCAGGTCATCTCGGCGACGGCCACTCGAAGCAATGCCGGGTACACCGGCTTCAGCAGCACGTCGGAGCTCGCGTCGAACGTTGTCGCCGCCTCGACACCCGTGGTGGTCAGCAGCGGAGGTGCGCTGCCGTATACCGAGAACGATGCGGCCACCGCGGTCGATTCTGGCTTGACGGTCAGCGACTTCGGCAGCACCAACCTCGCGGGCGCAACGGTGACGATATCGGCCAACTTCGTGACCGGCCAGGACGTGCTGTCCTTCACCGACCAGCTGGGGATCACCGGCCACTGGGATGCGAGCACGGGCACCCTGACCTTGACGGGCACGACCTCGGTGGCGAACTACCAAACGGCCTTGCGATCGGTCGCCTACACCAACACGAGCGACACCCCCAGCACCCTCGCCCGCACGGTGTCCTTTGTTGCAACGAACGGCTCGGCGAGCAGCAACGCGGCCACACGCAACATCAGCATCACAGCGGTCAACGATGAACAGGTGATCGGCAGCAACACCGGCACGTCGGTCGCCGAGAACTCGACGGGCAACGTCATCACCCACGCGATGCTGGCCACGACCGATCTCGACAACGCCGCTGCCCAAGTCACCTACACGGTGAGCGTTGCACCGGCCAACGGCACGCTTCGCCTGAGCGGTGTTGCGCTGGGCGTCCACGACACATTCACCCAGGCCGACATCGACGCCGGGCGGCTGACCTACGACCACAACGGGAGCGAGACGAGCGCTGACAGCATCGGCTTCAGCGTCGACGACGGTGCCGGCAGCACGAGCACCGGCAGCTTCGCGGTCACGGTCACCGCCGTCAACGACAACGATCCGGTCATCACCAGCAACGGGGGAGGCTCCAGTGCGTCGATCAACGTGTCGGAGAACAGCGCCGCGGTCACGGTCGTTGCCGCGACCGATGCGGACCTTCCCGCAGCGACCTTGAGCTACAGCATCGTTCCCGTGGGTGACGGAGGGTTGTTCAACATCGATCCCGGCACGGGGGCACTGACCTTCCGCAACGCGCCGAACCGTGAGGCTCCGGCGGATGGGAACCTCGACAACGTGTACAACGTGACCGTCCAGGTGTCCGACGGCGTGCGCACTGATTCGCAGGTCATCGCCATCACGGTGACCGATGTGGACGAGTTCGACGTGGGCGGGGTGGCCGACACCGACGCGGTGGCCAACACCGTGGTCGAGAACGCGGCCCATGGCAGCGCCGTCGGTGTCACGGCGTGGGCGTCGGATGCGGACGGCAGCAACAACACCATCACCTACTCGCTGTCGGATTCGGCCGGCGGCCGCTTCGCGATCAACAGCTCGACCGGTGTCGTGACCGTGGCCGACGGCAGCCTGCTCAAGTACGACACGGCCAGCAGCCACAGCATCACGGTGGTTGCAACCAGCTCGGACGGATCGAGCAGCAGCCAAAGCTTTGCCATCCAGTTGAGTCGGGCATCGGTTCCGGAGTATCCGGTCCCTGTCGATCCACCCGTCGTGGCGCCAGCCCCGGACCCCGTCGTTCCGCCTGCGCCCCCGCCCAGTCAGCCAGCACCGCCGTCTCCGTCACCCGCGCCAGCACCAACACCAGCGCCAGCGCCAGCGCCAGCGCCGTCCACGGTCCCAATCGCACCTGCGCCGCCGCGGGTTGAATCACCCTGGATCGGGCCCAACCTGGAGGTGCCCGTGCCGACGCCCTCCGCCGCGGCCAAGATGGAGCCTGCTGCGGCTCAACCGGTTCGCACGCCGGCGCGTGCGGAGCCGCCCGCACCTGCTGCCGGTCTTGAGCTGGCGGGCAGCATCACCGCCCGTCCGTTGTCGCTCAGCCTCACACCTGGCCAAGGGCTGGAGGCGGACCGGGCAACGCACCCGGCGCTTCACTCCCTTGGCAGCGCGCCCACGCAGGCCTCCGACATGGAGCTGCCGATGGAGCCGACCTCCGCAGGTGGCGTCTTCATCCAGGCCGCCCAGATCACGGGCGCGGTGCTCACGGCCGGCACGGTGTGGTGGGCTTTGCGTGCGGGCGGCCTGCTGGCCGGCCTGCTGGTGTCGCTCCCGGCATGGCGCCACGTCGACTTGCTCGCTGTGCTGCCGGACGAGAAGGACGAGGATGCCTGGGACCCGGGTGATGATGAAGAGGCCGTCCGCGATGAGCACGCCGTGGGCGTCATGCTCGAGCGAGACGGGCGCTGATTCAGGATGACAGCCATGCGCAGGTTTCACATCGGTCCGATCGCCCGAATCAGCGCCGGTCTGACGGCCTTGCTCATCAGCATGGCACTGTTGGTCGACATGCTGCTCGGCGTGGTGCCGAGCCAGGGCGACGCCGATCATCGGGTGCGCAAGCGCGTGGCGGAAAACCTGGCCCTGCAGATGACCTCGCTGCTGGAAGCTGGTGACACCGCGACGCTGGACAAGACGATCCAGCATGTGATGGCACGCGATACCGAGATCCAGTCGATCGGTGTGCGCCGCAGCGATGGTTCGACCATCGCCCAACACGGCCAGGCCGAGGGGGACAGCAGCACGCCGCTGCCCCGTGCAGGGTCCACGGTCGATCATCTGCGGGTGCCCATTTTCTCGGACCAGCGGCTCTGGGGGGAAGTGGAAGTGAAATACGCCCGGACCGGATTGCGATCGGTGCAGGCATGGATCACGCAACCCATCGTGAAGATGATGGTGGTGTTCGCCCTGGGTGGTTTCGGGCTGTGCTATCTCTATCTGCGCCGCGCCATGCAATACCTCAACCCTTCGGCCAGCGTGCCGGACCGGGTGCGCAAGGCGTTTGATTCGCTGACCGATGGCCTGGTGATCGTCGATCACCAGGCGCGCATCGTGCTGGCCAACCGCGCCTTTCGTCGCCTGCATCCCCAGGCCGATGCGGAACTCAACGGCCAGCGCATCGATGCACTGGACTGGTTGCTGGCGGGGCGTGCAGAGGCCTCCGGGCTTCCGATGCCATGGGTGCAGACCTTGCAGTCGGCCAACCCCGTATCGGCCCAGCCCCTGGATGTCCTGCAGCCCGACGGACCGCCGACGCGGCTGCTCGTGAGCAGCGCCCCGATCATGGACAGCAGGGGGCGCTCCCGGGGGTGTCTCATCAATTTCGATGACGTGACCGCCACCCACCGGGCCAACGATGAGCTGCGGGAGATGATGGCCCAGCTGAAGCGGTCGCACCAGCGCATCGAGGAACAGAACGACGAACTCCGCCGGCTGGCTTCGCGCGACCCGCTCACGAATTGCCTGAACCGCCGCGCGTTCTTCGAAACGGCCGGTGACACCTTCGAAACTGTCAAGCTGGACCGTTCAGGCTTGTGCTGCCTGATGGTCGACATCGACCATTTCAAGCAGTTCAACGACCGTCATGGACACGCCGTGGGCGACCAGGTGATCCAGGTGGTGGCACGATTCCTCACGATGGGGTTGCGGCAGGTGGACCTCGTGTGCCGCTATGGCGGAGAAGAATTCTGTGTCGTGTTGCCCGGCGCCACGCAACAGGTTGCAGAGACCATTGCCGAGCGCATGCGCGTCCAGATCGAAGAGCGCGCCAATGAGGGTCTCCGCGGGCTGCAGACCATGCCGATCACGGTCAGCATGGGGCTGGCCTGCCTGACGTTTGGCGCCAATTCATTGAAAGAGTTGATCGACCAGGCCGACCAGGCGCTGTACCGCTCGAAGCAGGCCGGTCGCAACCGGGTGACCACATGGGAGCGTCCCGCGGCTTCAGCCTGCGCTTCCGAGGCGAAGCCGGCATAGGCTCATCAGGCCGCGTGCTCCCAATGCAGGTGCCAATGACCTGTCGCTCCGATGTCGAGCCGGGTGCCCATGGCGAGACACTCCTGTGACAGCGTGCGGTACAGCCATTGGCTCGCGCTGCTCTGAGGGTGCGAAAGTCGAAAGCGCCGCAGCTGCAGCGGCACGATTTCGAGGCGGACCAGCCGCCCGGTCGCCACGTCCAATGTCACGCCGTACAGGCAGCCGAGGTCGGATCGACGATTCCCGTGAGGCGGGATGCCTTCGTAGTCGTTGACCAGGTCGCCGCAGCCATGGAGCACGAGCTTGCCTTCGATCACCTCGATCGGCAGTGGATGGTGTGAGGAATGGCCGTGCACCACATCGGCGGCCCCGAGCCCGATGAGCCTGCTTGCGAACCAGCGCTGTTCGGCCGGCACCTCATCGACCCAGTTCTCGCCCCAATGCAACGAGATGACGGCGATGTCTCCGGCACAGCGATGCTGCCGCACGCGTTCGGCCACGGCTTGTGCCGCCTCGTCGTCCAACCGAGGCAGGAAAGCGATGCCTGCGTGTCCGTCGCGTGCCTGCCACTCGGGCGGTACGCCGCACGTCGGTGTGGCCAGGGCGAACAGCAAGAGTCGGGCGCTGTTCCGCAAGGGCACGATGGCGGGGGCCTGGGCCTGTCGGAGGCCGGCACCGGCGCCGGCGGTCTGGATGCCGGCGGCGTGCAGCGTCGCGATGGTGTCGGCGAGGCCTCGCTCGCCCCAGTCCAGCACATGGTTGTTCGCCAGTGAGCAGGCATCGATGCGCGCGGCCGTCAGGCAACCTCCATGGGCGGGGTTCATGCGGTAGTGGATGCGCTTGGCAGGCGAGGGTGCGCCGCCACGGGTCACCGCCGTTTCCAGATTGATGATCCGCGCGTCGGCCCCCAGGCTTTCCATTTCCTTCAGTGCATGGCCCCAGACGTAGTCCATCGACACCGGCGTTCGGATGGCGCCGTTGATGCTTTCGGCCAATCGCACGTATTCGCGGGCGTCGTGCACCCAGAATTCGTGCAGCACGGGCGACAGCGGCTCAGGCATCACCTGGTCGATGCCGCGGCCCGTCATGACATCGCCGGCCAGTACCAGCGTGACCGTGTCCATTCAGGCTGGGTTCACCCCTCAGGCGCGCAGGTGCTGGAGGAACCAGTCGCTCGCCAGCGCGGCCACGGTTTCCAATGCCCCCGCTTCCTGGAACAAGTGGGTGGCCCGGGGCACGACGTCGATGCGCTTTTCACAACGCAGATGCGTGTAGGCGGCGCGATTGAGGGCGAGCACGTCGGTATCGGCTCCGCCCACGATCTGCTGCGTTGCCGCACGGACGCGTTCCAGCGCATCGGGGGCCAGGTCGGGGCGCCCGCCGCGCGAGACCACCGCCTGACCGCTGTCGGGCGGGGTCGCCGCAGCCACCCGGGCTGCGGCCGCGCCGGTGCTGGCGCCGAACAGGCCGATGGGCAAGTCGCGCGCGGGGGAGGGCAGTGCGTCGAGCGCCTCGAGCACCCGCTGCGAAAGGCGGGGGATGTCGAAGACTTTGCTCCGGTCGTCCGCCTCGTCCGGTGTCAGCAGGTCGAACAACAAGGTGCCGAATCCGCGCCCCTGGAGGGTCTGGGCGACCTGCACGTTGCGCCGGCTCTTGCGGCTGCTGCCGCTGCCATGGGCGAACACGACCAGCCCGCGCACCGGTTGCATTGTGCACAACTCACCTTCCAGACCCTGCGTGCCGATCGCAATTTTGTCGTGGTTGAACATGAACGACTCCTTCCGTGAAGGATGCGCTGTCGTTGCGCTCATCCATGATTGTCCGCGCTGTCCATGACCTCACTCCGGACGTGGCAGCGCAGAGATCGGGGGAGGTCAGGCGTGGAACCGGAACGAGCCGTCCAGCGCGCCCGGTTTCGACGCGTTGAAGGCATAGAAGTCGGTGGCGACATGCCACGGGTTCACTTCGATCAGCCGCATGTCGGCAACGGTGAGCTTGGGAGACGGCGGGCGGAGGAGGCACAGGTCGTACACCGCGCTTTCGAGCGTGGAGCGGCGCACGCATTCGGCGGTGAAAGTCAACAACAGCGATTGCACTTCCAGGGCATACCGGTCGAGCAGCGGGCTGGCGGCAATGTCCGAGGGCCGTTGGGTGACGCCGACGCATTCGCCGTTGCGCACGATGCTGCGAAACTCCAGGCCCACCGGCAAAGGCATCCACTCCCGCAGGGCGATGACCGGCAAGGCGCCGTTGGCCTCGAGCCATGCGGCGTCTTCATGGAAGCGGCGCGAAGACTGCAGCATCACGAGGGCAGTCCACGGGTTGGACACGCGGCCGGCGTGTTGGCGGAACAGCGCGCTGTCCTTCGGGCTGCGTGTCTGAGTGCGCACAAACGCCGTGCCGCCCAATTGGTCGAGCGCCGCGCGGAGCTTGCCGAGCAGGCCGCTCGTGACGGGGTTGGACATGCCCCACACCGGCCCTCTCCACAGGGGGCTGCGGCGGAGCGCATCGCTTTCCTCGGCGGTCAGGTAGACCAGCTCGGTCTTGAATGACAGCGCGCGCAGCGGTTCCGTCCATTCCGTCAGGAAGGTGGGGCGCACGTAGCGGTAGAACGCCCGAGGATCGACGTGCATCATCGCGAGCGCCAGCCGACGTCCGAATCGGGCGGCAAGGCGGCCTCCCAGGCATCGAAGTCGTCAGGTTCGAGTTCGATGCGGTTGATGAAATCGATGAAGTCCCGGGCGATCCAGCCCACGTTGTGGAACGGGTTGGCTGCAAACACGGCATCGCTGCCGAGCGCGCCGTAACGCCAGAACAGCACTTCCCCGAAGCGCCCGGGACGCAGGTCGAACAGAAAACAAGAACCGCCGGCACCGCGGCCGAATGCGACCGTGCCGGGCGGCAGCAGATGGCCGATGTCTCGATGGGTCTGCAGGAGATCGGCCACCTTGTCCGGGCGCCCCTTGACCTCATGCATGCTGCCGAGCAGGGCTGCATGATCGGTTGCATCCGCAACGGTGTCCGCCGGCCACCAGACCCGCAGCAGCTGTCCTTTCGACAGGTCGTTGCCGCCCACGATGGGCTGTGCGCCATTGAAGCGCAGCAGGTAGCGTTCGTAGTCCGCGGGCAACGCGATGCCGCCGAGCGCCGTCTTGACGTCGTCGATGTCGTCTTGAGTGATCGCCGGCCCGGGATCGAGAAAGTGGACGTCTTGTCTCAGCATGTCGGTTCTCCTAGAAGACTTTGTCAGTCACGATCGATTGCCCCCCGGTGTGGGCCGCGCCGCTGCCCCCGGTCGACATCGATTTGTTGTGAAGGTCCTTCGGCAGCAATTCCATCGTGACACCGTCTTCCTTGTGGTGCCAGACGTAGCCTTTCGGTTCGTACTCGCCACCGTTGTTCGGCCATTTGGGATCGCCCGTGCGCTCGCGCATCGCATCGCGCGCCTGCCTGAAGTCGCTGTCCTTGCCCGACATCGCCGGAATCTCGACGCTCTCGGTCTTGATGGGCTGGCCGTTCTTCGTGGCCGTCGAGAAATCGGGGTAGCCGTTCTCATACTTGACCTTGTACTCGCCCCCCTCGCTCGTCCATGTGCCATGGCCTCGCGACCCCGGCGGGTCCCACTCGCCACGCGTGGGCAATTGCGTGCCGTACTTTTGTTCCGCAGCGCATTTCTTGCAGGCATTGGCAGCCTTCTTGCGCGCCTCCTGCACCTCCCGGGCGGCGGCCTTGCGGTCCGCCAGCTTGCGTGCCGCCCTCGCGTCGTCCAGCGCCTTGATGGTCTGCTGGATCGATTCGGTGAGTTCCTTCAGCTTCTTGATGGCCCGTGCGCCCTTGGCCGTCTTGGCAACGGCGTCGCCCAGGTAAGGAATCATCGAGACGGCCGACAGCCCGGCGCCCACCCAGTCGCCCTTGGCGACGCTCATCACGGCGCTGATGCCGTCGCTGATGGGGGTGGGGTCGACGATGCCCGCGGCATCGACGGCGCCTTGGGCGATCTCCCATTCCTTGCTTTGGGTCAGGTTCTTGAGCTTGTCTTCCAGGGCGGCGACTTGTTTGTCGGGAATCTTTTCAAGCTGCTGGAGTTTGTCGCTCATCGGTCGGTCAGCCTGCCCGATTCACCCATTCGCTTTGCCACTTCTTCTGCTCGGGCTTCCCAATCGGCGGGTGTGCGGCGGGCGTTGACGGCCATCGCCTGGGCGAGGTCGGCGCGGGCCTGCGTCAGCTCCTCGGGGGTGGCCGGGGGATAGGGGCCCGGATGTTGCGACTGCCTGAGCCCGACGACGAGTTCGGCCCAATCGTCGGCCGTGACGGGTTCGGTGCCGGCGGCGGCTTCCGGTGGGCGATCGGGATCGAGCCAATAGGTCCCGTCACGGAATTCCCCGTCCGACGCCTCGAACCAGGCGTCGTCGAAATCATCGCCAAAGAGGCGGTCCCAGCGTTCAGAAGGAGGCAGCGATGTGTCGGCCAGCATGGCAGCGATCCGCGGATGCTGGTCGAAGTTCGGGTTGATGCGGTACATCAGCAGCACATAGGTCATCAAGTCCTCGTCGGAGGTGAGGCCGTGACGCCGGGCCCGCTTGAAGCCCACCTTCACGTAGCCGCGGCGCATGTCGTCGGTCTCGCGGGAGGTGGGATGGTCCTCACGAATCGCATCCATCGTGCGCAGGATGAAGGTGTCTTCATCGTGCTGCAGCATCTGTTCGAACTGGTCCGGCGGAATGTTCATGGCTCAGGCGGTCATCGCGACCGTGACGCTGTCGAAGGCGAGGCGGGGTTCGTGGTCGCGCGCGCCGTGCACCCGGCTGTACACCTGTGCCGTATCGGGGTCGAGCCCTTCGATCACGAACCAGTCGATCGCGCCGCGAAGAAAGTCGTCGAGCTGGGCGCCGGTGCACGTGGGCAGGAAAGACCGCATGACGCGCGGGTCGTAGAAGCGAAAGTACGCCTGCTTGCCGTTGGGCAGCGTCACGTACAGGAAGTGGCGAAGGTGCTGGCAGAGTTCGCCGGCGGAGAGCGAGGTGCCGAGGAACAGGCCTGCGCTCGTGCCCCAGCCGTCGCGCAGCAGGCGGTCGGTGACGTCGGCGTCGGCGGAGAGCTGGACGAGGTAGGGGGCGTAGTTGCGGTAGGTGGCGGCCGCCTGACCCTTGTAGAGGCAGGCGTAAGGGCAGTCTCCGCGCTCGAGCAGCGGCACCACGCCTGGGTCACGCGCGGCATCGAGCAGCGCGAACACCGTCGATCCGGTCGAGAAGAGCAGGGTTTCGAGCCGGTCGGCCCGCAGCAACCGACGCCGATGTTCAGGCACCGTCGATGCTTTCGACGAAGGGCGAGCCGTCGGCCGCGGCCTGGATCAGGCACTTGCCCTGGGCTTGAGCGCCGATGAGCACGGTGGTGCACCCGGCCACGATGACGCCGCCATGTGCCGTCCTGTCGCCCAGCCGTGCAGCGGGCATGCCCCCGATCAGCACGGTGGGCTCTCCTTGAGCGATGGTGTCGGGCGGGCCGACGCAAAAGGCCTTGTCGCCCTGGCGCGCCGCCGGCATGCCGTCGATCAACACGGTGACACAGCCCGGCGGCAGGATCGGGCCGCCCACGTGAGGCTTCGGGCCCGGCTCGACCTTCGGGCAGACGTGCATGTCGGCGACACGGGCGGCGGGTTGCATGGCGGGCGTCGATGATTGGGCTTCAGCGCCCCGGCTGGGACGGGTCGAACACGATGGTGCGCAGGCAGTCCGGCGCGCTTTCGGTGAATCCGAATGTCAGCTCGCCCCATACCTCTCGGCGGGACCAGCTGGTTTGTTCGTCGGGCGAGCGGCCGCGCGGCACGTCCGTGATGGCCAGGCCGTCGTAGCGGCTCATGACCTCGGCGCGCGGCACGCAAGCGCCGGCGATCTTCAGCGAGACGAAGCCAGGGTCGGGCTGTTGCTTCTGGATGCGCACGTCGATCTTCTCGATGAGCACACCATGGCTCAAGGCCACGTCCGCTGCCTCATAGAAGCGAACGAAGTCGTTCTCATCGACCAAGGTGAGGACAACGTTCAAGGCCGATTCGATCTTGTCGGTGGAGAAGGGCAGCCGGGTCGGCAGGTAGTCGACGACGGTCCAGAGGTCCAAGGTCTTCATGGAGGTTCTTTCGGGTGGGGCACACGGGCTCGCGATGACGGGAAAGGCGATCAACAGCGCGGCGATGACGCTCGCACAACGCCTGGGGGCCCTGTCATGGCCTGCCTGGAAAGTTCTTGGTGTACCAGCCACCGTAGTACTCGTTGTAGGTCGGGTTGGTCTTGCCGGATGCGCGCTCACCGGTACCGTAGACCTGGCCGATCCTGTCGCGCGCTGCCGCCGCATTGCCGTCGTTCAGGTACTGATCGTATGCGGCCTTGTACTGCTCATGGTTGGCTGGATTGCCGGACAGGCCGATGTCGATGGTCTTGCCGGAGTTAGCGTAGATCTCGCGCTGAGCCTGGATGTTCTTGATGGTGGCGGCGCCTTCATCGGCGAGTGCGCCTTTCACATACCCGTCCTTGCTCGAGTAATCAGCGTTGTACGGGTAGCTTGCGTGGCCGACCTCGTGTGAGAGCGATCGAACGACCTGCTTGGGGTCTTGTTTTCGTGCGCTGTCGATCGTGATGACCTTGTCCTTGCGATCAGCGTGCGAGCCTTTGCCGGCGGGCCCGTATTTGATCGTCCACTTGGCGGCCTGCAAGGCGGCCAGGTCCTGAAGCAGCGTGGGCGACTTGCTGGCGATGGCATCCACCTCCGGGCCCAGCCCGGTCTTGACGCTGGTCTCCGGGGCCGGGGCGGCCAACGCCGAGGAAGGCGCCGCCGGGCAGTTGATCTTCACCATCGGGGCGTTGATGTTGATCTCGCCCGGCGTCATCGTGATGGTGCTCGCGCCCACGGCCAGCACGAGCTTGGTGCTGCCTTCGATGAAGACTTCCTTGCCGTTGGCGGTGATCTTGTCGACCCCCGTGAGCGACATTGTCTTGCCAGCGTTGACGGTGACGTTGTCTCCCGCGGAGATGCCGCGGCTCTTGCCCACTTGTTCATTGAACGCGCCGCCCACCACGAAGTTGGCCAGGCCGCCGACATTGACGCTGTACCCGGCGCCCACATTGATGGCGTAACCCAGCCCGATGTTCGCGATCTTGGCAAGCCCGACGTTCTGGATGTTCGCCATGCCGACCGTCTCGGTCAGGTTCTTGCCGATCTTGATCGCCTGGTTCTTGCCGATCGTCTGCTTGTGGTTGGCACCGATCGTCTCGGTGTGGTTGCTCCCGATCTTTTCAGTGTGGTTGACGTCGATGTTGTTGAAGCGGTCGTGCTTGACCTGCACCAGCTCGTCGTGGTCGATGACCTTGTTCCGATCGTGCCCGACCCAGTGGCTCTCATCGTGTTCGACCTCGATGCGCTGGTTTTTCTCGGCATGCAGCCAGACCTCTTCGCTGCCCTTCTTGTCTTCGAAGCGCAGCGCGTTGGCGTTCTCGTAGCCGCCGCCCTGGCTGGAGCGGGTCAGGATGCCGGTCTGGGTCTGGTGGGCGGGCAGTTCCCACGGCGGCATGTTGGCGGCGTTGTAGACGCGGCCGGTGATGAGCGGACGGTCGGGGTTGCCGTCGAGGAACTGGACCAGCACCTCCTGGCCGATGCGGGGCACCGCGATGAAGCCGAAGTTGCTGCCGGCCCATGTGCTCGCGACGCGGACCCAGGCGGAGGACTTCTCGTCGAACTTGCCCTCGCGGTCCCAATGGAACTGGACGCGCACGCGGCCGTATTCGTCACTGTGGATCTCGGTGCCTTTGGGGCCCACGACGATGGCCGTCTGCAGGCCGTAGATGCGTGGCTCGCTGCTGTTAAAGCCGCGTGAGGGCCGCCATGGAATCTTCTTGCGCAGGCAGGTGACGCGGTTGTGGTAGTGGGCGGGCAGGGCCACGTCGGCGCCGTAGTTGTTGGCCGCCGTGTGCTGCACATCGATGACGAGGAACTCGTGATCGGATGCGTTGCTGCCCAGCACCTGCTGATCGAAGTGGCCGCCGAGGCGGAACCAGCGGCCCGGCATCACCCCCCGGAAGTTGCCGATGGCCGAGAAGTGCTTGCCGGCGGCCTCGATCTCTTCCATGCGCAGGCGAACGAATGCCTGCCCGGCCTCGCGGGTGGGGAATCCGTAGGCGCCACTGTATTCGTACACCTCCAGCTCGGGCACATCGCCCTGCTCATTCTGCGTGGGCGTGTCGCTGGCCTGGGGGCGGGGGTTCTTGAAGTCGAAGCTCGTGGCGGCCACGGCGGTGGATGACAGGCGCCTGACCGGCGTCACCTGGGTGAAGCCGTGGTCCTCGGCCAAGGTGGCTTCGTCGTGGAAGGGGATGTCCGGGCCGGGCGCATCGAGCGGGTTCGACAGGGTGGAATCGCCGCTGAGCACCAGGGTGTGGCCGTCCTGGCGGTGCTCATACCAGTAGTGCCAGCCGAGCGCCTCCCACCGGCGGTGCAGGTAGTTGTAGTCGCTCTCGTCGAATTGCACCGCGTCGGTCATGACGGGGTCGGTGCCGAGGGCCACGGCCCGCCAGTCGGTGGTCTCGTAGTCGGCGAAGATTTCGCCGGTCTGCTGTTCCACGGTGGCGCCATGGAAGATGTAGTTGTCCTTGCGCAGCCGCAGGAAGGCGAGCCATGGCAGCAGCACCATGTCGTATTGCGCCAGGCCGCCTTCGATCCCGACGAACCGGAACTCGAAAACGTAGCCACTGAACCACCGCGGCTCGCCTTGCTCTCGCGTCAGCTCGATCGTCACCAACTTGCCGAGCACCGATTTGAGGGGGATGCGCGGATCGCTGGACAGCACCTCGACCGTGAACTGGAAGTCGCCCGACAGGCGCTCCAACGCGTCGAGGCGGTTTGCCACCATCGGGACCTCGGGGCCGTCGTTCTTCGGGAAGTGCAGGCGCACCAGCTGTTGGTGCTGGCGATTCATCAGGGCCTGAAGCCGCTTGGCGCCTTCGATCAGATTGAGGGACAAGGCCGGGTCGGTGGATTGACGATGGCCTGTATTAGATGTCTTCTGGGCTGGTTTGCGACACGACGAAAGTAACTAAAAGCCGGCATTTTGAAGCCGGGTCACCAGGGCGCGCACCCCATCGTCTGCGAGCGCCGGGCCGCCGTCGCCCTCCGCATGCGACCGGACCAGCCGCACGAGCGTTTCGCGATGGGGCATCAGCGGGCCGAAGAAGACCGGCTCATCCCGCACGGCGATCAGCAACGTGGGGAAGTTCTCGACTTCGACCGGGTCCACGAGGTCGGCCTCATCCTCGATGTCGATCCATGCGAAGCGGGCGTCCGGGCAGGCTGCCGCGACCGAATCGAAGGTGGCACGGTACTCGCGACAGGTGCCGCACCAGGCCGCGCACAGGCAGGCCACCCAGAGCGGTTCGGGAAAAGGCGTTTGCATGGGGCCGAATCATCCCAAACAAATGGCCGGCATGTTGGCGTTCCGCGAGGATTCCTCGGGTTCTTCTTCCTGGGACGTGAACTTTTGTTCAGCCTCGCACCGGGAGGGCCGCAAATTCGCATTCGCCATATCGACAGGCGTTCTTCTTCCTTCTGCGGCAGCGGGACCGTTTGTATCGTCATGGCTCCCCAACGCGTGACGACAGTTCCTTCATCCACTCATTCGGAGACACCATGAGCATCACCGCCATCAATGTGCGCAACCAGTTCCGCGGCAAGGTCAAGGAGGTGATCGAGGGGCCCGTGGTCTCGGAGATCGATGTGGAGACGCCCTCGGGGCTGGTCGTCACCTCGGTGATCACCACGCGGTCGCTCAAGGAGCTGGGCCTCAAGCCCGGGCGCGATGTGGTCGCGCTGGTGAAATCGACCGAAGTCTCCATCGCGACGCTGTGAAGCCAGAGGGCACACGATGAGCTTCAAAGGAGATCCGGTGCGCGTGCTGGTCGTGCCCGGTCTGCACGACAGTGGTCCCGGCCACTGGCAGACGTGGCTCGAAGGGCACTTCCGTCACGCCACCCGGGTGCATCAGGACGATTGGGCCCGTGCGGACGTCGAACGCTGGGCTGACCGCATCGAACTGACGGTGGCATGCCATCCAGGCGCCCGCTGGGTGGCCGTGGCGCACAGCTTCGGGTGCCTGGCGCTCGCGCGCTACCTCGCGCAGGGTGGCCATGCCGTCGATGCGGCGTTGATGGTGGCGCCGGCGGATCCTGAGAAATTCGCCGTGGGGCGGCTGCTGCCGCATGCCAGGCTTTCGATTCCCGCAGCCCTCCTTGGCAGCGAGAACGACCCGTGGATGCGCATCGGCAGTGCGAAAGCCTGGGCGCGCATCTGGGGTGCGCAGTTCATCAATCTGGGACCGGTGGGGCACATCAATGTGGAGTCCGGCTTCGGTCCGCTGCCGATGGCCAAGACGCTGGTGGAATTGATGCTCCAACGTGTGGAACGGGGCAGGAGGCCCGGGCGGGCGCATCCACTGGAATTCTCGTTCGCCATCTGAGGGCCGCCGAACCGTGACACACTGCCGGCATGAAATCGATGTGGCCGGTGTCGCTGTGCGTTTCGATGTTGGCGGGTTGCGCCGCCGTGCCGCCTTCGCGCGATGCGCTTGGCATCGAGTTCGTGCGGCTGCCCGCCGGCGAGTTCTCGATGGGCAGCGAGGAGCCACCTGCCGCCCTGGCCTTGGCATACCCGGAATTGGAGCCGCAGCGTCTGGCCGGCCTGTCGGATGAAGCGCCCGTCCACACCGTGCGCATCACGAAGCCGTTCGAGATGAGCCGGTACGAAATCACGGTGGGCCAGTTCCGCGCCTTCCTCGAGCGCTCGGGCCATGTGCCCGAATCGGTTGCCGACGGCACGGGCGGGTACGGGTACAACCCCGCGTACGACCCGGCCAGCACCGCCCGCGGCGATGCGTTCGAGGGGCGTCTTCCCGCGTACTCGTGGCGCCAGCCTGGTTTCGCGCAGGGCGACGATCACCCGGTGGTCAACGTGACCTGGAACGACGCCATGGCGCTGGCGCGCTGGCTGTCTGCCACGGAGGGCCGCCAGTACCGGCTGCCGACCGAGGCGGAATGGGAGTACGCCTGCCGTGCCGGAGGGAAAGGGCGCTACCAGCATGGCGACGACCCGCAGGGCCTGGTGACGGAAGGCAACACCTTCGACGCCGATGCGGCGGTGAACTGGCCGCAGTGGCGAAACCGTGCGGTCGCCGGGCACGACGGCTTCGCCTTCACGTCCCCGGTGGGCCGCTTCAAGCCCAACGCCTTCGGCCTGTACGACATGCACGGCAATGTGTGGGAATGGGTCTCCGATTGGTATGCGGCGGACTACTACCGCACCTCGCCCGCAGCCGACCCGACCGGCCCGGCCGATGGCGGCGTCAAGGTTCGGCGGGGTGGGTCGTGGCACACCTGGCCCCTCTATGCGCGCTGCTCGTTCCGGAACTGGAACACGCCGCAGACGCGGTACACCCTGGTCGGGATCCGGTTGGTGCGCGAGATCCCGCGCTGAACGAGCGGTCACCCTCAGCGCCCATCCTGCCGGTTTATGACAGGCGGTGTCGGCAGGGGCAAGAAGTGTCACCGGCCATCGCCGCCGAGGTGACTCCGCGCAGGGTGAGCGTCCGTGGAAAATGTGAAGGAATGCTCAGTTCGCGAAGTGGGATGGTGCGGGGCATGGATGGGCTCGATTGTTGCGTGGCGGGGTGTAGTCGTCTGGATTTTTCATGTGCCCGCCTTCCCTGTGGACCCGCCTCGGCCTTGCTGCCGCATCGTTGATGGCGCTGGTGTGTGTGGCGGGATGCAGCGCCACGTCCTTGGCGCTCACTGCAGTCGGCATCGCCACCGACACCAGCATCACCTGGGAGATCACGAAGCACCTGTACGCGAAGTACACGGAGGGCGACCCGGTCCCGTGCTTCCGGATGAACACCGTGGAGAAGGCGCTCACGCCGCGCTGCGGGGCCTTCGAGAAGGGCAGCCTGCGTCCGGAGGACATCCGGCAAAACGAACTGCAGGGGTGTCCCGTCACCATCGCCGCCCGCGATCCGGTGCTCTGGCCGGTGCTGCCTGAACTGCTGGACAAGGGGGCCCAGCCCGAAACATGCGCCGTTCCACCGCTCGTGGCCTTGGCGGCAAGCCATCCGTGCCCCGATTTCAAGGCCGCCTCGCCGGAGTCCCTCCGGGCCATCGTGTGGCTGGCCGATGCCGATGTCCGCTCCGTCCGTCACGATGTGGTGCGCATGCTGAGCTGCCCGAAAGCCCGTGATGTGGGGTTGGATCGCGTGTTGACTGCCTGGCTCGACGCGGGTGCTTTCCAGCGAGACTCGATCGGTTTCGGCGTTCTCGGCGCCTTGCATCCCGGCTATCTTCAATCGGCATTCGCCCGCCGACTCGAGGCCCAGGGCCACACGGCGCAAGCGTCGCTCGGGGCGTTCGAAGGGCGCCAGCCGGCCGGTTTCGAGGCGGCGCTGCGTGCGGGAAACCAGGAGGCGCTGCAGTGGTGGCTCGACCGCCTGCCGCAACTCGCCAACCGGGTCCCGCCGACGCAGGGCACCCAGTTGCCCTGGTCACCTTTGGCCCGTGTGCTGCAACCCGGATTCCTCGCCGAACCGTCGCGCCAGCAAGAAATCCTTGCGTTCCTGCTGGCTCGGGGAGCCGATCCCTGGAAACCGGTGCCTGGGGGCGTTCACAATTCGGTGATTCAATACGCCCAGTTCCTGGGAAGCCCCCATGTGTCGCTCCTCGAAGCGCCCCCTGAAGCCCGGACGGTCCCCTCGACGGGGCTGATGGCGCAGGCGGCCGAGGGCGCACCCGTCAACGACGTGGGTGTCCATCAAAAACATTGACGCGCCGCCCCTGCTGGGGTCAACTCTCGCGGAGTGAGCCGCCCTGGTTCCTCGAATGCTCCGCACATGCCGTTCTTCACGCACGCTCCTGGTCAAGATCGTCCCGCCCTGCGCTGGTACGGGGCCGTGCCGGCCGATGTGCCTTCGAATGAACGGTCGCAGCTGCCCGATGGGAGCACAATGCGGTCGCTTCAAACCTGAGAACCCCGAGACGACAACCGATGTGCTGATCCGCGCATCGCCGCCCCGTGCCTATGATCAATGTTTTGCCGCGCAGTGCACTCGCGCACACACGCACCTCTTCGCCCCTTGGATTTTTGATGATCGACGCCCCCCTCCTCAAGCATTGCCATGATCGTCACGGCCGCCTGGGCCGCAACCGAATTCAAGTCTCCGAGCGTTGAAATTGAGCACCGCTGTTTTGCCCGCCCGAGCGGGAGTGCTGGCCGGCCCGAACCGGCCCGATCTGTTGCGCGATGAGGTGCTGGCCGACGTGTTCGAGGCCACGGCGCGGCGCCGGCCCGATCATCCTGCGCTCGAGTTCGAGGGGCGCACCGTCACCTACGGCGAACTTGACGAGCTGTCGAACCGGGCATGTGCCCGGCTGATTGCCGCCGGCGTGAAACCGGGCCATATCGTGGGCCTGTGGCTGCCCCGTGGCATCGACCTGCTCACGATGCAACTGGCGATCGCCAAGACCGGTGCCGCCTGGCTGCCGTCCGATGCGGACAATCCGGTGGATCGCATCGCGGTGTGCCTGGACGATGCACAGGCCGTCGGCATCGTGACCGATGCCGCCTCGGCGGGGCGCCTGTCTTCCCTCGGAAGGCCCGTGTGGACGGCCGAAGCCCTTCGCGATCCCGCGCCCGCGCCCGACGTTCGCCGCGACGGCGCAAGGCCCGACCATCCCGCCTACGTGATCTACACCTCAGGCTCCACCGGCAAGCCCAAGGGCATCGTCGTGCAGCAGGGGAGCATCTGCCACTTCCTGCGCAGCGAGAACGCCGTGCTCGGCGTCCGGGAGGACGACCGCGTGTACCAGGGCTTTTCGGTGGCCTTCGACATGTCGTTCGAAGAGATCTGGATCAGCTACCTCGTGGGAGCCACGCTGTGGCTGTCCCCCAAGGCGCTGGCTTCCGATCCCGAGGCCCTGCCACGCGCCCTCGTCGACGCCGGGGTCACGGTGCTTCACGCGGTGCCCACGCTGCTGGCCCTGTTCGAAGACGATGTGCCCCACCTGCGGCTGATCAACCTCGGCGGAGAAATGTGCCCCGAATCCCTCGTGGCCCGTTGGGCGCGACCGGGTCGTCAGGTGTTCAACACGTACGGGCCCACGGAGGCGACCGTGTCGGCGAGCCTGGCCGAATTGCATGCCGGACGCCCCGTCACCATCGGCACACCGCTCCCCAACTACGGCCTGCTGGTCATCGCGACCGATGTGGAGGCGGGCCTGCGCCTGTTGCCGCCAGGGGATGTCGGCGAGCTCTGCATCTTCGGCCCGGGCGTGGCCGCGGGTTACCTGGGGCGGCCCGATTTGACGGCGCAGAAGTTCCTCGACAACCCGTGGGCCGAGAGACCAGCGGACAGCCGCCTTTACCGCACTGGCGACCTGGCCCGGATCGACGAACAGGGTCGAATCCAGTGCCTCGGCCGGGCGGACGATCAGGTGAAGATCCGAGGGTTCCGGGTGGAGCTTGGCGAGATCGAGGCGGCGCTGGCCGCGTTGCCGGGCGTCGGCACCACCGCTGTCTTGCTGCGCAAGGATGATGGCGTCGACCAGCTCGTGGCTTATCTTGTGGCCGATGGGGGTGGAGCGCCCGATGACGCATCCTTGCGTGCGTCGCTGGCGGCGAGCTTGCCGCCGTACATGGTGCCTACGCGCTTCGAGCGGCTTGGCGAGATGCCGCGGCTGACTTCCGGCAAGATCGATCGCAACGCGCTCAAGGCCCGGCCCCTGGCGGCCGCGAGCGCCTCCGAGGATTCCGACGCTCCCGAGACACCGCTCGAGGCGGTGATGTTCCCGGCGCTCGAGAAACTCTTCCCCGGGCAGCCCATCCGGCGTGAGGCCGATTTCTTCTCCGACCTGGGCGGGCATTCGCTCTTTGCGGCACGTCTGGCATCCGCACTGCGCGCCGACCCACGGTACGCGCATGCCACCGTGCGAGACATCTACATGCACCGCAAGGTCGGCGACATTGCGCGCGCCCTGGAGGCGGCCGCGCAGACGCCCGCGGACGATGTGGCACCGTGGGCACCGCCTTCGGCATGGCGCCGCTGGCGCTGCGGCTTGTTCCAGGCGCTGGCCGTGCCACCGCTGCTGACCATCCGGATGGGGCAATGGCTCGCGCCCTTCTTCACGTACCACTTCCATACGGGAAGCCCCGACGATTCGGTGCCGTTTGCCGTGGCGATGTCGGTGCTGGTGTTCCTCATCGCGACGGTGCTTGAGTTCGCGATTGCCATCTTGGGCAAATGGCTCGTGGCGGGAAGGCTCAAGGCGGGCAGCTACCCTCTGTGGGGCTTGGTCTACTACCGTTGGTGGCTGGCCGACCGGCTCGTCGAGGCCGTGCCCACCTACCTGATACACGGATCATCGCTGCATGCATGGTGGTTGCGCGCACTCGGCGCCCGCGTGGGCGATGACGCCGCCATCGGGTCGATCACGCTGCGGGCGCCCGATCTTCTGACCTTGGGCGATCGAGTCAGCATCGGCAACGCCGTCAACTTCGAGAATGCACGCGTCGAACAAGGGCGGTTCATTCTGGGCACCATCGCGATGGGAGCCGATTCCCACGTGGGTTCGTATGCCGTGCTGGAAGGCAATACATCGCTCGGCGACTGGGCTCATCTGGATGCCCAATCGGCGCTCCGGGCCGGGGAGGGCGTTCCCGCGGGGCGGCTGTTCACGGGTTCACCTGTGCGCGATGCCGGGCCGTTCGATCCTGCTTCCCTCCGGCCACGTCCGAGCGTGTCCCGGGCTCGCCGGGCGGGGGAAACCGCCTTCTTCGTGGTCGGTGCGCTCCTGATCGCCACGCTGTTCTTCATGCCCGTGTTCCCCACGTTCATGCTGATCGACGTGCTGGACGATGCGGAATTGTTCCCGCGCCTGTCTGCCCTGTTCTCCGGCCTGCCGCTGCTCAAGTACTTCGTGCTCGCGCTGCCGGCGAGCGCCGTGATGATCGTGTTGACGGCGCTGTTGTCCGCGGGCATCCGCTGGTCGGTCCTGCCGCGGCTGCGCACCGGCAGCTGGCCGGTGCACAGCAATGTGTACTGCGGCAAGTGGCTGGTCAATCAGATCCAGGAGTCGAGCCTCCAAGTGCTGCACGGCATCTACGCCACCGTGTTCGCGCCCTCGTGGTACCGGCTGCTCGGCGCGAAAGTGGGGCGAGATGCCGAAATCTCCACGGCCCTCGGGGTGGTGCCCGACATGCTGACGCTCGGCGATGAAACTTTCATTGCCGACGCCGTGTTGCTGGGCGACGAAGAGATCGACGGCGGTTGGATGACCATGCAGCCCACGGTCGTCTCGCGCCGCAGTTTCGTGGGCAACGGCGCTTACATCCCCGACGGCACTACCTTGCCCGAGAACGTGCTCGTCGGGGTGTTGTCTCGTGCGCCCGAGGCGTCGAAGATGCAAAGCGGCGACACCTGGCTCGGATCACCTGCCATGCACCTGCCTGCCCGCGAGACGGTGACGGGGTTTCCCGAATCGCTGACCTTCCGGCCGTCGCCCTGGCGACGCTTCGCACGCGGGCTGATCGAGGCCTTCCGCATCGTCGCTCCCCACGCCATCGTCATCGCCGCCGGGTATGCCATCGTGCTGGCCGTGATGCCCATCGCCGGCGTCGGGCTGTGGGGCCGTGTGGCGTGGGAGCTCACCGGCTATGGCCTCATCTTCGGCGCGGCCACCTTCGTGTTCGTGGCTGCGTTCAAATGGCTGTTGCTGGGACGGTATCGCCAACGGTCGGAGCCCATGTGGACGCCGTTCGTCTGGCTGTCGGAGGCTGCGACCAACCTGTACGAAGGCATCGCCGTGCCGAATTTCATGCGTTATCTGCGTGGCACGCCATGGCTGCCATGGGCCTTCAACCTGCTCGGATGCCACATCGGCAAGGGCGTGTACCTCGACACCACCGACATCACCGAGTTTGATTGTGTGCACATCGGCGACCATGCGGAGATGAACGCACTGACCTGCCCGCAGACGCATTTGTTCGAAGACCGCGTGATGAAAGTGGATCATGTGGTGATCGGGCCCCAAGTGACGGTGGGGCCGCGCAGCACGGTGCTCTATGGCGCGCGGCTCGGAGAGCGCGTTCAGCTCGGCCCCATGACGCTCGTGATGAAAGGCGAGTCGCTGCCCGCTGCCACACGCTGGCGGGGCAATCCAGCTGCGCCTGCCCGGCGCGATTGAAGGGGGCCCACGGGCCGCGGGATTGAAATGCCGGACCCGTGGTGCCACTGACGGCGAGGGCGCGATTCGATTCGCGCCCGCAACGTCCACTCTGCCGCGGGGCCCCCTAGCTTGAAGGCCGCAGCCCCCTAGGGACGACGGTTTTTCAAGGCGGTTTTCGGGCGGGGCCGGCGTGGTGAGGTTTCAAAATCGTCTCTTCCGATTTTGAACCGCCCACCCGTGCACACCATCCACCCCAGCGCTTCGCTGATGCCCGCGCGGCCCGACGGCCAGGCACGCCGCGAGGCCAAGCCATCTCAGCGCCCGTTGCGCAACACGCCGCCGGTCGCGCTCCCCAATGTGCGCCTCTTCGCCGAACTCTTCGGCGATCCGCAGGCCCATGCCGCGCGCTGGTTCGTCACCAGTGTCGTGCTGGCACTGGTCGTGGCCGCCCAGGCCTTTGCCATCTCGCGCATGCTACCGCTCAAGCGGGTGGTGCCGTATGCCGTCGAACACACGGGCGATGGCGCCGTGGTGAAAGTGGTGGAGGCCTCGGCCTACAAGCCCACCACCGGCGTCGTGAAGTCCGAACTCGCTCGGTGGGTCGAGCGCCTGATGGTGATCGACCCCTACCTCACACGAGACAACCTTCGTCTTTCCATTCGACCGCTGCGCGGCAAGGCCGTGTCCCAGCACAAGGAATTCGTCGACCTCGAAGCGCCGTTCAAACGGCTCACCGCCACACCGGGCCTCGTCCGCACGGCCCGGGCCAGCGGCGTCGACGTCTCGCAGAACGGCATTGCCTTCGTGTTCGTCACCACCACCGAGCGCACGGGCACCGGAGAACCCTTGGTTCGGCGTTGGCGCTTCACCGTGCACTACGTGCTGGCCATTCCGGACAACGAGGAAGACGTGCTTGCCAACCCGGCCGGTTTGAACATCACCCACTTTGAACGCGCCCAGGATCTGTCATGACATCGCCTGTTCCCCGCCTTTGCGCCGCGCTGGTCGCCGCCGCTTGTGCCTGCGCATCGGCACAGTCTCCGCTGGTGCCCACACCCGTCCTCGGTGAAGCCCGCATGGTGACGTTCGACTACGACGACGATCGCATCTACAAGGTGCTCGTGCGTCCCCGCAACACGACGCAGCTCAAACTCTCCGGCGACGAGCGGGTCACCTACGTCTCGGCCGGTGACACATCGAACTTCAGCGTCTCGGTTCCGTCCAGCAAGGCCTTTGTGGAAATCAAGCCCAAGTGGGACAACGTGTCGACGAACCTGCTGGTCGTCACCACCAAGCGTTCGTACCACCTCGATTTGCAAAGCACCGCGGAAGGCAAGAAGTGGTACACGCGCGTGGCCTGGGCCTACGCCGACACCGCCTTGCTGGACCAGACGCGTCCATCCGGCGATGAGGCCATGTCGCCCGCCACCCGGCCCGCGCCGCGATCGGTCTCCGGACGCGAACCACCGATGCCGGGCGTGGATGTGGAGAAGCTGTATTTCAAGTACGACATCGACGGCGACGCGCCATTCAGACCCCCTCCAGGTCTTCGACGACGGCTCCCACACCTTCATCCGCCTGCCCGATGACCTGCAGGAGTTGCCCGCCCTGTTCATGCTGACGCCGGATGCAGACGAGACGGCGCTGGTCAACTACAGCGTGAGCGCGCCGTACCTCGTCGTCCAACGCACGATGGAGAAGTTCGTGCTCAAGCTCGGCAAGGCGAAGGTCGAGGTGCTGCGCCATTCATCGAAACCCGGCTTCTTCGCGCGCCTAGGCTTCGGGCGGAACGGGGAGCGCTGATGGCCGACATGCTGATCGCTCCCGAGGGCTACACCACCCCCGGCGGCGTGCCGCGCAAGCTGCTCGCCGGGGTGTTCGTGGTCCTATCGCTCACTGCCATGGCGGTGTTCATGCTGACCTCGCACGATGAACCGTTGATGACCGGTGACCAGAAGGCCCGCGCCGAACTGCAGAAACCGGAGTCGGTGACGTCGCAGCAACAAGGCAACGCCCATTGGGTGGATGAGGCCGCCGAACATGCGAAGGCTGACAACTTGCCTGCACCCACAGCCCCTGACGTTCCGGCTTCCGCGGTGCAGGCGGTCACCTTGTCTCATGCGCCTCTGCCTGCCCAGGCCTTGCCTGGTCTCGATGAGGGCGGTGCAGCCCTGCGGCCGTCGGGGCGCGAAGGTGCCGCTCGCGACATCGACAGCGCGGCCGTCGAGCGGGAGCGGGCATCACGCTCTGCCGCTGCCACGGTGTTCGACGACGGCGCCCCATCGCCGGGCAAGGCGGATGCGCGGCAGGATGGCGCTGCACCACCGGACCTCGCCCGCCGGCTTGGCGGAGCCTTGCCGGGCGGCGGCCCCGATGCACTCGCCCCGGTGGTCGATGCCATCAAGGCAACGCACGGTCAGGCACCCAGCTTGTCGCGCGCTGACACCGAGCGGCAGTGGGCGCAGCAGCTGGCAACGCCGGGCCGCGACGAGTTGCTGCTGCAGAAACCCCCTGCTGCAGACCTGATGCTGTACCAGGGCACCGTCATCCCCTGCGTGCTCACACGCCGCATCAACAGCGACATGCCGGGCGTGGTCACGGCCCGCGTCTCAATGGACGTCTACGACTCCCGCACCAGTCGCCGCCTGTTGCTCCCGAAGGGGGCGCTTCTTGTGGGTGCCTACAACAGCGATGTCAAGCCAGGGCAGAGCCGCCTGCAATTCGCTTTCACGAAACTGAAGATGCCTGACGGCGCCACATTCGACTTGCCCGGCGCCACCGGCTCCGACGAGGCGGGGCAGGCCGGTGTCACGGGCGACGTCGACCGCCATTTCTTTCGCAGTTTCGGCGCTGCGCTGCTGATGGGCGTGCTGGCCGATCGCGTGACCCGGGTCGCGGCCTTGCCGAATGGCGGCGGACAGGGACAGGGGCAGGGTGGCGTCTCGGCCACCGGGCAGGTCTTCATCGACACCGCGCGTGCGGAGCTGGAGCGGCACAAGGCCATACCGCCCACAGTGACCATCGAAGAAGGCTCGCGCATCAATGTCGAGGTGGTACGCGACATGGGATTCCCCTCGGTATTCGCGGAAAGGGCAGCACAGTGAGCGGCAAACGATTCATGAGGCGGTGGTGGTCCGCGTGGCTTGTGGTTGCCGCCTTGGCCGGTGTCCAGCAGAGCGCACGGGCCGTCGGCAGCGTGGGCCCTTTCGATTTCGCCTACCGCATCTCGGGAGACCGGGCCGCACGACCTGTCCAGGTGTTCGACGACGGGGCTTCGAAGACGTACTTCCAGTTTCCCGCCGGCGCCCCCGTGCCGCTCATTTTTGCAGAGCATGGCCCGGACGCGATCGTGCCGGCCGTCGAAGGGCCATACCACACGGTGAGCGGGCGCGCGTTGGCCTATACGCTGGTATTGGCGGGACATACCGCGCGGGTCGAACATGCCACCTTGGCACCGAAGGCGGCAACCCCGCCGGCTGGTTCCGGCAGATCTTTGCCAGCACCCCCGGCGGACCGCACGCTCAGCAGCTATGCCACGCCGATCCGTGGCGACATCATTGAATGGATCGAACCCGAACAGCAAGCCAGTCACGAGCTGGCGTTCGTCGGCCAGACCGCGCAGCTGTCCAACAGCTCGCGCGATGCGCTGGCGACGGTGTCCAGGCGGTTGGGGTCGCAAGCGCATGCCCGCATCCTGGTCTTCGGCACGCACAGCCGCGACGCGCTCATGCGCAAGCGGGTCGCGCAAGTGCGGCAGACGCTGATCGACAGCGGCATGGTGGCGCGGCACATCGAGGTCGAAGGCCCGATGGGTTCAGAGCACCGTGGATGGCGTGCCGCCAGCGCCATCAGTGTGCAGTGGCGCGCGCCCGGCCAGGCGCAGAAGACGCCGGCACCCATCCCCGCACGCGAGGGCACCGCTGAACCGGCGGTGTCCATGCGGCCGGTGCCTCGCACCGCCGACGTCGTTGCGGCCGATCGAACCGAGCCGTGAACCGCAAGTGCGAAGCCGGTCGACATTCATTCCAATGGGAGGACTAGCCATGATCATCAAACCCCTGGCCGCGGCCTGCACGGTCATTGCGTGCTGCGGCTTCCAGCCGCAGGCAGGTGCAGCGGCTCCCGAGCGCCCGCCGGACGCATCGCCCGCGGCCCCGCCTTCACAGGCGAATGCCTCATCCGAGGTCAAGCGCTGGGAGGTCATGGCCACCGATGTGACCCTCGCCAAGACCTTGGAGCGATGGTCCGCCGCCGCGGGCCACAAGCTCAAGTGGGATGCAGCCCGGAACTTCCTGATCGGTGCGCCCGATGTTTACGTCGGGACCTTCGAAGAGGCTCTCCAGCACGTGCTTCGCTCACCGGGCATCCGCTTCTCCGACTACCCGCTCGAGGCGTGCGTCTATGCGAACACGCCGCCGCTCGTCCGCATCACGCGGCTGGGTGAACAGGTCCGCGAGTGCGCGACCGCTGCGCAGTGAACCGCCCTTGACGAGATCACCGATGAATGCTTTTACTCTCTCAACCCTTATCGCGGCGGCCTGCCTTCTGGCAGGCTGTGCCGCCCCGAGGATGACCGACCGTGTGGCTTCCGACCATGCCGGTCGCACCCACAATGTGGCGCCTGTCGTGGATGGTGCGGCCATTTCAGCCAATGCACCAGCCGATGTCGCAGGCGGCCTCGCCGACGCCGACCGCCGCGCGGCGGCACAGTCTGCCCACGTCGTGCTGCGCCGGTCGAGCCGTCCCTGGGTGGCATCCGTGTCGGTCCCCATCGGAAGCAATGAGAAGCTGCCGTCGGTGTTCCAGGAACCGGTCAAGCTCAACTTCAACGATGCTGGAACCGGCGGCAAGGTGGGCATGCGCCAGGTGGCCGAGCGCATCACGGCGGTCACCGGCGTGCCGGTCCGGGTGAAACCCGACGTCTTCGCCGACACGCCTTCTTCCAGTCGGGGGGCGCCCCCATCGCCTGCCGCGGGAGTGCCCTTGCCGACGCTTCCTGCAGCCAGCGCCCAGCCGACTCCGTCGCGAACGCCCCCACTCGTCCGCGAAACGGGCGTCCATGCCATCGCAATGCGCTGGCAGGGGTCGCTGGAAGGATTCCTCAACCACATCACAGATCTGACCAACCTGTCGTGGGAATACCGCGACGGCGTGATCGTCATCGAACGGTTCCGCACGGAGTTCTTCGAACTGGCCACCCTGGATGGGGAGACCCAGTACGCGATGGGGCTGAATTCGAGCGAACAGGGAAGTACCGGCACCACTGGCAGCAGCGGCGCCGGGGGAGGGCTCAGCACCAACAATGCGAGCGCCGATGTTGCGGAAAAAGGCAAGGCCGCCACGGTGGCCACGCTGATGGCCGCGGTGACTCAGATCATTTCGCCGGTGCCCGGCTCCGCGGTCGTCCGGTCCGATGGTTCAGGTCGCATCGCGGTCACCACCACCAAGGAGACCATGACCAAGGTTCGCGATTTCATTCGCGCCGAAAACGAATCGATGCTGCGTCAGGCGCAAATTCAGTTCGACATTTACTCCGTGCGGCGCGATGAGTCTGATGAGCGAGGCATCGACTGGTCCGTTGTCATCAATTCAGTGTCCCGTGCATTGAACATGACCTTGTCATCGCCGGCCACCCTGGTGAATTCCGACGTCACGGGCAATGTGCGTTTCAGCGTGCTCAGCGGCGACCCGCCGGCGAATACGCTCTCGCGCCTGGCAGGAGACAGCAGCACCGTGCTGCACCTCTTGAATCAGTACGGAACGTCCACGCAACATCGTCCTGTCAGCCTCTTGACGCTCAATCGCCAATGGGCGCGCAAGGCTTCCCTGGCCAGCAAGGCGTACATCAGTGAAACGGTGCCAGGCGCGGCCTCGACGCTCGGCGCCGGCGCACCGGGCCTGAAGCCCGCGACCGTGACGACGGGCGACCGGTACCTCGCACAACCTTTCATCATGGACAACCACACGGTGGTCCTGAAGTTCGGCATCGGCCTGTCATCCCTCGTGCAACTGAGACCCTTCGAGAGCGGGTCGGGCGCGACCTCGCAGCGTGTCGAGACCCCTGAGATCGCCAGCCTGGTCGATCAATCCACCGTGGCCTTGAAAGCCGGCCAATTGCTGGTGATCACCGGCTTGAGCCGCGTGATCAGCAACGACGACACGCGCAAGCTCGACGAGGACGCACCGCTGCTTGCAGGCGGCAGCCGCAAGATGCAGCGCCAGCGCGAAGACTTCGTGATCTTCGTGCGGCCCACCATTTTGTGAGCGGAGCGCCCATGCAGATCGAACGTATCCTGGCATCCGGCGCCGAGGGGCCTTTGCTGGGCGGTCTGAGCTGGCGTCCACCGAGCGGCGGGCGACACTCCTTGCGCAAGCTCCATGAGACGCGCAACCTGGCCGTGGACGCCACGCACTACACGCTGTTCGCTTCGGGGCAAGCCCAGGTGTACGGTCTGTTCCAGCCGCGTGCGTCCGAGGAATCGGTGCGGCTGCCGAAGGGCGTGTTGTCGGCCGCGCACTGCTTTGCTGCCCGGGTTGGCGCGCAAGCTCCCAATGGTGCACTCATCCTCACCGTGCCGTCCGACGGTGCCCGAAGGGACGGCCTCGTCTACGTGGTCGTCCTCGAAGACGGAATGCCCGCGGTCGACTCGCTCACGAGCGAAATGGAGGCACGCAACGCCCTGGGCTCCGAAGACCGCCCCATCTGGTCCGATACACCGGACTTGTACCCGAACTGCGAGGCCGTCGATTTCCACTGGCTTGCGCAGGGGGCCGGAAAGGGCGCCCGTGTCGTGCCAATTCCGATGAATCCGTGGCCACTCGTCACCGCGGCGCTGCTTGCCAGCGTGGGCTGCGCCGTGTGGTTCTCCGTGCGGGAGGCGCAGCGCATCGAAGCCATGCGTGCGCAGGAGCGGGCGATCGCCCAAAGCGATCCAGTGCCGAAGTACCTCGCCGCGCTCGACATGCAATCGGCCAGCATGGCGGCGGATCGACAAGCGCTGCTGGCGGCCGTGGAACGCATGTTCGACGACCCGGTGCGGATTCCGGGCTGGCGCATGAAATCGAGGTCGTGCAGCGCGACCATCGGCCGATGTGAGGCGGTCTGGGTTCGCCAGGGAGGCACCTACGACGAACTGACCGGCGCCCGCCCGCATGAAACCCTTCAGTGGATCGGCCAGGAAGGCAATCCGGTGCCTTCGCTCGACACGGCGGCCACCATGTCGGAAATCTCGATCAAGCGATCGAAGTTGGAGGTGCCAGGGAGCCGGTTGCCTACATTCAAGGAGGCCATCGCCGAAGCGGGGTCGTTGTTCCAGATCTGGAAAACCGCGGAACTGTCGATCGACCTCCAGCCGCCCAGGTTATGGCCTCGGGTCGATGCAGTGCCCGTCCAGTTCGATCATCCGCGGGCTATTCTCAGCGGCGCCATCACCCTCGGCGGTGTGCCCGGTCCATTCATCCTGGAGGCGCTGCGTACCGCGCCACCCTGGGTCAGCTGGGAAGCCGTCTCTGCGGACATCGGTGACGGCGACGTCGCCGGCCAACTCAAGTTCAAAGCCACGGGGAACTACTATGTCTCGTTACGTTGACAGGCTGGCCATCGGCACAGTGATCTCTCTGATGTGTACCGCATCGCACGCGCAAACCATCGGGGACTACAGCCGCGCCCAGCGCGCCATCATCGAATCGAACATTGCGCGCCATGCCGCGCGGCACACTGCAACAGGCCCGGTCGATTTGCCCGTGTTGCCTCCAGCGGCGGCGTCGGCGCCTGCCATGCCTCCAGCGCTGCTGCCCCCGCCGGCCCCTGTGGCACCGCAAGTCACCGTGACCGGGGTGATCGTGACATCGAGCAAGGCGTTGGCGGAGGTCTGGGTGGATGGCGTGTCCTACATGCTCGCCGAAGGTCAGCGCGTGCCCGGGGCGCCCTGGACGGTCTCTGCGGTCGCCGCGCACCGCGTCGTGCTGTCGGGCGGCCGAGGGGCGCGCGGGTCACGAACCATCGTGCTTGCCAGCGAGGGCTCATGACATGAAGTGGTTCGATCGCATCGTTCAGTTGCCCGAAAACGCCGGATACGTCGCGATGGAACGTGCCGCCTCCATCGATCCCGGCGTCACCGAACCGGCCGTTCCCGTGATCGATCGCTACGCCGACGTCCCAACCTATCAGCGCCTGCTGACGGGAGGCGACGATCCGGTCTACCGCCTGTCGCCGGAACACCAGGAGCGGCTGGCCGCGACCGACATCGGCGGCAAGCGCGTCAATGTCATCTGCGCGCCCATGCCGGAATTGCAGTTGCGGGAGCTTCAATGGCAACTCCGGGCGCTCAAGGGCGAACTGCGGGCCAAGGGGTACCAGATCGCACAAGAGCTCATCGCGACGCCCGAGGTGATGCGAACGGTCATGCGCAACGTAGGCCGCAGCACCCAATCCCGCGGCCGCGGCGAGCCGCTGCGCCTGTTCAATGAATGGATCGCGATCGCGGCACACTCGGATGCCACCGATCTTCACGTCGATGTGCTCGGCAATGTCGCCCAGGTGCGGGTTCGCGTGGATGGCCGGCTCGAACCGCTCGCAGACGGCCAGGGCGGTCGGTATCCGCGCGGAGAAGCCGTCGACGCGCTCGCGGCCGGCTACAACAACACCCGACAGGGCAACAACGTGTCCCAGTACACGGAAGACAAGTTCGTCTCCTGCATGATCGCCTTGAACCTGCCTGGCCTCAGCGGACAGTTGCGGTTCCAGAACTTCAAGGGCAGGGCGGGACCCAAGGTGGTCGTTCGCATTCTCCGCTCCGGAGAGGAAAACCCAATCACGTTCGAAAAGGCTGGTTATGCACGCAGCCAACTGCGCTTGCTGCGCGAAGCAGGGCGATCAGGCAAAGGCATCGTCCTGATCGCCGGCGTGACCAGCTCAGGCAAATCCACGAGCCTCAAGTGCCTCATCGAAACCTTGCCGGGGTTGGAGAGCAAATCGATCTACACGGTCGAAGATCCCATCGAATATGAAATCAAGGGCGCGCACCAGATTGAAGTACTGCGCGACCTGGCGGATGACGAACTCACCACATCCCGATACGCCGACACGATGAGGGCGCTGATGCGAGGCGATCCCGACGGCGTGATGATGGGCGAGATCCGCGACAAGTTGACCGCGATGTTTGCGCTGCAAATCGCCGAAACCGGGCATCTTGCGATGGGCACAGTGCATGCCCATCTGATCAGCACCATCATCCCTCGGCTCACGAACGACCAGATCGGGCTTTCACGCCAAGCCTTGACGGGCCCCAACATCCTGAACCTCCTCGTCTATCAGGCCCTCGTTCCGAAGCTTTGCCTTCATTGCGCGGACGACACTGACACGGCCATGGCCGCCGATGCGGACGTCGCAGAACTGGTCGATGTTCTCGAACGGCGTTTTCGCGTTCCGACACATCGTCTCCGGTGGGAACACAAAGGGGGCTGCGACCAGTGCGACGGCCGAGGCACGAAAGGCAAAACCATCGTTGCCGAAATGCTGCGCCCGGACCGCACCTGGCTGCGGCTCGTGCGCGACAACGATGACGATGGCGCCGTCATGCACTTTCGCTCGCTGTCCGATCACGACTTCCTGAGCCCGGACATGACGGGCAAGACGGTCTTCGAGCACACGCTTTGGAAAGCGCTGCAGGGCGAGATCGACGTCCGCAACTGCGAGGAGTTCGACTCCTTCTCACGCTTCGAGATCATCCAGCCGGGAGGTCCACGATGACGTTTCGACGGCTTGTGCAACGCGGATGGGTCTGGTTCTTTCGTGCCCGGCGGGCCGAGTTCTACCGTGACCTGGCGGAGATGTTCCGGCGCAATGAACCGATGATGGCCTTCTTCGAAGGGGAAATCGCCAATGCGGTTCGCACGCGGCAACGTGCCCGTGCCGCCGCACTGCGCATGATGCTGAACCGCTATCAGAGTGGCCACCACGCCGGCCGGGTCGGATACCTGATGCAAGGCATCATGCCCCGGGCAGACGGCATGATGCTCGTCGCTGTGGACCGGGCGGAAGACAAGCCAAAAGCCTTGATGGCGCTGGCGTCGGCCGTCGAGGCACAAGGCACCATGAAGTCCATCGTTGCGGCCTACGCTGTCTTCCCCATCGTGATGCTGCCGCTGTGCTACGTGCTCATTCGCGTTCTGTCCGGAGTGATCCTTTCCATCGATCGCAGCACGCCGGAGTACGTCAAGGCGGCCTTGTGGATCGGCATGAACGGATGGGCCCGCTCGATTGCCTTGGCATCCGACCGCTTCGGTGTTCTTCTGATGGTCCTGCTGACGGCTGCCGTGGCCGCCGCTGCGGTCTCCCTGCCGCGATGGAAGGGAAGAGGGCGTCTCGCCCTGGAATCCTGGCCCATGTATGCGTTGTACCGAGACTTTCAATCAGGTCTCTTGTTCACGTCCATGGCCATGCTGCTGTCCACCGGTGCCACATTGAAAGGCGCCCTCGAAGACATCGCACAGGGATCATCCGCGTGGATGCGCTGGCACCTCATGCGCGTGCTGCGTGCGCTGGATGACAGTCCGACAAGGACGATCGATGCCTTCAGCCGAGGCTTGCTGTCCCCGTACATGCTGTCCCGCGCCGCAACACTGCAGCGTACCGCTGCCACCTTCTCCGATGTGCTCGTGGAGCTTGGCACACGCGAGAGCGAGCGGGTGCTCAAGGGCGTTCGACGGGCTGCGGTCGTGACCAACGTCGCGGTGGTCGGTGTGCTCGTCGCCTTGAGCACGTTCATGGGATTGGCAACGCTGACGGTGCCGGGCAGATTCTCGGCGTTGATGGAGCCCTCGACGCTCATGGGCCTGAAGCAGGCCCATGAAGCCAAGGTCGATCGGGCACCCATCTCGAATTCCGAACCCAAGGCGCCGTGATGCTGCGCCGCACCCCAGGAGACCCGACATGACTCACCCAGCTTCTCCGCTGTTGCTTCGCCGTCGCCGTGTTGCGGGCAATGCGGTCCTTTTCACACTTCTGTCGATGGTCATCGGCGGCATCGTCGTCGCCGTCGGCGTCAGCCAATACCAGGATGCCGATCGGGCCGTCGCCGTTCAATCGACGGTTGCGGAAGTCAACGCCATCATCGGCAACACCAAGCAGAACTTCGGCCAGTATTCCTACGCCGGCATGACCACGGGCATCGCGGTGGGTTCGCGGATTATTCCAGAGCATCTGCAGACTTCCGAAACCGCGGCACGCAACAAGTTCGGCGGCACGATCGAATTGCGGGAGCGTCTGCCGGCCGGTTCCGGTGCGGCAGAGCTTGTGTACCCGAACGTGCCGCGGGCCATTTGCACGAGCCTGGTCAACGGCACGCAAAGCCTCGCACGTGAGATTCTCATTGGCGGCACGGTCGTCAAACCGCAGAACGCGCCAGTGAACCTCGCTGCATTGAACACCGGCTGCTCCACGGCACAGACCGCTGAAATCACATGGGTCATCGGTCGCACATGAGTCCTGCCCTACGCAACCCCTACCGCGGCCTCGCCCATCAACGCGGCAACGCCCTGATCCTCGCCTTGCTGGCCCTCGTCGTCACCAGCCTCGGTGCGGTGACCGCACTTCAAAACAGGCGCGTCGAAATCAAACGAGACCTTGGCGTTGCCGAAGCGACGGTGCTGGAGCGATTGCGCAATGGCGCCCAATCCGCGGTCTACGAGCACCTGACCGCCATCCAGCAGGGGCAGCCCCTTGTCAAGAACGGCGTGTCCATCGAACCCGCCCAGGTCGGCGGCGAACTCGTGTGGTCGCCCACGATCGACCAATTGCGTTCGATGAGCTACCTCCCGGCCGGCTGGACGCACATGCGGTCTGCACTGAACGACGGCGCCTATGGCATCACCTTTCGTCGCGTGCCCGCTGGTTGTGCTGCTCCGTCGTGCGACGTCGAGGGCATGGTGACCATTCGCGCGCCGATCCTTGATGGCAGACAACCCGGAGCCTCTGTCGACGGCGTCGTCATCGGTCCCATCCTGACACGCAGCGGTGCGGACGGTGGCGTATCGCTTGCCACCGCCCCGGCCACCATCCGAGGGTTCAACGACACCTGGACCTCGCCCAACCCAGTGCCTGGCAACCCTGCAGGCGTGGTAGCCATGCGGTTCGGCACGAACACAGGCGGCTTCAACCAGTTCGTTCGCGTCGGCGACCTCCGCGACCCTCAGCTCGGCGGCAACCTCAGCGCTGCGGGCAATCTGACGATCTCCGGCGGCAGCACCGTGAGCGGCAACGCCCAATTTGATGCCGATGCGGCCATACAGGGCACAGTCCGTGTGGGTCCGCAGAACGCCGCTCCCTGCGTCACAGTCGATCCCAGCGGGGTTGTGTCCGTTGCATGCGCGGGCGTGCTCAACACCCGCACTGGTGTGTTCGAAGATGCGGCCGGCAACCGAAGCGACATCGGCCCAACCGGCGTCACCACGACCGGCCGACTGCGGTCCAACGATGGCGTCCAATCGAACGGCAACGTGTTGTTTTCAGCGTCAGATCCGAACGCCATTTCGGTCGCCGCAGGCGAGCTCTTTATTCGGGGGCCGTCCGGCAACCTCGTCTCAATTGAAGGCGGCAACTTCCGGGTTGACGGCGTCGTGACTGGTCGACGATTTGCAATCGCTGAGGCGGTGACCGAGGGTGCCAGCTGCGATACGGAAAGTGCTGGTGCCCCTGGCATCCAATTCGGCGCTACAGCTGATCGCTCGTTGGCGGTCTGTGCTAGTGGAAAATGGGTTGTTTCAGCTCGCACGGGCAGAGCTGGAGAGCGGTGCGCCATCTTAGGGAGCGTAGCTACCGACGTTGTAAACGGGCAATCACTGATATGCCACAACAACATGTACTTCCCGCTGAATCTGATGGCTAGAATTGTGCTCTGCGAGGATGACCCATTTATCTGCCAATGACAATGAGCACGTTTGCTGGTTGTCTGTCGGTTGCTTCATCTTCCTAACGTCGAAGCTCGTTTCGCGGAAATTTACCTCGCAAGATGCAGCGTGAGCCTTAGCTTTTCAAAGCGCACTTTGGGCTCCCTATTTTGCTCTCTGTTTTTGAGCAGTTGATAGGCAGCCCTCCCTCCTCTTGTCTTCCCATTCGCTGCAGACGCGCGCGCGTCGAGCCTCCTGTGATCTAATCCACTCCAACCCACATCACCTTCTATTTCAGCACTAGATTGAGCCATGCGCGAAGCCATCGACATGACGGCATCCCAGGCCGCAGCGTCGGTGGCCGCTTCGCGGTCATTGCCCTCGGACGACATCGCCGCTTCACCCCGCCTGGCCGTCTTCTGGGCTGACAGCGAGGTGCAATTGCGCGAGGCGCAGCGTTTGCGCTATCGAGTGTTTGCCGAAGAACTGGGGGCGCGTCTGAATCCGCCCGCCGGCTCCCCCCCGCGTCACGACATCGACCGATTCGATGCCCACTGCGAACACTTGCTGGTTCGCACGGTGGATGCCGATGGTGCTCCGGGCGATGTGGTGGGAACGTATCGTTTGCTAACGCCCGAGGGCGCTCGCCAGGCGGGCGGCTGGTATTCCGACACCGAGTTCGACCTGCGTGCGCTTGACGCACTGCGCCCGCGCACCGTGGAATTGGGGCGAAGCTGTGTCGATCCGGCCTGGCGCAGCGGGGGGGTGATCCTGTTGTTGTGGACAGCGTTGTGCCAGTACATGATGTCCCGTGGCCTCGATACCATGATCGGCTGCGCCAGCATGTCGATGGAGGGCGATGGGGCAATGGCGACGGCGGTGTGGCACCAGTTGCGCCGTACGCACCTGGCTGAACCGGAGTGGCAAGTGGCGCCGCACCGGCCGTTGGAACTGACCTCGCTGATGTCGTCGGAGGCGGTGCGGGTGCCACCGCTGATCAAGGGGTATCTGCGTTGCGGGACCAAGGTGCTGGGGCCGCCGGCCTATGACCCTGAATTCAATACCGCTGATCTACCCATGATGGCGCGGCTCGGGGACGTGCCGGCCCGCTTTCGAAAGGCGCTGCTCGAAAGCTGAGAATGCGCATCTGGATTGCTCACTGGCAGCGTCCGCGATGTGCGGACGCCTGCCCTCGGATCAGCAAAGCGATGCCGATCCAGAGGGCCATGGACACCTTGTAGGCACAAGGCAAGCCCAACGGCTTGCCCGTGCAAGCCGCCAGCGGCTCTTCTCTTGGATGCGCAAGAAAAGACCTTATCAGCCCTTCTTGGCCTTCTTGGCCGGAGCGGCCTTCTTCGGAGCCGGAGCCTTGGCGGCCTTGCGGGCAGCAGCCTTCGGATCCACAGCGGCCTTGAAGCCGGCACCAGGGGTGAACTTCGGCAGTTTGGCCGCGGCGATCTTGATCTTCGCGCCGGTGCTCGGGTTCACGCCGTTGCGGGCGGCGCGGGCGTGTTGCTTGAACGAGCCGAAGCCCGGCAGCGTGACGGCGTTGCCCTTCTTGACGTTGGTGACGACCGCGTCGAGCAGGGTTTCCAGGATGCGACCGGCTTCGGCCTTGGTCAGCTCATGCTTGGAGGCCAGGTGCTCGATCAGTTCGGTTTTGTTCATTCTTTCGTTTCTATCGGTTGCGCCCGCCATTCGCGGGCTGGCCGCATTGTGACGGAAACTGCGGCCACTTCGACATGGCGCCTTCCCTCATGCCTTCGCAACGTGTCGTAATCCCGGGCGTTGGTTGGGGCCCATCTGCACGGATTTGTGCAAACATGCCGCTTTTGATTGACTGGGCGCCAAGGCGCCGGGGGCACGCTGAGTGAGGATGAAATGGTTGGCTTGGCCTGCGGCCGTTGCGTTGATCGCCGCTGGGCTGGCGTGGGTCGGCGGTCCGCCGCTGTTGAAGTCCGAGGGGGAAGCGCGTTTGACACGCGCGCTCGGTCGGCCCGTCACGCTGGGCCATGTGGCGTTCCAGCCTTTCGCCCTGAAGCTTTCCGTAGACGATGTGGTCATTGGATCGCCCGGCGGCAATGCGCCGCTGCTGGCCATCGATCGCGTGGTTGCCAACATGTCTTCGAGTTCCTTGTTCCGGCTGGCGCCCGTGATCGAAGGGCTCGAGGTGGTGCGACCGCGGTTGCGGGTGGCTCATGTGTCACCGGGGCACTACGACGTCGATGACCTCATCACGCGCTTCACGCCGGCTCCCGATGCCGCGCCTTCCGAGCCGGCGCGATTCGCCTTGTACAACGTCCAGGTGAGAGACGGTGAGATTCATTTCGACGACCGTCCGGCCGCCCGGCAGCATGAGATCAAGGCGTTCCGGCTGGACTTGCCATTCGTGTCGAACCTGGCCGCGCACGTGGCTGTCAAGGTCGAGCCTCGGCTGGCTTTTGAATTGAACGGCGCGGCGTTCGGAACGGGGGCGCAGGCCACGCCATTCGCGCCCACGCGAGCCGGCACCGTGAACCTGTCGGTTGATCGCTTCGATGTGACTCCGTACCTCGGCTATGCGCCCAAGGTCTGGCCGGTTCGTCCGCAGCGTGGCGTGATCGACAGCGACATCCAGGCCACCTTTTCGGTCACGCCGGGCGGTGCCTCCAGCCTGATGCTCACGGGAAATCTGCGGGTGACCGATTTTGCTGCGAATACCCGAGACGGCGCGGACCTCCTCGCGTGGAAGTCGCTCACGCTGGGGCTGTCTGACGTTCAGCCGCTCGCTCGCAAGCTGGCGTTCTCGCAGGTCGCGTTCGACGGACTGACCGTCCATGCCCGCCGGACTGCCGATGGGCAGTTCGACGGCCTGCCGTCCACTGGCAGCACCACGGCAAAGAGGGTGCCCCCATCGGCCGCCGCGGCAGTTGCGATGCAGGCCAGTGCCGCCAGTGCCACGGCCCTGGCAGCGCCAACCGTTCCGGCGGCTTGGCAGATCGGCATCGACTCCCTGGCCGTGGAACACGGGCGGGTCGAATGGTCCGACGCGACGGTATCGCCTGCCGCTTCGCTGTCTCTGGTCGACGTGTCGCTGAAAACCGGGCGTCTGTCGCTCCCTGGGCCTGGCGATATGCCGATGTTCCTGTCGGCAACGCTGCGATCCTCCGGGCAGAAATCACGGGGCCGTGGCTCGGTGGTTGCCACGGGAGCTGCCAGCGCCGGCCATGCCGCGCTTGACGTTGCGGTTGACACCTTGTCGCTCGAAGCGTTCCAGCCTTATTTCGGCCGTGTCTTGACGCCGAATGTGCTTGGGCAGGTGTCCGGCAAGGGCCGGCTGGAATGGTCGGACCATCCACAAGCCCCGCAATTGCGCTTGGCACTGGATGAAGCTTCTGTGGAGGATTTCCGCTTGGCAGAGGCTATCGCCTCACCCGGACATCGGCCGCCCACGGAGGTGGCCTCGCTGAAGCGGCTGCGGGTGGCGGGCGTGGCGGTCGACGTGCCTGCCCGACAGATGACCGTGGGCGAGGTGCGTTTGCAACAGCCATCTTTGTCGATCGATCGGGATGCACAGGGCAGGTGGAACATGCAGCGCTGGCTGGCAGTCGGGGATCCGCCCGCGCCCGCGGCGAGTGCCGCGTCAGGCGCTGCGCCGGCTGCGCCATGGAAAGCCACGGTGCAAGCGATTGTTCTCGACGGTGGCCGACTGGCTGTGGCGGATGCCAAGGGCTCGGCACACAGCGCGCCGGTCCGCACGGAAGTGACGGCACTCGCTCTCGATGTTCGCCACCTGACCTGGGAGGGCGACCGGCCGGCACCGCCTGCGGATGTGAAGCTGGGCGCCCGCCTGGGCAACGGCCAACTGGCATTCGACGGCCAACTCGGGCTCGTTCCTCAGGCGTTGTCAGGGACGTTGGCAATGACCCGCTTGCCAGTGCACGCGCTGGCACCGTTCGTCACCTTGGCACCCGGCGTGGCCCTGGCGCGCGCGGAAGCGGGGTTCAAGGGGAACCTCGTCGTACGAAGGCCGGCGAACGGATGGGAGGCCACGGTCAAGGGCGACGTGCTCCTCGCTGACGTATTGCTTCAATCTCGTGAGGCAGGTGAAGGCGTCGGCGATGACCTGCTGCAGTGGCAGGCGCTCGCGTTGAAAGGGCTGCAGTTCGATGTCGCGGCCCAGGGGCGTCCGCGCATCAATGTGGCCGAGGCCACGTTGAACGATCTTCGCGCCAGGTTGGTCGTCACGGAACAGGGGCGGTTGAATCTGCAGGATGCGGCTGGGGGCAGGGTGGGGCCCCAGTCCCAGGCGTCGATGGCTCCGGCAGACTCGGCCTCCGCGCCCACAAGCGGCGTGGCTTCAACGCCTTCTGCAGCCGTCGATCGTGCTTCACCGCCAGGCGAATGGCCCATCGAGGCCACGGTCGGCCAGACCCGGATCACCAATGGCCGCATCGAATTCAGTGACAACTTTGTCCGACCCAGGTACAGCGCCGACCTCACGCAGCTGGAGGGGCGTCTGGGTACCGTCGGTACGCAGGTGGGCATGCGCATGGCTGACCTCGAGCTGAAGGGGCGCGTCGCGGGCACGGCCGATCTGGAAGTCTCAGGCCAGGTGCAGCCGCTTGCACATCCGCCCATGCTCGATATCAAGGGGCATGCGAGCGACCTGGAGCTCGCGCCGCTGTCACCGTATGCCGCCAAGTATGTCGGCTATGCCATTGAACGTGGGAAGCTGACGATGGACGTGGCGTACCGCATCGATGCCGATGGTCGCCTGGACGCGCGCAACCAGGTCATCGTGAACCAGTTGACTTTCGGGGATTCGGTCCCTTCGCGAGAGGCCACCACGCTGCCGGTGCGCCTGGCGGTGTCGCTCCTGAAGGACCGCCACGGCGTCATCGACATCAACTTGCCCATCAGCGGCTCGCTCAATGATCCGCAGTTCAGCATCAGTGGCTTGATGTCCAAGGTTCTCGGCAATTTGATCGCGAAGGCGGTCACTTCACCGTTCTCGCTGCTTGCTGGTGGCGCTCACACGGACATCAGCCTGCTCGCCTTCGAGCCAGGCACGACGCGGCTGACCGCGGAGGGGCTGCGGGCCATGGAGCAAGTGGCTGGCACCCTCATCGAGAAGCCGTCTCTCAAGCTGACGATCACGGGAACCTCCGATGCAAACATCGAACGTGAAGCGTTCCAGCGCCAGATTCTCGGCACGCGGCTTGTCGCCGAGCGCCGCAAGGAGATGCTGGCGACCGGCGGCAACGGCGAGGGTGCAGCCGATCTCACCGCATCAGACCGGTCTCGGCTGCTCAAGCTCCTCTATCGACAGGCCGACTTCCCGGACAGGCCACGCAATGCGCTCGGCCTGCTGAAAGACCTTTCCGACGCCGACACAGAAGCCTGGTTGAAGGCCCGAATTCCGGTGGATGACGATGCGATGAGAGAACTGGCGCTGCAGCGGGCCGTGGCGGTGCGCGACGCCTTCGTTGCAAAAGGGCTGCCGGCCGAACGGCTGTTCCTTGCGGCTCCAAAAGGCAAGGGCGATGATGCTGCCTGGTCACCGCGGGTGAAACTGGGGCTCACGCTGGACTGAACGATGAGCGGTCAGCCCTTCTGGTCGGCTCGTGAGCTGCATGCCTTGCCTTCGTTGGCTGATGGACGACTTCGCTGAAATGACGGCGATGACGGCGAGGCAGCAGCTCCGCCGCAGCGGCTTGAACGAAGATGAACGCCTGATCCGCTTTTCAGGGGGCTTGGCACCACCGCCCCGCTGAGCAGGGAAAGCACGGACTTCATTCCCGTCGGGTGACAATCTCTGCATGGACTGCGACACCCGTCTCCCCCTCTTCCCGCTGCGCACCGTCTTGTTCCCTGAGGGCCGCCTGCCTCTCCAGATTTTCGAGGTGCGTTATCTCGACATGATCGGATGGGCACATCGCGAGGGCTTGCCATTCGGCGTGGTGTGCCTGACCGAAGGGGATGAAGTGCGCCGCAGCGTCGACGGGAGCTTCGTTTCCGAGGTGTTCCATCCGTTCGGTACGCTGGCCCGCATCGATTGGCTTGAACGGCCTCGGCCTGGGCTGATCACCCTCAGATGCACCGGGCTCCAGCGCTTTCGTCTGGAGAACTTCGAATGCCTCCCTCACGGGCTGTGGGTGGGCCATGCGCTGCCACTGCCCGATGACCCTCAGGTACCGATTCCATCCGACCTCGAGCACACCCGCTTGGCACTTCAGCGCGTCGTGGGTGACTTGCATCGGCAGGGTATCGGTGAAGAAGACATGCCGATCCAGGGCCCTTGGCGCTTCGACGATTGCGGTTGGGTGGCCAACAGATGGTGCGACCTGCTGCCTTTGTCGAATACGTTGCGGCAACAGTTGTTGGTCGTGGACAGTCCGCTGGTGCGACTCGAATTGGTGGCCGATGCGCTCGAACGCTTTCGTGAGCCCGATGGCCATTGAAGCCGGACCACCGGGCGGGGTTTTCAGTTCGGATACATGTGCCTGCGCGTCAAGGGGATGGGCGTGCCACCCGGCATGCGCCGTGTTGCCAGCAGCTGGTACACCCCGATGTCGCCCGATTCGAACTCGAGTGCGCAGGCCGCCATGTAGAGGCGCCAGACGCGCCAGGTGGCCTCACTGACGTGGGCGAGCGCCTGGGCATGGTTCGCCTCAAGCCGTGACACCCAGTGCCGGAGCGTCTTGGCGTAGTGAGGTCGCCAGGCTTCCACGTCGAGGATCTCGAAATCTGCCCGTTCCATGTGCCGCTGGATGTTGGCCACCGTGTCGAGCTGCCCATCGGGAAACACATAGCGGTTGATGAACACGGTCGATAGCGTCTTGTGCCAGCCCTCGACATAGTGTGTGATGCCGTGGTTGAGGAGCAGGCCGCCAGGTCGGAGCTGCCGGAACAAGACGTTGAAGTAGACGGGCAGATTCTTCAGTCCCACATGTTCGAACATGCCGACGCTCGACACCTTGTCGTAGACGCCTTCGCCTGGCAGGTCGCGGTAGTCGCGCAACTCCACCGTGACCCGGTCGGACAGGCCTGCTGCCTGGATGCGTGCCCGAGCCTCTTCCAGTTGCCGTTCGCTCAATGTGATGCCGTGAGCGATGACGCCGTGGTGCAGGGCGGCATGCATGACGAGCGCCCCCCACCCACAGCCCACGTCGAGCAATCGCTCACCCGGGGCCAGCTGCAGCTTGCGGCAGATGTGTTCGAGCTTGGCGACTTGGGCCTCTTCGAGCGTCAGGTCCTGACCGTCGAAGTACGCGCAGGAGTACACCATGCGCTCGTCGAGCCACAGACGGTAAAACTCATTTGAAACATCGTAGTGAAAGCCGATGGCTTCCCGGTTTTCCGCCTTGGAATGGGCCTGCACTCTCGGTGCGAGCAAGGATGCGCGGGCGGTGTCGAAGGCCTCGGCGGATCGCAGCCTCAACGTGGTCAGCAAGACCCGCCATCGGTCCCGCCAGGGAAGGTGCAGCAGCTGGATCTGATCCTTGAGCCGAAGGGCTTCGAAGAAGTCGCCTTCCACATCGAGTTCACCACGGAAGTAGGCGTCGGCAATCCGCAGCGGATCCCCCCCACCGAGCAGTTCTCGAACGACTTGCGGCCTGCGGCATACCAGCGTGAACGGCGTGGGACCGGGCAACGAGGCCGCACGTCCCAGCATCAGCGTCCGTCCGTCCCACAGCCGCAAGGCCACGCGTCCCTCGAACGCTCGAAAGAGCCGCTCCAGCGCTTCAAGAAGCGGGGCGGGGTCTGGCACGCGGTCCGAGACAAGGGGCGCTGATGGCATCTTGTCGGTCGTTGTCGCGCACGCGGAAGAAGGCGATTCCTTCATGGCGGTTGAGCTCCCAGCTGCGAGTCGTCCGGGCAAGCGCCGTACCCGGGTTGTGCTCCCCATTCGTGAAATTTGACACAGGAGGTCTGCCCCCGTTTGGATGCCGGGTTTTCAGACGACCGCTCGTTGCGGTTCCGCGACGGCCTGGGATGTTTCGTGTCTTGCTTTGTCCGCCAACCGCTCAATATGCTTTTGACACCGATGGAGCGGACGGGGACCAACCGCGCAGCGACAGGGCGTTGGCGACCACGCTGACGCTGCTGAAGGCCATGGCCGCACCGGCCATCACCGGGTCGAGTTGCCCGAATGCCGCCAGGGGAATGCCTACGGCGTTGTAGACAAACGCCCAGAACAGGCCTCGTCGCAGCTCCATGTGGGTGCGATGGGAGATGTCGAGGGCCGCGCTCACCCATTGCGGATCGCCATGCATCAGGGTGATGCCGGCCGTTTCCCTGGCCACGTCCGTGCCGGTGGACATCGCAATGCCCACGTGGGCCGCCGCGAGTGCTGGGGCGTCATTGATCCCGTCGCCCACCATTGCCACCGTCGCGCCGTCCCGGATCATTCGGGCGATGACGGCGGCTTTCTCTGCCGGCAGCGTGTTCGCATGCACGTCTTCGATGCCCAGTTCGCGTGCGACAGCCAGCGTACTGCCCGGATTGTCTCCGGAGACGAGCGCCACATGGACCCTTCGCCGCTTCAACAGCCGGACCGCTTCCGCGGCCGATGGCTTGACGGGATCACCGAACGCGAGCAGGCCTTGCACTCGAGGGCGACCCTCATCGTCCTGTATCAGCCAGGCAAGCGTGCGACCGTCACCTTCCAGGCGGGCGCCGTCTTGGGCCAGCAAAGAGGAGTCCGCTGCTGATTCATCCAGGAGCCGTGTGCTGCCCAGCCGGACGAGACGCCCCTCGATGGTGCCTTCCACGCCGCGCCCTGGCAGTGCCCTGGCATCCGAGACGGCGGGCACCGGGACGCCTTCCTGGGATGCGGCTTGCAACACCGCTTTGGCCAGAGGATGTTCGCTCCGCTGCTGCAGGGCTGCGGCAAGCGACAACACGTCTTGCCGTGTTTTCCCCGGCGCGGGGTGGACGGCGGCGAGGGCAGGGCGTCCCACGGTGAGGGTGCCTGTCTTGTCGAACACCACGGTGTTCACCCGGTGCGCTGTCTCCAGCGCCTGGGCGTCCTTGATGAGAATGCCTTGCCTGGCCGCCACGCCGGTGCCGGCCATGATCGCGGCCGGCGTTGCGAGCCCCAGCGCACACGGGCAGGCGATGACGAGCACGGACACCGCATGGATGATCGCCGTCTCCCAGCCTGCCCCCACGATCCCCCAGCCCGTCAACGTGGCGGCCGCGATGAGCAACACGATGGGCACGAACGCGGCGCTGACGCGGTCTACCAACCGCTGGATCGGTGCCTTGCCGGCCTGGGCTGTCTCGACCATGCGCACGATGCGAGAGAGCGTGGTTTCCGCACCGATCGCCGCCGTGCGCACGACCAGTGCGCCCTCGGCATTGACGGTGCCACCGATCACCCGGTCGCCCGGCCCCTTGTCCCGGGGCTGGCTTTCCCCCGTGACCATGGATTCGTCCACCTGGCTTCGTCCCTCGACGACCTCACCGTCGACGGCGATGCGTTCGCCAGGACGCACGATGACCAGGTCGCCGACCCGAAGGCGGTCGATCGGCAGCTCGAGGTCGGTGCCGCCACGGCGCACGCGCGCGATGTCCGGCCGAAGGGCGGCGAGGGCGCGGATGGCCGCCGTCGTCTCGTGCTTTGCTCGTGCCTCGAGCCACTTGCCGAGCAGCACGAGCGTGATGACGGCCGCGGAAGCTTCGAAGTACAGGTGAGGGGGCGCGTGTCCGGCATGCCGGAACATCAAGAAGACCGACAAACCATACGCGGCCGACGTGCCCAGCGCAATCAGCAGGTCCATGTTGCCCGTGCCGGCAAGCAGTGCCTTCCACCCTGCCCGGTAAAAGCGCATGCCGAGGACGAACTGCACCGGCGTGGCCAGCAAGCACTGGAGCCAACCGGGCAACATCGCGTCGATCCCGAACGGCTGGAGCAGCATGGGCGCCACCAACGGCAAGGTCAGCAGTGCCGAGGTCGCCACCGGCAAGCCGGCGCCGCCACGGCGCACCCTGGTTCGCGTTGCGATGTCACGGGCCACGTAGCCGGCACGCGCCACTGCCGATGCGATGGTTGCCGGGGGCATGGCCCCCACCGTCTGCACCGTTGCACGTTCAGTCGCCAGGTTCACCGTGGCGGACGACACGCCTGGTACTGCCTGGATCGCCTTCTCCACCCGCCTGACGCAGGCGGCGCAGGTCATGCCTTCGATGGCGAATTCGGCCGTCCCTGTCGGCACGTCATAACCGGCGTGCCGGATGGCATTCGCCAGTGCGTCAAGGGTGACCACCGGGGCGACCTCCACAGACGCTTCTTCAGTCGTCAGGTTCACGCTTGCCGTGTGCACCCCCGGTACCCTTTGCAAGGCTTTTTCGATGCGGCGCACGCACGCGGCACATGTCATGCCGGTGACGGGAAGGCGGAGCAGGGCGTTGGCGTTCATGACAGGGGAGAGAAAATGGTGATCGCATCGTCGCCCCTTCCATGATGGGAAGGTCAAGCGTGTCAGTGAGCCGGTCTTCCTCCGGGCAGACCGACATGCTTGACCTTCCCATCATGGCAGGCCTCACAGTATGCGACGTGCCACTTTTTTTCGAACGGATCCACGATGATTGCCTTCCAGATCGACGACATGACCTGCGACCATTGTGTCGGCGCCATTTACCGCGTCCTGAAGGAGACCGACCCGGATGCCCAGGTGCGCATCGACCTCGCCAGCCGCCGGGTGGAGATCGATGGCGCTCGATCGGATGCAGAGGTGTTGCGCGATGCGATCGCCGAAGCGGGCTATACCCCGCGGACCACTCCTTGAGGTGACGTTGCTGCGCGGTGCGCCCATGCTGCGAAGGCCGTCCAGTAGATGAGATTGCGCCGTTGGGGCGACCTGGGCAGAGGCAGCAGTAGGAGAGGGGGAAATGTTCTACTTCGCGCTGCCGTGAGCCTCCACGCCACGGGCCACGCGCAAGCCATTGGCCACCACGATCAGGGTGGCGCCCATGTCGGCAAAGACGGCCATCCACATGGAGGCCGCGCCGGCCAGTGCAAGCGCCATGAACACCGCCTTGATGCCCAGCGCGATGACAATGTTCTGCCACATCACCGCCCGGGTGCGGCGTGAAAGCCGGATGGTTTCCGGCAAGCGATGCAGGTCATCGTTCATGAGGACCACGTCGGCCGCTTCCATCGCGATATCGGTACCGGCAACCCCCATGGCGAAACCCATGTCTGCCTGGGCCAGCGCAGGAGCATCGTTGATGCCGTCGCCTACCATGGCCGTTGCACCGTGGCGTTGCTGGAGCGCCTGGATCGCCGCCTGCTTGTCTTGCGGCAGAAGGTTGCCTCGCACGTCCTCGATGCCTGCCAACACGCCAATGGCCTGGGCCGTGGTGATGTTGTCGCCGGTCAGCATGATCGGCACCACGCCCAGCGACTTCAACGCCTGCACGGCGCTCCGCGATGTCGGCCTGACCGTGTCGGTCACGGCGAAGAGCGCCAGGACGCCCTCCGCATCGGCCAGCAAAGTCACCGTGCGCCCCAACCGTTCGTGGTCGGACAGCCGCACCTCCAGTGCCTGCGTATTCAACCCCCGCTCCTCAATCCAGCGACGGTTGCCAAGCATGTACAGCCGATCCGCGATGCCGCCTTCCACACCCCGGCCGGGCAGGGCGGTGAACCCGTCGACATCCTGGCGGACTCCGTCGAAGCCGGCCGCGAGGGCCTGCGCCACCGGGTGGTCGGAGCGGCATGCGAGGCTGGCAGCAACGTTTGCCGCATCCACGCCGGGGCGAAGCGCTTCCCACGCAACAAGTGCTGGCTTCCCGGAGGTCACCGTGCCGGTCTTGTCCAGCGCGACCGCCTTCAGCGATCCCGCCAATTCCAGGTACGTCCCGCCCTTGATCAACATGCCCCGGCGTGCGGCAGCCGCCAGGGCGCTGACCACAGTCACGGGAGTGGAAATCACCAGCGCGCAGGGACACGCGATCACCAGCAACACCAGGGCCTTGTAGACCGCGTCGAGCCAGGCCACGCCCATGAAAACAGGCATCAGCACAGCGACGGCGACGGCCAGCAAGAACATCACCGGCGTATACCACGCTGCAAACCGGTCGACGAACCGCTGCGTGGACGCGCGCCTGGCCTGAGCCGCTTCAACTGCGAGAATGATGCGCGCCATCGCGGTGTCTGCAACGCCGGCGGTGACACGAATCTGCAATTCACCTGCATGGTTCACGGTGCCGGCAAACACGGGGTCGCCTGGCGTTTTGTCCACCGGCAGGCTTTCGCCGGTCAATGCCGCCTCGTCGACTGTGCTCCGGCCGGCCGTGACCAGGCCGTCGAGCGGAACCCGCGCGCCGGGCCGAAGGCGCACAGCCGCGCCGATGGCCACCGCCGACGTGGCCATCGGCTGCCAGTGGCCATCGGCCTGCTGGACATCGGCTTCCTCCGGCGCCAGGGCCATCAAGCCTTCGATCGCGCGGCGAGCCCGATCCGCAGCGCGAACCTCGATGAGTTCGGCAATCGCATACAGCGCCATCACCATCGCCGCCTCGGGCCATTGCCCGATCACGAACGCCCCGGTGACTGCCACCGTCATGAGCGCGCTGATGTTGATCCGGCCACGCCGCAGCGCGTTAAAACCCTTCAAATAAGTCTGCACTCCAGAGAGACTGATCGCCGCTACCGCCACCACCAGCCCGACCGCATGAAGGAGCGCACCGGGCTGCGGAAACAGCAGGTGCAGAACTTCGGCCGCAAACGCGAGGAGCAGCGCGGCGCCGAGACGCAGTCTGTCGCCGGTCATCCCATGGTTGTGACCTGCATGGCCGTGCGCTCCAAGCCCCTCGGAGATGGACGAATCGTCCGGCTTCAGTGGTTGAGGATCGAACCCTCCAGCGCGGATGGCGGCCAATGCTGCAAGCTGTGCATCGGTCTCGCCCTGGATCACCAACGTGCGCTGCCGGAGATGAAACCCCAACTGTCGAATTCCCGGAACCGGTTCCAGCATCCGCCGGATCTCGCTCTCTTCGACGATGCAGTCCATCGTGGCGATGCGGTACATGACACCGCCGTCGGCGTTTGCAGCGGCGTCGGCCGGCGCCGCGGGATCGTGCGCATGCGATCCGCCGCCACAGCAGTGGGCGTGGGAATGGGTGGGCCTTGCGGATACAGGTTCGGCGTGCATGGGCGCATTACAAACCCTGCAGCAGGTGCAAGGTCAAGGAGTCATGAACGTTCTACAATGTGCGTTATGTAAAACAGAGCCTCGTACAGCTGCCTTTGTGTGGTCACCGACTGCGGCACCATCCGGCGTCGATTCGACGGGAAAACGTTTGGATCCATGCGCTTGGCGAACGCCGCGGCCCTACCTTGCCATGCGGACAAGGCCCGGGCGTACTGGGGGCGTCGCAGGAAACGGAAAAAAGCAACCCCGTACCCCATCGATCAGGGTCTGCTGCGGTCCGTCACGCGCTGGACCGACGCGGCGTCGAGAGGGAGGCATAAGGCATCCTTGTGCTGACGCGGATGGTGCTCGTATGCTCGCCGACGTGCCCGCAACTACCCGGGAAGCCGCATGCCGCACATCGATGCCGATCCGATTCAGATCCAGCACCCGGAGGACTGGCAGATGCTGGTCGACTCGGGGCTCACCACCGTAGTCGATCCGCTGGTGTATCGAGCGGGCGAGATCTTCCTTCGCGGACGCAGCGGCAAGGAGCTGGGCGCCGCTCAGGACCCGCCGATGGATGAGAAGCGCGCGTGGGCGTTCCTTGACAGGAACCTCATCACGCTCGGCTTCTTCTTCGACGCACTGGTGCTCAACGACAGCCTGCCGGTCTTCAACTACGGCGACTCGTTCGACATGCAGCTCAACTTCCAGAGACGGGCGTTCGCGGCGATCAACGACGCCGCCCAGAATCTGGTGATGGCGCCGGTGGAGGTGAACTACGGTGCCTACGTTCCGATCAAGCAGAAGGCCCTGGCCGAGCTGAAGGAACGCCTGATCGAGCCCAATCCGGCAGGCGGCGCGTGGATGCCGGCGGAGCAGGCCAAGTCCATCGTCGATGAGCTGGCGAAGTCGGCCTACCACTGGGATGTGGACTTGGGCTACGAGCTGGAGCAGCTGCTGCCCAGCGAGCTCGACCGCCAGATGGGGCGCTTCCTTGTCGGCGGCATGATCTTCGGCCACTACGCCGACCTCATGAAGTCCGAGCACTGGCTGCAACCGAACCGGGCGCGTCTCTTCGTGCGGGCCACCACCGGGGGCGCTGCGCCGAACACCGAGGACGAGAAACAGCTCTTCGAATGGCTCGCCAGGCAATACGGCCTGCCCGCACTTAGCACCTGGCAGCCGACCTTCTTCCACCACATTCTTGAGAGTGCCAAGACGCTGGGCCAGATCCCCGGCGCCATCATGAAGCTGCGCAACTCCGGCGCCGTCGGCGACTACCGCGCCTGGCGCGCCCAGGCGCTTCACGAATGGCGCACGGCCGGTGGCTTGTCGGAGGACACGGCACGCACGATCGAGAGGCTGAAGACTGCACTGTCGCGCCAGGCGCCCGGTCTCGCGGCAGCGGGCGACGCCGGCGTCGCCCTGGTCGAGTCTGCCGTCAAGCCCGGACTCGCGAACGTTGCCAAGGCTGCCGTCAAGACTGCCCCGTTGCTCGGCTGGGCGCTGGACCGCTACATGCCGGGCCGACGGCACGTCAAGCTGCTGGCCGACAGCCTGCATACACGCGACCGGTATCCCCACGTCGAGCGTGCAGTGAGGTCGCTGTGGGCAGGTTGATTCGGGTGGCAGTTCCCGAGGCCCCTCGTCGTAGCTCGGACCTGGTCTGATTGGATCTTTGTGGAGCCAGCTGAGCAGTTCTCTTGCTGATGGGTTCGCTTTGCCTTGCCAGGCCCCGAATTCCTGAACCCACCGACGCACCGTGTTGAGATATGCCGTGACGGTGGCCTTGAGGACCAGGACCATGGCGTCCTCCCCCTTGCCCCCAATGGTGATGAGTGGATACTTCTTCGTTCTGTGATCGTTGGCCGACGCTACTGAACCTGTTCCTAAATGGGCAACGGCTACGTGCTGGGGCTGGCAAGACGTCAGCTCAATGTGCGTTCACCGGCTACGCCAAGGCATCAAGGAAGACCGCACCGCTTGCATCAACCGAACCGCATCCGGGGTTCGATATCCGAGTTCGGGCTGATGGTGGCGCCTGGATTTTTTCAAGGAGTGCCTAGGTAACGCGCGGCTTCCGGCTTGAGGATGGGCTTGAGCTTGGTGAACGGCAGCGTCAAGTGTGAGCCCAGGCAGACGCCCATGGCGTGCCCGATGCCAGAGATGTCAAACGACAGCTGGTCTGGCGCGGTGAAGTGCAGGTACAGGTAAGAAGGCCATTCGTCCGCACAGTCGAGGTCGACCGGCTCCGCGCCGGCGGCCTCGCGCTTCAATGCGGCGCGAAGGAAGCGCATGAATGCATCGCTGTACTCCGGTGTGTAGTCACCATGGCCATAGCCTTTGAGGATGCGTGCGAAATCGAAATAGCCGCCCCGCAGCAAGTCCAGGGTGTAGGGCTCGTAGTGGTTGTTGGGGTGAGCCCCGCCGCAATCGGTGGAGCCGGATTCGACCACGCTCATCAGCGTCGGCGACAGGTAATCGACTTGAATGTTCTCTTCGTCGTAGCCGCCCAGGGAACCTGCGCTGGGGCCGCGGGCGGTATATCGGGAAGACGAGCAGCCCAGCGCCTCCAGGTTCATCTGCCAATGGCGCTGCTCCAGCAGCCGATTGGTGCGCGCGAGCATGTCTGCACGGGGATGGCGTGTCAGGCGGGGGTAAGGCACGTGGGTCCGCGGATCGGTGACCATGCGATAGGCTACTTCGCCGCGCACGACTTCCTTGCCTTCGGTCATCCGGACATTGACACGCAGGTAGTTGTAGGGCGCGTTGGCCATGGAGATCTCGCTCCCCGCTGCCAGGTCGCTGCCCTGCCCCTGGACGATTGCCTTCGTCACCGCCTCGACCCCCGTGGAGCGGGTCTTGTCGGGGTCGTAGGTGGCAACCCGCTTCAAGCTGAAGGGCAAGGACTTGCCGGTCTTCTCGTCGTGCCAGGTGCCGGTGTAGCGATCTCCCTCAAGTCGGCCGGCCCAGACGATGCGCGGTTTGCCGGTGCCGGGGTCTTTGAACACGGCTCCGTCGTTGTCCCTGTCGTCACTGCCGGCGGTCTCTTCGATGTCGTCCAGGGGCAGGCCTTCGGCCAGGGCTTTGGGCAACCCACGCAGGGGGATGTCAACGCCGTAACGCCGGTAGAAGTAGCGCCCTTTCTTCACCTCCGCGGCAGGTCCGGCATTGAATTCGAGCACCACCTCGGCCGTGCCACCGAGAACACCGCGGTAGACCTCGGTCGGCACAGCCTGGGCGGCCGTCACGGCTACCAGGGCCAACAAGGCGGGCAGCCATTGGATGATTCGCTTCATAAGAAACTCACGGGGAAGAAAGGCAGGAACGCATGGCGGCGGATGCGAGATCGATACCATGCAACAGTCGACGAGGCGGTGTGTCCCTCGCTCGGAAAACTACTCGCGTCTGAACCTCAGAGTAGCCCTTCCGATTGGATTTCCTGCTACCAGCGGGTTCGGCATCCAGGCCGTGCTGACGTGGAGCGTGTCTTCGTCGAGTTTGAAGAATCGTTCCTGCTCCGTGCCGTTCCAGGCTTCATTCCAAGATGAGTCAACCGTTGCAATGAACCTGTCTCCGTCGATCCGGTACCGCCCTGTGTAGGCCATCATCGTGCGAAAGAGTGTCACCAGTTTGTCATCTGCATGGCCTGGCTCTCGCGCCGTGGCTGTGACGAGCACCATCATTCGCCCATCAGAACCGAACATGAGGTACCCAGTGGGGTCGGCGCCCCACGGTTCAGTGCGCACCTTTGACTCCTGAAGCTCGGTGTGGAAAGAAACCAACCGCCAGCAACCGTGGAGCTTCGTGTCGCGCTCAGACATGTTCTTTCCTGCAGTCATTCGCCAAGATTCAAATCTTCATGGCTCTCACAGCCCGTTCCAGATTCGCGCGCACGATCGCGCGATGAAACGGTGCGATCGTCGCGAGATAGATGCGTCCCAGTCGGTTGTGGCAATGCACCACCGTGGCCGTGACCAGCTCGCGCCCATTTGCGGTGTCGGCGCGAAGTTGGATGGCGGCGCGGAAGTCGAGATGCCGGTCATCGGCGCCCACGATCAACTCCGTCGCGCTCCTTGAAAGCAGTGGCAGGTAGCCGATGACCGGCCTGTGCGCCGCGGCGTCAAGACCGATCGCACGCGACGATTTGACGCCGAAGGTCGCCATCACCACATCGCGGACACGCGTGAGCGCCCGAACCCATCCCGCCTGTCGCTCGAATGCTGCGCGTGCCAGCACCTCCACATCATCGCTGGCGCCTGCCGGCAGCCGAATTGCAAAGGCGTCCAGCAGGTCCGCATCCGCGTAGAGCGGTGCAAGCGCGCTGTTCGTGGGCATGGGCACTGCGTGCGCTTTGGTCAAGGTGGTATCCGGCGGTGGTTCGTGGTGTCACGTAGTCTACCCACCCGGGTCCCACCATGCCGCTGCATATGCGAGGGCGCGTGGGCGCTGGGAATCTCGATGCGGCAGGCTTGGAGAATTCAGCCTGCCTCCGCGAGCTCCAACAGATACGCCCATGGATAGATCCCGCGCTCATGCCCATCGGCGAAGCGCAGTTGCACGGCGTAGTGGCCGATCGGGATCGCATCGACGAGCTGGGCGCCCTCCCCCTCCACGGGCCGGCCGCGCAACGCGGCCGAACGGCAATGGGTGCAGCGGCAGGCTGCCCGCAGCATGGGGGCCGAGAGCGCGCGATGTGCATCGGGCCACTCGATGTGAAGCGCCTGCGGCTTGAGGCTGATCGCCGTTGGGGCGTCGGTGCTCATGGCGTCACCTCCCAACCCAATGCCTTGAGCGACAGCCTCGCGGCCTTGCGCACCTCGGGGTCGGGATCGCCGGCTGCGCCGTGAAGCGCTGTACCGGCCGCTGGGTCGGCGATCTCCCCGAGGGCGATGGCCGCCTCCTTGCGCAGGTTGGCGATCGGGTGGCGAAGCGCGGTCTCCAGCACAGGCAAGGCCTCTGGGTTCTTCAGCCGGCCCAGCGCACGTGCGGCTCGCAACCGAACCTGCCACGAGCCATCGGCCATTGCTGCCCGCAGCGCCGGTTGTGCCGCCGCGGGCCTCAGCTTGGCCAGGGTGGTCGCGGCTTCCTCGCGCACCGGCCAAGCCGGATCGCGCAGCGCTGCCAGCAGAGACGGCAATACCGGGTCGAGCCGTCCCTCGGCCATGCCCAGGGCGCCGATGGCTGCGCGCCGCACCTCGGCGTCGGCGTCGTCCACTGCCAAGCTCGCGAGCGCCGGCAAGGCATCGCTTTGCTTCAGCCAGCCGAGCACGCCCACCGCCTCGCGCCGCACCGAGGCATCGCTGCTCGCGAGCGCATTCAGGGCGTCGGATGCGGCAGCCGGCACGCGCAGCTCACGCAGGGCACGCAGCGCGGCACAGCGCACCGACGGCTCGGCATGCCTCACCCATGGCAGCAGCCGCTCACCCAGCCGAGCATCCTTCAGCTCCGTGAGGCTCCGACCCGCGGCCTGGCGGACGGCTTCGGCGTCGTCGACGAGTGCCTGGGCAAGCGCGTCCACCGCTTCCGGCGTTTCCCACGAGGCGAGCAGTCGCGCAGCCTCCGCACGCACCGCCTCGTCGGTGTCGCCCTGCAAGGACTGCACGAGCAGTGGCAGGTGCGCTTCGTCTTCCTCCTCGGCCAGCTCGATCAGTGCCATGCGGCGGATCGTGGCGTCGTCGCTGGCCAGTCGGTGCAATGTGGTCATTCGGTTCTCATCCCTTGTGTCAAAGTGCGAAGCGCCATGCGGCGGCTGCGGCGGCGGGGGTACCCAGTGGCGACAGGCGCGGCAAGGGATCGGCCCCATGCAGCAGATCGAGGCACCTGCGCTTGAGCGCAATGAAGGCCGGATCGGTGACCAGCGCGGCTTCTCGCGGCCGGCCGAATGGCAGCACCATCTGGTCGATGATGCGTCCCGGGCGCGAGCTCATCACGACGATGCGGTCGGCCAGGAACAGCGCCTCGTCGATGTCGTGGGTGACGAACACCACGGTGGTGCGGATGCGCTCCCACACCTGCAGCAGCAGTTGCTGCATCTTCACGCGGGTGAGCGCGTCGAGCGCGCCGAAGGGCTCGTCCATCAGCAACACGCGCGGCTGGTTGATCAGCACTCGGGCGATCTCCACCCGTTGCTGCATACCGCCGGAAAGCTCGGAGGGATAGCGGTCCTCGAAGCCCGAGAGCCCGACGCTGGCGAGCAGCGCTTGTGCCTGCGCGTGGCGTTCGGCCTTCGGCACGCCGCGCATCTTGAGGCCAAAACCGACGTTGTCGATCACGCGCTGCCAGGGAAGGAGCGTGTGATGCTGGAACACCAGCCCGCGCGAGGGGGCCGGCCCGCTCACCGGCTGGCCATCGATGCGGATGCGCCCCTCGGCAGGCGACAGGTGCCCCGCCAGCGCGCCCAGCAGCGTCGACTTGCCGCATCCCGAGGGTCCCAGCAAGCAGACGAACTCGCCAGGCGCAATGCGCAGGTCCACGTCCCGCACGGCCTCGAAGGCGTGGGCGCCCTGCCCCAGCCGGATGTGCAGGCGCTCGATGTCGATGCGGCCTGCGCTCATCGGGCACCTCTCGTCACGGCCTGCCATGGCATCAGCCGCCGCGCCATGAGACGGATCAGCGCGCTGCTGCCCATGCCGAAGAGGCCGATCCACAGCATGCCGACCACGACGCCGGGATAGTCCTGCAGTGTGTACGACTCCCAGGTGAAGTACCCGATGCCGTATTGGCCTGAAATCATTTCGGCCGATACCAGGCAGAACCAGCAGGTGCCCATGCCGATGGCCAGGCCCGTGGCGATGCTGGGCGCGGCCGACGGCAGGATCACCTGCGAAAACACCGCCCAGCCGCGCGCGCCCAGGCTGCGGGCCGAGGCCACCAGCCGCCGGTCGACACCTTCGACACCGTGGATGGTGTTGAGCAGGATCGGGAACACCGCGCCGGTGAAGGTGACGAAGATCATCGACACCTCCGACGACGGAAACATCAGGATCGCCAGCGGAATCCACGCCACCGCCGGCACCGGCCGCAGCACCTCCAGCGGCGGCAGCAGCAGTTGCTCGGCCCACGCGAAGCGGCCGATCAGCAGGCCCAGGCCCACGCCCAGCAGCGCCGCGGCGATGAAGCCGGCCGCGATGCGCCACAGGCTCCACAGCACGTGGTGCAGCAGCTTGGGCGAGGTGAGCAGGTCCACGCCGGCCTGCGCCACTTCCAGCGGCGGCGGCACGTTGGCGAAGGTGATCCATGCGGTGCGCACATGCGCGGTCGAGAGCCAATGCCACAGCAGCACGCAGGCGAGCAGCGACAGGGCGCCGGCCGCCCAGCGCGACCAGGCCCTGGCCGGCTGCGCGGGTGCCGCGGCGCGCCCGGCCGGCGCGGCGGGCAGGACGATGACGGCTTCGGTCACGCGAGCCTCCGCCTGCTCAGTTCGACGCCACGCGCGTGGCTGCCTGGCCGCGCGCCGCCGCGTAGTCGAGCACCTTGGCCTTGTTGGCCTGCGCCCAGGTCTCGGCCGCGCCCTTCAGCAGGAAGGCATGCAGCTCGCCCTTGGCATCCGAGGCGAACCACGCCTGGCTGGCCAGCAGCTTGATGCCGAGGTTGCTGTCGTGCGCATAGACCACGCGGATCTTGCGGCCGGCCTGCTCGAGCTTGCGCACGTCGGCGAACGCGTTCTCCGGCGAGGCGTAGTGGCGCACCAGCGGCTCGCCTTCGACCCACACCTGCGCCACGCGCTTGAAGTCGGTGATCGGCTTCTTGGTGAGCGCATCGTTGGCCTTCAGCGCCAGCTTGTCGTAGTTCTTCAGCTGTGCGTCGTAGTCGAGGCCGGCCTGCCTGAAGGCGGTGCGGATGTACTGCTCGTCGATGAAGGTGTCGGCCGTCAGGTTGGAGTCGTGGCGCTTCAGGATGCGCAGCGTGTCGATCGAGGTGGCCAGCGCCTGGCGGTACTCGGGCTTCCAGCTGAAGTCGCGCGTCTGCAGGCCGAGCGGGCCGTGGAACAGGTAGTTGACCTCGGCCTCGATGCCGGTCACCTTGGCGATCAGCTCGCTGTATTTCTCAGGCTCGGCACTGATCAGCCGGTGGGCCTCGATCGCGGCGCGCAGGTAGGCGACCACGATCTCCGGGTACTGCTTCGCATAGTCGGCATTGACCAGCGTGCCGTGGAAGGTGGGTGTGCTGGCCTGGGCGCCATCGAGGATCTTGCGGGCGAAGCCGCGGTACGGGAACAGGTCGGCGAACGGAACGAAGTCGGCATGCGCGTCGATCTTGTTGGCCTGCAGCGCCGAGCCGGCCACCTCTGGCGCCTGGGTCAGGATGTTGACGTCCTTCTCGGGGTCGATGCCCTGCGCCTTCAGCGCGCGCAGCAGCATGCCGTGCGAGGTGGAGGCGAACGGCACCGAGATCTGCTTGCCCTTGAGGTCGGCCAGCGACTGCACCGGCGAGTTCACCGGCACCACGATGCCGTTGCCCGAGCCGATGGTGCTGCCCGACAGCACCGACAGGAACAGGCTCTTCTTGCCGGCCTTCAGGTGCGCCGCGCCGTTGAGCGAACCGGGGAAGTCGGCCATCGCGCCGAAATCGAGCTTGTCGGCCACCATCTCGTTGGTGAGCGGCGCGCCCGAGGTGAAGTTCTTCCACTGGATGTCGTACTGCACGTCCTTGTACTTGCCGTCGTGCGGCAGGTACTTGTCGAGCAGCTTCAGCTCGCGGATCAGCAGGCCGCCGGTGGCGCAGTTGATCGTCGTGTCCTGCGTGCCGATGGCGATGCGGATGGTTTCGCCGGCATGGGCGCCGGCCAGGGCCAGCGCGAGGGCCAGGCCGGTCAAGGGCTTGAGGAGGTTCATGGTGGAGTGGTTCCTATCGGAGCAGATACGGGATCTCGACGTGCACGGCGCCGGTGGGGCAGTCCTTCTCGCAGGGCATGCAGTACCAGCACTCGTCGAACTTCATGTAGGCGGTGCCCTTGCTCAGGTCGATGGCCAGCACGTCGAGTGGGCAGACGTCGACGCACACGGTGCAACCCTTGTGGGCGATGCATTTGTCCGCATCCACCGTGACCGGCACGGCGGTGGGGTTCAGGGCGATTGGAATGGTTTGCATCGGTGGTTCTCTCTTCAGGCCAGGGCGGGCTCGGCGGGCAGTGCGACGCGGAGCTGCCGGTAGGCATGGCGCTCACGCTCGTCGATGGGAACGATGTAGGGCTCGATCGCGCGTTTGAAGGACGCCATGCGGCCCTGCTCGTCCTTCTTCAGTTGCGCATGGCACAGCCATTCGGCATCGTTGCGCTCGGGGTAGTCGACACGTGCGTGGTACAGGCCCCAGCGGCTTTCGGTGCGAAACAGCGAAGCCCGGGCGGCCATCTCCGCGCAGTCTCGGATGGCATGCACTTCGAGGGCGCGCATCAGCTCGTGCGGGTCGCGCGCCTTGAGCTGCTCCAGGTCATCCCGGATGCCCTCGAAGCGTTCGAGGCCGATCTCCATCTTGCGGGTGACCTTGGGTGGCTGCAAATGGTCGTTGACCATGCGGCGCAGCTTGTATTCGACCTGGTTGGGCGGAAGGCCCTGCTCGCGCAGCAGCGGCGCCCACACGCGCCGGCGCTCTGCCTCGACCTGGCCCGCGTCCACCGGTGCAAAATCGTGCGCCTGGCAATACTCCGCGCTGCTCTCGCCCGCGAGGCGGCCATACACGAACGCACCCAGCATGTAGTTGTGCGGCACGCAGGCCATGTCGCCGGCCGAATGAAGGCCGGGCACCGTGGTGCGGGCGTGCTCGTCCACCCACACGCCCGAGGCCGAATGGCCGCTGCACAGGCCGATCTCCGAGATGTGCATTTCGACCATGCGCTCGCGGTAGTCGGTGCCGCGGCCGGCATGGAAGCGCCCCCGGCTGGGCCGCTCGTTGGTGTGCAGGATGGTCTCGATGCTCTGGATGGTTTCCTCGGCCAGGTGATCGAGCTTCAGGAACACCGGGCCCCGGCCGCTCTGCAGCTCCTGGTAGAACTCCCACATCATCTGGCCGCTCCAGTAGTCGCATTCGATGAAGCGCTGGCCTTCGCTGTTGGCGGTGTAGCCGCCGAACGGGCCGGTGACGTAGGCGCAGGCCGGGCCGTTGTAGTCCTTGATCAGCGGGTTGATCTGGAAGCATTCGATGCCCGAGAGCTCGGCGCCGGCGTGGTAGGCCATCGAGTAGCCGTCGCCCGCGTTGGAGGGGTTCTCGTAGGTGCCGAACAGGTAGCCCGAGACCGGCAGGCCGAGGCGGCCGGCGGCGCCGCAGGCAAGCACCACCGACTTGGCGCGGATCACGTGGAAATCGGCCGTGCGGCAGTCGAAGGCCATCGCGCCGGCGATGCGCCCATCGGCGGCGGTGAGCAGCCGCGTGGCCACCAGCCGGTTGGTGATCTCGACCCGCGTGCGCTTGAGCTGGCGGTACAGCACCTTCTTGATGTCGTGCCCCTCGGGCATGGGCAGCACGTAACTGCCCATGTGGTGCACTTTCTTCACCGCGTAGTCGCCGGTCTCGTCTTTCTCGAACTTGACGCCCCAACGGTCGAGCTCCTCGATCATCGCGAAGCTGTTGCGGGCATAGGCCATCACCGTCTTCTGGTTGACGATGCCGTCATTGGCGATGGTGATCTCGCGCACGTATTGCTCGGGCGTCGCATGTCCGGGGATCACCGCATTGTTCAGGCCGTCCATGCCCATGCTGATCGCGCCGCTGCGCTTGACGTTGGCTTTTTCCAGCAGCAGCACGCGCAGCGCCGGATTGGCCTGCTTCGCCTTGACCGCGGCCATCGGCCCGGCAGTGCCGCCGCCGATCACCAGCACATCCACTTCATGTTCGATTGTGTTCATCAATGGTTCCGTTGCAGGGGGCGGCCGTACGGGCGTTCGTGGAACACCGCGTGCGGCGAAGGCTCACAAGGTAGCCTGCGGCGCAAATGCAGGGAACGAAGCAAAACGCGGTTGCGAATGCGAGATGCGCATGTGCCTTCGGTTTCCTCCCTTTGTGCGGGTAGACACGACTGTCGTCGCTCCGCGCAGGAAGTAGATTGAGTGGCTACCGGTGCATTACACGGAGGCCGTCATGCTTCTTGAGCAAAGTTCGCTGCGCAAGCTGGGCTCGGTGTTCCAGCAGGTGCCAGACCCGTGGTGGCTCATCGACCTGGACACCTCCCGATTTCTCGATGCGAACCAGGCCTCGATCGAGCAACTGGGCTACAGCCTGCCGGAAATCCTGAAGATCGGCGTCATCGACGTCAATCAAGCGGTGAAGTCCCGTGAGGCATGGCAAGAAATCACGGCTGGCATCCCGGTCGGCAACACGGTGCGCTTTCTCTCGGAGCTCAAATGCAAGAGCGGCGATCTCATTCCCGTGGAGGTGACCTTCTCCCGTGTGAAGACGGATGACGGAGAAGCGCTGCTGGCGTTCACCCGCGATCTGTCAAAGATCGTGGCCCTCGAGGAGGAGCTGAAGCAGCAGCAACGCCTTCTGCGCAAGCTGTCCGTCCAGGTGCCTGGAGTTCTCTATCGTCTCGAGAAGAAGGGGCGCGATGAATTCGTGTTCTCGTACATGAGTGACGCTTCGCGGGCGCTTTTGAACGTGGAACCCGCGAACGACAGTCTCGCGTACAACCTGACCGGCTTGCTGGAACAAACGGTCCCCGAGGACCGCGACGCCGTGCTGGCGGCCCTGCAAGAGTCTGGCAAGACGCTCGGGCCGCTTCAATGCGAGTTCAGGATTGTTGGAAGCGATCGGCCCGATGAGTGGTATGAGATGCGCGCGTCGCCCGAACGTACCGCGGACGGTGAAACGATCTGGCATGGTTTCATCGCCGACGTCACCGAGCGCAAGCTGGCCGAGATCGAGATGAGACGCCGGCAGGCGCTCTGGGACATGGCGGCCAATGCGACCGGCATCGGCGTCGTGCAGTTCCGTGACGATGGCATCAACATGGATGACCGTGCCGCTCGGGCCCACGGACGGCGAGGAGACGCCGCGAAGGCGATCTCGGTGGCGGAGTGGTTGAGGCTGGCTCACCCCGATGACCGGGAGGTGCTGCAGCGACGGCTGGAGGACCTCAAGGCGAAAGATGAGGCCTGCCAGGCACGTTACCGACTGGTGTCGCGCAGCGAGGGCAAGCAGGTGCTCGAGCTGCACGCACGAAGGTTCGTCCGAAAGCCAAGCGGCACGGCGGACATCGTGGGCACGTGCCGCGATGTCACCGACCAGGTGCTGGCCGAGGCGGCGAGGCGGGAGAAAGAGGCGGCCGAGCGCGCCAACCGGGCGAAGACGGAGTTCCTGTCGAGGATGAGTCATGAGCTGAGAACGCCATTGAACGGCATCCTTGGCTATGCGCAATTGCTCCGGCTGCGTGGTGCGCTTTGCGTTGCGGATCGGAAAAGCGTCCAGACGGTGGAGATGTGCGGCAATCACCTGCTGGCGCTCATCAACGACATCCTGGATTTGTCACGCATCGAGATCGGCGGGTTCGAGTTGCACGCGGAGGCCGTCAAGCTGACCCCGTTCCTGCAAACCGTGGCGGACTTGTTCCGCCTGAAGGCACAGCAGAAGAAGCTGCAGTTCGTCTTTCTCACCGAGGGGTCCTTGCCCGCGACCGTGCGCGCCGACGAACGGCGACTGCTGCAGGTGCTGTTCAATCTCGTGGGCAACGCGATGAAGTTCACCGACCAGGGCGAGGTGCGGCTGACCGTGACGGCCCTGGCGAGTGATTCGGACGAGGCTCATTTGAAGTTCGAGGTCCGCGACAGCGGTGTGGGCATCCGGCCGGAGGACATCGCAACGGTGTTCGAACCATTCAAGCAGGTGGGCGAGGTTTCACGCCGAGCGGAAGGCACCGGACTGGGCCTGACGATCACCCGGGCGCTCGTCCAGCAGATGGGCGGGTCGATCCATGTGGAAAGCGAGCTCGGCCGCGGCAGCCGCTTCTGGTTTGAAATTCGCCTGCCGCTGGCCGAGGAAGGCACCGTGGTGCAACCGGTATCGGAAGGCGTGAAGGGTTACCTCGGCGAACGCAGGCGGGTGTTGATCGCCGACGATGTGGACGACTGCCGGGGGCTGCTCAGTGACATGTTGTCGTCGCTGGGCTTCCAGACGAGCGAGGCCGCCAATGGCAAGGAGGCTCTCGCGCTCGCGCTGAGCGAGAAGCCTGACCTGATCCTCGTGGACCATGAAATGCCGCTGATGGGCGGTGTGGAACTCATCCGCCGGCTGCGCCGCGAAGCAGCGTCATCGAAGATCCCGATCATTGCGGTGTCCGCAGCGGCCGGCCGCACGGACCGCGAAGAATCGCTGGCCGTGGGCGCGGACGCCTTCCTGCCGAAGCCCGTCAACCTGCAGGAACTGTTGGCGACCATCGGTGCGAAGCTCGCGCTTCAATGGGCTCATTGACGTCGGCGGGCGAAAGGTTGCAAAGCTACTGACTCACCGCCGCCAGAACCATTGACCTGCGACGATACGCACGCAGCCAGATCAATGCCGCCGCAATGGCCACGACTGGAAGCAAGGCGCCGATGTTGAGCCAGCTCCACCCTTGGGTCGTGATCAACGCGCCGGAGCCGAACGAGGTCAGCGCCATCGTGGCGTAGACGCAGAAGTCCATTGCCGCCTGTGCGGTGGTCTTCTCCTCGGGACGGTACGCCTCGGTGAAGAGTGTCGTTGCGCCGACGTACAGAAAATTCCAGCCGATGCCCAGCATGAGCAGTGCGGCCACGAACTGCATCAACGCCACGCCGGACAAGGCGACCGCAATGCAAACGGCATAAAGCACGACGCCCGTTGCCATCACGGGCAGCGTGCCGAATCGCTTGATGAGCGAACCGGTGAAAAAGCTCGGCACGAACATGCCGAGGACATGCCATTCGAGCACCAATGCCGTGCTTTGAAAGGGATGCGCGCACCGCGCCATCGCAATGGGGGTGGCCGCCATGAGGAGGTTCATCACGCCGTAGCCCAGGGACCCGGCCAGCACGGCCACCACAAACACCGGCTGCCGAGCGATCTCGCCCAGAGGTCGGTGCGGGCGCGCGGCGCTCGGCGTGGGCAGCGCGGGGAAGTTGATGAAGGAAAGCACCATGAGCGCCAGCAAGGCGACGGCAACGAGCGCGGCATACGCGCCTGCAAAGGCCACCGGAAACATGTCTTTGGTGGCGCTCGCCAAGTTGGGGCCTGCGACCGCGCCAAGGATTCCCCCGGCCAACACCCACGAGATGGCCCGCTCCTTGAACGCCGGCGCCACGATTTCCGTGGCGGCGAAGCGATACAGGCCCGCGTTGGCGTTGTAGTACCCCGCGACGACCGTGGCCGCGACGAGCAGCCAGAAGTTCGCGCTCATGGCCGCATGCGCGCACAGTGCCGTCGACGCCATGGCGACGAACAGCCCCGCCTGAAAGGCACGCTTTCTGCCCCACGCGCGTTGGTGGCGGGCCACCAGCGGCGCAAAGACGGCCCCGCCCACGACGTACCCCATCACGGGCATGGTCGCGAGCCACAGGTTGGGCGCCAGGCTCAGCCCGACCAGCCCGTTGATGGCAATGAAGGTGACGTTGTTCGTGAGGAACAGGCCCTGGCAAATGGTCAGGAGCAAGAGTTGAAGATTCATGGGGCCGTTGACGTCGAGGACGAGTGCTTCGGGGCGAGGAACTGTGCCCGGCGCAGCAGGCGTGATGGCGATGGGGTGGAGGTTGACAACCGCAGCAGCGTATCAGGGAACGGCGCCTGTTCGCTTGCGAAGCGGGTGGACCTGGGCGGTGCTTGGGGACGCCGGTTCAGCTGCCGTCCGGACCGATCTGCAACGTGGGCAAGTGAAACAGCGAAGGGAGATCAGGAGGACTTCGGGGGAGGCGCGGGGTGTGACCGTTCGATCCGTCGCTGGCAAGAGATACAACGAGCCGTCCACGGCTCGACGTCCAGTCGAGCGATGGGGATGTCGGTGCCGCAGTCCGCGCATTGGCCGTAGGTGCCGTGGGCCATGCGCTCCCTGGCGCCCGTGATCGCACGCAACTCGCTGATATCGCGTTCTTGTTCCGCGCGCCGAACGGCCCGCCGTGCGCGCTGCTCGGCCTGTTCCCCAGGGTCTTCGATGTAGTCCATTGGCACACCGTCGCGCGCATCGAAATCTTCGCTGGCAAGACGGCGCACCTCGTCACGCAATTGCACCTCGCGTGCATCGAGTTGTGCTCGAAGCCTTCTCAACACGTCGTCCGGAATGAAGCCCATGGCTCTTCCTCAACGCCACAACCCCACGAGTGGCAAACCCGGTGCCCGTGCGCATTGATGCGACGTCCATGGATGCGTGGGAGTTCCCGACTTGGGGTGGCCGGCTCCAGTGCGGCCTCAACAGTGGCCGTGCATCACTGGTGTGGCTTGCAGCAAAAGTTGCTTGCTCCCTGCTTTCAACGCTCACACCGGGGATGGCGATCGCCGATGCTGTCGCCCCGCAAACACCAGTTCGCATGAAAATCCCTGCTTGTGTTCGAAGCACAGCGTTCCCCCGATCTGGTCGGTGAGCATCTGCACGAGCCGCAGGCCGAGTGAATCGGTGGCCGATGGATCGAAGTCTGCGGCAACGCCGATGCCATCGTCCTTGACGGTCAACGTGGCCTGATCGCCATTGCACAGGGCGAGCGTGACGTCAATGTGCCCCGTTCGCCCGTTCGGGAATCCGTGCTTGAAGCAGTTGGAGACCAGCTCGTTGAGGATCAACCCCGCCGGAATGGCGCGGTCGATGTCGATCGTCATGGGGGCGGTTCGAACCTGGATCGCGGGATGTGCCTCATGCCCGCCTTGCGAAGCTTGAAGCATGCGGACGAGGCTTTGCACATAGTCGGCGAAGTCCACCTGCGCGAAGTCGTGGCTTTGGTAGAGCTTTTCATGAATGAGCGCCATCGACCGGATTCGGTTCTGGCTCTCTGCGAAGAGTTCCCGCGCCTCGGCGCCTTCGATGCCCGTTGACTGGAGCTGCAGCAAGCTCGAGATCACCTGCAGGTTGTTCTTCACGCGATGGTGCACTTCGCTGAGAAGAACTTCCTTTTCCTTGAGCGCACTTTCCAGTTCGGCACGTTGGCGGCGGCGTTCGGTGATATCGACGCCGGTTGAGAAGAAGCCTTTGACCATGCCGTCCATCGCGATGTCGGGGATCAGGCTGCTCTCGATGCAGGCGGAGCGGCCATGAATGTCTTCGGTGAATTCGAACGTGCTCTTCTCGCCTGCAAGCGCCGAGCGGACGTGGCTGATCAGTTCCGGGTTGGCCGCTTGGCCATGGAGTTCATCGAACGTCTTCCCGACGATTTCCTCTCGCGGCCGCGCGAATCTTTCGCAATGCCGCTTGTTGACGAATCGGTATCGCATGTCTCGATCGACGTAGGCGATCCGTATGGGCAGGTTGTCGGTGATGTTGCGCAGGAAGGCTTCGGCAGCCTGGATCGATTGGGTGCGCAACTGCAATTCGTTCGCCATGTGGTCGAAGCCGCGGGCCAGATCACCCACTTCGTCCTGGGCTTGACTGTTGCAGCGAACGGCAAGGTTGCCGGCCGCGGCGATGGCGGTGGCCTGTTGAATGGCGCCGATGGGCCTGAGCACTCGGCGCGCAAGCAGCCAGGCAGAGCTTGCAAAGAGCAGCGACAGCAATGCGGGCAATGAAATGGCCGATGTGATGAGTCGGCGTTCGATGATGGCGCGTGCCTCGGTCGCCTGAGACTCCCACTGAAAGGCGGATTCCGAAATGGCCTGTGTTTCGGTGAGAAGCCGGTCGATCAGCAGCTCGCTCCGTCTCAACGTCAATGAATCCTGCACGCCGGAGTTCGAGGCACGGATCAGCCCATCGAACAGTTCAGGCAAGGTTTGCAGTGCATCGTGCAGGTCGGCCTGCGCGCCGCGTCCTGGTTCACCCTTGAGGCCGAGTTCATGCATCAAGGTCGCGTAACGCCTGCGCCATTGCTGCTCCGCACGCTCCTCCCGGTGCAGGATGTACTCGTGTGTCAAAGCAAGCAGTGAGGAAACCTCCCGGGCGATCTGGTGAGCGCGCGATTGCTCCACGCTCAGCGTCTCGACCTTGCGGGCGGTGAACCCCAGCAGCACCAACGCGATGAGTCCGAAGGCCGCAGCGAGGATGACCCATCCGGCGAAGAGATTGCGCAACGACATGGCATTGAACTACCGCACGATGGCAACGCTGCCGGGTTTGGCCCGATGGAGCGGGCCATCATGGATGTACCGCAGGTAATTGGGCTCCCTGCCCTGCGCATACCCGCTGCGCAGCGCCCAGCGCGCCTCGCCTTCCATCGTCTTGACCAGTGATTGTGTCAGCCCGAGCTCGAAGACCAGGTCGGGCCAGACCCACGCGACCGCATCATCATCCAGGGCAAGCCGCGCTTTCAGCACGGCTTTGGCACGAGCCGGGTCGCTGTGGATCAGGCGTATCGCGCGGTCCAGCGCTCGCAGGAGGCCCTCCAGCTCGCGGTCATTCGCTGCGAGGATGTCCCTCACGGCGACCAAATTCCAATGCAGCGTGTAGGTGCGACTGGTGCTCAGAACCGATGCGTCATGACCCAAGGCCCTGGCCGAATCGAACGCGAAGGGTTCGAAGGCAGACAGCGCGTCAACGCGACGGGCACTGAGTTCGGCGGCCATCTCATCGGTCCTGAGATTCACCAGGTGGATGCTGGCCGGATCAATCCCGGACAAGAGTGCAACCGAATCCAAGAAATAATGAGCCGATGTGCCTACGGCGACGCCGACCTTTTTGCCTCGAAGGTCGATCGGGGTGCGAACGTCACCGCTCTTTCGCGTGACGATCTTCGCGTCGCTTCGGTTGGTCGTGAGCGTGGAGAGAATCCGAAAACGATCGCTCGTGAAACTGGCGAAGACAATGGGCAGGTCGGCAACCGTGCACAAGGCGGCCTTGCCTCCAAGCAACTGCCCAAGACACTGTCTTCCGGATTCGCAGTCGGTCGTCCGGATCAAGAGTTTTTCATCGGCGAAGTAGCCTTCGGATTCAGCCACATAGATCGGCAGACTCATGGCCGTTCGAGCGACGGCGAACGCGAGTTCAGCTGCCGCGCACACCGCGCTCAGTGGCATGGACATCAGAAAGGCAAACAGACAGCGAGCTGCCCTCGTTCTTGCCGAAGACTTGTGTCTGGGCATGAGTCCTGAGGGAATGACATCTCGGGGGGGGAGTAAACAAGGCATGTGAAAACCTTTCTACGGCGCCAAGGTGACTGCCTCCGGCGCCAGTCGACGCAGCAGTTCCGGTTCAACGGCGTGCAATGGAATATTCACGTTGTACGAGGGCTCCACGAAACCTTCACGAACTGCCCAGCGCGCCTGGGTGCCCATGGTGGTGAGCAGCGTCTGGTCCAGACGCACCCGGAAATCGTGCTCCTTGAAACTCATCTCAGCGAGTGCCGGTTCGATGTCAAGGCGTGCACGCAAGATTTTCTGTGCTTTGCCGGGCTCCTGAGCGATGAAGTTCTGGGCGCTCAACAGTGCGCGCAGCACTTTCTCCAGGCCGGCATGGTGCGATGCCACTGTCTCCCGGGTCGTGAGCAGGCTGAAGTGCTGCGTGTACACGCGCGGGTTCGGAAGCACCAGCCCGTCGTCCGCCAGGCTCGCCAACGCGATCGAGGCCAACGGCTCCCAGATCGCAATGGCATCGAGCTCGCGCCGCTGCAACGCTCCGCCCAATTGCTCGGGTGCGAGCGGCACGACGGTCACCTGTCGAGCATCGATGCCCTGGAACAGCAGCCAGCTGTCAAAAAAGTATTGCGCTGATGTGGCGGCAACTGTTCCGACACGCTTGCCCGCGAAATGCCACGGCGCGCCGATGCCGGCACTGCGCCGCGCCACCACCTTGATCGGATGCGACGACGTGCTGATCGTTGCGATGATCACCAGGTCCGGATGCTTGAAGCTGTTGAGCGCCACCAGCAGTTCGGCTGCGGTGGCAAGCTGGGCGCTACCGTCTTTGAGCATGTGAAAGCACGAGCGGCCGCTGGTGCATTCGCGCGTCTGGACGCGAACGCCCTCCCTGCTGAAATAGCCCTCGGATTCAGCGACGTAGACCGCAAGAGAGACCGGGCCGCGCGACACCGCCAGCGTCAGGCTCTCGGCTCGTGCCGGGCTCACCTGCCACAGTGGCAGAACGATCAGCGCCATCCAGCAAAAGACCAGTCTGCCCATGTGCATGCCCGATGGGACGGAGGCGACGCGCACTCAGCTCGGCTGGCGTGCCGAGTCTTGCTTCAGCCAGTCGCGTTCGATCTGGGCCACGACTGCGCGAAGCTTCTCGAACCCCGTGGGCTTGCGGATGTAGCCATTGGCGCCGAGCCGACGAGCTTCCCGTTCGTCTGATTTTTCATCAGAGGAACTGAAGATGACGACGGGAAGGTGGCGTGTGCGTTCGTCCGCCCGCAATCGGGCCAGCACCTCGAAGCCATTGAGCCTCGGCATGCTCAGATCGAGAAGCACCAACCGCGGCAGCGCGGCCATCCCCTCCCCCATGGCGCCCTCTCCTCCCAGCAGCACGTTCACCGCTTCGACACCGTCTCTCGCGACGCTCACGATCGAAGACGAGTTGTTCTGCTGATGCGCAATCATGAACAAGTCGATGTCAGACTCACTGTCTTCAACCAGCAGGATGTCCGACGATGCCGCGCTCATGATGCAACCGGGAGGCTGAAGAAGAATGTGGCGCCGCCACCCGGCGTCGGCTCTGCCCATATCCTCCCGCCCATGCGTTCAACCATGCGCCGCGCTTTCGCCAGGCCCGCACCGGTGCCGTCGAAAGCCTCGGGCAGGTTCAACTGGCTGAAGAGCTTGAACAGTTTGTCGGCGTAGCGAGGATCGAAGCCGATGCCGTTGTCACGAATGAAATAGACGTGTTCATTCGGATTTCCTGCCCCTTCGACAACGCCTGCCGCGACGATGGCCGGGCGGCGATCCAGGCTGAACTTGAGCGCATTGGAGAGCAGTTCGACCAGCAACTGCCTGAGCAGGACCGGATCGGCGAGGCAGGCAGGAAGCGCCTCGATGTGGGTTTGCATCGGCCGATCGGGCTCCGCGGTTTGCAGCTCGTCCAACACCTCCCGTGTCAAGGCGGCGATGTCGATCCGAACCGGGTTCACGGCCTGCTGCCGAAGGTTGACGAACGCGAGCAGGTCGTCCACCAGGCGCGCCATGCGCCGGGCATTGTTCGCAATCAGTTCGGGATAGCGGCTGGCTTCGTCGGGAGGGCTTGTACCGGGGCGGGCGGACATCAGGTGCGAGTAGCCTTCCATGGCGCGCAGCGGCGAACGCAAGTGATGGGCGACTGCGTTCACGAACCCCTCGATCTCGGTCAGCGCCGTCTCGAGCTCCGCGGTGCGCTCTGCCACGCGCCGTTCGAGACTGGCGTTGAGGGCTCGAATTTCCGCATGGGCGGCAGCGAGGTGGCGGTCCCCCTCGTGCTTGTGGAGTGCCACTTCGATGTTGAGCCGCAGTTCACGCTCTTCAAACGGCTTCATCAAGAAGCCGTAGGGGGCGGCGAGTTTGGCGCGCTGAAGCGTCGCTTCGTCCGAATGGGCGCTCAGGAAGATCGCGGGGATGTCCAGCTCGCTGCGCAGGATTTCTGCGGTCTGGATGCCGTCCATCTCGCCCTGGATGCGGATGTCCAGCAGCGCGAGGCTGGGTCGATGGCGCCGGGCCAGGGCAAGCGCTTCCTCGCCCGAGGCGGCCACGCCGCAAACTTTGTAGCCGTTTCGGGTCAGGCGGTCGCCCAGATCGGCGGCGACCACGGCCTGGTCCTCGACGATGAGAAGCGTCGTTGAATACATCTCAGGACCAAGGTTTGCGTGGTTGAGCTGGCGTTGCCGGCACCTCCCCCCAGAGGCGTGCCCTCAACCCGGCCGCTCGCGACGTGACACGACAGCTGACACGTTGTCGATGGGCAATGACGGAGATCAGCGCCTGCAGGCCATTCTATGAACCGCACGGATCATGTCTAGTCGGGTCTCCACGATGCTTGCTGCGCAGGCGGGGTGAGGCGACCCTTTCCCCCCGCGATCACGGGTGCCGAATCGGGTGCCGGTCCTGCAAATGGCCGGCCTTGCGGCAAAGATGCCTGCTCCCCCTGCGGGAGTGGCGGCGCCGCTTCCCATGAGGCGAGCCTGTCCGGGCATTGCGGAACGTGGATTGCCCTGTGACACCACAGCCGGCTGATCCGGCAGGCACTGGAGGCTCCCGATGAAAGCGCTTTGCTGGCAAGGAAAGCACGACGTCCGCCATGAAACGGTCCCCGACCCGCGCATCGAGGAACCCAGGGACGCGATCATCAAGGTGTCGAGCTGCGCCATCTGCGGCTCTGACCTGCATCTGTTCGATGGTTTCATGCCGGGCATGGAACAGGGCGACGTGCTGGGACACGAGTTCATGGGCGAGGTGGTCGAGGTGGGGCCGGGCAACCAGAAGCTCAGGGTCGGCGACCGGGTGGTCGTGCCCTTCACGATCTGCTGCGGAGACTGCGAGCAATGCCTGCGAGGCAACTTCTCGGTGTGCGAGCGCAGCAACCGCAACAAGGAGGCCGCGGACAAGGTGTTCGGCCACACCACTGCCGGCCTGTTCGGCTACACCCACCTGACCGGCGGGTATGCCGGTGGACAGGCCGAGTACGTCAGGGTCCCTTACGCCGATGTGACGCCCGTGAAAGTTCCTCGGAACCTGAGCGACGAGCAGGTGCTCTTTCTCGGCGACATCTTCCCCACCGGCTGGCAGGCCGCGGTGCAGTGCGACATTCAGCGCACTGACACGGTCGCCATCTGGGGGGCCGGGCCGGTGGGGCAATTCGCCGCGCGCAGCGCCTGGCTCCTGGGCGCCAGGCAGGTGGTGGTGATCGATCGCCTGCCCGACCGGCTGAGCATGGCCAGGGCCTGCGGTGCGCTCACGATCAACTTCGATCGCGAGAGCGTGTTCGAGCGCCTCAATGAACTGACCGGCGGCAAGGGCCCGGAAAAATGCATCGACGCGGTCGGCATGGAATCGCACGTCGGCGCCACGGTGGACACCTTCTACGACCGCGCGAAACAGGTCCTGATGGCCGAGACCGATCGGCCCCACGTGCTGCGCGAGATGATCTACGTCTGCCGCCCGGCGGGTGTGTTGTCCATCCCCGGCGTCTATGGTGGCCTGGTCGACAAGATCCCGTTCGGGATGCTGATGAACAAGGGCCTGACCGTGCGCACCGGGCAGACCCATGTGAACCGCTGGACCGATGACCTGCTGCGGCGCATCGAGGAAGGCCAGATCGATCCTTCCTTTGTCGTCACGCACATCGAACCGCTTGCCAACGGACCCCAGATGTACAAGACCTTCCGTGACAAGCAGCACGGGTGCATCAAGGTCGTCCTCAAGCCTTGAAGGAGCCTCATCATGTCGAACCCCGAACTCACCGGCAGGCCCTCCCCGCTGGACACGAAAGCCCGGGCCGCGGCGCGGGCGGCCACCCCCACCTCGACCCGTCACAGCAGCGCCACGGCCAAACTCGCGCGTGGACTGGGCTGGTTCAGCATTGGCCTCGGGCTGATGGAGATCATGGCGACGCGGACAGTGGCGCGCCGGACCGGCTTGCTGGGACGTGAATCATTGCTGCGTGTGCACGGGATGCGCGAGGTCGCCAACGGCGTCGGCATTCTGGCGTCCCGGAAACCGGCGCCGCAGTCCGGTTGGATGTGGGGCCGGGTGGTCGGCGATGCCCTGGATCTCACGACGGTGACGGCCGCCGCCGCAGCGGCAAAGGCCAGGCGGCCCGGCAGCCATCCCGTCGCTGCGATGGTTGCCGTGGCCGGTGTGGCCATGCTGGACGTCGTCTGCGCCCGTTCACTCCAGCGGCAGGCGAATGCTGCCAGGCAGACCACCGACTACAGCAACCGCTCCGGCATCGGCGCCTCTCCGGAGCAAGTGCGTGGCGCTGCATTGAAGACGTTCATGCAGCCGCCGGACATGCAGGCGATGCCACAGGCCGACACGACCGTTCCGCGTTGAACGCAAGTGGTTGGGCTCGGGCCCGGCGGGCCGTTGCGCGGCATCGCCGGATCGGGTGAGAGTTCGCCGGCACGGCCTGCGGCGTAAGACAATGCCGGGGTTGCAGCGAGTTTCCCTGAAAGCCCAGCCCTTGAAGCCCCCTCTCCACCGCATTGCCACGCTTCTCACCGCCCTTGCCTGCCTGAGCGTTTCAGCCCACGCTGCTCCCAAGTCTGTCGAACAGGATGCCTTTCTCGATCAGCCGATGGTTCAGAGAGGATTGAATCGGTTGCAGTACCTCGGTGGCGCCTCCGCCGATATGCTCAAAGCGCCTTGCCGGCAGGCGGTCAAACCGGAGAACAAGGACGCCGATGCCAACATCGCCGCCTGCCTCGATGCCGCGGTGAAGTTCATCGATCCGCGGGCGTCCTTCAGCCTGCACGACCGTTTCGGTTCGCCAAAGTCCGGCTCGGCCGGTATCGGCGTGATGCTCAAGGACGCGAACGGCATGGACGGCTTCGTGGTCAGCGATGTCATTCCCAAAACACCTGCCGCTGCGGGCGGCATCGAGGCGGGCGACAAGCTGATCGAGATCGACGGCCGTCCGGTGGCCGGGTGGGCGTTCTCCGAGGTGCTCGACAATCTTCGAGGCAAGCCCGGCTCCAGCGTCCAGCTCACACTCCAGCGCGCGACGCAAGCGCCGTTGAAGGTTTCGCTGCAGCGCGCCAGCTTTCAGCTGGAGCCGTTGTACGGGGCGCCGCTGAAGGCCGGCTGGTACATGCAGGTGCGCGACTTTCCCGACGGGTTGGTCCACCGAGCACGTTCTTCGCTGCAGGCGGCCTTGCAGGCCGGCGCGCTGAAACAGGCGCTCGTCATCGACCTGCGCGGCAATCGCGGGGGCCGAGTCTCCGAAATCGGGGCCCTCGTTGCCCTCCTCGCACCAGAAGTTCAGCCTGTCATGTACCAGGTGGGGCCGCACGGCTTTGACAGGGTGATAGACAGCATGGACCCGGGCGACGCGACGGATGATGAGGAGCTCGGTCCGCGGCTGAAGGAGTTGCCATTCATCCTGCTGGTCGATCGGGGCACCACTGGCGGGGCGGAATGGCTGGTCGAGGTGCTGAGGCAACGGCGAGGCACCTGGGTTCTGGGGGAACGCACGGAAGGCCTTGCCAAGATCAGCTCGGCGTACCAACTGGATGATTACGGCTGGTTCAAGGTGCCCAGCGGCGTGCTGTTTCCCGGACGCGGCATGCCGATCGACGGCTACGGCATTGATCCAGACGAAGCGCGGCCGGTGGAACCGTACCGCTTGGGCATGCCCCCGGAATGGCTGGCCGAATGGCTCACCGCGGGCACGCACCGCAGGCGGCCGCCCGGCCATCCGGCACCTCCTGCAGCGAACAATGCGGCGGCAGCCAAGGTTTGCCTGGGCGACGTCAAGCTTGTGCAGCCGTGGCCAGGCGATCCTGCGTCGATCGAGAGCCGCGGCATGACCGTACGATTTCATGGCGCCGCAGGCGAATTCACCGTTTCACAGGAAGACCTGCCCTCCCCAGCCAAGCTCGATGCCCTGTGGGCCCAGCTCCGCGAACGCACCGACAAGGCGAGGGAATCGATGACTCGCAACATCGCCTTGCTGACAGAGGAGCTTGGCCAGTCCAAGCAGCGTGCAGGCGAACTCCGCAAGGACATCGAGATGCTGCAGCGCCACCTGAAGGACATTGGACTTCATCGCCTGGAAGGCAGCGAGGCGCAGTTGCTTGTCATGCAGGAGGATGACTTGGTCGTGTGGGTGCGCGGGCAGTGGTTGTACAAGCTCCAGGAATCTCGTCATGCAGGGGCGGCCCTGTCGGAGCGCGTGGGTACTTATGCAGACTTGCTCGACCGCTTGGCCCGTCAAGGCCCGGCAACCGGTGCGAGGTCAGAACTGTGCCTTCTGGACGGATCGCTGGCACTGAAAGACCGGGAGACGCCCACGAGCTGGCTCTTCCACGGCATCTGGAAAGCCGCGAACGAGCCGGTTCATTTCAGCATGGAGAGCCGCATCACCCACAGCGATAAATTGGACGTCTCGAACCGATCTGCCAATTTCGAGCAGTCCAGCTCGTCCGATGTGAGCCTGTTGAAAAACGAGGTCACGGATTTGTGCCCGTCCTACTACGGTGCCTCTGTTCGGCAAATCATCGAAGCGGCGAGCATCGCAGGCGAGCCAGCAGTGCTTCGCGGACTGCGGATCGACAAGACCAGGGGGAATGCCGAGACGGTCAGCTGCCGCGCGATGACGGTGATCAACCGCGTACCGTTGGACGAGTCGGTCCACTGGCATCGCATGGTCCGCCTGTTCACCAGCTCACGGGATGCCGCCCGTGCGGACGCCCGGCTGGAGCAGTGGCGGCTTGATTTCAACGCAGTCCCGACGCGGCAAGGCCTGACGGGCAGCGATGGCCGGGCCCTTCCCTCGCCGGGACGCTGAAACGAGGCACCCGCTCCGGATCTGCAGGCTCAGGCGCCGGACGCTTTGAGCCGTGCAAGCAGCTGGTACATCACATCGAAGGACATGACGGCGGTCGGATGCATCCGGTGGAACACCCGCCCGTCGGTGTCCATCATGTTCAGCTTTTCGGTCCAGTTGTTGTGCTGGATGTCGGCGAGCCGCTGGATCGGCAGCGATTTGCCGCGCACGCTCAACGTGTCGAGGCTCAGTTCCAGCAGATGCATCGGATGATTCATGTTGCGCGATGCCACCATGCTCTTGGAGGACGCCACCTGGTCCGACAGGCATCGGAACGATACCGTGCGCCCTTCGACCAGCGACCGGTACAGTTGCTCAACCCGGTGCTGGGCGTGCAGGTTGCGCAGTCGTTGGGTCAAGTCGGCAAAGCCGGAAATTCTGGCCCCTGCGGAGCACCACGGGGCTTGTTCATTGGCTCGGTACGCGAAACCACCGTACTGGAAGATGTACAAGTCTTCGATGTCTCGATAGAAGTCGGTGCGGTCGCCCTTCGGGCCCACCGAACGCACCGCATGTTCGTGCAGGTAATACGTGGGCTGGGACCTGACCAGCAACCACGGCAACACGGCGAGAAGCACGCCGATGGCGAGGCCGCCCAGGCCGGTGGCATAGAGGGTCGAGACGTCTCCGCTGAAGTTCAACCCGTTCTTGCCGATGCGAGGGATGAGTGCCAGCACGAACACGCCCACGCCGGCGAACAAGGTGGCCAGGGACCACCATCCAAACAAAAATGATCGGCTCTTGCCGTATCTGCGGATCAATGCGCCGACCGAAGCGCGCTGCTGGTCCATGGTCTTCCCCTCCCCCGAATGTGTTGCCTGTATTGCCTGGTCGGGCTACCTGCCAGCCGGTGGCAAGTGCCGGAAGCGCCCCCCGTGCGCTCAACCCTTCGCGTAGAACTCGCGCTCCAGATCACGGATGTCGACGGTCAGTTGGGTTTGGTCTGCACGCCATCCCTGCTCCGTGCGGATCTGCTGCAGTTCCACCAGGAGTTGGTCCGCGAGCTTCTTCTTGACCTCCGGCGGGCGACCGCTCAACAAGCTCAAGGTCAGGTGAACAAAACCGTGTGAACCGTCCTCGTCTCCCACGCGATAGGCATCGAGTGACAGGGCGCGGCTCTTGATGTCCGGTCCCTGGAATTGGCCGCTTGCCACGAGCACGCGGTTGAGCCGGCCCAGGAGCAACGCCGTGTCGACAGGGGCAAGGTTGTTGGTGAACTCGACGGTGAGATGTGGCATCAGGTACTGCGAAGGTTGGTGCGGAAATCCGCGCGGAAAAAAATAACTTGGTCATCGGGCTGAAGCGCCGCTCGTCTGCGTGCAGCCGGCGACCCGCGCCGAGCACCGGCGCGAGCCTACCCGCGATGATACGGCGCACTCCGCTCGCGAGCCGGGTTCGCCAGCCACTTCGGACTCAACGGGCGTGGCGCGTCACCTGATTTCGAGCTTGCGGGCCGAGCCGGACTTGCCGGCAGGAATCTTCGGCAGGCGAAGATTCAGCACGCCCCGGTCGAAGGTGGCTTCGGCACGCGCCACCTCGACGCCGTCGGGCAAGGGCAGCATGCGCTGGAATTTGCCGAACGCACGTTCCACCCGATAACAGCCCTTCTCCTCGTTCTTGTTTTCCAGCTTCTTCTCGCCTCGCAACACCAGGAAATCGTCTTCCACCGCGATCTCCAGATCTTCCTTCGACATGCCCGGCAGTTCGGCGGTGATGCGCACGGCTTCCCCTTCATCCACCACATCGATGCGCGGCTGGAAAACGCTCGGGCTGAAGTTGCCGAACCAGCGATCGGCCTGACCCAATCCGGTGAACGGGTCGCGCAACACGCCTTGCATCAAACGGAAGGGATCGGCCGCGTCGAGCAGCCGCTGCAAGTCGCCGAATGCGCCGCTGGCGGGTGACGTGAGCGGATGAGAGGCATGCGACTGCGGCGTCTGATGATGCGCCATGTTGTCACCCCGGTTGAACCTGAACGGGTTCCACTTCGACAGATCGAGTTTCATGGCGGTCTCCTTGTGATCAAAAGGCTCCGGCCTGGCGCAGGACGAAGCCACGGCTCCTGTCCGACACAAATCAAGCTTAGGCACGGCAAAAGCACGTGTCCAGTGGATTCCGGCCCCAGAACCCCGCACCCATGAGGCCCTTCAATGCGGCGATAGATCGAAACAGAATCCGCGGTAGTGGTTCAGGCTCAGATCGGGGTGGAGAGGCAGGTGCAGTTCCTTGCCGCGGTTGGCCCAGGTGTCCTTCATCGCGTAGCCGAGGGCGGCAAGTTCGCTGACAAGTTCAGCCTGGGTTTGAACCCGGTAGGGGCAAAAGGCCGTGCCGATGCTGTTGACGGTGAAGAATCCCAGCGTGGGATGGATCGGTGTGATGTTGATGATGATCCGGGCGGGCTTCTTCTTCCATTCGGCGAGGTAGCTTCCCAGTGTCAGCGGGAGGTATTGCAGTGAACCGGATGCGAACAGGATGTCCGCACCCTGGTCGCCGGTCATGTGGATGGTGAAATGCAGGGCCGACGAAACCCCTCGCTCCCGGGCCAGCGCCTCGCCTTTGGCAACGACAGCGGGCACGCCGACCACGGTCCAGTCGACGTTGTCAGGCACAGGCAGGGAACTTTTGAAGGCGTAGTACTTGATGCCGACACTGCCGCCCACGTCCAGCACATGCCGCAGGCCGGCATGGAAGGACTTGGCCAACCAGAACATGGCAGGGTAGTCGTGGGCATCGGTCCGCATGGAGGCCATGTACAGGTCGGCCGACGCTTCGTTGTCGTAGCCTGACACGCCGTAGCCCGAGGCACTCGCGGCGGCCGTCTCGAACGAGGCGAAAACGCCGTGGAACAGGTTGCCCTCACGGTTTCGAATGAATTCCTTGAGACAGGAGGCCTCCACGAGGTGGCGCACGCCGGGAACGAACGCCCCCCGATCGACGGTGGAATGAATTCGCTCGAGAAGGTTCATGCAGGCTCCCTTCCGTGGGGCGAACCCAGCCGCAAAACCTGCCAAAGCGATCAACCGGTTGGAGCCGCCAGCGTCGTGCCGCGCGCACGACCGCCACTCTCCACCACATTAGCACGCACGCTTGCCGCAAGGACAGTTTCGCGGACCACTCAAATGAGTGGTTCTGCTTCGGGAACGGTTGCATGGGCGCTTGCGCGTCGAAGCGCCGACCACCGCTTGCCGGACCAGACCTGCAAGGTCTTGCAGGTTTACAACCGATTACCACGATCGGACCCCTCAGTACATTGACGTGGCCCATCGGATCAAGGAGGCTCCGTCCCGTTTCAATTCACAGGGAGACTCATGAGATCCATCCATCTGCGCCGAGCCGGCCGACCTGCCGTCGGTGCATTGCTTGCATTCGGTTTGAGCCTGTCATCGGCCGTCCTCGCGGGTACGTCGGATGCCACGCCGCAGCGCCTTCGCTCCGCGCCGCTCGCGTCCACGGATTTGCCCACCGCCCGGTTGGTCATCAAATACCGCAGCGGCGTGGTGGCGACCACGGCTGCGGATCGCGCCATGGTGCACCGCTCGGCCCAGGATGTGGCTTCTCGTGCCGGCCGGCAGCTTCAATGGCTTCGGACAGCGGCGCTCGGCGTGCATGTGATGGCCCTCGATCAGCCCTTGCCGATCGCCGAGGTGCGGCGGCTGGCCAACGACATCGCCGCGTCCGACCCCTCCGTCCTCTACGCCGAGCCGGACCGGATCTGGAAGCCGCAGTTTGTTCCGAATGACACGCAGTACGGCCAGCAATGGCAGTACTTCGAACCCACCGCCGGCATCAACCTGCCGTCCGCCTGGGACAAATCGACCGGCGCAGGGGTCGTCGTGGGCGTTGTCGACACCGGCTACCGGCCGCATGCCGATCTGGCGGCGAACATCCTGCCCGGCTACGACTTCATCGGGGCCGCCCCGATGGCAAACGACGGCGATGGACGTGACAACGATCCTCGCGATCCGGGCGACGCCGCGGCGGCCGGGGAATGCCCGGACGGCTCGCCTGCAGCGGACGAGCCCAGCAGCTGGCACGGTACCCATGTGGCCGGGACGATCGCGGCCGTGACCAACAACGGCCGAGGTGTCGCGGGGGTGGCCTTCAACTCGAAGGTGGTTCCCGTGCGGGTGCTCGGCAAGTGTGGCGGCTACATGTCCGATGTGGCCGATGGCATCATCTGGGCCTCTGGCGGTGCGGTGGCGGGTGCGCCAGCGAATGCCAACCCTGCACGAGTGATCAATGTGTCGCTCGGCGGCGGCGGCGAGTGCGACAACACGACGCAAGCAGCCATCGATTCGGCTCGCAGCCGCCGAACCGTCGTCGTGGCGGCCTCGGGAAACAGCAACGACAACGTGGCCAACTTCACGCCGGCCAATTGCAAGGGCGTGATCGCCGTGACCGCGGTCGATCGGCGCGGTGACCGCGCCTACTACGCCAACCTCGGGGCCCTCGTTGCGCTGGCGGGGCCTGGCGGAGACCTTCGCAGCAGCGCTGCCAACGGCATCTTGTCGACGCTCAACGCCGGGGCCAATGCGCCCGGTGCCGACAACTACGCGTACTACCAGGGCACGTCGATGGCGGCGCCGCATGTCACGGGCGTGGTGGCGCTGATGCTCTCCCGGAACCCGTCGCTCACCCCGGATGACGTGCTGAGCCGGCTGAAAGCTTCGGCCCGGCCATTTGCCGGTGTCTGCCCCTTGTGCGGTGCCGGTTTGGTCGATGCGAATGCCGCTGTCGATGCGGCCGCGGCAGGTGCGCCGCCACTCACCCCTTCCGTCGTGGCGGAGGCGGAACCCAACGACAGCCTGGCGAATGCCCAGTCCGTCGCGCTGGGCGCGAGCATCCAGGGCACCATCTCCGGCCGTTCGGACACGGACATCTACAAGGTGTCGGTCCCGGGAGGCGCGCGCATGACGGCCCAGCTCACGCCCAACTCCTCTTCCGACTACGACCTGTACGTGTATGACAGCAGTGCGCAATTGATCGCAAGCAGCGACCTGGGGCAAGGACAGCTGGACGAAGTCAGCATCCAGAACACCGACGCGTCGCCGGTCACCTACTACGTGCGCGTCTACTACTACCGGGGGGGCACGGGCAGCACCGACGGCCTCTACAAGCTCACCATCCAGTGATGCCTGGCGCCGGCGTGCCGGTGGTCACCGGCGCGTTGGCAGCGCATTCAACGGAATGCGCAGATACGCAATGCCGTTGTCGTCCTCGGGCGGAAGCCGCCCTGCCCGAATGTTGACCTGAATCGACGGGAGCATCAGGGCGGGGACCTCCAGCAGCGCATCGCGTGCGGTGCGCATGGCCACGAACGCATCCTCGTCGATGCCGTCCCTGACGTGGATGTTCTTCTCGCGTTGCTCGGCGACGGTGGTCTCCCACCCGGTGGATCGACCCTCGGGTGCGTAGTCGTGGCACACGAACATCCGTGTCTGCGGCGGCAGCTCGAGCAGGCGTCGGATCGACCTGTACAGCGTGCGGGCGTCACCGCCGGGAAAATCGGCGCGCGCGCTTCCCACATCGGGCATGAACAGGGTGTCGCCGACGAAGACGGCGTCATCGAGCCGGTACGCCATGTCGGCCGGCGTGTGCCCTGGAACGAGCAAGGCTTCGACCTCGAGCCGGCCGATGCTGAACCGTTCGCCATCGCGAAACAGATGGTCGAACTGAGTACCGTCCGACACAAAGCCGCTCTCCAGGTTGAACAGGGGTTTGAAGGTCGCTTGCACCTCGCGGATGCGCTCTCCGATGGCGATGCGTCCACCCACCCGTTCCTGCAGGTAGCGAGCCGCCGACAGATGATCGGCGTGCGCATGCGTTTCGAGGATCCAGTCGACGGACAAGCCGCCATCGGCCAGATGCGCCAGCAACCGATCCGCCGGCGCCGGATCGGTCCGCCCTGACTTGTAGTCGAAGTCCAGCACCGGGTCGATGATGGCGGCACGCTTTTGCCCGTCATCGCTGACGACGTATGTGATGGTCGAACTGGGAGCGTGAACGAAGGGCTGGATCGTGGCACACAGAGGCATCGGTTCTCCTTGGTCCTTGGGAACGTGATGGTGGCAGGCGTCCTCATTCTGGCCAAGGGGGCGCCGCCCGGATGGTGTGAACCGCCAGGCTGTTGTCGACTTGAGCCAGCGCAAGGTGGCGGCCGCCCGCGGATTTAAGCTGATGTGTCACCGTCGCTGCCAAGCGGGCCCCGGTGCGCTGTCTCCGGGGGAACCGGGCCCGATGACAGCGAACTTGCCCCTGAACGTTCAGCCGCTGCGCAACGGTGCACCCCAGGCCACCCCATCACAAAGGAGACGCAGATGAATGCACCCTACACCCCTCTTCTCGCACCCGCGGCGTCCGAGGACGACCTGCAGGCGGCGATGGATTGGTCCACCTCGCTGGCACGGACCTTGGTCGATTCACAACGGGTGGTCTGGGAAACCCTGTTCGCCGTGCAAAAAGCCATGTTCGACGTCCAGCAGGAGTTGTGGGACGAATGGGCCGCCCGGTTCGCAGGGGGCGTGCCCATCGACGGCTGATCACTTCACCAGCAGCACCGGCACGTCGACCAGGTGAATCACGCGCTGCGCGACGGAACCCAGGAACAAGCCACCGATGGCCGTGCGTCCGTGCGTGGACATGGCGATCTGGTCGACCTGGCGTTCGTGCGCAACACGCGCGATCTCGGGTGCCGGATGCCCACTTGCTGTTTCGGTCGTCACCTGCTCGAAGCCGCAGCGTCTGGCATGTTGTTGCGCCGCCGCGAGCACCGCATCCTGCGCGCTGCGCAGGCGAGCGTCGACGGATTCGGCGTCGAGAGGTGGAAAGTCGCCGTAGTACGGAGGACGGTCGCGCACGTTCAGCAACAGGAGTTCGACCGCACCGGTTTTCTGGGCCCAATGGGCCACGGCATCGATGGCCCGAAGCGATCGATCCGAGCCATCGACCGCGATCAACACTTTGAGCATGGCAACCTCCTGAATGGATGGATTCGCGCTCCCCTTGCCTTCTTCCAAGTCTCCTCTGCCGGCCGATCCGCATCTTGCGCAGGATCAAAGGGCGGGCAGCCCCTGATGACGGGCGCCGGGCTCATGTGGCATGCACGTAGCTGCCCGGCGCATCCTCGAGCGGCAGCAGCCTCGAACGGCCGCGGCCACCGATCGGCAGGGGTGGCGCCGGCGGCCCGGAGCGTGCCGCCAGCCAAGCCTGCCAGGCCGGCCACCATGAACCTGCCGACACCGGGGTCTCGTCCAGCCAGCGGTCCGCGTCCAGGTAGGGGGCGTCGTCCGGCCGGGTCGCGCAACGGTGATAAATGTGCCTGGCCACGGACGAACCGGGCGGGTTGACGATACCCACGTTATGACCCCCCGAGGTCAATGCGAACGTCACCTCCGTCCGCGTCATGAGGTGGATCTTGTAGACCGACCGCCATGGCGAGACGTGATCCCGCTCGGTGCCCACCGCGAAGATCGGCATGCGCAGGTCTTCCAGTGCAACGGCGCGGCCGTTCACGGCGTACCGACCTTCCGCCAGGTCATTGTTCAGGTAGAGGCGGCGCAGGTATTCGCTGTGCATCCTGGCGGGCATGCGTGTCGCGTCCGCATTCCAGGCATGCAGGTCATCGAGCTGGGTCGATCCGCCCATCAGGTAGGCATGCACCAGCTTGGACCAGACGAGGTCCTTCGAATTGATCAGCGCGAAGGCGCCGGCCATCTGCCGTCCATCGAGCACGCCCTGATCGCACATGATGTCCTCGAGGAAAGCAACCTGGCTTTCGTCGATGAAGGTGCCCAGTTCACCGGGATCGTGGAAATCCGTCTGTGCGGCGAGCAATGTGAGGGTTTTGAGATGCGGATCGTCTCCTGACGTCATCGACGCGGCCGCGATGGCGGCGAGCGTGCCGCCGAGGCAATACCCGGTCAGGTGAATGGCGCGGTGCGGCTGGGCCCGCCGCACGGCTTCAATCGCCGCGAATGCGCCCAGCCGCAGGTAGTCATCCATCCCGAGATCACGGTCCTCCGGCCCGGGATTGAGCCAGGACACCATGAACACGGTGTGCCCCCGGGACACGAGGTAGCGAACCAGCGAGTTGTGCGGGGACAAGTCGAGGATGTAGTACTTCATGATCCACGACGGCAGGATCAGCACCGGCTCCGGATACACGGTGGGGGTCGACGGTTCGTACTGAATCAGCTCCATCAGCCGGTTGCGAAAAATCACCCGGCCAGGTGTGATCGCCACCTCCTCTCCCGGTGTGAACCGCTCGGCCCCCGGGGGCGGACTGCCGGCCGCCACGAGCAGCGCGTCGCGCCACCAGTTGACGCCGCCCTGCCAGAGGTTGAATCCCCCGGTGCGAGCCGTGGTGTCGAGCACCTCAGGGTTCGCCCACGGCAGATTCGACGGCGATGCCATGTCCAGCCACTGGCGAATCACGAACCCGGCAACCTGCTCGTGATGCCGTGAAACGCCGGGCACATCACGCACCGCCTCGGACCACCATTGGCCGGCGAGCAAAAAGGCGCGTGCGAGCGAATCGAAAGGCGGCCGCATCCAAGGATGTGGCGCGAACCGCCGGTCCCCCTGGACGGCCGGGAGGCGGTGAAGCTCCAGCTCCGGTGACGCCATCCATTGCAGCCACTTGAGTGCCGCGCTTTGAGCGAGTTCGACCTGCTTGCCGGGCGACATCGCCAGGTGCAGCCACCAGTCCGCCAGGCTGAGTGCAAGCGCGGTGGGCGACAAGCCATGGGTGAGCCGGCCGGCCATGACCTTGAGCGGCACGTCCAGCGGGTAATGGGGAGGCGGCAACGGACCGTTCATGGTGTGAATGATGAAAGTCGGTTTACACACGGGGCTTGCGTTGGCTCAAATCACCCGACGCCTTGCCCTTACAAAATGGATCGGCACTTCTGCCCCGAGGAGTCCCCATGACCCGGTCCACCCTGCTCCTGCACCTCGATGACACGCCGGCCTGCACCCAGCGCATCGAGGTGACGTTCAAGATCGCCCATCGATTCCACAGCCATGTCACGGGGTTGGCCGCCTCCGGCAGCGTTCCGCTTGCCGCAGTGGCGAGTCCGGGTGGCATGGGCATCGATGTGCTGGGGCCTGCGCTGGCCGAACTCGAAGTGTCGGCTCAAAAGCGCGCTTCCGCGTTCCGTGAGCGGTGTGCGGGTGCGGGCCTGGCATCGTTCGACGCCCTCGTCACCGAAGATGACGACACGCGCGCGCTCCTTCGCCATGCGCGTGCATGCGACCTGGTGGTGATGGGTCAGGCCGACAGCAGTCAACCCGGCTCGGGCGCGGCGCGGCGGGCCGTCGAAGACGTCGTCCTCCAATGCCCGCGTCCCGTTCTCGTGGTGCCATTCGCCGGTCACTTTCATGCGGTCGGGGAGAAGGTGCTCGTCGCGTGGGACGGCGGCCGCGAGTGTGCCCGGGCGGTCGGCGACGCGCTGCCACTGCTGCGCCGTGCGCGGCATGTGCGCCTGGTGGCCTGCGAGACGCCTCTGGACGTCGGCAGCGAGTCGACCCGGGTGGACCTCGACGCCATGCGTCAATGGCTTCACCGGCACGGTGTGGAAGTGAGCGCCGAAGTGGCCTGGACCGAGATCGACGTGGGCAACGCACTGCTGTCGCGCGCGGCCGATCATGCCTGCGACCTCATCGTGATGGGGGCGTATGGCCACGCGCGGTGGGCAGAGCGGGTGCTGGGCGGCGTCACACGCACCATGCTGTCTTCGATGACGGTACCCGTGCTCATGTCGCGGTAGCGGGCATCGATGTTCCATGGGCGGCTCCTGCCGGAGGCGGATCACGGTGCGGCAAGCTCGAGCAGGCTTCGGGCCGACGCATCGTCGAGTGGCTTGACGAGGTAGCCCCGCACAGAGGCATGCGCCAGGGCGCGGGCGCGATCGGCAGGCTCCGGAGAGCTCGTCAGCATGACGACCGGTGGGGCGCTACGCCGCGTCTTGCACAACCCATCCCAAGCGGAAAGAAAGGCAAAGCCGTCCATCTCTGGCATGTTGATGTCGAGAAGGATCAACGAGACCGGCGGATGCGCCTCGTCCCGCAGGTAGGCCAGCGCGGCTTGCGCCGTGTCGAAGGCGAGCACGTCGGAGGCGATCCCGCGCGCGCGGAGCACCACGTCGGTGAACAGCAGGTCGGCATCGTTGTCGTCCACCAGCATCACCCGTTCGTGCATGATCTTCTCCGGTTCAGGCCCGTCGCAGGGTCACCGTCACACGTGTCCAGGCGCCCAGCTGCGATCGCACTTCGATGTGCCCGCCGAGCGCCGCCACGACGCGTTGGCACGTGGCCAGGCCGAGCCCCGTCCCGTCGTACACCTGTCGGCGGTGAAGCCGCCTGAACGGTTCGAATACGCGAGGCAGGTCGTGCTCGGCGATGCCGATGCCCTCGTCGGCGACGGTCACGTTCACGGTGTCGCTGGCCACATCGGCCGTCACGGTCACATGGGGAGCCTGCCCGGGCCGGGTGAACTTCAAGCCGTTGGACACGAGGTTGCGAAAGACGAGGCAGAGCAGCGAGCCTGCACCCCGCACGGCCGGCAAGCCGCCGTGGATCGCCAGCGTGCCGCCGCACGCCGACACCTGGTCCGACATGGCCGAGGCGACATCGTCCATCACCGCAGCCAGTGCCACGCGCTCGTCGGGTGGTACGGGTTCCTCGTCGAGGTGAACGTACTGCGAAAGATCGTCGAGCATGTTCCTCATGCGCCGCGCCCCCCGGGTCACGAAGGCGAGGTAACCGTTGAGTGGCTCGGCAGACGTGCCAGGAGCGCTCTCTTCGATCAAACGCACGAACTGCGAGATGGTGTTGAGAGGCTCGCGAAGGTCATGGGACGTGATGCGCACGAAGTGCTGGAGCGATTCGTTGGCCCGCTGCAGGCGGTTGACCATTTCGACCAGATCGTCGACATCGTGGGATGTGAACACCATGGCATCGATTTCACCTTCGTCCGTGCGCACCGGCTGGTACGTCACGTCGAACGCACGGGGCCGTTGACCGTGGAGCGCATGGGTTGCCCTCAGGGAGATCGTTTCGCCCGCGAACACGCGCTCGAGCTTCGGGCGGACCACGTTCTCGCAAAAGGCCGGGCCATACAGTTGCTCCAGGCGCAGGCCCTCTGCCGTCCCGGGGGCGAGCGCCCAGTGGTCCTCGAAGGCACGGTTGGCCACGAGGATCGTGCCGCTCCGATCAAGGACGACCGTGACATCGCCGCTGACTGCAGTCATCGCCGCCAGGTTGCGCCGCTGTACCGAAAGCAGCCGTTCGAGCTCCACCCGGTCGGTCAGGTCATGGGTCAGGCAATAGAAGCCTTCGACCGCGCCTTCCTGGGTGCGCTTGGGAACAAGGCGCGATTCAGTGTGTCGCGAACATCCATCTGCATCGGTGGTGGAGGTGTGGCTGGCCGGGGTGCCCGACAAGGCCGCGGCGATGGACTGGGCCTGAGCGGCATAGGCGCTGCCGAAGACTTCCCGCAGTGTCCGGCCGATCAGCGTGTGTGCCGGCTGCCCCACGGCCCTGGCAAAAGTGGCATTGGCGAACTGCAGGCGCTCGTCCCGGTCGGCATAGAAGATGCTCGCAGGCACGTTGTCGGCGACGTCTCGGGTGCGCTGCTCGCTGCTGCGCGCCAGCTCGAGGTTGCGCCTGGCCTCGGCGGCAAGCCGCCGGCGTTCGGTCACGTCCCGGGCCGAGCAGTAGATCAGGTCCTGTCCGTCGATTCGCACCGTGTTCGTGGTGACTTCCACATCGATCAACGTCCCGTCTGAACGACGGTGCCGCGTCGTGAAATCGTAGCGTCCGGACGCCGCCGCACACCAGTCGGCCGCCCGGGCTGGCGATGGCTCCTCTTGCCAATCGCTGACCGGGCGTCCCAGCAAATCTTCACGTGCATACCCGAGCATGTGGGCGAAGGAAGCGCTCGACTCCACCAACCGGCCCGTGCGATCGAGCACATGGATGCCGTCGGTGGCCGTCCGCAACAAGGCACTGTTTCGCCGTGCGGCCAGTTTCAGCTTGGCCAGGCCTTCGATCTCCCGCCGCCAGGCCCGCAACAGCAACCACGATGCGCTGCACAGCACGCCGATCACGGCGGCCGCCAGGCCCACGACGAGCCTTGCCTGGGTGCGCCAAGGGGCCATGAACTCCCTCACCCCCAAGCCTGCGACCACGTAGAGCCGGTTGCCGGCGATGGGAACATACGCGTTGACGCGTTCGATCTGGTCGTGATCGCTCCGGCCGGTGTAGAGCCCGCCCTCAGGATGGGCTGCGACGGCCGCGCCGAGATCAGCTGGCACACGGCTGCTGCCGGACCCTCCTTCGCCGTCCATCCGGCCGTCGGCCCAGCTCGTCACCAGCCGCAAAGTCGCTGTGCGCAGGGAGACCGCGCCGTCCCGACCGAGATTGGGGCTGGACAGGACTTGGTTGAGCCGACGCGTTGCCAGTGACACATAGGCAATGCCTGCGAAAGCGCCCTCCGGCGTGCTCAGTCTGCGCGCCAGCACCAGCACCCATTCATGGCTCGTGCGGCCGAACACGGGTTCAGAGATCACCAGTCCGGCATGGGGGTCGTCCCTGGCACGGACGAAATACTCCCTGTCGTTCAAATTGATCGGCGCGCTGGCCGGAAGACCGGTGCCGTACCGCACCGCCCCCTGCTCATCCGTCACCCGTAGCACCTGCAGCCCTGGCAACAGCCCATAGCGGGAGACCAGAATCTGTTGGACCACGTCCGGACCGGCCGCGCCGTTGCGGCGAGCCTGATCGATGTCGAGCACCGTCGACCGCAAGAGCAGGTCGATCTGCTCGACCTGCGCCCCGATGGCCTGCTGCATCGCACTCGCGGTGTTCCGCACCGCGATCGACGCACGTTCCCCGTGGATGGTCCGGCTGCTCAACAGGGCCGTGCCGGCGAGCGCGGCGACGATGGCCATGGCGGTCAGATTGCCTGCGATCAGCCAGCGCACAACGGCCGGTCGGCTGGGATCGAGATGATCCTGTGAATCGCCGGCACTGTCGCCAGACAGGGTCGATGGACTGTCAGTCATGCACGGTTCCGAACTGCTTGTGCGGTGATCGCGACGCCCCTGTGTCAAACCGCATTCTGCGATGCCCCCACGTCCACCGGACAGCGGCTTTATCACGGCTTGTGCCGCAGCCGGAGATGGGCTAATGTGCGTTGCTGGGCTGCTGGTGGGCTGTCCGGGGCGGCCGGTCCGCCCCACAAGTGCACCGCTAGCCGACGCCTGCCGCGACGGCGTCCAGCAGCCCCAGGAGCTGCCGCGTGTCGATGGGTTTCTCGATGTACGCGGCGCAGCCCGCTGCGAGCAATTCCCTGCGATCGAATTCATCCGGATACGCCGTCACTGCAACCACCGGGATGTCGTTTGCAAGCGGATTCGACTTGAGCCGGTGCACGAACGCCAGCCCGTCCATCCCAGGCAGGTTCAGATCGAGCAGCACCACATCGGGATGCCCTTCTTCCAACGCCGCCAGTGCGCACTCGGCCGTCGCATGGCTCTGCACCACATGGCCGCTTAACCGAGCGCTGTCGCCCATCAACTTCGAATCGATCCGATGGTCCTCGACGACCATGATGTGCAGACCACCGTCCGCAGCCTGATGGCGCGGCTGCAGGAACCCGATGACCTGCGACGGCAGGAGGCGCGTGTCGATGGGTTTGGTGACGTATCCGCTGCAGCCGGCGTCCAACGCCTTTTGTGCATCGCCCTTCATCGCGAAGGCGGTCATCGCCACGATCGGCAAGTCGGCAAAGCGTGGCTGGGCTCTGAGGTGCCGCGTCAATGCCAGCCCGTCCATGCCCGGCAGTGCGATGTCCATCAGGATCAAGTCGGGCAGGCCGTGGCGACTGAGCGCGTCGAGCGCCGCGTCGGCATTCCCGCAGGGCAATACCTGGTACCCCTCGAGCCGCAGCAGATCGCTCGCCAGCTTCAGATTGAGCGGGTTGTCGTCGACGATGAGGATGGTGCGGTCCATGATGTCAACCCGGATGGGTGGCGGCCACCCTGCGAGGCAGCACGACGGTGAACGTGCTTCCTTCGCCCTGCACGCTGTCGACGTGCACGGTGCCGCCATGCAGTTCGACCAAGCGGCGCGTCAGCGCCAGCCCGAGGCCGGTGCCGCCGTATTGGCGTGAGGGGCCTCCATCGAGTTGGCGGAACGCTTCGAACAGGCGGCTCATGTCCCCGGGGGCGATGCCGATGCCGTTGTCCCGCACCTTCAGGCACAGCTGGGATGCGTCCTGCTCCTCCAGCAGGACATCGACCTGGCCACCCGGATCCGTGAACTTCACGGCGTTGGACAACAGGTTGAACAGGATCTGCTTGAACTTCTGCAGATCCAGGGTCACTGGCGTGACGGACATGTCCGCTGCGGGCGTCAGCCGGATGCGCTTCTTGCGCGCGATCGGCCCGACCAGCGCGCACACGGCGGAAACCGCGGTCGACGGCGAGAAGGTTTCCGGCCACAGTTCCATCCGGCCCGCCTCGACCTTGGACAGGTCCAGCACGTCGTTGATCAGCTGCAACAAATGCTTGCCGCATTCATGGATGTCGGTGAGGTACTCGCGCTGTTTGTCGTTCAATGCCCCCGCACGCTGATCGACCAGCAATTCGGAAAACCCCAGAATGCCATTGAGCGGCGTGCGCAACTCATGCGACATGTTGGCCAGGAATTCGCTCTTGAGCCGATTGGCCTCCTGGAGCAGTTGTTCGGCCCGCCTGCGTTCCGTGGCGTCCCGGATGGCGCTGGCCACGAGGAGGCCGTCCTCCGTCTGGATCGGGCTCAGGCTGATCTCCACCGGGAACTCGGTGTTGTTCTTTCGCAGGCCGAACAATTCGAGACCCGCTCCCATCTGGCGCACCTTGGGCTGCGCGAAAAAGCCGGCCCGATGCCCCGGGTGCTGGCCTCGAAAGCGGTGAGGTATCAGCGTTTCGACCGGCTCCCCCAGCAGCTCCTCGCGCTGCCAGCCGAACAAGGCCACGGTCTGCGAATTGACGAGCACGATTCTGCCTGTCTCGTCGACGATCACCATGGCGTCCGGTGCCGATTCGAGCAGGTCGCGGAACATCCGCTCTGCCCTCTGGCGCGCCCGGCGCCGCTCGGTCAGGTCTCGCACGGCGCACATCACCATGCGGCCTTCTTCGGTCTCCACCGGGCTCAAGCTCACCTCGGCCGGAAACTCCGTGCCATCACCCCGCACAGCGAAGAGTTCCAGCCCAGCACCCATCGTGCGTGTGCGCGGGTTGTCGTGGAACGAAGCCCGGTGCGTGCGGTGTTGTTCCCGGTACCGTTCCGGCATCAGCCGCTCGACGGGCCGTCCGATGAGATCCCGGCGGGGACGTCTGAACAGTTCTTCAGCCTGCGCGTTGAGCAGCACGACATGGCCGGTGACATTGACGATCAACATCGCATCGGGCGTGTGCTCCAGCATGTCGCGGAACTTGGCCTCGACGAGCTTGGTGTCCCGTTGAAGCTTCAACGACGTGACATCCTTTTTCGTCACGACAAAACCGGTCACGGTCCCCTTGCGGTCGCGAACGGCGGCGATCGAACCACTCGCCTGCAGCCGTGAACCATCGCGACATTGAAGCACCGATTCATCGACCACGCTGCGCTCTCGTCCGGCCCGTTCGAGGAGGGCGGAGAACACAGCCTCCTGAGCGGGACTGCCGAGCAATTCCAGCCATGCCCTGCCCACAGCGTCCGCTGGCGCGTAGCCGAACAGACGATGGGCAGCATCGTTCCAGTGCAGTACGGTGCCGTCGCGGTCCAACACGAACACCGCGTCGGGATGGTGCGACAGAACCACGTCGTCAAAGTCGGACATGAGTTCCTCCCTGGCGACCGCACGCCTTCAATGTGCGCTTGGGCGCGGCCGACACGCAGTGTGCGCCCATTTCCATCGCCTTGCACCGGATGCCCCGATGCCCGTGACGTCAAGCCTCCGCCGGCGCCTCGAAGTACCCTCGCTGCCTCATGCATTCGAGCAAGGCCAAGGCGGCTTCCGTCTCGCTCTGACACGTCGTGTCGATGCGGAGATCGGGACGGCTGGGCGGTTCATAGGGAGAATCGATGCCCGTGAACCCCGGAATCTCGCCGCGGCGAGCACGTGCATACAGTCCCTTGGGATCGCGCTCCTCGCACACTTCGATCGGGGTGTCGATGAACACCTCCATGAAGTCGCCAGGCCTGAAGCGCCCCCGCGCCACATCACGTTCGAGGCGGAATGGCGAGATCATCGCCGACACCACCAGCAGCCCCGCGTTCACCATCAACCGGGCCACCTCGATGGACCGGCGCATGTTCTCGGCGCGATCGCGATCGGCGTAGCCCAGGTCGCTGCACAACCCGGTGCGCAGGTCATCGCCATCGAGGATGCACGTTCGAAAGCCGAGCTCGTGAAGCTCATGCTCGACGATCGTGGCAAGCGTGGACTTGCCTGCGCCGGACAGTCCGGTCATGTAGACGACACCACCGCGGTGGCCGTTCAGTCGTTCGCGCTGTCGGCGCGTCACACGTGGGGCATGCGTGATGAGATGGATGTCGTTGTCCATGGTGTCACCTCGAGTTGGCAGTACGTTCGGCCAGGATGCGGCCGACCAGGCGGGTCAAATCCTCGAATGTGTTCTGCTTTTCAAGCAGGCTCTGCACCCCGGCCAGCCGCGCTTCATCGCGCAGCTCGTCCGTGATGAACCCCGAGCTGATGACGACGGGAATGTCCGGGGAAATGCGCGCCATCTCATGGGCCACGTCAAGTCCCGAGAACTCCGGCATGTTGAAATCCGTGACGACGAAATCGAACGATTCGGGGTGATCGCGCACGGCGCCAAGGGCTGCTTGCGGGTCCTGGTACCCCGACACCCGGTAACCGCAACGCTCGAGCAGCCGCTCCACCATGACGACCATGGTCTCGTCGTCGTCCACATACAAGACGTGCTCGCCATGGCCGCGGATCAGTCCCGAGGCGGAGGCATCGTCGGAGGCTCCGGCCGCTGGGGCTGGCGGATCGATGAGGGGGAAGTACAGGTGGAAGGTGCTGCCCTCGCCGAGCACGCTCTCCACCGAAATTGCGCCGTGGTGCGCGCTCAGGATGCCATGGACCACCGACAGGCCCAATCCTGTGCCCTGCCCCACGGGCTTGGTCGTGAAGAACGGTTCGAAGATGCGCGCCTGCGTGGCGCTGTCCATGCCCATGCCGGTGTCGCGCACCCACAGGTGGGCATAGGGCCCCGGCGGTGCGCCCCCCAGTCGCTGTGACATGCTGAGATCCAGCGTGGCTGCTTCCATGCCCACCGTGATGCAACCGTCGCCGTTCTTCATCGCGTGCCAGGCGTTCGTGCACAGGTTCATCAACACCTGCTGGAGCTGATTGCCATCGGCCAGCACATGCAAGGGCTCGTCCGTGAGCTTGAGTTCGAAGTCGATCCCTGCCGGCAAGGTGGCGCGCAGCAGCTGATGCGTCTCCTCGATGACGGGACGCAACTGCTGGGCGACCAATTCCTGCGGCTCGCGCCGGCTGAAGGTGAGGATCTGTTGCACGAGGTTGCGCGCCCGCACGCTTGCCTTGTGAATTTCGCCGAGGCTGGCCGCCGCCGGATGACCGGCTCCCAGCTCGGCTTGTGCCAGCGCCACATTGCCAAGGATGGCGCCCAGGATGTTGTTGAAGTCGTGGGCGATGCCGCCTGCGAGGGTGCCGATCGATTCCATCTTCTGCACGTCGCGCAGCTGCGCCTCGAAGCGGCGCAGGTCCGACTCGGCCGCCTTGCGGTCGCTGATGTCGGTCAATGCCACTCGCACCGAAGGCGGCGTGCCGTGCGCCACCACACGCGTGCAATCGACCTGAACATGCAGAGGCAAGCCCTTCTGACCGCGCAAGGCCAGCTCCAGTCGCTGTCGGGTGCCGTGGTGCAAGGTGTTGACGAAATGTTCGTACCACCGGTCCGTGTCGGCTGATTGCACGAACTGCACGAAGCGCACCCGCAACAGGTGATCGCGCTTGACGCCCAGCATGTCCGCCCCGGTGAGGTTGACCTGTTCGATGAGCCCCTCGGACGACAGGGTCAGGTACCCGACGGGCGCAAATTCGTAGAGGTCCACATACCGGTCCCTGGACAGCTCCAGCTCCACCTGCCCCTTCCGATGGGCCGCGCGGATCAGCGCCTGGTTCAACTCCCGCTCCAGCACGGGGGCGAGCCGCGCCAGGTTCTGCTTCATCACGTAGTCGCTGGCCCCTGCCTTCATGGCGGCCACGGCGGTTTCCTCGCCAATGGTGCCTGAGACGAAGATGAATGGAATGTCCATCTGCGTTTCGCGAAAGACCGCCAGGGCCTCCAGCCCGCTGAACCGGGGCAGCCTGAAGTCCGAGAGCACGACGTCCCAGCGCTCCTCGGCGAACGCAGCCCTCAAGGCATCTGCGTTCTGCACGCGTCGCCAGGAGGGCTCGAAGCCGCCCACGCGAAGCATGCGCATCGCCAACTTGGCATCGTCCTCATCGTCTTCGACGATGAGGACCTTGACGGCCTTGGTCACGTGGCGGTCCTTTCCGGCGGGCTCTGGTTCATCATCAGCCAGTAGATGCCGAGTACCTTGACGGCTTCGAGGAACTCGGTGAAATCCACCGGCTTGCGCACATAGCTGTTGGCGCCCAGCGAATAACCAGAGATCAAGTCCTGTTCCTGCTTGGACGACGTGAGGATCACGACAGGCAACAGCCTGGTGCGCTCGTCTTCGCGGATGGCTTTCAACACGCCGAGTCCGTCGAGCTTCGGCAGCTTGAGATCGAGGATGACCATCGCGGGCAGGGGATCCGTGGCGCGGTCGGCGTACGCACCGCGGGCGAACAGGAAATCCAGCGCCTCGATGCCGTCGCGGGCGACGACGATGGGGTTCGCCACATGGCTGCGCTTGAAGGCGCGCAGCGTCAGCATCGAATCATCCTGGTTGTCTTCCACGAGGAGGATGGCTTTGTTGTTGTCACTCATGAGAAGAATCCTTGATGCTGAAGTAGAACGTGGCCCCGCGATCGGGCTCGGCATGGACCCAGATGCGGCCCTCGTGTCGGCGGATGATTCGTTGAACGATGGCCAGGCCGATGCCCGTGCCCGGAAACTCGGTCTCGTGATGCAGCCGCTGGAAGGCGCCGAACAACCGGTCTGCATACGCCATGTCGAAGCCCACCCCGTTGTCGCCCACGAAGCAGGTCTTCTCTCCGCCTTGTTCCGTGCAACCAACGCGGATCACGGCTTGCGCCGTCTTGCTGGTGAACTTCCATGCGTTCTGCAGCAGGTTCTGCAGGGCGATCTGCATCAGCGCCTTGTCGGCATGCACGGTCAGGTTGTCCTCGATGGCCCATTGCACGCTGCGGCCGGGATGTTGATGTTCAAGCGATTCAGCGATCTCGCGTGCCACTTCGGTGAGGTTGACTGTCCGCAGCCGGAGCTCTGTGCGTGTCACGCGCGACAAACCCAGCAATTCGTCGATGAGCCGGCCCATGCGCTGGCTGGCCGCACGTATGCGCAACAGCGCATCCTTGCCATCGGCATCGAGCTTGTCGGCATAGTCTTCGAGCACGGCCTGGGAGAAGCCGTCCATGCTGCGCAACGGGCCGCGAAGATCGTGCGACACCGAATAACTGAAGGCCTCGATCTCCTGATTCAGCGCGGCCAGTTCGTGGTTGCTCCGCTCGATCTGTGCGAACGAGGTGCGCAGTGAATGTGTCATGGCATCGAAGTTGCGCGACAACTCACCCACTTCGTCCAGGGTGCCCACGTCGACCTTGTACGACCAATTGCCGCCCGCCACTTCGCGGGTGGCTTGTTCGAGGCGCGCGATGGGCACCAGCACATTGCGGTTCATGAGCCATGCCGCGCCCACGGAGCTCAGGGCGATCAGGATCAGACCGCCTGCAATGACGATCACCACGCGCTGCTGCGCTGCATTGATCCGCTCGGTCGCGAAATCGGTCAGGCGAAAGGTGTCGGCCACGTTCTCCTGCTGCAGCATCAGCACCCGATTGGTGAGCTGTTCTTCATACCGCTGAACGGCCACAGGATCGCTGCCATAGTCTTCCGACTGTGTGGAGGCGACCAGTTCCTCGAACAGGCGATGCGACGCCGCGCTGCGTTCGCGCAGCCCCACCAGCAACGCTCGTTGCTCCTGATCCGCGAAGGGGTTCTGCGCCAGCAGCCGGTCCAGCCGCTCCGAGGCCGCGCGCTCCTGCTGACGTGCCCGGTCCTGTCGGTGAAGAATGTACTCGTAGGTCACCAGCCGAAGGCCGGTCAGCCCTCGCGCGAGCTCCATCGTCTGGCGGCGTTGCCCATGCGCGTCGAACACCTCGGCATTGGCCCACCAGATCATCGCCGCGATCATGGCGATCGTGAGCAGGCCGGTGGTCATGGCGAGCCTGCCCTTGGTGCTGATCTTCATGGCGACGTCCAAGCTAGCGAACAACGGTCACCCGTTCCGGTGACAGCGCCAGCAGCGCATCGAGATGGAACCGCGAGAGGAAGTTCGGCAAAGGACCGGGGGGCGCATAGCCCCGGGCCATGGCCCAGCGAGCCTCCTCTTCGAGCGTCACCAACTGCGATTGGCGAAGGTCCACCCTCATGGACAGCTCATTCCACAGCGGTGCCAGCGCCGAAGGCGCGATCTTCAATTGCCGGGCCACGACGTTCTGCGCCAGCACCGGATCGGTCCGAACGAGCGATTCGGCCTTCAACAGCGCGCGCAGGAGCTTCTGCATTGCCGTGGACTGTGCCTTCAGGTAATCGGTGCGGCCCACGATGATGTGCGTGACCGTGTAGGCGTCACCTTCTGCGAATGGAACAGCATTGGCGCCCAGGGTGGCCATGGCGGCCGTCTTGATCGGTTCCCACGTCGCGATGGCATCGACCGTGCCGCTGGCCAACTCCTTGGACAAATGAGGCGGCGCCACATCGACCCAGGTGATCGCTTCAGGCGACAACCGGTGCCGGATCAGGAAGGCCCACAGGAAATACTCGCCGCTCGTGCCCAGGCTCACGCCCACCTTCTTGTGGTTCAGGTCGCGCGGCACCAGGATGCCGCGGTCCCGCCGGCCGATGATGGCCATGTCTTGCGCGGCGTTGACGACGGTGGCCGCAACGCTGAGCGCCTCGCCCTGGAGCACCGAGATGACGAAAGGCACCTCCGCGGCCGAGGCCAGATCGGCCTTGCCGAGCGCCAGTTGATCCAATGCGGCCTTCCCGTGGCTGACCGGGGAGATGGTGACATCCAGCCCTTCGTCGGCGAAGTAGCCTTGGGCAGCGGCGATGTGCAGCAATCCGGCATGAGGCGTTGACGGCACGGCGATCCGCACGGTGTCGCGTGGCGCGTCCCAGCGCACCTCATGGCGGGCCTCGACCCATCCGAAGGCCAGGAACGCCAGGATCAGCGCGAGGGCACCTGCCCAGGCGGCCAGCCGAGCCATGCCCTTGATGCCTGGTCTCCAAGGTTCAGTGCCCTGGGATTCGCCGGCCATACTTCCCCCTTCACGCTTGACGACAGCGAACTGCATCTCCTGCCGAGCGATGCGGGCGGTGAGCCGCGCTCGGGCCTCATGACGGGCCGTGTCGCTGCGGGGCGATGACATCCAACCGGATCCTCCCCCGCAGACCCTCTCCAGCAGGCCTTGAGGTTACGAGGCTGCCCGCCGGTCCGCAAGCTGTAAGTTGTGACAGCTGGCCAAGCTCCGCCAGCAGTGGTTCGCTGGAGTTGGAGGTAGGGCATTGCAGTTGATCAGTGCCACATCAGTCACTACGCTACGGATCGCCACGGCAAAGGGAGCATGAGATGACATCAGTGACCGGCCGGCCTTGCGCCCCGTATTGCGTCATGGCCCACCACCGTTCAGGGTCGAACTTCCTCAACGATGTGCTGCAGGCCCATGCCCGCATCGAATGCCTCAACGAGCCTTTATCGATGCACACCGACTACTTCCGCCATTGCGATCTCGAGCAATGGACACGTGAAGACTTCGAACCGGCCCTCCTGCATGAATCTTTGGCGCAGCGGCCACTGTTGCACTCCTTTCTCATTGATTTCCGGGCCTACCTCCTGCAGTCGAATGACCTTCGCGTGATCGGTTTCAAGGAGACGGTTCTCTTCGGAAAACTCGATTGGTTGAAAGCCTTCCTGCCGACGCTGAAGGTGTTGCTGCTCAAGCGTGATCCGTGTGCCGTTGTTGCCTCGGTGTTGCGGAGCAACCTGCTCTCGTTCTGGGACTATGCCCACCTGGTCCCGCCCGCGTTCAAGGCACTTCATCCCGACTACGTTGCAACCAAGGCGCCCGCCGATCCTGCGGTTCAGGCCGCCGAGATTGCAGCCATGAGCGTGGCCGTGCGCGAGGACATGGCGCGCAGGTCGATCGGCCTATTCGAGCACCTCGAAATCGATCTTCTCGATGTGATGAACGAGCCCGCAAGTGCACTGGATTCCATCACGGCGTTTCTCGGCGTCGAGCCCGATGCAAGGCAGCTCGAATTCGTGATGCGCCGTCAGGCGGAGACCCGCGGCGGAACCTATTCCTCTTTCCGCTCGCGCGATGACGTGGAGAACGGGTGGCGGCGCCATCTCGGCGCCGACCAGGTCCGGGTGATCCAGGAGGTGCTGCAATGCGCATGAACGTCACCGACATCGAGGCGTACATCGACGACGCCCTGCCCTTTCGTGTGAAGCCACCGCTCGCAGGCCGCGAACGCCCCATCCGCGTCGCCCGCACGCTGCTGACTTGCGGTCTGGCCGTCAGAATCCTCAACGACATTGGAACGATGGCCGAGACCGAATCGGCCTACCTCTTCATCAACGTGCACAACCCCGCCCGCGTGTTGAGCTTTGATGCTGATGCCCGCCGGTGGACATGCGCCGCCAACCGCGAGGCTCATCCCGCCTGGGGCATCAACTGGGCCGGCGCCACGCTCATTTGCCGGCACCTCGGTGCTCGACTTCCGTGGTCGGATGAATGGACGGCCTTCGCATCGAACAACGATCCGCAACGGCCGTACCCCTGGGGCAGCGAGCCTCCCACCGAGGCGCATGCCAATTTCGGCGAGCACATCGGGGGCACGAGTGCCGTCGGCAGCTTTCCGGCCACGGAACTGGGCCTCTACGACATCGCGGGAAATCTCGATGAATGGTGCGGTGATGCCGATCCGCGCAACCCGTTCGAACGGGTGGTCAGAGGCGGCGCCTGGAGCAAGGACGCCCAGTACCTTGCAATCGCCGAGCGCCGCAGCAAATGGGCGCGCCTGGGCACCACGACAATCGGCATCAGGCCGGTCTGGGACGACTGAACGCTCAGCGAAGGCGCCCGCCATGAAACTCGCCATCTTCGACCTCGACGACACGCTCATCGATTTTGCCGCCACCCGCGAAGCCGCCTACAGCTGCCTGGCCGACCATCTGGACGCTCGACGCATCGATTCCGCGGCATTCCTCGCCGCCTGTCGTGCGATCGACCGGCCGGTGTTCGCGCTCTTCGAACGCGGGGCGATCACGCGCGACGAATACCGCTTGCGCCGCTTCAGCGAGCCGCTGGCATCCATCGGCGTGTCGCCCGATGCCGAGTTGGTGGCCCACCTCAACCGATTGTTCATGGCATGCGTGAACGACCGGCCCATGCTGTACCAGGACGCCCTGCCCGTGCTGGCACGCCTGCGCGACGAAGGCATCAACACCGCCATCCTGACCAACGGACCGTCCGACGGCCAGCGACGAAAACTGGGCGCCACAGGCCTCACCGAAGCGGTGGACCACATTGCCATCGGAGAGGAGACGGGCTTCAGCAAACCTCTGGCCCAGTCCTACCATGCCATCGTCGACCGCTTTGCACTCCACCGCGGCGATGCACTGATGGTGGGCGATTCTCCCGAACTGGACTACGACGGTGCCGTTCAAGCCGGCCTGCGGGCACTCTTGCTCGACCGCGAGGCCCGCCACGCCGGCGGGGCGAGGCAATCGATAGCATCACTGACAGAGATCATGCGCCGCGAGCGGTGAAGCATTTACCCGATATATAGGAAGGAACATAGCGAGTCGCAGGATCAAGCGGCGCAGTCTCGGAGGGCTCCTCGGAAAGCAGTGTATAAACCGATATACGCCGAATGCATCCGCATTCAGCCCACTGCCCTGTCTCCGTCATGCCGGTCTCGCTTTCCCGCCTTGCCGTGCCGCTCATTGCATTGCTGCTGAGCTGGCAGGCCAGTGCCGCCGATCTCACCATATCGGCCGCCACCAGCCTGACCCAGGCATTCAAGGAACTCGCCCCTCTGTTCGAGGTGCAGCATCCCGACACCAAAGTGCTCCTCAACTTCGGCGCTTCGGGCGCCTTGCTGCAGCAGATCGCCAAGGGCGCGCCGGTGGACGTGTTCGCAAGCGCAGATCAGGCGTCGATGGACGAGGCCCAGGCCCAATCGCTTGTGCAACCCGCACAGCGGCGCAACTTCGTGTCGAACGCCCTCGTCGTCATCGTCCCGGCAGGCAGCGCCAAGGCGCCGAAAACCCTTCAGGATCTTGCCGCTCCGGCCTTCGCCCGAGTGGCCATCGGTCTGCCGGCCAGCGTGCCCGCCGGCCGCTATGCGAAGGCCTTGCTGGACAAGGCCGGTCTCTGGGCCTCGGTCGAGCCCAAGATGATCGGCGCCCAGAACGTGCGGCAGGCCCTCGACTACGTGGCACGCGGTGAAGTCGATGCAGGCTTCGTGTATGCGACGGACGCCGCGGCGATGCCCGGCAAGGTGACAGTGGCCTTCACGGTGCCCACTGCCGAGGTGCCGGTGCGCTACCCCGTGGCACCGGTCGCCACCGGGCCCAACCGGGACGCGGCTCATCGGTTCATCGCCTTTTTGTTCACGCCGTCTGCCCAGGCCGTGCTGGCAAAGCACGGCTTCGGCAAACCCTGATCGCCATGGCCGATGCATGGGTGCCGTTGGCCTTGACGCTGAAGGTGGCCGGATGGGCGACCTTGCTCAACCTGGTGTTGGGCGTGGGCGCAGGGTTCCTCCTTGCGCGCCGGCGCTTTCCCGGCCGAGACGTGCTCGATGCGTTGTTGACGCTGCCGATGGTCATGCCGCCCACCGTGCTCGGCTACTACCTGCTCGTGCTCATGGGCCGACGCGGTCCACTGGGGGGCTGGCTGGAATCGACATTCGGCATCCATCTGATCTTCACATGGCAAGGTGCGGTCATCGCCGCTGCCGTTGTCTCGTTCCCGCTCGTTTTCAAATCCGCCCGGGCCGCGTTCGAGGCGGTCGATCCGCAGCTCGAGCAAGCCGCTCGGGTGCTGGGCATGCGTGAGTGGCCGGTGTTTCTGCGCGTGACCCTGCCACTGGCCTGGCGCGGCGTGATGGCCGGCCTGCTGCTCGCGTTCGCCCGGGCCACGGGTGAATTCGGTGCGACGCTGATGGTTGCCGGCAGCATTCCAGGCCGGACGCAAACCTTGTCGGTCGCCGTGTACGAGGCCGTGCAGGCCGGACAGGACGGCCTGGCGAACTTCCTGGTGCTCGTCACATCAGCCACCTGCATGGCCGTGCTGTTGATTGCCGGCCGACTGGCGCCCGGACGCGTCGCGGGCCAGCTCTGACCTCTGACCATGGCCAACCTGCCTTTGACCTGGGACGTCGACGTGCGCCGGCTCTTCGAGCACGCCGGGCGGCGCTTCGATCTGCAGGTGCGCTTTGCCAGCCATGCGCGCCGGTTGATCCTCTTCGGACCGTCGGGCGCCGGCAAGACCCAGACACTCAAGGCCATCGCCGGCCTCACCACGCCCGATGCCGGCCATGTTCGCCTGGCGGGACGCACGCTGTGGGACCGCAATGCGCGCATCGACTTGCCCGCCCGCGAACGCCGCCTCGGCTATGTTTTCCAGGACTATGCTCTCTTTCCTCACCTCACGGTGGCCCAGAACGTCGGCTTTGGCCTCGTACAGGGCCCGAGGAACCCTGGGCGCCTTGCAACGCCGCCGCAGGTGCTTCGGTGGTTGAGCGCATTCGATCTTGCTCCGCTTGCACACCACTACCCCGAACAATTGTCTGGGGGCCAGCGCCAGCGCACCGCTTTGGCGCGTGCATTGGTGACCGAACCAGGCGCCCTGCTGCTCGACGAACCCTTTGCCGCGCTCGACACGGTCTTGCGCACGCGCCTGCGCCAGGAACTTGCAGGGTGGCTCGACCGGCTGTGCATCCCGATGATTCTGATCACGCACGACCCGGCCGATGTCGACAGCCTCGGCGATGAAGTCTTGACCTTGCGCGAGGGGCGCGTGTCACCCGCAGATGGCACGGCCGTGGCGGCCAGGGTGTGAGAGCAGTTTCCCAACAGGAGCGGGGCATCGATGGCCACCAGAGCCGACAAGAAATCACGGGGCATCGAACTGCAAGGTTCAGTGCGTTTGACCGCAGGCGGTGACGACCTGGGCGGAACGGCCCGCATCGCCTTGCTGAGAGCTGTCGCCGAGCAAGGCTCCATCACCCATGGCGCAAAGGCTGCCGGCATGAGCTACAAGACTGCCTGGGATGCCATCGACGCGATGAACAAGCTGGCCGGCACGCCGCTCGTCGAGCGCAGCACAGGCGGCCGCGGAGGCGGCTCCGCGCGCCTGACTTCGCATGGACAGCAACTGGTGGACCGGTTCTCGCAGATCCAGGCGGTGCATGACCGCTTCGTGCGGCTAATCGGCGAAGAAGGCCTCGACCTGAGCCGCGAGTTCGATGTGATGAGGATGCTCAACGTGAAAACCAGCGCACGCAACCAGCTGACCGGCACCGTCAGTGGCTACAAGGCCGGGGACGTCGACGATGAGATCGAATTGACCCTGCGGGGCGGCGCCCGCGTCGTGGCCGTCGTCACGCGCACGAGCACCGAACAACTCGGCTTGAAGCTTGGCGCCACCGCGTTTGCCCTCATCAAGGCATCCTCGGTGATGCTCGCCACCGAACTGGGTGACGCACGGTTGTCGGCCCGCAATCAGCTTCAAGGCACCGTGGTGGCCGTGACGCCCGGCTCGGTCAACACGGAAGTGGTGCTCGACATCGGGGGCGGAGCCAGTCTCGCAGCGGTCGTCACCCAAGGCAGCGTGGCCGCCCTCAGCCTTGCCGTGGGGCACCATGCCACGGCCATCTTCAAGGCTTCCAGCGTGATTTTGGGGACCACCCTTTGACGTGCATTTCGCTGCCAAGCCTCACACGGTGAGGCCGAATTCGCGAAGCGCCGGCACGAAGTTCTCGTTCTCGTGGCCACTGCGGGTGAGTTTGCACAATGCGAACCGCTGCAATGGTCGAAGCTTCGCCCAGCCACGCTGAATATCGATGTGCACGTTGAGCTCCTTGGCCTTGCGAGCGACCGCTTCTGGAATGCATTCCAGGTCCGCCCAGGCCGGCTGGGCGTTGTCCTCGATCGGCACGACGAACTCTCCCACATCAAGAATCGCTTCGCTCAGGAAGTTCCGGTAGAGCTGCACCTCGTCGAGTGACCCCACCTTCATGGTCACCAGGCGTGCACGGGTGCTGATGCTGAACTGATTCCATGCCCGCAGCGACAACTTGATGCCGCAGGCATCGAGCTTGTAGCGCACGATCATTGGCACGCAGCGCAACGATTTGACGAAGGCTGCTTCGAAATCGAAGAACTGAACTTCCATGAAAAATCCTTTCGCCTGAGCGAAACTCGAAACAACACGCAGGCCGCCTTGGCGGGCCTGAAGACTGAGGAGATGGGCTCACCCGCTGCTCGGGATGCAGGGCGGAAAGGCAGGACGCGCCTGGCGTGCTGCTGACTCGAGTGGATCGGCCGCAAGGGCGATCCGGGGGCGTTGATGGCGGTGCATCGTTGCACCGCTGGCACGCGCCCATGCAACATGCGGGCCAGCAATCGGTGTCTTCCTCTATGCTTGACTCATGCCCCCCGAAACTCCAGCCTTGGCCTCTCCCCTGCCCGCATCGCTCATGCTCATCACCGGGAACATGCCCTCCACGGCAGCCCTGGAATCCCTGCTGCTGGATGGTGGCTTGGGCCTTGGGGTCCAGGTCCAAGCGGGCGGAAACTGCAACGATTTGGTGCATCAGGTGGCTGCCCGCGCACCAGATCAAGTCATCATTTTCGCCGATGCGCGGGCCTTGGGCGCGGCGCTGATGTCATGGGCGGGCACGCCCCCTTGTGCCATCAGCTGGCTTGCATCGCCTCCATCGGTCGGCGACCTGGACGCGCTGGTGGCCGCCGGCCTGACCGGCTGGTGGCCCGTCCACGGCTGCTCCCTCGATGCCCTGGCCGCCGGTCTGGCCCTGGATCGCGCGCGCTGGATGCGCGAGCGCGACAGGGCCTCGGAACTGGAAGACGCGCGGGCTCGCCTGGACGAGCGCAAGTGGCTCGATCGTGCCAAGGGTGTCCTGGCGCAGGCCCGTGGCCTGGGTGAGGCCGAGGCCTTCAAATTGCTGCGCGGCGCGGCCATGCATTCCAACCAGAAACTCAGTGCTGTGTCGCGGTCCGTCACCGAAGCTGCCGCATGGGCGGAGGCACTGAACCGGGCCGGGCAGTTGAGGATGTTGTCGCAACGCCTGGTCAAGCTGGCGGCACAACGCCTGATCGATGTGGACGCCCACCGGGCCCGCAGGCTCGAAGAGACATCGTTGGCCAAAGCGCAGGCGATTCTCGAGACCTTGGCCCTGTTGCCGAAATCGGTGGCTGTCGACGAATCGGTGCAGCATGCCCTCGCGCAGACCAGGCGCGCCTGGGAGATGCTGGCATCGTCTCTGGTACCGCGGATGACCCTGCCGGCACTCGCACAGGCCGACGCCCACGGTCTCGCGCTGCTGGCCACGGCCGAGTCGCTCACCGCTGCGCTGGAAAAGGCAGCCGGCAGGCGGCCATTGACGGCCGTCAACCTGTGTGGCCGGCAGCGCATGCTGGCCCAACGCATTGCCAAGGACGCATTGTTGGCTGATCTGTTCGATCAGGCAGCGCACCGTGAGGCACTGGCCTCATCGATCGAGGCCTTCGAGTCGGCCTTTCAAGAATTGGAGAAAACGCCTCTGAGCACGGGTGACATCCGGGAGTCACTGGCCGCCGCACGCGGCGAATGGCTGCGCCTGGTCGCCGGCATGCGTGCCACGGACAGCGCCGAAGGCAAGCTCATGTTGACCCGCACGAGCGAAGTCTTGCTCGACGCATTCGACCGGCTGACAACGCTCTATGAACACAACCTGCAGGTTCTGATGTCGTGATCGCACCAGGTGGCGGGTCTCAGGCTGCGGCCATCTCACGGCAGGCATGCGCACAACGACGGCAGGCCTCCGCACAGCGCTGGCATTGCGTCGTGGCATGCAGCGCACATTCGGCCGCGCACCGGTCACACACCGCGGCGCACGCCGTTGCAAGAACCTTGACCACCTCGCTCCCACGGGCCACCGCGGCAGCGGCCAGTTGGCACATTGCAGCGCAGTCGATGCTGAGCGCAATGCACTGTGCCATGGGCTTCGGCTCATCCGCCCCCAGGCACGTGGCAGCACAATGATGACAAGCCGTGGCACAGGCGGATGCCACCTCGATGAACGGCAGATGCAATACAGCGGTCATGGGAAACTCCGGCGCCAGGTAAGCGTGTGGTCCCCCGGCACCGGCAAGGGCCGTGCCCATGGCCGCCCGCCGTGAGACCGTGCCTCCTGTCAAGGGGCGGTGCGGGCGAGCACCACCTGGCTTGAGCGAGGCTCGAATTCACAGACATAGCTGAACGCGATCAGGTTCATGCCAGGCGCCCGTTCCACCGACCCTTGTCCTTCCATGGCGGTTCGGCCGCTCGATGCCGGGCGGAGCTTGCGCGAGTCAGAACCGAATGCGATGCGGCCCACCCGTGGATACTTGGACTTCAGCACGGTGGCGACGGCTGTTTCGCACGACTCGGGCGACAATGACGACAAGTCCGGCTGCCAGCGGGCGTCGGTGTCCGTTTTGGTGCGCGGCGGGTCGATGTCGCGGAATACGACCCCGGAGGTGGTGTCCGGTGCGATGTGGTACAGGCAGCGGAAGCTGAACCGGCGAGCCGCCCCCTCGGCGCCGCGATATGCCCCCTCCCCCTTGACGTCCGCCTCTCCACCCACCGGCGGCTCGACCGAACGCCGGATGAATTCCACGTGGAGCGCGTCATCGCCGCGCATCTGGCGAACCGTCTCTGCAGCGGCAGCTTCACAGCGGTCCCCGGCCGCCTCGGCCACAAGGCGAGGATCGGCAGCCAGTGAAAGGACAGGCAGCGCCGCCGACAGCAAGAACGCAAAAAATGGGTGAAGTGCCTGCATGCCCGGCCACCGAATCGTGATGGATCGCACAAATTTGATCGCCAAGGCTGGGCTTGCACTTTCGACGATCGTCCTCATGTTCCTCCAATCAGAGGGCCGAATCAATGGCGCTTGGAGGAAGCCAGCATGAACGCACATTTATCCAAACGACAGCCTGCAGGTCCATCGGCGGTGTTGACCTTGGCTCATGTATTGCAATGCCTGGAAAACAGCCCACGGCGGGTCGACGCCGTGCAGTACCGTTCGGTTGTACTTCATCTGATCCGTGAATTGAAATCGGTCAAGCCGGATGAAATGATCTCGGCAGTGCTAGATTCCTATCCTGCGGCTGCGGAGTTGTACGAAAACTTGCAATACCAGCATGCCGGGCTTTGCCGCTCGGCCCTCGAGCCCGCGCTGAATGCAGAATTGCACGCGAAAGATGTGATCCGTAAGGCACGTCGCGCGGCCCATCAATGAACCAGGAAGAACTCCTCAGTGGCGAAGAATGAAGTGAAAACGACCGTCGTAGCCGACGGCCTCCGATATCGATCCAAAGTGGCGGGCTCGCCGTTCACCGCGGCGGGCTCCTTCGGTGCCGCCACCATGTCGTGTTTCCTGTGTGGAAAACACCGCCCGCGAGCTTCCCTCAAGACGCGCAAGCTTCTCGGCAAGGCCCAGGCCGTGTGTGCGCCGTCCTGCCGGGAACTCGACGAAGCGAACGCGGCCTGAGCTCAGCGTTCGCTCGCCAATCCCTCTGCCCACATGGGTTGGGCCTGCTCGAACGGCGTGCGGCCCGGCGGGAACACGCCGGGTTTTGCAAGACGGATCCAGGCACGCGTATCGTGATGGCTCCCTTCGAGGACCGGAGCGGCTCGTTCGTGCGCGAACCACGCGTGCACACGCTCGTAGGTCTGCGGATGGCGATTGTGCGACCATGCCAGACCCACGAGATCGGCGAAACCTTCCTCGCGGCGAGTCTCTCGCATGGCGTCCCAGCGGGCTTGCACGTGAGGGTCGCCGATATTCGCGGAAGAGTCGTCTGAAAAACCGGGCGGCACCGTGTTCCAGGCGCCATGGACACGGCGCCAGCAGTGCCCCATTTCATGCGCTGCGACCGCTTCCACGATGGGCACGAACAGGTCAGGCGGTATGCGTGTCTCGGTTTCGTCGGCGAGGGGATTGCCGCGCATCGAAAACACGAGCTTGCAGCGGCCATCGACATGGGCCATGGCCACCGGCGCGATGCCAGGTGTCTCCTGAGGCTGCACCATGACGTCGAGAGGCAGGCCCTGGCGTTGTGCATAGGTCACCACCGGTGAAGCTGCCTGGACCCAGCGAAGCTCTCGCTCCGAGAAACGCGTGTCCGCGTTGGCGGCTCCGGCCACGCCGAAGACCGCCAACGCGAGCAACGCGGCAGACTCTCTTTTCCCCATGCGGTCATTGGGCCCCAGACTCCGGGGGCGCGACGCCGGAAAATCGTTGGGAATTCCCGCCTTTCCCGCTTGTTACCGACGGTCCGACGAGGCGCTCACCTACGAGGCGGTCCTTCTCCGCCCTCAACAATGAGGTATGACTGCAACCCGAAGAGCTTGCGCCGCGTTGGCAGTGAGCCTGTGGTTGTGTGCATGTGCCGATACGTCCCGCCTCCCCCCAGCTGCGGATTTCGGCCCCCACCCCGAACTTCCGCCGCCCAGGAAAACACTGCTTCCCACGGTCAACGTCGCACCAGCCATCGGCTGGCCTCAGGGGCGCAGCCCGGTTGCGGCCCAAGGCACCCGCGTATCGGCATTCGCAACCGGCCTGGACCATCCACGCTGGATCCATGTGCTCCCGAACGGCGATGTGCTCGTTGCCGAATCCAATGCGCCGCCAAAGACCGGGGGCAGCCCCGGCGGGATCAAGACATGGCTGATGAAAAAAGCCATGGCGTTGGCCGGCGCAGGCGTGCCGAGCGCCGATCGAATCACGCTGCTGCGCGATGCCGACGGTGACGGCGTGGCGGAGGTGCGTTCGGTGTTCCTCGAACATCTCACCTCGCCATTCGGCATGGCACTGGTAGGCAACACCTTGTACGTCGCCAACGCGGATGCCTTGGTGAGCGTGCCTTACGCCCAGGGCGAAACGCGAGTGACGGCGAGGCCTTCCAAGGTGCTGGACCTGCCCGCAGGCATCAACCATCACTGGACCAAGAACGTGATCGCGAGCCCCGACGGCCGCAAGCTCTATGTGACCGTCGGCTCCAACAGCAACGTCGCCGAGAACGGCATGGGCAACGAAGTCGGCCGCGCAGCCATCTGGGAAGTCGAGCCGAAGACCGGGTCGCATCGGCTGTTTGCCACAGGCTTGCGCAATCCCAACGGCCTGGCTTGGGAGCCCTCGTCCGACATCTTGTGGACCGTGGTCAACGAACGGGACGAGATCGGCAGCGATCTCGTCCCCGATTTCCTGACCGCCGTGAAAGACGGCGCCTTCTACGGCTGGCCGTACAGCTACTTTGGCCAGCATGTCGACGAACGCGTGGCGCCCCAGCGGCCGGACTTGGTGGCCAGAGCCGTGATTCCCGACTATGCGCTCGGCGCCCACACTGCCTCGCTGGGACTCGCCTTCTCGGACGGCGGCGCCCTGCCCTTCGGCCGCGGCATGATCATCGGCCAGCACGGCTCTTGGAACCGCAAGCCACACAGTGGCTATAAAGTGATCTTCGTGCCTTTCGCAGGCACACAACCCTCCGGACCACCCCAGGACGTGCTGAGCGGCTTCCTCAGCGAGGACGGGCACGCCATGGGCAGGCCGGTCGGCGTTGCCCTCGACACCCGGGGAGGCTTGCTCGTGGCGGACGACGTAGGCAATGTCATCTGGCGCGTGACAGCGCAATGACGCCAAAGCGATCGCGTGATTCCGGCAAACAAAGACCGCCGGGCCCCCGAAGGAACACCGGCGGTGTGCGAATCAACAAGACCGATCAAACTTCAGTTCAGCGTTGCTTGTTGCTGCTGCTGTCGCTGCCTTGTTGCTCGCCACGCTGCGAGCGCGATTCACCTTGATCTTGGCTCTTGTGGCCGCTTTGCTGGTCCTGCTGGCGCGGGGACTGCTGCGACTTTTGTTGCTTTTGCTGATCCTGGTTGGGCCGATTCTGCTGGGTCATGGAGTACTCCTTCACAGATGCGTGCGTATCGCACATCGGACAAGCGGCAAGCGGCATGCCCAAGGTGATCAGGTCGTCGCTCCCATTCGAAACAACGCAAAAAGCGAACTGGGCTCCACTGGCTTGAGCAGTCGGTGCGAAAACCCCGCTTCGCGCGCTCTTCGGGCATCCCCTGCCAGGCCATAGCCACTCAGGGCGATGAGGAGCGGCGGAGGTGTCATTCCCAATGCCTTCACTTTCCGCGCGAGCTCATAGCCATCCATGTCAGGCAGCCCGATGTCGAGCACCATGGCGTCAGGTGCCCACGCACGGGCTTCCGCCAACGCGGCCGTCCCGCTATAAGCAGTGCGTACTTCGTGCCCCTCGATCTCGAGCAGCACGGCGACTGCATCCGCCGCGTCGACGTTGTCATCAACCACAAGAATGCGCCGGCCGGCCACGTTGTCTCCATCAGCCGCTGGCCCGTACGCTGTCGCGCAGGCGCTTGACCTGGTCATGGTTGGCCTGCACACCCAATTGCTGGCGTGCCACCAACGCGCGCAACGGTTCCGGAAGCGTCCCTTCACGCAAAGCTGCACGGTACCGAGCCAGCGCAGCGTCCTCGCCGCGCTCGCATTCTTCCAGCATCGCCTGGTCGGTATAGCCGGCCAGGGAGCCACGCAGCGCGACCCAGCCTCGATGCAGCGAACCGGAGGCCGTGCCGTCCGTGTCCGGCTTCCCGCCATACTGGACGACATACGGTGCGAGCTCTTCGGCCGCTTGCTTGCATTCGCTCGCCCGTTGCAGAAACAGCCTGCGCAATTCGCTTGACGAAACCCGCTCGGCGCAGGCGGTAAAGCCGAGTTCGCCGTCACGGCAGGTGGCGATCAGGTCATTGAGGGTATCGACGATGTCGTCGTTCGTGTTGCTCATGTGAAGCTCCTTGGTCCGTGGCGTCGGCGACGCCGGTGGGTTCGGGCACAACGACCGTTCGAAGCGCTTCGCAGACGTGCTGCCCTGAAAGCAGGCAGGCAGGCGGCGTGCCTGCGCCAGCCGAGCAAAGATTCGCAGCCCCCAATGCCCATGAAAAGCTTGCGGTAATGGTTACGGGATGCATACGTCTGCCCGCCTTCAACCATCCGGGCAAACCCTGGTTTTCCGGGATTTCAGCTGCCCAGCCCGATGGCACGGGGGTTGCAGTTGGTTGCACCTGACCACAGGCCCCGCGGCTCCGGTTCACCGGCCTGACACAAGGAGGTCCCCTTTTCCATGACAGCTCCGTCGTTCAGACTCGCCCGTCGACCGCAGCAAGCTTTGCCCCGGCAGCACGCCCGGGGCATGCCACCGTCGCCCGACTTCGCACAAGCGGCCAACGCTGCGGTGGATGAGAAGCTGTCATTAGAGTCAGACAATTTCCTCCTCGAGTGCGGTTCGCTTTCGATGAACGCTTCGCAGCCTTCATCCAACCTGGAAACATCGCGCCGCCTGCTGGAGCAGGGGCAGAACGGTGCCCGGCATACCGTCACGGTATACCGGTCGGCCCTGGGGCTGGCGCCTGCCAAACGGCGCCGGTGGCATGCGTGACCATCGATCCCTTTTACCAGCAGCCATGTCCGCAATGGGCATGCCGATTGCCAAATTCGTCGAACGAGCCCGCGCGCCGGGCCGACAGACACACATCCGGGGAGTGAGCCAGTGAACGACTTCACCAAACGTGGCGGCGGCATGGCGGCTGTGGCCTTGTCAGAGCCGCTGATCCAGGCCCTGCTGGACCACCACCCGCACCCCGTGCTGGTGACGGATCCTCAGGGTCACATCAAGGCCGCCAACCGGGCCGCAGGCTGGCTGTTGAAGGCCAACGAGCCGGGCATGCTGCAAGACCTCACCGACGCGGCCCCGTGGCGCAGCGCTGTGGCCGAAGGGAAAGCGTGGTCCGGTACGCTGCCGATCGCTCTCACGGGCGGCGCGTCCCGGCATATGCACGTCACCACCGTTGCAGCACCGGCCGACGATCGCCATCGGATCAGCTTTCTGGTTCCCGCGGAGTCGGTCGATCAAGCCACGGACGCGCGGTTTCGCATCATTGCCGATTCGGCGCCGGTGATGATCTGGATCTCGGGCCCCGACCGCAGCTTCGACTGGTTCAACAAGCCGTGGCTCGCTTTCACCGGGCGCACATTGACACAACTGAGAGGAGACGGCTGGCTGGCCGACGTACACCCGGAGGACACGGAGCGTTGCGTGGCGATCTATCGCACGAGCTTCGATGAGCGGCTCCCGTTCACGATGGACTACCGACTGCGCCGGCAGGACGGCCAGTATCGTTGGGTGCTCGACAACGGCGTGCCGCGTTTTGACGAGCGTGGGCAATTCGAAGGCTACATCGGCAGCTGCGTCGACATTCACGAACGAAAGGAACTCGAAGAACGCCTGGCCGCCCACACCCAGACCATGCGTCTGGCAGACCGGCGGCAGAATGAATTCCTCGCCATGCTCTCGCATCAGTTGCGGAGCCCCCTGGCTCCCATTTCCAACGCGGCCAGCGTGTTGCGCACCCTTGAAAACGGGCACCCCACACTTGTTCGCTTGCGCGAAATCATCGAACGGCAGGTCGGCAGGTTGCGCCGGCTGGTTGACGACCTGGTCGACGTCACGCGCGTGATGCAGGGACAGATCACCCTGGTCAAGAGCCGTGTGGCCGTGAGGGACTTGTTGCGTTCGGCGGTCGAGACGAGCCAGTCCAAGCTCGATGCGGCCGGACACACGCTGAGGATCGATGCGCCGAACACCCCGCTCTTCGTGTTGGGTGATTCCGTCCGACTGGCGCAGGCTTTGAGCAACATTCTTTCCAATGCAGCCACCTTCACCCCAGAGCCCAGCGTGATTTCGCTGGCCGCCAAGGTGTCCGACGGTACGCTCCATATCGCTGTCAGGGATGAAGGCCAGGGAATCACGGCGGAGTTTCTGCCTTATGTGTTCGACCTCTTCGCGCGTCACGACCTGCAGTCTGGAGGCAAGCCCGGCGGTCTCGGTCTGGGCCTGCCCCTGGCACGCCGCGTTGCTCAATTGCACGGCGGGGACGTGAAGGCCTACAGTGAAGGCGCCGGACGCGGCGCTGAATTCGTGCTGACGCTGCCCTTGGCAGCAGCGGATGAGGCGGCGTCACAGGGCCCTGCAGCCGCTCCTGCCGCGCCCCTCACACCGACGTACCGCGTGCTGTTGATCGAGGAAAACCCCGACTCACGCTATCTCACGCGCTTGCAGATCGAGTTGTGGGGCCATCAAGTCGCCACGGCCGGTACGGTCGATGAAGCGCTGCGCTTGATCGATGGGTTCCGACCCGAAGTCGTGCTGTGCGATGTGGAAGGGTCCGCAGCCTTGCGTGCAGCAGGCCTGTCGCCCTTGCGAGAGCGGTTGGGTCATTCAGCCGCCTTCATCGCACTCAGCGCCTATGGTCATCAGGAGGACGAAGCCAACGCGCGGGCGCTCGGCTTTGATGCGGTGCTGGAAAAACCGCTTCGCCCCGATGGCCTGAACCGCGCGGTCGACGCCATTGCCCACACGCCCGCGGTCAACGGCTGAGCGGTGCCAAAACCCTCAGCTCTTTTCGTCAAGCGGTACCGGCTCCGGCTCTCCTTCGCCGGTGCTCGCGTACTCCTTGAGCCGGTTGTACAGGGTCTTCAGGCTGATGCCCAAGGTGGCTGCCGTGCGTTCCTTATGGCGCCCGAGGTGGTCCAGCGTGGCGAGTGTCACTTGTCGATCGATTTCAGCGAGCGGCGTTCCGATGCGTATCGTGATCACCGGGGCCCCATCCGACGATACGGGCGCCGGCGGGCGAGCCTCGGCTTCGGTTCCGGGAAGACACGGGTCATGGATGACGCTTTCGGTGGCCATGACATACGCACGGTAGACCACATTGCGGAGTTCGCGCACATTGCCTGGCCAGGAGTGGCGACTCAGCTGTGCCATGGCGTCCGAGGAAAAGCGCTTCATGTTCCCCTCGCGCTTGGAAATCTGGTCGAGGAAATGCGCGGCGATCAGCGGCACGTCCTCACCGCGTTCTCGCAGCGCCGGCAGGTGGATCGGAAACACATTCAGCCGGTACAACAAGTCTTCCCGAAGCTTGCCGCTCGCCACCGCTTGCATGGGATTTCGGTTGGTGGCCGCAACCATGCGAACATCGGTTTCCAGCACCTGCGTCGATCCCACGCGCATGAAGGTGCCACTCTCCAGCACCCGCAACAGCTTGACCTGCAGGTCCAGCGGCATCTCGGTGATCTCGTCCAGGAACAGCGTGCCGCCGCTGGCCCGTTCAAAGAACCCTTGATGCTGGCGGTCAGCACCCGTGAAGCTGCCCTTCTCGTGCCCGAAGATTTCGCTTTCGATGAGGTGCGGGGAAATGGCGCCGCAGTTGACCGCCAGGAATGGTTTCGTGCGACGCCGGCTGAGATCATGAACAGTGCGGGCAACCACCTCCTTGCCGGTGCCGCTCTCCCCGGTGATGAACACGGTGACACTCGTCTCTGCCACGCGTTCAATCTGTCGATACACAGTGCGCATCACGGCCGAACGTCCCCACAACTGGCCGAAGTGGCCGTCCGTGTCGAGGGTTTCGAGCATGTGCTTGGCTTCAGCCTTCAGGACGGCGGGCTTCATGACCCGCGACAGGATGCCTTTGAGTTGTGTCAGGCTCATGGGCTTGACCAGATAATCGGCCGCGCCCAGTCGCAAAGCCTGGATCGACGTCTCGAGACTGGCATGACCCGTTACCAGCACCACCTCGGTGTTCGGGAGGGTTTTGAGGTCCTGCAACAACTCCATGCCGTTGCCGTCCGGCAGCTTGAGGTCCAGCAGCACGATGTCCGGCTCCTGCAGCGCGATCTGCCGTCGCGCGTCGCGCAGCGATCCTGCGGTGGCCACCGTGAAGCCCTCGCTCGAAATGAGCATCGCCGTCGTTTCCGCCGAATCCGGCTCGTCATCCACTACCAATGCGTGGGGCATTCCCTTTTCTCCTGTCGATCTAGCGGGTTCACCGGCAGGCATGTGGCTTGCCAATCGAAGACAGGCTGATCACCCATCACTCCGCGATGTCCATCTGCTGTTTTCATCTGGACCATTTCCTGTGGCTGCCCGATGGCCCGGGGCCGGCAGGCGCGTGCTCGGCCGAGGGCCACTGCTGCAACCTTTTTCAAGACGGCCCGTGCATCACGACATGGTCCCCGCGCTGAAGGCAGTTCAAATGAACTCATTCGGCAACTCCCTTCCGCATCTTCCGCTGCACGCGGAGGCATGTTGCGATGTGCGAGTGTTGCGCCAACTTTCCGCGAACTTCGCACTTCGGGTTGACCCGAATGAAGCGAGGGGCGATGTTAGTCACCCCCCAGCTCCGTTTGCTGCCGAAGTGTTTCAAGATGTTTCCGTGGTGCAATTCGACCTTCTCACATTTGACCTTCTGGCGCGGGCAAGCAACAAGCTGACTTACGTTTACCACTGTCTGCGCGGTGTTCGCAAGCTTGCGCTTGCCTGTGCTCGAGCAAGGAATGGTGGTTCGGCTGTTCACCTCGACTTGTTTCACCTCCGTTACAGACGGTCGTTCAGCAGGCATATTGTCACTGGACTGAGCAACGCTGGCCCGATTCATTGGGCCAGCGTGCGACACCACTGGCAGGAGGGGCACGCCCCGGTGTACCGTGAAGATAGTGATTGCTGCATTCGAGGCGTTCATGCGGCACATTCGGATGAGACCGGCGGACCGCATGCAGTGCCCGCTGCCCACTAGTAGGAAGAGGAAGGAAAAGCCGACCCATCTTTCAAAAGGCATTCGGCCTTCGGGGAATTTACGTACCGGCCATGCTGCTCACCAGCGGCCGGCGGCGCCATCGAAAGTCGGACGATGCCTACACCCCCCAAGTCGATGTCATACCCAAGCCGATCGATGGTGCATGTCGCTCAAGTCGCAACCTTTGCCACATTGATCAATCGAATCGGTGTCGTGCGCCGGCATCATGCCCATGCCACATGCACCGCCCTCCGCGGTTCGAATCCGATCAAGAAAGTACTTCATGTCCTTCGATACCATTCCGACCTCTTCCGCTGCTGATTCGTTGGGGGATGACGCGCGTGCGGTGATCCTTTACGTCGAGGATCACCCGGTCAACGTGATGATCATGGAGGCGCTTTTGCAGCACCGTCCGCATCTTCGTCTTGTGGTCGCCACCACCGGCGAAGAAGGTTTGCAGGCGGCTCGCATCGAGCATCCGGATCTGATTTTGCTGGACTACCATTTACCGGACTGCAACGGGGTCGAACTCCTCGCTCAGATCAGACGGCTCGAAGGCCTCGAGGGCACGCCGGCCGTGGCAGTTTCGGCCACGGACGCCGGCATTGAACTGCAAGGTTCGACGTTCTGTGAGTTCTGGTCGAAACCGCTTGATGTGCTGCAAACCCTGGCGGCCATCGATCGGCTGATCGATCGCACCACGCCACCGCAGGGCATCGCAGCCACTGGCGAATTGTTCGGCTGACAATCGGAGACACCCCGTGAAATCGAGCATCGGCCATGAAACGCCCGATGGCGAGGGCCAGGATCGGGAAGCGGCTCAGAACTTTGCGCACGATGGGGAGCCTGCATCTCCCGGGGCGGGGCAACGAAATCCACGGCGTGTACCCGGGCACGAGAAGGACGATGCGGGTCTGACCTCCACGCAAGAGCCTGGTGGAACTGTCGTTCCTCCTTCGCCCAACTGATTGGCGGGCAGGCATGCCGGCTGCCTGACATGGGATCACCTCATTGCCCAGGAGCTGTCGATGAATACGTCTGCCCGAGACCGGCAAAACGCAGAAGCCACCGCAGACCAGCAACGCAAGATTCAGCGTGAACAGGATGCACTTGACCAAGTCGCCGCCACGCCCAGGAAGCAAGGTGCCATTCAGGCCGGTGCACGGGAACAGCCAGTCGATCTGCCCGCACAACATCTCGACAAGCCGGGCATAGAAGCCGAACTTGAACTGAAGCCCAAGTTTCTCGCCCCTGACTACGAGGGCAGTCAGAAGCTGCTCGACAAGGTGGCGCTGATCACCGGCGGCGACTCCGGCATCGGCCGCGCCGTTGCGGTGCTCTATGCACGTGAAGGGGCCGACGTTGGCATTGTCTACTTGAATGAGCATCAAGATGCCGAATACACCAAGCGGCTCGTCGAGGCTGAAGGGGGCCGCTGCGTGCTCCTTCCGGGCGACGTGAAGGATGCAGCGTTTTGCCGCAGGGCTGTGGAGGCGACGGTGGCCGCGTTCGGCGGCCTGGACGTTCTGGTGAACAACGCAGCGTTCCAGGAACATGCCGCCTCGCTGGAAGACATCACCGAAGAGCGGCTCGACGAAACGCTGCGGACCAACGTCCATGGATACTTCTACATGGCCAAGGCAGCATTGCCGTACCTCAAGAACGGGGCCGCAATCATCAACACAGGCTCGGTGACAGGACTGGAAGGCAGCGCGCAGTTGCTTGACTACTCCGCCACCAAGGGGGCGATTCACGCATTCACCAAATCCTTGGCGCAAAACCTCCTGTCGAAGGGCATCCGAGTCAATGCGGTGGCGCCAGGACCCGTCTGGACGCCGCTCAATCCGGCGGACAAGCCCGCCGACGATGTGAAGACCTTCGGCCAGCACACGGACATGAAGCGCGCCGCGCAACCGGAAGAATTGTCTCCCGCCTACGTGTTTCTTGCATCTCCTGTCTGCTCGAGCTACATCACCGGCATCGTGTTGCCCATCACCGGCAGCATCGGTGCCGAGTGAACTGAAGTCACTTCGGCTTGAATGTCAACACCGTGACGCTGCCATCGGATTCCATGTACGCCTGCTTGACCTGGGAGACATCGTCGATGCCGTGCTCACGCAGCTTTGCGTACAGGTCTTCTTCGGTGACATACTCCTTGCGCATGTTGCGGTGAAGGAAGCGTCCGCGCGAAACCAGCAACAGTGGCGGCGGCTCCGCGAACTTGCGGAGCCAACGAACGCGATAGCTCAGCCAGTCGAGCAGGAAGTTCCATCCGATGATGGTGGACACCAACACTGCGCCTTCCGTCAAGGATGTGTAGCCTCCTGCCATTGCGTTCTGCGATGCATCGGCGATCAGCACAAGCAGCAGCACGTCCGCGATCGCGAAGGCGCCCACGTCCCGTCGCATGATGAAGCGGAAGATGAGGAACAGGAACCA
>CBIHPH010000002.1:0-105177 GCA_966212105.1 uncultured Rhizobacter sp.
TGCTCGCTCGCCTATCCTCTGTCACACCGGCGAAAGCCGGTGCCCACTGGGGCAATGGGACACAGCTTTCGCGTGCTTCGGGGCATAGCTCGCTTTGCTCGCTCGCCTATCCTCTGTCACACCGGCGAAAGCCGGTGCCCACTGGGGCAATGGGACACAGCTTTCGCGCGCTCCGGGTCACCGGGTCGGCGGAGAGGGTGGACCTCGCGAATGGCTTGATCTGCGGCTTCGCCGCGCTTGCAGTCCGTCGTATGCGGGCGGGCGTTGCTCGCTTCACTCGCTTGCCTGCTCTCGCTATCAAGCGGGCTCGGCCCAGTCTTCGACCCGCAGGCCGGCCACCCGTCGAAACTCTCGGGTGTTGTGGGTGACCAGGGTGGCCTCCTCGGCCAGTGCATGGCAGGCAATCCACAGGTCGTTGGCGCCGATGGGTGTGCCGGCGTCCTTCAGGCGTATGAACTGCTCGGCGTAATGACGACAGATCGCAGGGCCTACCGGATAGATCACCGTGACCTGTCGGGCCAGGACGTCCAGCCTGCGCAAGACCTCGGTCTTGCGGACGCTGCGCTCGGCGCCCTTGAGCAGTTCGGCCCAGGTGATGAAGGACATGCACAGGCCGTCGTCCTCGGGCAATGCGTCGACGCGCTCGGCGACGGCAGGAGACTGGTTCTTGATCAGGTAGATCAGGACGCTGGTGTCGAGCAGGTAGATCACAGCACCTCGCGCTCCTGCATGGGCAAGGGCGCTTCCCGCTCGGCTTCCAGCGCGGCAACGAAGGCGTCGTCAACTTCACCCAAGGCGTGCAGGGCCTGCAACAGTGCCGCGCCCCGTTCCGCACGGACGGCATGGATGATCAAGTCGCCCTGTTCGTTGCGGGAGATACGCACGCGATCGGTATCCAACCGGAACTCGGCAGGAATGCGCACGGCCTGGCTGTTGCCGTTGTTGAAGACCCGTGTGGTCAGTGTGTCCACGGCGCGCCCCTTGTGTGTACGGCAATGTGTGTATTTTGACTGGGGGCAGGCCTTTCGGCAAGACCTGGCCGATGCCATTCCGCAGCAACGGCCTTGACGTCCTCTGCCGGCGTCGCAGCGATCGGTCATGCGGGACAACTGGATGCTCGGTACAGGGGCGAGCCTTGCTCACTCGCCCCCCCAGGGTCACCAGACTTCAGCCTCCGATCATGTCGATGATCTTGCCGATGGCCGCCTCATGCCCGGTGTACAAGGACGCCGGATCAGAGGGATAGAAGACCTGCAAGTCGACCTTCGGCGGTATGCCGCGTCCTTCGTACAGGACGCCCTTCGCATCGAAGTAGCTTTCGTTGGAAAGGCCGACCCCGAAGTTTCCGGGCAATGCCTTGACGAGCCTGTCGGACATGGAGCCACTGGTCCGCTGCCCGATATGGGTCACATGGGGAAGTTCGCGCATCATCAGGGTCAGCGAATCTCCTGCGCTGACGGTGCGATCCGTTGTGAGCACATAGACCGGCTTGAGGTACTGACGTTCCCCCTTGGGCTCGACGTACCACGCCTGGCTCTTGTTTCCTTGCGGCCGATGCTGCTGCACGGTAAAGGCCAGCCGGCGGCGGTCGGCAAAGCGCCCGGCCACCTCCGCGCTGAATTCATCATATCCGCCGTCATTGACTGCAATGTCGAGAATGATGGCTTTGGTGTCTGCCAGCGCAGCAATGACCTTGTCCATCTCCGCACGAATGGCTTTCAAATCAGCCGCCGGACTGTCTTCTTCAACAAAGCCAGCGAGACGGGACAGTTGGACGTAGCCAATGTTTCCAGGCAACGTTCCCCAGACCATGGAGTCGTTCAAGGCATGTGTCCCGCCTTGTGGGATCAGGTGAGGCCGCATGGAGGCGCGCATCCGCTCCTTCCATTGCGCGTCGAAGTCGTCCAGAGACAAGATCTCGGACTGCTGGGCGAATGCCTGACGCAGCATTTGCATGGTGGGGGTGTTGCCGGTCCCCAGGAATGTGCCCAACGCGTCGATCGACTCATCGCCTTTGTATCGGTATAGCGTCACGTGGTAGTCATTGAAGTCGTGCAGGGCCTCCGTCAGAACGGCCTGCAAGGCGTCGTCGTTGGCCGCTGCCGCCGCCTTCTGCTGCAATGATGCGAACCTGGCCGCCCAGTCGATGTGCCGTTCCTTGAAGAACCCATAGTCAAGGTCAAATATTTCCCACATCGTCTTGAAGACGGTGGCGGGATCGGTGGGCGGCTCCTGGCGGCAGTGATGGGGCACTTCCGGAATCCGCTCCAAGGTCATGACGGATGGATTTCCGTCCAGGTGAATGTCCACCGTCACGCGATCGGATTCTTCGACACGGCGATAGTTGTAGTCGCGAACAATTTCGATAGGAAGCGCCTCGCGCCGATCGACATAGCAAATCGACCGGGCCTCCTCGAACTGCGTGAGTCCACGCTCGCCAATTTCGAGGAATCGGCCTTCGCCCAGCACCCGCCACGCGCCTCTCACTTTGGCATCGAACACACCATCCTGGACGAACTGACCGGTCGACTCAGTACGGGTTGACGCGGGTTTCGGGTCGTCGCCTCCTCCACAGGCGCCGATGATCATGGACGTGCCGACCATGATGGCCGCCAACCCTCGGCGTCCGCCGGGTGCATGAACGATGCGTGTCCTTGTTGCAAGCGACCCGTGCGGAGTTGTGGATTTGGAAAGGAAACGGGAAAGCTTCATGGTGGTGTCTTGGTTGACGGTGAGTAAGTCAACGTCATTCTTCAAAATCCCCACGTTTTACGGATGTGCCGGAAGACAGGGGTGCCACCCCTGACTTCCAGCACGCAGGCTTCAGCCCCCGATCATCTCGATGATCTTGCCGATGGCCGCCTCATGTCCGGTGTACAAGGACGCAGGATCGGAGGGATAGAAGACCTGCAGCGCGACCTTGGGCGGAATGCCGCGTCCTTCGTACAGCACGCCCTTCGCATCGAAGTAGCTTTCGTTGGACAGGGTGACGACGAACTTCCCTCCCGGCAGGGCCTTGTCGAGTTTGTTGGACATGGCGCCGCTGGTGGGCTGCCCGATGTGGGTGACATGGGGCAGTTCGCGCATCATCAAGGTGAAGGTGTCGCCCGCGCTGACGGTGAAGTCGGTGGTCAGCAGGTACACAGGCTTGAGGTACTGGCGCGCGCCCTTGGGCTCGACGAACCATTCCTGGTTCTTTCTGCCCTGGGGCCGGTGCTGCTGCACGGTGAAGGCAAGCCGGCGCTTGTCGGCAAAGCGGCCGGCCACCTCCGCTCCGACGACATCGTATCCGCCGGTGTTGACCGCGATGTCGAAGACGATCGCCTTGGTGTCGGCCAGTGCAGCGATTACCCGGTCCATCTGGGCCCGCACGGCCTCCAGGTCCGCCGCAGTGTTCTGTTCATCGGCATAGCCTTCCATGCGGGACAGCCGGATGTAGCCGATGTTTCCAGGCAGCATTCCCCAGGTCATGGCGCCGTTCAATGCTTGCGTCTCCGTGCCCGGAACAAGTCGTCGGCTCATCGACACCGTCATGCGCTCCCACCATTGCATCTGGAACTGCCCCAGGGAAGGCACATCGGACTGCGCGGCGTATGCACGGCGCAGCAACTGCACGGTCGGCGAGTTGCTGGCATCCGTGTAGAACACCGCGTCATCACCCTGGTACCGCAACAAGGACACGTGATCGTCATTGAAGTCCTGGATGGCTTCGACGAGCACCGCCTGCAAGGCATCGTCGTCGCGCGCCGCTGCCGCCTTCGGTTGAAGCGACGCCCATTTCGCGGGCCAGTCGATGTGCCTCTCTTTGAAGAAGCCATAGTCGAGATTGAAGATCTCCCACATGGTCTTGAAGACGGTGGCGGGGTCTGTGGGCGGCGCTTTCTTGCAGTTCTCCGGCACCTTGTCGAGCCGTTCCAGCGTGTACGCAGATGGCGAGCCAGCCGTGGCGTAAAGATCCGCGGTCACCCTGCCCGGCGCGGCCACATATCGGTAGGTAAAGCCTTTCAGAATCTCCCCAGGCAGGGCGCGCGGATCGGAGTAGCAGATCGAATTCGTCTCTTGGAAAACCCGAATCTCCTTGTCACCGACTTCGATGAACCTGCCTTCGCCCAGCATCCGCCAGGCACCTTTCATCGTGGCATCGAAGGCCCCCTCATGCACCACCGGGCCGGTCGATTCGGTGGTGGGAGATTCGACAGCCGCATCGTCCCCGCCGCAAGCACCGAGGGCCAGGGAGACACTGGCCAGGACTGCCACCAGGCCGCGACGGCCTCGGCTGCATGCAACGCCCCTCGGCATCTCTTGCGGCAGGACAAGTGGTTTTGAATCGGGAAAAAAAGCGGGTGTTTTCATCATGAGGATCGATCGATTGACAGAAGGTCAACCCTCATTCTGAAAAGGCGTTCGACATCACGCATGTGCCGGAAGACTGAGGTCTCACGCATGACTTCCAGCACTCCCGCCGTGCCGCCTTGCACCTCCCCTTCACTCGCCCATTCGATCTTCAGGATCACCCAGGAATCCACGACCAATGCGATTCATCATTCCGCCTGGGGGGAGGCGTGACGGGACTACCACACGCCACCAGAATCAGCATTGAAGTCAATGGAAGAGGCGAAGAGGCATGCTCGAACCAGATGCATCGGGAAGCGGGGCGGGCTTGGGCGGCATGAGCAAACGCATCGTGAACAACTGCTGGCCGATGCCGCATGGACGGCATGGAGAATGCCAGGCAGTGCCGCACGGTCCGCAGCGAACGGCGCCGAGCCGTGGCAAGGTTCGAAGGCGCCCCATGATCCACGTGGTGCTTGTCGACGATCAAAACCTCGTCCGAAGCGGCGTACGGGGCCTGCTGGAACGCGCAGACGACATCCGGGTGGTGGGCGAGGCTGCCGATGGTGAGCAGGCCCTGGCGGTGATCGCGGCCGTCCGTCCGGACGTGGTGCTGCTGGACGTCCGCCTGCCCAGGATGTCCGGCATCGACGTGTTGAAAGCGATGACGACGTGCGGCACGATGAGACCCACCATCCTTCTGACCACCCTGGATGACGACGAGGCCATGTTGGCCGGGATTCGTTCTGGCGCAAAGGGTTTTTTGCTCAAGGACATCTCGCTGGAGACGCTCCTCGTAGCCATCCGCGCGGTGGCCGCCGGCCAGACGCTGTTCCGCCCGGCCATCACCCAGCGCGCCTTGCAGACCCTGCAGGACACATCGCATGGTTTCCCGAGCCTCGACGTGCCGGACCGGCTGACCTCCCGGGAGACGGAGGTGCTCGGCATGATGGCCGGCGGCTTCAACAACCGCGAGATCGGCAACGTGCTGGAGGTCAGCGAGGGCACGATCAAGAACCACGTCTCCAGCATCTTGTCCAAGCTGGGCGTCCGCGACCGGGTTCGGGCGGTGCTCAGGGGGCTGGAGCTGGGCCGTATCTGAGCCGGATGCACCGCCGATGGCTTCGGCGCATCCGGCAGGTTGCGCTCGTCAGAACTCGATGTCGTCCCCGACGTTGCCGCCCTGCGCCGCGGCGAAGTGTTCCTTGTACTTGGCATCAAAGGCCGAGGTCAGGTCGCCGTAGGCCCGCATCACGTCGATGTCGTCCTGCATCCGGGCGCTCCAGTGCATGCCCAGCGTGCTGGTGTCCATGAGGCTCAGGCCCCAGGTGTCTTTCACGTATTGGGCACCATCGAGGCCGAACTGATAGGCGGCGCTCTGGGCGCAGAAAATCTCGACGTACAGCTCCAGGTTTTCCATCGCGGCAGTCTTCATGGGGCTGTCCGGCGCCACGGCCAGGCCCGAGTTGGCGAACCGTCCGATGTTGCTGTCGGTGAAGGCCGCCGCGTAGGCCGTGCTGATGCTGAAGGTGGTGTCGGCGCTCATGCGCGCCATCCAGGTGGCCGTCGCTTCGTCCCATTGCGGCTTTTCGACGTTCAGCACGCGCAGCAGGTCTTCCAGGGGCGTGCCACTGACGATCTTGGCGTTGGCACCCGCCCAGTCCTCCAGCGTGATGCCGTGCACCGGGTCCATCGCGCCCGAGCCGCCGGCTTGCATCTCCTGAACCGACTGGTGACCATTCATCTTGTTGCGCAGCTCACGGCTGAATTCCATGGCCGCGCGGTCTTCCATGTCCAGGCCGTTCCATTCACAGAACACGTCGCGCGCCACGTTCCAGAAAATGTTGTCGACATCCTCGCGAGGCATGTCGTCTTCATAGTGCGCCTGGCTGCGCTGCTGCACTTCGGCATTGAACTGGGCCTCGGTGTAGCCCTCGCCGTGGAGGTGCGCGACGCCGGGCACGGAGAACTGGGGCATGGTCATGGTCTGTACCTTGGTTGATTTGCAATCGGAAAAGGGAAGCAGGCAGGGCATGGATCTGCCCGGCCCGTCGAACTGAACATCAAGCGGGCGCGGCTTTTCTCATCTCGTCGATGCGGCTGCGGCGCACCAGGTCGTTCTGCATCTTCAACTCCGGCACGATGCCATCGATGACGTCGTACTTGGCGTTGATGTAGTCGACATAGCGAGCCACCTCCTCCGCCTTGCGCTCATGCCAGCGCCCCGAGTTTTCGGCAGACCACGCCGGAACCGCCGCCGCAGCGGTTTCCCACCGGGCGCGCCATGCGCTCACCCGACCTTCGGCCAGCTTCTCCGCCACTGCGGGCAGGCCGCAGGCCGCGTCGCTGGGCTGGAAGGTGTTCTTGGACTGGCAATAGCCACAGTCGACGTAGATGGCCAGGCAGAACACGCGGCCGACCTCCAGCTGCGCACCGCAGTTGCGGCAGCTGAAGCGGTCCCTGGTGCGCTCGTGCTCCTGCAGGATCCGCTCGTACGCATGCTCGGCATCCTCGGCGGCATGCGCGTCGGACGGGTTGGCGCTGCGCCTGTCCAGCAAATAGGCATCGAGGTCGAAACATTCCCTGCGCAACTGATGCAGCAGGGCTTCGGCGGGACCGTCGAAATCGTAGCGCCCCCAGGAGGAACGATAGGTGCCGACCCGGCATTCGAATTCAGTGACGACATTTTTGTCGAACGTGGCGTTGAGCTTGTCACGCAGGCTGTCGATCTGCCCGGCCACGCCACTCCAGAAAAGATAGGCCGCGTTGTCGTTCACGCTGCCGGCCTGCGCCTGCAACCGGCGGGTTTCCGCCCAACCGAGGGCGTGCAGTTCATCGGCGCGGGATCTGATCTTGGCCGCGAAGCTGCGCCAGCGCTGCACGCTCTCATCCAACATCGAAAGATCGCTCAAGGGATTCCTTTTTCAGGCTGACTCGAACAGCGCCCTCAGCCCTCGGCCGTGCCGCCGAGGAAAGCATGGTTGCAATACACGCAGAAGCGGATGTCGCTGTGGCCGGCCCGCCCGGCACCGCAACGGGGGCAGTTGATCACGCTCACGGACGCACCCTGCGGCTCGTGCCCCCGCGTCAGGTAGTTGCGGTTGTCGGCCCGGGCCTTGTGCCGGAGCTTGTCAAGAATGCTGAGCGTCTGGCCGCTGGAAGGCGGCACCGGCTCGCCGGGTGGTTCGTCTTGCATGGATGCTCATTCCTGGCAGGACGGCGCGAACCTCTCGTTCCCGCGGCATTCCTGCTGCCCGCGAATTCTATGGACGAGGCCACGCGACGAGGCGTATTTTGGCCTCCTCATTCCCCCCTGGACCGGGGGGAACTGGCCCCGAAAGCAACGCATCCCCCTCCAAATGGGGACCGTGTTTTGGACAGCACCGAAGGTTTGGGGATAGTGAGGCGCATGGGATTCCGATGCAATGGCCGGTTACCCCTCCTGCGCCGACGAGCAGGGCCACCGACCCGGACGGCCTGGCCTCCAAGGCAAAGCACCCCAACATGAACCGAGCCTTTGAACTGTCCCCGCCACTGGGTGGTGAAACACTGTTGTTCCATCGCATGACGGCACGCGAAGAATTGGGCCGACTCAGCGAATACGAGATCGATGCGCTGAGTGCGAACGGGGAACTCGACCCCGACGAGATCCTCGGCAAGCCCGTGACCGTGAAAGAAAAGCTGGCCGACGGCAGCATGAGGCCGTTCAACGGGCACATCGCTCGCTTCGGCCAGACGGGTTTCCACGGACGGCACCATGTGTACCGCCTCGTGGTGCGGCCTTGGCTGTGGTTCCTCACCCGCACAGCCAATTGCCGGATCTTCCAGCAGATGACCGTGCCCGACATCCTCAAGCAGGTCTTCAACCACCACGCCGATGTCGCCAACACCTCGTTCGAACTGACCGGTCACTACAGCCCCTGGGAGTACTGCGTCCAGTACCGCGAGTCCGACTTCGATTTCGTCAGCCGGCTGATGGAACACGAAGGCATCTACTACTACTTCCGGCATGCGGATGACAAGCACACCCTCGTGCTGACCGACGACAGCAGCATGCACAGCCCCGCCCCCGGCTGCGAGCAACTGCCCTTCATCCTCCAGGAGCGCGAGGACCGCACCGACATCGAATGCATCGACACCTGGCGCTTCGACCGCGAGATCCAGCCCGCGCGCTTCGCCCACGACAACTACGATCCCGAAAAGCCCCGCGTCGAACTGGAACGCTCGGCGAGCGTCGAGCGCCGGCATGCCCAGGGAAGCTACGAGATCTACGACTACCCGGCCCCCCACACCGTGCCGGAAGACGGCGAACACTACGCGCGACTGCGATTGCAGGAACTTCATGCCCGCTACGAAACCTCCGAGGGGCGCACCAATGCGCGCGGCCTCGCCGTGGGCCACCTGTTCGAGCTCACGCGCCATCCGCGCACCGACCAGAACCGGGAATACCTCGTCAGTGCGGCGCGGTACGAGGTCAGCGATGAAGAACACGAATCAGGAACCAGTTCAGGCGCCCTGTATACGTGCCACTTCACCACACTGCACAGCCGCCAATCCTTTCGTCCGCAGCGGCGCACGCCCAAGCCCATCGTCCAGGGACCCCAGACCGCCGTGGTGGTCGGCCCGCCGGGCGAGGAGATCCACACCGATCATCAAGGGCGCGTGAAAGTCCGCTTCCACTGGGACCGCTACAGCGCCGGGGACGAAACCAGTTCCTGCTGGATCCGCGTGTCGCAGCCATGGGCCGGCAAAGGCTGGGGCGGCGTGAGCATCCCCCGCATCGGCCAGGAGGTCATCGTCGACTTTCTCGAAGGTGACCCCGACCGCCCCATCATCACCGGCCGGGTCTACAACGCCGAGCAGACGCCGCCTTACGCCCTGCCCGGCATGGTCAGCGGCCTGAAGTCGCAAACCCACAAGGGCACGGGCCACAACGAGATGTCGATGGACGACACCGCCGGCCAGGAAAAGCTCACCCTGCACGGCCAGTACGACATGCACACCACGGTGGGCCACGACCAGACCAACACGATCAAGAACAACCGCACCACCACGGTGGTCGTGGACGACGCGCTGAACGTCAATGCCAACCGCACCATGCATGTGAAGGGCAAGCTGTCGGAGACGATCGACACAGGCCACGAGGTGACCGTGACGTCGGGTCATACAGAGACCATCACGGGCGGCGCCACCAGCACCATCACCGGCGGACTGACGAGCACCGTGAACGGTGGATGGAACAGCACGGTCAATGGCCATCTCACCGAGACCGTGACTTCAGGCATGACGCTCACGGTCACCGAGGGCTTCACGGAGGCGGTGAGCGGAACGCGCGACATCACCATCACGGGCCCCATGAGCCAGAGCGCCTCCCAGACCATGGACCTCCATGCCCAAGGCGCCGGCACCTACACCTCCGCCACATCGCTCACGCTGGCCGTCCCGGGCTCGACGATCGAACTCACCCACGGGACCGTCACGATCAGCGCCGGCGGTTCCACGATCAAGGTCGATGCCAGTGGCGTCTCGGTCAACGGCACCAAGATCTCACTGAACTGCTGAGCGGGAGAAGGCATGGACATGAACCCTGTGGAGCAGCGCCTCACCGCGCTGCAGGCCTTGTGGCAACAGCATCGAGCCGACGAGACCAAGCGGTGCCTGCTGTGGCGCACACCCCCCAATGCCGTGCGCCTCGTGCACTGCTTCTTCGAAGCGCAGCGCCATGATGCACCGGCAGCGCCGTACATCGGCAGCGACACCTTCATCGTCTTCGACGCCCCGTTCGAGAACTCGATGCAGTATTCGAGGGCGCTGAAGGAGGCCCTCGCCGGCCACTACGGCGCGAGCCATGAATCGTTTGCACAACTAGGCCTCGTACTGGATTGGTCGTTCCATCCCGCAGCGCATGCTGATTCCGCAAACGGCTTCATCGAGGCGCTGAACTCACTCAGCCGGCACCATGCCTCAGCGCTCGGAACGGTGGTTGCAGTCTTGCTGCCGGTCGGGGTTTCCAGCGAGCCAGCGTGGACCGCGTGGCTGCTGCGCGCACTGGATGCCGGGCTCGCAGACAGCGTGCGGCTCCTGACGCTCGACTCGCCCGATGCCCCTCGCTGCAACGCGCTCGCCGATGCAAAGCATGCGCAATGCCATGTCGAGAGCCTGCCGCTGGACACCTGGGAACTGGCGCAGCAGACCTTCGCCCAGGAACCCGCAGTCGGTGCCGCAGGCGTCTTCCGAAGCCTGCTGACGAGCCTGTTCGGTCTGGTCGAGAAAGGCTCCAGCGAACAGGTGATGACCAAGGCAAACGACGCATTGGCGTTCGCCCGCCGGCAAGGCTGGTCCGACCAGGAAGTGGTCGTGCGCATGCTCGCGGCCGGCACCTTGCTCAAGGACAAGCGCTTCATCGAAGCCATCCACCACTACCGGCACGCCCGCATCGCGGCCGAAGCCGTGAGCGCCCAAGGGCACCCTGCAGGGAATCAACTGACGCTACAGACCTGGTTCGGCGAGGCCTCGACCCATGTGGCAGCAGGAGACCTGGCTCGGGCAGCGCACTGCTACGCCCAAGCCGAACCCGTGGCCGAGGCCATCCCCAGCCTCATCCTGCGGATCGAGGCCCTTCGCATGGGGACCTTCTGCCACGCTGGCAACAACGACCGCCACGCCGCCATGGCCTGCGGCGAGCGGGCGCTGGAAGTGGGTGCACGCCTGAAGCCCGAATCGCGCAGCATGACCACGCTGCCGCTCGCGGCCTATGAACTGCTTCGCCTGGCCGATGCCGGGCGCACCGGCCAGATCGACGCCATCAAGCACCACCTGGATGCGGCGCTGGATCAGTTGCATGAAGACACCGAACGCGATGCTGCCGCGTTGGAGCACCATCCCGATTCGCGGGTCCTGCTGACGGCCCTGGAGCAGACCCGCCGGAACACGGAAGATGAACTGACGGCCCTGGCCGCACAAGACGCAGACGCCGTGGCCGCGGCAGGCGGGCCGACATTCCTCTTGCTCTTCCAGCGGGCGCGAACGCTGTTGGGGCCGACTTGGCCCTTGAGCGCCGTGCCGCCACGCGCGCCGACCGGCGCCATCGCGCCTCAAGACGCAGACGAATCCGACGCGATCGCACAGGTTGCAGCCGAGGTGACCACGGCATGATGCCTTCGGCCAAGCACGGCGACCCGCAACTGGGCATCGACATCCACCTGTGCGTGCTGCCGGTCGGGCCCGTCCCGCTGCCCGTGCCCCACATGTCGGTCGTCTTCGATCCCTTCGACTACATCCCCTTCATCGGCGCGACCATCGAAGTCCAGGGGATGAAGCGCGCCACCGCCGGCACGGGCGCCATCACCATCCACATCCCACCCGGCTTCCCGTTCGCACCGATGCTGCCCGAGCGGGACGATGAACTCTTCATGGGCAGCGCCACTGTGGTCGCCGACGGCGACCCCCTCTCCTACCAGGCCCTGCCCGTGCTGGGCTGCCAGGTGGTCGGCATGCCCAGCCCGCCGCGGCCCCGCAAGAGAAAAATTCCCAAGCCCACGCTGCTGCCCACCACCTTCAACCTGGCCATCCCCACCAACGTCTTCATTGGCGGCGCGCCCACCATCTCGATGATGGGCCTGGCCGCCCGAGGGGCCTTCGCCGGCCTGGGCAAGCTGGCCAAATCCAAGTTCGCCAAAAAGCTGGGCGAGCGCTTCAAGAAGTTCCGCCAGAAGCTCTTCAAGAACATGGACCCGGGCTTCCTGAAGTGCAAGGTGCTGCGCGCCGAGCCCGTGAACATCCTCACCGGCGAGGTCTCGGTCGAACAGATCGACTTCACGCTGCCCGGCCGCATCCCCATCGAATGGGTGCGCAGCTACCGCTCCAACCACAGGCGCCCGGGCGCATGCGGCGTCGGCTGGGAGAGCCCTGCCGACGCACGGCTCGAGATCGATGCCGCCGACGGCAGCGTGATGTTCCAACATGTCAGCGACGGCCCGGCCCTGTTCCCCGAACTGCCCAAGGCGCTGGGCGATGCTGCAGCCGTGCTCGAATTGATGGATGGCGCGCTCTTGAGCGACCACGGCGACGAATGGCGCGTGCGGACCAAGAGCGACCTGATCTACCACTTCCGCAAGCAGGCGGCGGCCCATGAGGATGCTGTCGACAGCAGCGGCGTGCGCGAAGTGCCCCTGGGCCGCATCAGCGACCTGTGCGGCAACTGGTGGGACTTCGAACGCGCGAACGGCCGGCTTCGGGCCATCCGCGAATCGGGCGGACGCCACCTGCTCGCCGAATACACCGAAGGGCACATCCGCTCGCTGTCACTGTTCGTGCCGGACACCGGATTCAGCCACACCTTCGTCGCCTACGAACACGACACCACAGGCAACCTGACGGCCGCACGCGACGAACTCGACAACCCCTACCACTTCGCCTACGACGGCCACCACATGGTGCGCCACACCAACCGCACAGGCCTGTCGTTCCACTATGAATACGACGCCTCGGGCGACCACTGGCAGGTCGTGCATGCCTGGGGCGATGGCGGCCTCTACGACTACCGCTTCGTCTACTGGCCCTCAGTCCACGAAGTGCGCATCACCGACTCCCTCGGCCATGTGTCCACCGTGCAAACCGACCCGAACGGATTGCCCATCCTGGAGATCGACCCGCTCAGCGGCCGCACCATCTTCGAATACGACGACGCCGGGCGCACCACCGCCATCGTCAATGCCGCCAACCACCGCACCGAATACGCATACGACGAGCGCGGCAACCTGCTCAAGCTCACCCGGCCCGACGGCAGCACGGTGGCGATCGAAGCCGACGCCTCCAACAAGCCCACCGCCGTCACCGACCCGAACGGCGCCGTCTGGCGCCAGGCCTGGAACGAGCGAGGCTTGCTCGTCACCCAGACCAGCCCGCTCGGGGCCGTGACCACGTACGAGTACAGCGACAGCGGGCTGCCGCTCAGCGTGACCGATGCACTCCAGGCCCGCACCCAGTTCTCGTACGACACCGACGGCTACCTCGTGGCCGTCGTCGACGCGTTGGGCCATGCGACCCGCCTGCAGCGGGACATGCTCGGCAACGTGCTGGAGCGCACCGACCCGCTCGGGCGCACCACCCGCTACCGCTACGACCGCAAGAGCCGGCTGGTCGAAGCCACCACGCCAGGCGGCGCTCGCATCCGCTGCGTCTACGACGCGCAGGACAACCTGACCCACTACGAAGACGAGAACGGCGCCCGCACCCGCTTCGAATACTTCGGACAAGGGCTGTTGAGCAAACGCCACCAGCCCGATGGCCATGTCGTCGAGTACCTGTATGACACCGAAGAGCAGCTGATCGGCGTGCGCAACCAGCGCGGCGAGCTGTATGAGCTCAAGCGCGATGCGATGGGCCGGGTGGTCGAGGAGGTGGACTACTGGGGGCAGGCCACGACCTACGAGTTCGACGTCGCGGGACATCTGAAGCGCAGCTGCGATCCGCTGGGGCGGGCGATCGACTTTGTGACCGACAAGCTGGGGAGGATTCGGCGCAAGAGTTTCGAGCATCCGTTTGATGCGACGCGCAGGTTCGAAGAGACGTTTGACTTTGATGCCAATGGCAACCTTGTCCGGTGCGCCAATGAGCATGTGACGGTCGAGCGAACCTTTGATGCGCACGGCCAACTGATAGAGGAGCGGCAAGGCGAGTTTATTATCAGAAATGGCTTCGACGCGCTCGGGCGCCGCACACGGCGCGAAACCAGTGCTGGTAATACGATAGCCTATGAATATGACGCCCTCGGTTTGTTCACCGGCGTTTGCATTAACAACGGCGAACGCATCACGATTGAACGCAATGCGGCAGGGCAGGTTACCAAAGAAGATTTGGCACCAGGGCTGGAGCGGCATTACCTTTACAACGCCGATGGACGGCTTACCGGGCAAGGCATCAACCGAGATTCCGAGTGGCTGTTTCGCACTCAGTATGCCTACGACACGACGGGCAACCTGATTAAGCGCACTGACAGTGACTACGGAACAGACCAGTACCGCTATGACCCGCTTGGACAGATCGTCGAACACATCGATCCTCGTGGCAAGCTCAAGCGCTTCTTCCAGGATCCTGCAGGGGATCGCCTGCTCCTTAGACTACAAGCCAATGGTGAGCGAACAGGCCAATACGATGGCGTCTACTATCGTTTCGATTGCGCCGGTAACCTCATAGAGCGCCGAGACGAAGGAACAATCGACCGCCCGAGCAAAGGCATTAAGGCGATGGAGTTCGAGTGGGACGCGAGCCAGCGCCTAGTCCGCAGTCGAGTGCAAGGCATAAAAACTGTCTACGAGTACGACCCGCTGGGCCGCCGCATCTTGAGGTGCACTGGCCATCAATGCACAACTTTCGGCTGGGACGGCGACGCAATGGTTTCAGAAGGCTCAGCTGAAGTTGGTTCAGCTGGGGCCGAACCGAACTCCAGTCGATGCGAACCGCCTGACAACCAGCCAAGCGCGATGCAATCGCTGTCCGACCGGCGGACATTGCGCGAGTTCGTGTACTACCCCGATAGCTTTATTCCGCTGGCCCTGCTGCAGGGGCGCCGAAGTTATCACTACCAGAACGATCCGAATGGCTGCCCAATTCGATTGATACGAGGGGACGGACGGTTGGCTTGGAGCGCCCTCCGGGATGTGTGGGGAACAACACGCGTGCTCGTCAACGAGGTGCACAATCCGATACGGATGCAGGGGCAGTACGAGGACGCGGAGACGGGTCTGCATTACAACAGGCACCGATATTTTGATCCACACGCCGGCCAGTTCATTAGCCAGGACCCAATAGGATTAAATGGAGGAGTAAATTTCTATCAGTATTGCCCAGCACCTCACTCTTGGATTGACCCTCTTGGATTGAGCCCATCTCCAAAGATTCGAGAAACCGACTTATCCGGAGGAATTCACGCCCCGGACGCAGATGATAATAGGCTGCTTTCTCGTGCAGCGGCAACAGGAAACGCGCAAGGTCGATGGAGCTCAAAAGACGCCGCTCAGAGAGCAGCAGCAAAATATGACACAGGAAGAGGAGGAGTACAGGTAGTAAAAATCGAAGCGGGCGATGGTTTTGTTTTTCACAATCCGGTCGCCACGTATCCTGCCGATTCTGCAGTCAAGAAAACCCGCACTATCGGCTCACTGGATGTGTCAGTTACATGGTTGAAGGTCCAGGCAGACAGGGCCATCATTATCCCAAAGAGTGATGGCCTGCACCTATTCCCAATCGATGAAACCCATGTACAATATCACTCTCATTTTTTTGGTTGCACGTAATAATGAAAGACGTATACAACCCCGATGAAGATGATGTGCAAGAATGGCTTGCGTCGGGCAAAGACAAATGGCCAACCAGCGATTGGGATTATTACGTCATGGATGGACCAAACGACTTGCTCGTGCTCCAACTGGCAAATGATTTAAACTGCAAGCAGAGGCTTTTCTTTATTCATTGCCTCTACTATCTGGTTGGCGATTATTTCAATTCAACAAAAAAAGACGAACCCAAAAGAAAACGAATCGAAAATCTGCTAGATCAAGTCGATGCAGCGACCACTCCAGAAGTCACAGCGTGGCGAAATGAAACACTCTCATTACTGCGGGGAAGTTTGGAGTTTGATTCAATTTACTGGCTGGAGCACTTCATATACGGCGAATTAAAACGCTAGTTTTTCAAAGAACCGCATATCATAACGACTGTGTGTAGTGTTTCATCGACGAAGACCATCAGTCTACGTTCATTATTTCCCACCAATCCATTCCGAATCGCATAACCGTCAGCTCCTGGTTGTTCGAAAGCCCAAGCTTCTCCAACACCCGAGCCCGATACACGCTCACCGTCTTGGGACTCAGCGTCCATTCATCCGCATTGTCCGAAAGCCGCTTGCCCGACGCAATCATCACAAGCGTTTGCAACCCCCGATCGGAATGCTTTTCGTGCGCCGCTTCACTGCTAGGCGTCGTCAGGCGCTGAACCAGCATCTTGCGTCCCTGCCCCGCGGTGCTAACGGCAGCGACGATCAAGCCAGGGCCACTGCATACCCGTACGCACCAGCGTGCAGACACAGGCCACGGCCTCCCGGCATTTGCGCCGCTCCATTGGCCCACGAACCAATGCCTGTTGGCACAATGGCGCCCACAACACCACGGGCGGGGAGCCCACCCACGAAACCCATGCCGTACGAGGAAGCACCGCACTATTCCGGCCGCATCCAGGTGAGCCAATCCAGTGAAGACACCAGCGATTCGGTAGGGATTGCCGTATCGATACTCGCAGCAGCGCCCTTCTTCGCAGTCGCCGTCTGGTGCATGGACAATGAATTCACTGGGTGGCGCGCCGCCGCCGCGGTGGGCGGCGCGATCTTCTTGATGCTTCTGGCGTGCGTTGCAATGGTCTTCGGCCTCGGAGCTTGGATCACACTTCAAGCGGCCAGGCGACGGAGGCGCGGCCAGCCTGAACCCTTCGATCGGACGACGATGGTGGCCATCGGGCCTCATGGTGTGTCGATGGAGGGCCTTGGCCATGTCGATTGGCCGGACGTGCTCTCCTTCGAGGGCATCCCCGACAGCGAAAGCCATCTCATCGTGCACACACGCCCATTCGGCCCCGTGATGCTGGGCGGGCCGTGCGACATGCTCGTCCCCATCGTCCAACACTACCTCGAGCATCCCGGCGTCTCAGGAGCTGTCGTGCCGCCCGTGCGCGCCGTGGTGTTCTCCTGGCCCTGGTTCCGGTCATGGATCTGGGCAGGCTACGCGCTTGCCGCCGCGATGGTGGTTGCGATGCTGCTTGCAAATCCGGACGCCGGCGCCTTGAAGACCATGAGCGCACTCTTCCTGGTACCTGTCATGACGGCATGGCTCGTGTGGTCCATACCCTTCGGACGACTAAGCACATTCTCCGCTCGACGCGTGAGCGCTTTCGTGCTGAATGACACGGTCTTACGCGACACCTGCGGCCGCTGGACCATCGATCTTCGGCGTCAGCCGGCACAGTATCGGCAAGCCTCGGGCATCGGCTACCGCGTGGCGTTCCTCACCCTGAGGCCTCTGGATGGCGCGCGAATCGATTTGGTACTCGAGGCGTCTCCGGAGCACAACGCCCTGCTGGATGCGCTGGATGAACGGGGGCTGTTGATCGGACGGGGACCGCGCCCCGTCATCGACTGACGCCACTCGTTCCAACCGCAGCAGCCGCCCCGTCACCCACCGTTCGACACCTTCGAGGATGCTCCCGTTACCGGGGACAGAGTCGGGAAGACTGTGGGTTGTCGCTGCCTGCAGCCTCCATCACTCCCCCACCAACCCATTCCGAATCGCATACACCGTCAACTCGGAGTTGTTCGAAAGCCCAAGCTTCTCCAACACCCGAGCCCGATAAACGCTCACCGTCTTCGGACTCAGCGTCAGTTCATCCGCAATGTCCGACAGCCGCTTGCCCGACGCAATCATCACGAGCGTCTGCAACTCCCGGTCGGAAAGCTTCTCGTGCGCCGCTTCACTGGTAGGCGTCGTCAGGCTCTCGACCAGCATCTGCGCAATCTCAGGCGTCACGTACTTGCGCCCCTGCCCCACCGTGCGCACCGCAGCGACGATCAGCCCAGGGTCGCCGCCCTTGTTCACATAGCCGAAAGCACCGGCGCGCAGCGCCCGGATGGCGTATTGGTCTTCCGGATACATCGACACCACGAGCACCTTCATCGTCGTGCCTTCGTCCTTCAACACATGCAGTACATCCAGGCCGCTGCGGCCGGGCATGTTGATGTCGAGCACGAGGACGTCCACCTCGCCGGCCGTGCGCAGCAGGGCGCGAAGTTCGCCATAGTCGCCGGCTTCGCCGACGACCTGGATGTCGGGGGCATCCGACAAGGTATCGCGGATGCCACGGCGGATCAGCGCGTGGTCGTCGCAAAGAATCACTTTGATCATGTCTGCTCTTGCCCTGAGGATCAGAGGTCGCCCCACGAGGTGGGGTCGTAGTCATCGGTTGGTGGGGCCGGGGGGCCGGCTTCGGGCAATTCCAGATGTGCAGCGTCCTCGGTTTCGTCGACGATGTCCAGTGGCACTGACAGGATGAGGGTGGTGCCACCGGATGAGTTGCTGCTCAGGTCGACCCAGCCGCCCACCGTGCCCGCGCGTTCGCGCAGGCCACGGATGCCGAAGGACCGGGCTTTGTCCAGATCGGCCTGGTTCAATCCACGGCCGTTGTCGCTGACCTCGAGCGACATCACGCCTCCTGCGAGCGCCAGGTCGATGTTCACCTCGTTGGCATGGGCGTGCTTGGAGACATTGGTCAGCGCCTCCTGGGCGGCCCGGTAGGCCACGAGCGGCACCCCCGCAGGCAGCGACAGGTGGGCATGCCGGGATCGGAACTGGCATTGAATGCCCGTGCGGCGTTCGAATCGGCTCGTCATCCACTGCAGGGCCGGCACCAGGCCTTGCTCGAGGATGGCGGGCCGCAGGTTGTGCATGATGCGCTGGCTGGCCTCGATGGCATGGGTGACGGTCTCGAGGGCGGAATTGACCCGGGACTGTACTTCCGGTGAATCAGTGTGCCGGGCGATCCATGCCAGATCGAACTTCAAGGCAGTGAGCGAACCGCCCACGTCATCATGGATTTCGCGCGCGATGGCGGCCCGTTCGCTCTCTACGCTGGTCTGCAAATGCTGCACGAGTTCATGTACCCGCTGCTTGGAGGCACCGAGTTCCTTGTCCGCGCGCAGCCGCGCGAGGTGCACCTGGTGCACCTCGCCGGCATGCATCACGGCCGGCACGAGCCGGGAAAGATTGTTCTTGAGGAGGTAGTCGCTCGCGCCGTTGCGCATGGCTTCCACGGCCGTGTCCTCGCCGATCTCGCCGGAGACGAGGATGAACGGAATGGGCCGGCCACTGGCTTTGAGCAGGTCGAGCGCAGCCAGTCCGGAGAACCCGGGCAGGTTGTAGTCCGAGACGATGACGTCCCAGTCTTGGGCGGACGCCAGGGCGGCACGGAACTCGGCCTCGGAATCCATGCGAACCGCTTCGAACACGAGGCCTCCGCGGCGCAGATGCGCCATGGTGAGGACGTGGTCGGCCTCGGAATCTTCGAGGTGGAGCAGCCGAAGCGTGCGTTGCTCTGAAGGCGTGGAGGACATGCCCGGAGTATGCCCCGATCACCCGCGCGCGCGGCCGGCTCAGGGCGTTTTTCACGGCCATGGACCTGTTTTGGCGATTTGAACGGGGTTTGGGTGTGTGATTGTGCTTATGTCGCCATACGAACTGCCGAAGAATCCAGGCAGATGACTTCCGTCCGCCACGTTCTTCCATGGACGGCGGCGGCCATCTCCAACCCGAGTGTGGAGTTTTGATGAACGACGCGAACGACGCGAACGGCACGCCCGAGGAGCCGTCCGGCGCGGGGTGCCTCCCCCTGGAAGCCGCCGTGGATTTGCAGGATCACCTGATGACGGCCAGCAACGACCTGGACCGCCTGCAGACGCTGCTCTCCGATGCGTGCGACACGCTGATGCAGCGCTTCTACGCCGCCTCCGAGCAGATCCGCCAGCTGCGCTCACATCCGCACACCGGTGAAGAGAGCGACGAAGTCATCTCGGGCGTCATGCAGGACCTGGGCGGTGCCGTCACGGCGCTGCAATTCCAGGACATGGCGTCCCAGTTGATCCATCACACCCACAAGCGCTTGCGCAGTTGCGTCGACCGGTTGGCACGCGAAGCATTCGCCGATGACGAAGACGGTCAAGCCGCCGCCGAGGAGCCCCCGCTCCGCCCCAATCCGGTCACCCAGGCCGAGATGGACGTGGGTTCCATCGAGTTGTTCTAAAGAACTAAAGAACCACTTCGTACAACCGACATCAACCGAGCAATCCGGAGAAAGCCATGCATTCAATCCTCGCCGTGGACGATTCTGCTTCCATGCGCCAAATGGTTTCGTTCACGCTGAAGAGCGCAGGCTACAACGTGGTGGAGGCCGTCGACGGCCAGGACGCCTTCGAGAAATCGAACACGCGCGACTTCGATCTCGTGCTGACGGACCAGAACATGCCCCGCATGGACGGCATCAGCCTGACCAAGAAGCTGCGCGACAACCCGAAGTTCAAGTCGACCCCGATCCTGATCCTGACCACGGAGTCGAGTGATCAGATGAAGCAGGCGGGTCGCTCGGCGGGAGCCACCGGCTGGCTGGTCAAGCCGTTCGACCCGGCCAAGCTCATCGAAGTGATCAAGAAGGTCGTTCGCTGATCGCGGACGGCTTTTCTCTCTCCATTCCCATCAAGGAGGTCGCCAAATGGGCGAGATGTCATCCGAGAGCTCGCAGTCGAGCGCCGGTATCGACCTGAGCCAGTTCTATCAGGTGTTTTTCGAAGAAGCGGGCGAGAACCTCGACCGCATGGAAAAGCTGCTGCTCGAACTCAACGTCGATGCGGCCGACGACGAGGAGCTCAACGCCATCTTTCGTTGCGCCCACTCGATCAAGGGCGGGGCGGCCACCTTCGGCTTCAAGGATGTCGCCGAGCTGACTCATCAGATGGAGACGCTGCTCGACAAGCTGCGCCGCCATGAGCTCGCCACCACGGCACCGATGATCGATGTGCTGCTGCAATCGGGCGACGCGCTGCGTGCGCAACTGGCCCGCCACCAAGGCAACGACAGCGACGAGCTCGATACGACGGAGCTGCTGTTCAACATCCGCGCAATGTCGGCAGGCGAGACGCCGGCTCCCAAGGCGCCGTTGACGGTGAACGTGCCCATCGCCGCGCCATCCGTGCTCGCCGCTCCCGTCGATGAATCGGCGGCCCGTGTGATCGAACTGCGCGTCGGCCCGCTCGAAAAGCCTGAACAGGCCGACAACCTCGTCGAGCTGTTCAAGGAGATTGCCGACCTCGGCACCATCGAGCCGCTCGACAATGGCATGCCGGCCGACGGCATGCGCCGCTTCAAGATCTGCACCACAAGCTCCGACAGCGACTTGCTGGACTTGTTCACCTTCCATGTCACCCGCGAACAGGTCGCGCTGTTGCCGCTGGGCCCGGGTTTCGGTTTCCACAAGGACGCCCCAGGCGCGCCGCCCGAGGAAGCCCCGGACCCCGGTTATGGCTTTTTCGATAACGCCCCGGGCGTGCCAGTCGGCATGACCGAGGCGCAACCGGCCCCTGAAGCAGCTCCGGCGGCAGCGCAAGCCCCGAAGGCGCCGCGTGCCGAGAAGGCTCCGGCCGCTGCCGAGGCCTCTACGCTGCGCGTCTCGGTCGAAAAGGTCGACCAGTTGATCAACCTCGTCGGCGAACTCGTCATCACGCAGGCCATGCTGGCCCAGAACAGCCAGGGGCTGGACCCCGCGCTGTACCAGCAGTTGGCCTCCGGCCTGGCGGACCTGGACCGCAACACCCGCGATCTCCAGGAATCGGTCATGTCGATCCGCATGATCCCGATGTCGATGGTGTTCAGCCGCTTCCCCCGCATGCTCCGCGACCTCGCGGCCAAGCTCGGCAAGAAGGTGGATTTCGTCACGCTCGGTGAAGCCACCGAACTCGACAAGGGCCTGGTCGAGAAAATCACCGACCCCCTCACCCACCTCGTGCGCAACAGCTGCGACCACGGCATCGAGCCGCCGCAGGAGCGGCTCGCCAAGGGCAAACCGGAGACCGGCACGATCACACTGTCGGCCTCCCACCAGGGCGGCTCCATCGTGATCGAGGTGCGCGACGACGGCCGCGGCCTGTCACGCGAGAAGCTGCTGCGCAAGGCCCGCGAACGCGGCATCCCTGCCCCCGATTCCATGAGCGATTCGGAAGTCTGGAGCCTGATCTTCGCTCCGGGCTTTTCCACGGCCGACGTGGTCACCGATGTGTCGGGCCGCGGCGTGGGCATGGATGTGGTCAAGAAGAACATCACCGAGCTGGGCGGCACGGTGGACATCGACTCGGCCGAGGGCTATGGCATGCGCGTCTCTGTGCGCCTGCCGCTGACCCTGGCCATCATGGACGGCATGTCGGTCGGCGTCGGTGAAGAGGTCTACATCCTGCCGCTCTCGTCCGTGGTCGAGTCGTTCCAGGTGCAGCCCGACATGGTCAAGACCATCGGCGGCTCCGGCCGCGTGGTGGAGGTGCGTGACGAATACATGCCGGTGCTCGAACTGGAGCGCGTGTTCGACGTGCCTCGCTTCGACTTCGAGCACGTCAGCGGCATCATGGTGGTGGCCGAAGCCGAAGGCGGGCGTGTCGCGCTGCTCGTGGACGAGCTGCTCGGGCAGCAGCAGGTGGTCGTCAAGAACCTGGAGGCGAACTACCGCAAGGTCAATGATGTCTCCGGCGCCACGATCATGGGCGACGGCCGCGTTGCGCTGATCCTCGACGTGGGCAGCCTCGTGCGCAAGTCGCGCCACTGACCTCCCGGCGTCCACGGCGGCCCGCATGCTCCGGCATCGCGGGCCGTTGCGCTTGGTGATGGAGCAGCAAGACGCCCCCGCCGTGCAAGCAAAGACCACGCCGCGCGCTTGCGCAAAACCGTGAACGAATCCCGGTTGTGCGTCCGATCGTGCAACCCGCGCCGTCGTTCATGCCGTGCGGCATTGCCATGAAGGCAAATCGGCTGGGCCCGCAGCACGTCGCCGCGCGCAACCCTGCACTAACACCGCTTTTCGGGCGCATTTTCACTTCAGTCGGGCCAGATTCCTGCCGATAGTGAGCCTGTACGGCCCTTGCCGGCACCTACCCCTCAAGGATTCCCAACATGGACATGATTCACGAAGCCGCCCACGTTGCCCGGCACGAAGCTGCCCGCGCCGCCGTGGCGTCGCAGTCGGGCAGCGAGTTCCTGACCTTCCGCCTGGGCGCCGAAGAGTACGGCATCGACATCCTGAAAGTACAGGAAATCCGGTCTTACGAAGCCCCCACGCGCATTGCGAACGCGCCCTCGTTCATCAAGGGCGTCGTGAACCTTCGTGGCGTGATCGTGCCGATCGTCGATCTGCGCCTGAAGCTCAGCTGCGAAACCGCCGACTACAACGACTTCACCGTCGTCATCGTGCTCAACGTGCGCGGCCGCGTGGTGGGTGCGGTGGTGGACTCGGTCTCCGACGTGCTCGAGCTCAACCAGGACTCGATCCGCCCGGCCCCCGACATGGCCTCGGCCGTGGACACCAGCTTCATCACGGGCATCAGCAACGTCAACGAGCGCATGCTGATCCTGATGGACATCGAAGCGCTGATGGCCAGCGCCGACATGGGCCTGTTCGACGCCCAGTGATTCCCTTCCCGGACACCGCCCCGGATCAGGCGTGCTGCAATCGTGGCGAGCCGAGGCGCAGGCGCGCAGCCGGCGCCTCGATCCAGCGATAGAACAACAGCGCGGCCAGGTTGCTCAGCAGCCAGGCAGCCAGCATCGACAACAGGGCCATCCCCGCGGGCGCGCCATCCTTGTGCTCGAAGAGTGCATTGACAAGCAGGCACACGGGGAAGTGCACGAGGAAGAGCGAATACGAATGCGTTCCCAGGTGGGCGATCAGCCCCGCGGGCCAGCCGGCCCCCGGCAGAGGCAGCCCGTCCTGGTGGCGCCATTGCAATACGGCCAGCACCAGCGCGGTGGCCAGCGCGAGCGCGATGCGGCCGCGGAAATCGTAGGCCAGTGCGGCCAACACCAGCAGGCCCAGCACCGCCAGCCAGCGCTCTCGGTGGCGGCTCGGGCTCAGCCAGTGGACCAGCGCACCGAGGCCGTACGCACCGAAGAAATACGGCGCCCAGTTGTCCAGCCCGTCATCGAGGTTGAACACCCACAGCGAGGCGAGCGTGACCGACAGCACCATGGCCGGCGCCGCCACGCGGCTGCACGGCACCTGGCGAGCCCACCACAGCAGCAGCGCCAGCAAGGCGAACAGCTGCAGGTCGATCGCAACGTACCACGCTCCCACCGTCAACGCCTCATGGCCAAGCACGCCATGCAGCAACAGCGCATGTGACACGAGTTGGCCGGCGCCCACCGAGGCCGGCACCAGGTCAGGCAGCCAGCGAGCCACCAGGGCGGAACAGGCCAGGGTCAACAGCACGGCCGCGAAGAAAGGGACGGCCAGGCGCAGGTACCTGCGGCCCAGAAGCCCGCCCAGTTCGGAGAAGGTGCCACGCAGCGGCTCACGCCTCGGCGCCAGGCTGCGAGCGGCGAGGAATCCGCCAACGACGAGGAAGATCTGCACGCCCATGCGCCCGTAGTGGTACAGGGCGGACATCAAGTCCGGAAGCAATTCCCCCACGGTGTCGGCAATGGGGCCGTAGGCGGACAAGTGATGCCAGACGATGACCTGGGCGGCCAGCGCCTTGAGGACATCGAGGTGCAGCATACGGGATTTCGGGGCGGGCATAGGCATGCGCGCCCGGGCCTGTGGGGCAACGGGCGCAGAGGTCGCTGACGGGAATGCCCGCGATGCCTGCGGCGGGCAAAACCCGCGATTGTAGTAGTGCCTCCCTCGGTCTGTGAATCGAGCGTTCCACAGCGGCGGCCCCACCCGCATGCACCACAAGCCGAGCGAGGGGCGTCTTCGCACCGCAGTGCCCCTTCCCTCGTCATCGAAAGCCGCCGGGCTTTAGAGTGCATGCCATGCAAAACCAACGAACCGTCGCCTGGGCATGGCAGACGAGCCCCGGCCTGGACGTGGCTTCCGTCCGGCAGACAGCCCGTGGCGACGTTTCGATCACGGGCCAGATGGTGAGCGCCTGGGACGACCGCGTGCTCCAGCTCAATTACCGGCTCACCTGCGATCCGGGCTGGGTCTTCCGGCACCTGTCTGCTCGCGCCACGCATGGCGGCCGCGTGCACGAACTCGACCTGAGGCGCGACGGGGAAGGTTGGCTTGCCAATGGCGTGGTCCGCACCGACCTCATCGCGGCCGTCGACATCGACATCATGGGCACGCCCATCACCAACACGTTGCCGATCCGACGCGTCCCGTGGGTGTTGGGTGCCTGCCACCCGTTCACGATGGCCTACGTTCTGCTTCCAGACCTCGTCGTGGTGCCGGCACGCCAGCGCTACACCGCCCTGCCAACGCCGGGCCGATACCTCTACGAATCGTTGCCGTTTGCCCACGCGCCGGCCGATCATCCGACATTGCCTGGATACCACGCCCTCAAGGACACCTTCACCGCTGAATTGGAAGTGGATGCCGACGGCCTCGTGGTCGCCTACCCGCCGTATTGGCGGCGCTTGGCAGGCTGCTGAAGGCCAGAGCGTCAAGCGGCCGCGAATTGAAGCGCCATGGTGCTGCCTTGCGCCGGACGGCGTGACCGGATCACACAGATCCCTGAAAAGACGTCACCCCGGCGAAAGCCGGGGCCCACCAGGGCCACTGGTTACCGCCGCTCGCAAGTCATGTCATGCATGTGTTCAGCCATGCCGCGCCCGATCGCGGAGTACAAAGGCCTCTCAACCACCGTGCATCCAGGGGCGCATGCCGCCCAGCGTGAAGCCTCCATCGACCAGCAGGCTCTGGCCTGTGACGAACCGGGCCTCATCGCTCAACAGCCAGACCACGGTTGCCATCTGCATGCCCTCTGGGTACCTGCTGAGAAAGAAACGGCAGTCTCATCGATCGCTGTCCGACGAACAACGCTCGGGAACTTCGAAGATTCAAAAGCAGGAATGAGCAATGTGACGGCTGAGCGACGTGGGCGCTGCGACGTGAGTCACTGCGCCGCAGCCCTGAGCGTCTCCACCACCGGCCTGCGCAACACGCCGCGCAGGCTCCACCACCCGGCCGCCAGTGCCAGAACCGCGCCTGTGGCCACGCCGGCGGCCGGCACCCAGGGGGACGGGGCCCAGGTGAACTCGAAAACGAACTTCGCGAGGGCCCAGCCCACGGCGACGGCCACGACCGAGGCCAGAAACCCGGCGAGCGCCCCCACGCCAAGCAGTTCGGCGCGCTGAACCTGGGCCAGCAGGCGGCTGCTGGCCCCCAGGGCGCGCATCACCGCAAATTCACGCGACCGAACTTCCCGCGTGGCGGCCACGGCCGCGAACAGCACGACCAGCCCGGCCGCGAGCGTGAAACCGAACAGGAACTCCACGGCCCGAATGACCTGGTCCAGCACCCGCTGCAATTGGCCGATGGATTGCGACACGTCCACGTTCGTGATGTTCGGGAAGTCGCGGCTGAGGGCGTTGTCGAACCCTGCCGTGGCGGGCGCATGAAATGCGGCGATGTAAGTGGACGGCAGTTCGGGCATCTCCGCCTTCGGGTACATCACGAAAAAGTTCGCACGCATCGATCCCCAATCGAGCCTGCGCACGCTGGTGATGCGGGCTTCCGAGATCTGGCCTGCGATGTCGAAGCGCAAGGTATCGCCGAGCTTGAGGTGCAGGGTCCTGGCCAGCCCCTCTTCGACGCTGACCGCGTTCGCCTCTTCGGGCGTCCACCGCCCCTGCACCACGGTGTTGTGCCCGGGCACCGCGGCGGCATGGCTCAGGTTGAACTCCCGGTCCATCAGCCGCCTGGCCCGTTCATCGGGCAGGCTGGCCAGGTCCACGGCATTGCCGTTGATGGCCACCAGCCGGCCGCGGATCATGGGGTACCAGTCGTACGTCGCCACCCCGCCAGCCTTCAACCGGGCCTGGAATGCCTCGCCCTGCTCCGGCATCACATTGATCACGAACCGGTTCGGCGCATCGGCTGGCGTGGCTCGGCGCCAGCTCGAGATCAGGTCCGTTCGTAGCAGCACCAGCAGGCACAGCGCCAGCAACCCGACGCTGAGCGCCGAAACCTGGAGCACCGAGAAGGCCGGACGCGAGGCGATCTGCCGCGTGGCCAGCACGAGCCAGCGCGGTGCGCGCGCCTCGGGCACCGCCTTGCGTAGCACCTGCACGGCCACCCATGACAGCGCGGCAAACACCACCACCGCGCCAGAGAAGCCACCCACGGCGATCAGGCCGAGTCGAAGGTCCGACGACACGGCCAACAGCAGCGCCGCGAAACCCAAGGCGCCAGCCAACAGCACGGCGAGCGAGGCGGGCTTGAGCGCACCCACGTCCCGGCGGATCACCCGAAGCGGCGGCACCTGCGCAAGCTGCAGCACCGGCGGAAGCCCGAACCCCATCAACAGGGTGAAACCCACGCCGAGGCCGAAGAAGGCCGGCCATGCGCCTGGCGCGGGCAACGAGGCGTTGACCAGGCCGGACAGCAAGTAGACGAACACATGGTGCACTGCGAGCCCCAGCAGCACCCCGGCGAGGCTGGCCATCAGGCCGACCAATGAGAACTCGATCAGGAACTGCAATGCAATGGCTCGTTGCGACTGGCCGAGCACCCGCAACATCGCGCAGTCGTCAAGGTGGCGGTTTGCGAAATCCCGTGCGGCGATGCCCACGGCGACCGCTGCGAGCAACGCGGCCAGCAGCGCCACGAGGTTCAGGAATTTTCCGGCCCGGTCGAGCGTCTGCCGCATTTCAGGACGGCCGGTTTCGAGCGACTCCACCCGCATTCCTCGCAGCGCCTGGGATTTGATGTGCGCCTCGGCCCAGGCAACGAATGCGGCCACCCGCGCATCGGCGCCGGCCACGGCCATGCGATACGTGACGCGGCTCGCCGGCTGGACCAGGCCCGTGCCGGGCAGATCGGCATCGTTCAGCATCACACGGGGCGCAAAGTTGAGGAATCCCGCCCCACGGTCCGGCTCCTCGCGGATCGCGGCGGCGATCTTCAACGTGGCATCGCCGAGCAGGAGCGGATCACCGACCTGCAGGCCCAGGCTGTCGAGCACCGCGGGGTCCACCCACACCGTGCCGGTTTCGGGTACCGAGGTGGCCGGGCTGCCCGCCGCACTGCCGGAGGCAGCGATCAACACCTGCCCGCGCAGCGGATACCCCGCGGTGACCGCCTTGACCGACACGAGCCGTGACGCCCCGCCCTTGTCATCCGGCGCACGGCCCATGCTGGGAAAAGCCGCCGTATGCACCACCTGCAACCCTTCGCTTCGCGCCCGCTCCGCGAGGGCGGCGGGCGTGGGCTGGTCGCTCGCAATGATGGCGTCTCCGCCGAGCAATTGCCGTGCGTCGCGGGTGAGGCTTTGCTGCAACCGGTCCGCAAAGAAGCCCACCGCCGTGAGCGCCGCCACGGCCAGGACGACGGCGACCATGAGCAACCTCAGTTCGCCGGCCCGGAAATCGCGCCGCAGCTGGCGCCAGGCCAGGGACCACAAGGAGACAGCGGGACGGGAAGCGGAACTCATGGGCAGGGACCGGAAAGCAATGCCAACGACATTACCCCATTCCCGGCATCCCCGGCGTCATCCGAGGCGCTCAGGTTTCGAATGCGACGTGCAAATCCAGAGAATGCAGGACCACCTCGGAGAGCTTGTAATTTCCCCATGGATTCCCTGCCGCCCCTGTTCCTCTCCCATGGTTCGCCGATGCTCGCCCTGCAGCCGGGGCACACCGGCGAGTTCCTGTCGAAGCTCGGCAAGGCCATCGACAGCACCTTCGGCCGTCCGAAGGCCGTGCTGGCGGTGTCCGCCCACAGCACGGCCCTCGAACCTGTGCTGCTCGCCGCGGCGCGACATCACGCCGTGCACGACTTCGGCGGCTTCCCTGAACCGTTGTACGCGCTGCGCTACGACGCCCCAGGGGCGCCCGCCCTCGCGCCCACCGTGGCGTCGCTGCTGAGCACCATCGGCAAACCGCCGATCGTGATCGATCGGGGCGGCCTGGACCATGGCATCTGGTGCATGCTGCGCTTCATGTACCCCGATGCCGATGTGCCGGTGCTTCCGCTCACCTGGAGCCCCCGGCAGACGCCTGATCGCCAATTCGCGTTCGGCCGCGCACTGGCCACCTTGCCCGAGCAGGGCGTGCTCGTGATGGGCAGCGGCAGCATCACCCACAACCTGCAACGGGTGTTTGCCGGAGGCCGGATGGCCGTGGACGCACCGGAAATCCCGGAGAGCCGCCAGTTCCGCGACTGGTTCGCACAGCACAGCACAGCACGCGACTGGCCCGCGCTGTGGGACTACCGCCGCCAGGCCCCGTTCGCCGCCGACATGCATCCCACCGACGAGCACCTGCTGCCCTGGTTCGTCGCCGCCGGCGCCGGCGGCACGGAAGAGGCGCCGGTGCGCCTGTTCCAGGACGTCACCTATGGCTGCCTCGGCATGGATGCCTATGCCTTCGGTTCCTCCGCAGGGGCGCTGGCTGCGGCCTGCTGATCGGTGCGCGGCCGGTTAGCATTGCGATTTCCCTCTTTTAGGACAAGCCATGCAAACCACCGCCTCCGGCCTGCAATATGAAGACACCATTCCGGGCACCGGCGACGAGGCCAAGGCCGGCCGGCACGTCACCGTGCACTACACCGGCTGGCTCTACAACAACGGCGTCAAAGGCGCCAAGTTCGACAGCAGCAAGGACCGCAACGATCCCTTCCGGTTCGGCCTGGGCGCCGGCCAGGTGATCCGCGGCTGGGACGAAGGCGTCCAGGGCATGAAAGTGGGCGGCACGCGCGTGCTCGTCATTCCGCCGGAACTCGGGTATGGCGCCCGCGGGGCTGGCGGCGTGATTCCGCCGAATGCCACGCTGATGTTCGAAGTGGAACTGCTCGGCGTCTGAGCTTTCACGCCATGGGGGAAGGCCCATGGCCACGCCGGGATCACTGCCGGCGTGTTTCGCCCGTTTGACCGCCGGCCGCCGCGCGTTCCCGGGCATCTCGTGACCGGCAATCAGCAGGATCGGTGCTGAAGATCGAGGCGGCGAGGCGGCGGGCCTGCTCCGTGATGCGCGCCGCAGCCGGTTGTCGTTCCTGGGTAAACCGTCGAAACGCCTCTTCGGGCTCGGCATGCTCTTCGAGCAGTAAGGCCAGACACGAGGCGTCCTCGATCGCCTGGCTCGCGCCCTGCCCCGCCGTCGGCAACGAAGCGTGTGCGGCGTCACCCAGCAAGACCACACGATCGCGATGCCAAACCGGCAGCGGATCGAGGTCATGCACATACACCGTCGCGATGCCGTCCGATGGCGCAGCCGCGAGGATCTCGCGCACCATCTCGGGCCAACGCGCAAAATGGTCGACGAAGGGCCGATCGACCGGCACGTGGGGCCAAGCCATGCCGGCCGCCCAATAGCACAGGGAATCGCTGATGGGTACGTAGCCGAAGCGATGCCCGACGCCCCAGAGATCGACAATGCGCCCTGGCTGCAGTCGGCCAGCAGGGAGTTCCGACACACCGATCCAATTGATGAACCCCTGATAGGTCGGCGCGTTGTGCCCTGCAACGAACCGCCGGGCAATGGAAGACATGCGTCCGTCGGCGCCCACCACCAAGTCGTGGCCATGCGCCGATCCATCTCCGAACACGAGCCTCACGCGCCCGTCCGACATTTGCATGTCGCGCACGCCCCGCTGGTAGTGAACCGTGGCACCGCGCTCGACCGCAGTCGCGGTCAACACAGCCATGAGGTCGCGGCGCAGCAAGGCATGTGGCGCGTCCTCCGTCCTGCTCTCGGGGTTGCCCAACATGATGCGCTGCAGGGGCGCGCCCGCTGCATCCAGGCGCTGCATGTCGACGATGCGCCCCGCCGGTTCGAGCACCGAGTGGGCGATCCCCAGGCGCCGGAGCACGGCCATCGCATCCGGCCACAGCACAAAGCCGCCGCCGATGCCCGTCCCGGGGGAACCACGCTCATACAAGGTCACGCGGTGCCCGCGTTCAAGCAGGCACAGGGCCGTGGTCATGCCGGCCACGCCGGCGCCAATGATGGCAATGTCCCGCATCGAACCTCCATTCACTCAAGGAGGGTGATGTTGGCACACCGGCGTCGGCATCTGCATCATCCCGGAAAGCAATGCGTTCATGCCCAGCTGCATGTGCCATCAGCAGGACCCGTGCCCTCAGGCTTCAACCCGTCTGCCCAAGAGCAAGCCGACGCGCTTGACCTCTTCCGCGCAACCATCCAGCCCCTGCCTCATCACGTCGTCAACGTCACGAACAAGGCGGAAGTCCACACCCGAGACTGATCGCGCTGGCGCCCCGTGATGAACAAGGGATGTTCCCGCCCTTCGTCCAGGCCCAATCCACGAAGATCGATTTCGCCCACGACCTCCCGCGGCAACGGCCGATGGGTGATGCGCTCGATCGACACCGTCAGTTCGGTGCCCGGCAGCACCTCTTCCAAGGAGTTGAGTTCCAGCAAGCGCGCCCCGCTGACGGAGAGCTCCACCTCTGGCGCATGCACGAAAGGCTGGCGCTTCAACGGGCTGCCCACCTTGACGTACCCGTCGATGTGCGCCCGGACCGTGATCTGCGCGGAGGCCAATGCACCCAGCGTCAATTCGATGCTGTCGGTATCGCCGTGGGTGACGGTCCGAAAGCCCAGCGAAGTCGGGCCCTCGCGCCAGCACGTCTGCTCGGGGTGGTCAAAGCCATGCGTGTCGATGGCGTTGATGGGTGTACCCGTCACCTCGATGCGGCCGTCCCAGTAGGCGCCGCGATACCGGTCCTTGATGCGCGCTCCGCCGATCCGGATGCGCACCCCCGTCTCGGACAGACCCGACTCCTCATGCAGGTCGCGCTGCCATACGCACTGGTCGCCCCGGAACAGGCGCACGTTCTCCCAGCCCTGGTCGCCCAACAGGTGATAGCGCAATGGCGTGAGGGTGTCGGTCCGGCACACCTCGCCCATCCAGTGTGAACCCAGGCGAAGCGAAGCGAAGCTGCGTTCGCCCGTGGTGGCAAACGTGCGGCGCTCACGCAGCGCCTGCCCCACCCCCTGTCGGTCGAAGCGACTGGCCAGCACACCGGTCAGGCCTCCGCGTGAGCCGAACACGGCCGTGGCCGGCACGCCGCCGCCGCAGCGTCCCTGGTGTTCATCGCTGTTGGCCGAAGCGCCGACCCGGTACCCGCGCGCCAGCGCCTCGGCATAGACCCAATGGAACTGCCCCCACGCCGAACCCACTTCGACCAGGCGCTCCAGCTGAGGATGGTGCCAATCGAGATTGCAACGCCGCCCGCCCACATGCGGAATCATCAAATGCCCTTCCGGGTCATCCGCATAGGCCGCATACAGATCGTCGACCGGCCAGGTGCCAGGCCGAATGGTGCCCGCAGTGAATTCATTCCATTCGAAGCTGCGCACGAGGCGGCCGAATTCATCGAATGGAAAGCGCGGCTTGCCTTCGCCCAGGAAGACGATGTTGCGGTCACCGCCGGCCGCCGAATTGCCGCACCATTCCGTGCCGGGATAGCACACGAAGCGGCCGGGTTCGTTGAGCGAATGGATCAAGGCCACCGCCTGGTTCCAGCGCGCTTCGGTGATGTTGAAATCGTTGGCCGTATAGCCCAGGACATCCAAGCCAGCGACATCGCGGCCATAGCTGAGGTTGTAGAGCGTGTCGTTGGTACCGATGGTGTCGTCCGAATGCACGTGCAGATCGGCATACAGCGGACGCAGATCGGGCAGAGCCTCAGCATTGGCATAGGCCTGCGCCACCAGGTCCAGGTGAGGATGCGCTATGCGCGCTGCCAGCCGCCATTCGCCTTTCGTGGGCAGCGAGCGGGCAGGAACGCGTGCGACGGCCCAGCCGCGCGCCGCCAGCTCGAAGCCCTGCGTCAGTTCTTCGCCGTCAGGCCCATGCAGCACCAAGGTACCGGGCCATGGCGTGTCTTGACACGTGTTGCCCCAGGCGTCGTCCAGCCGCACGATGACGTCGAACGCTTCCTCAACCCCCACCAGGCGGGGTGCGATCACTTTGAGCGCCGCCGGGCCACCGGCGACGATGTCGATCAGGCAGTCGCCCGGCACCTCCGCAAACTTGGAGCTGCCGAGCGGATCGATGAACATGCGAAAGCGAAAATCCTTTTCGACAAAGCTCTGCACCCTCGTGCCTGCGCCACCATGCCGGCGGTCGCCCAGGCGGATCACGATGCGGTCGCCCGGATTGAGGTAGCCATCCACCACGTCGATCAACACCGCTTTCTGGAACGGCCGCTCATGGCCCTTTTGATCGAAGCGCACCTTCAAATGCTGCACGGTGGCCGGGCTCTGCCCAGGCACCAGCGGGCCGGCCTGATATTCGGCCGACACGAAGTTCGCGGCGCGCGGGTCGGACGTCTGGAACAGTGCCCAGTCGGAATAGAACTTGAAGGCGAGCTTCAGCCACGCCCCGTCGGCCAGGCCCGATGCCCCTACCTCATAGACGAGCTGCAGTTCGGTCCATTCGCCCGCAATCAGCTGGCGGCGGTCGCAATGCAACCTGCCCAGGAAAGGCCGGGCCTTGTTCTGCTCGTACAGCCCTTGCGGCGCTGTGTAGTCGCCGGCCTCCCGGCGGGGATCGAATGAATGGCTCATGAAAGATGTCTCCGGTGGATTCACTGGCCGCGCCAGTGGCTGTAACGGGATTCGAGGCGGCTGAAGACGAGGCTCTCGGTGAGCCAGGCGATGAGCCCGATGAGCACGATGCCCAGCAGCACCTGGCTGCCATTGCCGATCTGCCCGCCGGTGGACACCATCCATCCGATGCCCTGCGAGGCGCCGATCATCTCGGCCGCCACCAGCGCCCGCCAGGCCTGGCTGAAACCGATGCGCAGCGCCGCCGTGACAAAGGGCAGGCAGGCGGGCAGGTAGACATGGCGCAGCAGCTGGCGGCGCGTGGCGCCCAGCGTGCGGGCGGCCCGCACCTCACCGCCCTGGATGGACTGCACACCTTCCAGCACGGTCAGCGCCATCGGGAACAAGGCAGCCACCACGATCACGGCGACGATGGACGCATCCCCGAGGCCAAGGAAAAGAATGGCCAGGGGCGTCCAGGCCATCGGCGGGATCGACATGAACAGGCTGTTGAGAGGCCGCATGAACGCACGCAACCTGGGCGACAACCCCATCGCCGTGCCCAGCACCAGCGCCCACACCGCAGCCAGGCCGAAGCCGATCGCTTCACGCACCAGGCTGCTGCCCACATGCCGGAGCAGGCTTCCGTCCTGCCACCAGCGCACGGCCTCCTTGGCCACGTCCCACGGCTGGGGCAACACGTACGCCGGCACCCGGCTGGCCAGCACGATCCAGACAAGCCCCAGGAGTGGCAACGACGTCCATGCGATCCACAGCGGCACGGTGTTTTTTCGGGCATCCCCCGCCTGTGTTTTCCCTGAGATCGACATGTCAGCGCTCCTGCCCTGCCCTGGCCTTCTGCCAGAAGCTCAAGTCCACCACCTGCTCCACCTGGAGCTGCCGTGCGATGAATCCCAATGCGAGGGAATAGTCCATCAATCGCTGGATGAATCGCAGGTCGCCGGCCTCGAGCTGGTCCGACCACCCCAGCCGCTTGCGGGCCTCCCGCACGATGGCATCGGGTGGCACCGTCTTGCCATCGATCGTCTGCACCGCTTCCAGCTTGAAGGCCTGGGCGATGAGCTGATCGGCCTCCGCGGGATGCTCCTTGAGGAAGGCGATGGCGCGGCGGTGCGCCCTGAGGAGCTTGACGACGTCGGCTGGCCGCTCCCTCAAGGTGGTGCTGGGTGCCATCACCACGTACCACGGATACTGCGGGAGCGACTGGTTCAGGTCCAGCACCAGCCGCGCGTTGCCGCGCAGCAAAGCCTGGCTCACGAAGGGCTCCCACAGGAAAGCCGCATCCACCACGTTGCGGTCCAGCGCAGCGTTCATGTTGCCCGGCGGCATGGGCACGATGGTCAAGTCCTTGTCAGGGTCCAACCGGCCTTGCTCCTTGAGCACGAAGCCACGCAGCAGCACGTCCATGCCGCTGCCTCTGGCCACGGAAGCCAGGCGCTTGCCGCGCAGGTCTGCCACGGATTTGATGGCCCCCGCTCCCTGGCTGATCACCGCGGCCTGCCCGTGATTCACTTTGGCAAGGATGCGGCCATCGAGCCCGCGCGAGAACCATTGGTACACGGGCGGTGCGCCCACGTAGGCCACGTCCAGCTCGCCCGCGGCCAGCGCCTGCTGCAGCACCGGGCCATCACCGAAGGACTTCAGCTCGACGTTCAAGCCCTCTTCCGCAAAAAAGCGCTTCTGTTCGGCCACCACGGCCGGCGCATTGGCCATGGCAAAAACCCAGCCCACCCGAAGCGGCCTGGTCTGCGACCAGGCCGGCAGCGCATGAAGCGCGGCCGCGGCAACGGATGCCAGGACCAGCAAGGCTTGGCGACGAAGACTCATGCTCGGTTCTCCATGATGTGGGCGATGCGGTCCAGCAATTGATCGCGGTGTTCGAGGAAACGCGGCAGCCGGCTTGTCGTCAGGAAGTGACGCGGGCGCGGCAGGTCGATGCGGTGTTCGCTGTCCACGCCATCTGGTGCGCGTCCCAGGACGAGCACGCGATCGGCGAGGAACACGGCTTCGTCGATGTCGTGGGTGATGAAGACGACGGTCTGCCCCAGCTGGGCCCACAGTCGCAGCAGTTCCTCGTTCATGTGGCGCCGGCTCATGGCGTCCAGCGCGGCGAAAGGCTCGTCCGCCAGAAGCAGCGTCGGTTCGGGCGCCAGCGCGCGGGCCAGCGACGCGCGCTGCTGCATGCCGCCCGACAACTGATGCGGCCATTTCCCTGCGTCGTCCTGCAGGCCTACCAGTTGCAGGTAGTGCATCGCCTTGTCCCGCTGTTCACGGGGCGTGAGGATGCCGGCCATCTTCAAGCCGAAGCGCACGTTGTCCAGCACGGTCAGCCAGGGAAACAGCTTCGGCGACTGAAAGACATAGCCCAGCTCGGGCATCTCGGGCCGCACAGCCTCGCCGTTGATCTGCACGCTGCCGCTGGCAGGCTCGAGAAAGCCCGACAGGAGATTGAGCAAGGTGGACTTTCCGCATCCCGACGGGCCGAGCAGCACGAGAAACTCTCCCGGTGGCACCCAGAGGTTGAGCGATCGGTACACCGTCTGTCCATCCGAATAGGCAAAGTCCACCCCGGAAACATCCAGGCTGGCAGCGCGCCGATCGCATGTTGTCGGACGGACCGGTGTTCTTGACAACAGACTCAGGTTTAAAGCGAGGGGCATGATCACGGATCCTGGTGAACGCGGGGGCGTGGCCTGACTGCGTCGTCATAATACGTGTTAATACAAGTCATGGAATGACGACTTTGGTATGAACATATGAGCCAACCGCCTACTGCACCACACCGAACGGCGCTGTCCCGCGAGAACGCGACCGCGCTGTACGAACAAATGGCCACGCGTCTTCAGGAAGAGATCGAGGCCGGCCTGTACGAACCCACGGGCCGGCTTCCCTCGGAGGCAGAGCTCGGCTTGCGCTTCGGTGTCAGCAGGGTGACGGTCCGTTTGGCGGTGGACAAGCTGGTGGCCGAGCGGCTGGTGGTGCGCCGGCAGGGCAAGGGCTGCTATGCCGCAGGCAAGCAGGTGCGGCATGGCCTCGACACACTGCGCAGCTTTCATGAATCGCTGCTGCAACAGGGCTTGAACGCGACCATGCAATTGCTGGAAAAGCGCGTGGTGAACCTGCCGGCTGCGTTGCGCGAACGCTTCGCCCCGGCCAAACGAGGCCTGTTCGTCAAACGGCTCCACCTGGTGGATGGCGAACCCGTGGCGGTTGGATTGAGCCACCTTCCCCATCGCCTGAGCCTGGCCACCTGGGAAGAAGTCGAACAGCAGCCCGCCTACAGCCTGCTGAACGCCGTGACGGGCAAGGCCCCCGCGCGCGCGGACATGGTCATTCGCGCGCAGCCGGCAGATGAGCCGCTGGCCGAAACCCTCGGCGTGTCACCTGGCGATGCGCTGCTCGTGCTCGAGCGCACCTCGTACTTTGCCGATGGATCGTGCTGCGACCACGCGTGCTTCTACATCCGTCCCGAGCGCTATGCATTCGTCATGAGCAGCACCTTTCGTTAGGGGCTGTTCACGCCAAGGACGGTTGGATGAACCGCCTTGGCGTCATCCGACGTCATCAAGGGGCGACCAGGCTGCAGAAGCGCGCCATGTCAACATTGCCTCCGCTGATGAGCACGCCGATGCGCTTGCCCTGAAGATCCGCCTGGCATTGCCGCGCCGCGGCAAAGCCAAGGCAGCCAGTGGGCTCCGCGATCAACTTCATGCGCGACGCCATGAAGCCCATGGCGTCCGCCAGCTCTGCATCGGTCGCCGTCAGCACGTCCGTCACGTGACGTCGGATGATGGCAAAGGTGAGCTGCCCGAGGTGCTGGGTCTGCGCCCCGTCGGCGATGGTCTGTGGCGTGTCGATGTGGACGATGGCGCCGGTGCGGAACGAACGCTGTCCGTCGTTGCCGACCTCCGGCTCCACGCCGTACAGCTTGCACGCAGGCGACAACGCCCGAGTGGCCAGCGCACAGCCGGACAACAAGCCACCACCGCCCAACGGCACGAAGAACGCATCGAGCGGGCCCACTTCCTCGAACAACTCCTTGGCAGCAGTCCCCTGCCCCGCCAGCACGTCCGGATGGTCGTAGGGCGGAATCAGCGTCAATCCGTGCGCCTCGGCCAAGTCTCGGCCGATCTTCTCCCGGTCTTCGGTGTAGCGGTCATAAAGCACCACATGGCCGCCATAGCCTCGCGTGGCGCTCACCTTGGCGGCCGGCGCATCCTGCGGCATGACGATGGTCGCTGGAATGCCCAGCAACTGGGCGGACAGCGCGATCGCCTGTGCATGGTTGCCCGACGAGAACGCCACGACGCCCCTGCTGCGTTGATCGGCGCTGAACTTCGACAGGGCGTTGAACGCGCCCCGGAACTTGAACGCGCCCATGCGCTGCAGGTTCTCGCATTTGAAGAACACCTCGGCACCCAACGCCTTGTTGACGGTGCGTGAGGTAATCACGGGGGTCTTGTGCGCGTGCCCCTGAATGCGGCCCGCGGCGGCAACCACATCATCGAAGGTGGGAAGATCATGCATGAACGTCATCTCCAATAAAAAACGCTTACCAGGGCCAGGCGATGTGCGCGCCCAGGCCTTGTGCCGATGCGCGTTCGTGAATGAATCTCGACACGGTCAGGTCCTGCAAGGCCAGTCCGGTCATGTCGAACACGGTGATGTCGCCGCTGTCTCGCGCCAGCGTGGCACGGCCCGTCAGCAGGTCACCCAGTTCGACGCAAGGCACATCGGTCGCCCATTGCAATTCGCCGAGCTGCAGCGCCTGTTCCCTGTCGTCAACGACAAGCCGTGCCCGATCGAGCAGCCCATCGGGCAACTCCCGTTTTCCGCGCGTGTCGGCGCCGACGCACGTCAGATGGGTGCCCGGGCGCACCGCGCTCGCGTCGAACAAAGGTCCTCCGCCTGGTGTGGCAGTGATGACCACGTCGCTGTCGGCCACGGCCGCGTCCGCATCAGTGGCATTTCCGATATCGCATTGCCCTTCGAACATCCGTTCGAATCCCTCATCCCGTTTTGCACCCCGGGACACATAGCGGATTCGACGGAGGCCCGGCAGCGTGCGCAACGCGAACGAAAGCTGCGCCCTGGCCTGCACCCCGGTACCGAAGACCGTCGCCCGCACGCTGTCCGCGCGAGCCAGCATCTGCAGCCCCAGAGCACCCGCGGCGCCGGTTCGGGCGGTGGTGATCGCATTGCCATCGATGACACACAAAGGGCGACCCGTGACCGGATCGAAGAGCATGATCGTCGCTTGATGAGGCTCCCCGCCCCGTGTGCGGTTCCGCGGCCAGAATCCCGCCGCCTTGAAGCCGAGCAACCCTTGGGATTCGACATCCCCCGACTTGATGCCGAAGACCCCGCCCGTCGACAACGTTTCCCTGACCACCGGGAAGATGCGCCCCTCGCGCTGACTGTGCAGCACGAAGGCGTTTCGCACCGCCTCGATGACATCATCAGGCCTCAACAGCGCCTCGACGGCGTGCTTGTCGATCAGCAGCAACCGGCCATCACTTCGCATCGCTGTAGACCGTTGCACGTGACACCCCCAGATGCGCGGCGACCGTTTCCATCGCACGGCGCACCTCCAGCAGGCCCGCGGCCTTGAGCTCCTTCATGAGCGCTCGGCGGCCATCGGCCTTGAGCGCACGCGGCGTGGTCGCCAATCGGGCGGCGAACTGATCGATCCTCGCGCGGATGGCGTCCGCTCCGGCAGGATCCAGCGTCTCGTTCACGGGTGCCTTGGCTCCAACAGCGGCGAACTGGTTCAGCACGCTCTGAAAGCCCTGGAACAAGGTCAGATCGATGTTGAGGCAAAGGGCCGCCACGTAGCGCCCATCGCCGTCCTTGATGCCGATCGACGTGCTCTTGGCCTGCCTGCCATCGGGGAACTGGTTCGGATAGTTCGCTATGACCTGCTCGAACTCCGGATCGAGGATGCGGGCCAGGCCCAGCTCCGTGGTGGGAAGTCCGACCTCCCGGCCCGACAGATTGTTGTGAATCGCCAGCACGGCGTTGGCAGGGTCCAGCAGATCGTGCAGCACGACTTCGCAGAACGGTGCCAACGTCCGGCCCAGCCCGTCGGCGATCTGCTTCAACTGTTCGAGCAAGAGGCGTTGCTCAGGGGTTCGCTTTTTCATTCTGGACAGTTTGTCTTTCAATAGACACAATGTCAACCATCGTTAGACCTTCACAAGGACCTTGGCCATGCCTCGAATCGAGGACCTCCACACACCCGCCGCATTGATCGACACGCTGCGCATGCAGCGCAACATCGGGCGGATGCAACATCGCATGGACATCCTCCGCGTGCGCTTTCGCCCGCACGTCAAGACGACCAAATGCATGCCCGTGGTCCGTGCGCAGATCGCCGCGGGCGCCCGAGGCATCACGGTCTCCACGCTGAAAGAGGCCGAGCAGTTCTTCATGCATGGCGTGACCGACATCCTCTACGCCGTCGGCATCGTCCCTGCGAAACTGCCCCAGGCGCTCGCGCTGCGCAGGCAAGGCTGTGACTTGAAGCTCCTCACCGACAACCTCGAGACCGCCCGCGCCATCGCGAGCTTCGGCCTCGCCCACGGTGAAGTGTTCGAGGTGTGGATCGAGATCGATACCGATGGCCATCGTTCCGGCGTCGCCCCGCAAGCCGATGCATTGCTGCACATCGCCCGGGCCTTGCACGACGGCGGCATGCGCATCGGCGGCGTGCTGACCCACGCCGGTTCCAGCTACGACCATGACAGCCATGCCGCCCTGTCGAGGATTGCCGAACAAGAGCGCGCCGGCGCCGTACACGCGGCGCAGAGGCTGCGCCAGGCGGGCCTGCCATGCAAGGGCGTCAGCATCGGTTCGACCCCCACAGCACTGACGTCCGCACAGCTCGATGGCGTGACCGAAGTGCGCGCCGGCGTCTACGTGTTCTTCGATCTGGTGATGCACAACGTGGGCGTTTGCCGCACCGAAGACATCGCGCTGAGCGTGCTCACGACGGTCATCGGGCACCAGCAAGAGAAAGGATGGGCCATCGTCGACGCCGGCTGGATGGCCATGAGCCGCGACCGCGGCACCCAGAAGCAAAAGCGCGACTTCGGCTTCGGCCAAGTGTGCACCGAAGCCGGCGACGTGCTTGAGGGCTACGTCCTCAGCGGCGCCAACCAGGAGCACGGCATCATCTCGCGCTCCGACGGCGCGGCAACGGACATCGCTCATCGATTCCCCCTTGGCACGCGCCTTCGCATCCTCCCCAATCATGCCTGCGCCACCGGCGCCCAACACCCCGAATACCAAGCCGTTCTCGCCGAAGGCGATACCGAGGTCTGGCCACGCTTCTACGGCTGGTGAAAGGGAAACATCACGGCATCAGGGCAACGGTGAGATCAAGTTCCACCGCCGCATCCTTGGGGAGCATCGCCACCCCGACCGAGGTGCGAGCATGCTGACCACACGAAGCACCGAACACGGCTGTGAGCACTTCCGATGCGGCGTCCGCCACCTCGCTGTGCTGCGTGAAATCATCGGCGCTTTGAACAAACACATTCAACTTCAGCACCCGGGCCACGCGATCCAGCCCCACGGCCTTGTGCAAGATCGCCAGCGCGCGGGACGTGCAGATTGTCGCGGCCACACGAGCCTGCGCCAAAGAGACCGCTGAGCCGACCCGGCCAGTCACGGCCACCGTGTTGCCGATGCGCGGAACCTGCCCGCTCAGGTAGGCGACGTCGCCGTGCACCACGACCGGGACGTAGTTTCCGCCGACGAGGACGTCGGCATCGAGGTCAAGACCGTGCGCTGCAGCAAGGCTGCGGGCGGTGGCAAGGCGGTGGGCATGGGTGTCGGTCACGATGATCCTTCCGAAGAAACAACAGAGAAGAGAGAGGTGACAAGCCTACCGATCTCATTGGACTGCCAAAAGTACCAATCCATCTAAGATTCGGCAGACCAATCTGCACTGGCCATGGACACGCCCACCAACCTTCCGCCACTCCAGCTCGACACGACATCGGGAGAAACGCTCTTCACCCAGCTGTACGGCGCCATCAAAACGGCCATCCTCCAGGGCGCCATGGCACCCGGCATGCAGTTGCCGCCCTCACGCACATTGGCCCGCCACCTCGGCGTGTCACGCCAGACCGTGGTGAACGCGTACGAACAGCTCACGGCCGAAGGCTATCTGGACTGCTGCGTCGGCCGAGGCAGCTTCGTGAGCGAAGGTCTGCCGCCACGTCGCCCTCGAACCGCCCATCGCCAGCCGGACCCAGCCATCGGCATCCGACCCTTGTCCTCACGCGGCCGCCTGTTCATCGAGCCGGCATTGCGCATGGGCACCCAAGACGGGCCTCCAAAAGCATTCCGCTCCGGCATGGCGGCGCTGGAGGCCTTCCCCTTCGATACATGGGCACGCCTGGAAGCACGCTGCTGGCGCAAGCCGCACGCCCCCCTTGGCTACAGCGACCCGGCGGGGTTCATGCCGCTGCGAGAACTCCTCTCGGCCCACCTCCGTGTCACCCGGGGCATTCGCTGCGACCCCGAACAAGTGATCATCACGAGCGGCGCCCAGCAAGCCGTGCATCTGACAGGCCAGCTGCTGCTCAACCCCGGTGACAAAGTCTGGGTGGAAAACCCAGGCTACCGCGGCGCAAGGCTGGCCCTGCACGCCGCAGGCGCGGAACTCGTGCCCGTGCCCGTCGATGCCGATGGACTTCGCGTCGAAGACGGCTTGGCCGCCGCCCCACGCGCCAGGCTTGCCTACGTCACCCCGTCGCACCAATACCCGCTCGGCGTGACGATGGGACTCCCCCGGCGCCTGGCATTGCTCGACTGGGCCGAGCGCCATCAGGCCTGGATCATCGAAGACGACTACGACAGTGAATACCGCTACACGGGCCCGATGCTCGCATCCCTGCAGAGCCTGGATCGCGCCGGCTCCGTCCTGTACATCGGGACATTGTCCAAGTCACTGTTCCCAGGCCTCAGGCTCGGGTACCTGGTCGTTCCCCCGGCCCTCGTCGATGCGTTCCGCCAAGGCAAGAGCGCCGTGGACCGCATGAGCCCCGTGATGCCCCAAGCCGTGCTGACCGAGTTCATTGCCGGCGGGCACTTCCACCGGCAGATCAAACGCACGCGGGAGCTGTATGACGAACGCAGGCGCGTGCTGCTGCAGGAACTGCAACGCCAACTCGGCACCGAAATGACGGCCGGCCCGTCCAACGCCGGCCTGCAACTGGCCGTGGCCTTCCGCGATCACCGAATCGACGACCAGGCATTCGCCAAGGCTGCTGCAGCAAAGGACATCGAAGTGCGCGCCTTGTCGAGCTTCTATGCCGCGGATGAACGCAACGCATCTGCGCCTGCCAAGGCGTCGGGCCTGCTGCTGGGCTTTGCTTGCGTTCCGACCCGGCACATGCGGCCAGGTGTTGGCGTTCTGAAGGCACTTATGAATGCCTGAGCCCGTCGAACGTCCAACGAGCAATTCCTCCTCCAACGATGCAAGCCTGAGGCGACTCGCTCCCGGCACTTATCCGGCATCGCGTGCGGCCCTGTACCACTGTTGGAGCGATGGCTCTTGCCGAAGCCTTTCATTGCTCTCGAAGGCAGCACAGAACCAGGGAAGCAATCCGTCCCAGGCGCCGGCAACAGGTGCTCGCTCTACGGGCCAACCCAGCTCTGAAAGCAGCCAGTTCGATTTCGCCGCGTTGCGAACCATGGACGTCGTGACAATGTTGGACTCGTTGTCTTCGCCACCTCTGGCGACTGGAACAACATGATCGATGGTCGGATAGTGAGTCCAATAAGCAGAATGCGTAAGAGACTGCTTCCAGTTCCGATGGTATGGAAAAACAGCAGGGGCGAGGACTGACAGCGCTCTGAGCGTTCCTGGGAAGATGAGCGGCTCGCCGAAATATCGGTCGGTGAATCCGTCTCGTACGAAGATCCTGACAAGTCGCATTCGAGCCCACGGCGTTCTTTTTGTCGGTAGAACAAGCGGGGCGCACGTTGAAGCCAGTGCTTCGGAAGCACCAGGCAAGTCTCCGGCAGAAAGCAAGTCGCAGGCTTCTCGGAAAATGCTGACCATGGTCATGGCACGCTCGCTGGCCAAGGTTCAAGACCGAACTTCGCCCACCGGATCATCGTCTTCATCCTCCACATCGGCCGGCGAATCGAACTCCTTCATCAGTTGCCTTTTGCGGGCATCCATCCGTACCCCCAGGTCGTTCAAGTCGATGCCGACCCCAGGCAACAACGGGAGCGTCTCGTCGTGCACCTGCCGCATGCGCGTGGCCAAGTCGCGCCCCATCGACAGCATTTTTTCATCGAAGCGGATGTCCCCGGGCTGCCCCATCGACATCTGCGCCACGAGCCCCCAGGCGCTGTCGTGCAATGCCTGGAACGGGCCGAGATTCAGGCCGGCCGCATGCAGGGACGGAAACAGCACCTCCTCCTCCACTTGCGTATCGAGCGTGAGTTCGAGGTTCAAGCGCTCCGCAACTGCGAGCTTTTCCCCGCCCGTGTCATCGTTGCGCTCGCACAGGGATGCGTAAGCCTCCAGGAGGCGGCAGATGGACGCTCGGTTCTGCTGCAACAGCGCGATGACGTCACTTGGCGTCGGGGGCGGGTGGACGGTCATGGAACCTCTCCCTGCAAGGGTGGATCGAGCGGGGCTTCCGCCAAGCTGACAACGCGGCGATGCGTCGACCTTTCCCAGTGTGGCATTGCCTTGCGCGCAGAAGTCGAACACGGCACCCGGTCGAAGCACAGCCGGACGGGACAGCCATCCCCTGTGAGCTTCGTCCTACGTCAGCAACCGCTACAGCCAAGACGACAGCAGCGCAAACGCGGGTAGGCGCCGTCCTACAGTCGTTACGGGACTCCCCCGACGTTTCGGTAAGTAACCGGTCATTAGAATTCCGGGCATGACTGCAGCTGTACCCGCGGCGACCCACCGTATCCGTCTGCTGCTCCGAACAAGACAACAAGAGTGCGCAGGCACGGTGCGAAGCTCGCTGCCATGTTGAAAACCTACATCGTCGAAGACAGCCCGGTGATCCGCGAGAACCTCATCGCGACACTCGAGGAACTGGTTGCGGTGGAGGTGGTGGGAACGGCGGACAACGAATCCGCTGCAGTTTATTGGTTGACCCAGTCTCGCAATGCCTGCGATCTGGTCATCATCGACATCTTCCTGAAAAGCGGCTCCGGCCTGGGCGTGCTGTCCGCAAGCGTGCGTGCGGCCGATCAGGCCAAACTCGTGGTGCTGAGCAACTACGCCACGCCAGACATGCGTCGCAAATGCCTGGAGCTTGGCGCACACAAGGTGTTCGACAAATCCAATGAGATCGACGCATTGATCACCTACTGCCAGAAGCTGGCCGCCGGAGACACCTCGTCGTCGGTCATGGGCGCCCTTTGACGGGCCGCCGACCCGGCATCTCCGCACCCCAGGCGCCCGCCCCTTTTCGGCGAGAGCGGCCACGCTCACTGGATGAGGCCGTTTTTCAGCGCGTAATACGTCAAATCACTGTTCGACTCGAGCTTCATCTTCTCCATCACACGGGTGCGGTACGTGCTGACGGTCTTGACGCTCAGCGAAAGGCTGTCGGCCATGTGGCCGATGGTTTCGCCCTTGGCAAGCCGCAGGAACACCTGGAATTCACGCTCGGACAATTGCTCATGAAGCGGCTTGTCGGCGTTGCCGCCGAGGTTGTCTGCCAGAAGCTCGGCGACTGCCGGCGTGATGTACTTGCGGCCCCGAGCCACCGTTCGGATGGCCGTGACGATCTCCTCGGGATCGCATTCCTTGTTGAGGTAACCGCTCGCACCCTGCCGGAGCAGCGTCGTGGCGTAGTGCGCTTCAGGAAAACCGCTCAGAATCAACACCGGCAACTCGGGTGCACGCGCGCGGATGGCTGCCAACGCGTCCACGCCGCTTTGTTCCGGCATGGACAGGTCCATCACCAGCACGTCGACCATGCCCTTGCGGACAATGTCCAATGCTTCCCGCCCGTTGGCCGCTTCTGCCACGACCTGCAGGTCGACCTGCTCGGAGAGGTATTGGCGCAGACCTGCGCGAACCAGCGCGTGATCGTCGACGATGGCAATTTTGATCATGTCGGTATCGTGCGGTTTGTGAATTTCTTCGCAAATCATTCTAGATGCATCGAACGGAACAGGGCATGAAGAACTTCTTTCTCCGATTCAAGCGCAGTGCGGTGACCTTCCCGCTCGCCGTGGTCACTGCCCTGAGCCTGATGGCGATCAGTGAATCGTCCTACCGCTCCTCCGTCGATTCGCTGGATCGCCTCGGCCAGCTGGCCGTGGCACGCATCAACAACCTCGCGCTGATGCGCCAGGTGCTCGACGCGGAGAACGGTCAGCGCGGCTACCTCATCACGGGGCGCCCGGAATACCTGGAGCCCTACCGCAAGGCCATGAACAACATCGGCCAGACGATGAAGACCCTGCAGGATTTCTATTCAAAGGAGCCCCAGCAAGTGGCCGACTACGCCCTGCTGGCCTCGTTGGTGAACAAGAAGCTGTCCGAGATGGACACCACCATCCAGCTCCGCACTGAAGGCCGCGACGAAGCCTGGCGGGCGGTGATCGAAACAGACATCGGGCGCGAGCAGATGGAGGCGATCCGGCTCGCATCTGAACGCCTGTTCAAGCGCGAGTCCGCACAAATCACGGCCGGACGCGCATCGGTCTACCAGACGCTGCAATTGAGCCGGTTCGGCGTGGCCACGATGACGGCGTTGAGTGTGCTGGCCTTTTTCATGTACCTGCGCCAGACCGCCACGCTCGACCAGGAGCGCCGTCGCCAGCAGCTGGCTCTGCAGCTCGAGCGGGACCTGCTCGAGCACCAGGTCAAGGGACGCACTGCACAGCTGACCGAACTCGCCCATCACCTCCAGACGGCGCGGGAGGACGAACGGAGCCGCCTCGCCCGCGACCTCCACGATGAACTCGGCGCCCTGCTCACAGCGGCCAAACTCGACGTCGCCCGGCTCAAATCCCGCATCGGCACGCTCACCCCCGAGGCGCAAGAACGCATCACCCACCTCAACGACACGCTCAACGACGGCATTGCCCTCAAGCGCCGCATCATCGAAGACCTCCGTCCCTCATCGCTCAACAACCTCGGCCTGGTGGCAGCACTGGACATCCTGGCGCGTGAATTCGCCGAACGATCCGGGCTCAAGGTGGGACGTGACCTGCATTCCGTGAAGCTCAAGCCCACCAGCGAACTCACCATCTATCGACTGGTGCAGGAGGCCCTCACCAACATTGCCAAATACGCCAAGGCAACCCGTGTCGACATCTCGCTGCGTCAGGTGCATTCGCACGTGGAAGTGACCGTGCAGGACGACGGAGTCGGATTCGATACGAGCGTGAAGCGGCCGTCGAGCCACGGCCTGGTCGGCATGCGCTACCGCGTGGAAGCAGAAGGTGGCAGCATGCAATTGCATGCGGCATCGGGCTGCGGCACAAGCATCATTGCGCGACTGCCTGTGTCCGAGGCCCCGTCGGCCGCACCGGCGATGGATGCGTCAGCGTAAGCCACCTCCTACAGGGTCGGCAATGGGCCGCCGACAGCCCTTCGGGTCCATGTCTCATGGGCTGGACGAAAGGACGGCCATATCCTGGGTTTACTGGTTGAATCATCATCGGACGGCCAGTGAAGATTTCTTCAAGGAGCCCCAACATGCTGCACTACGCCGTTGTCTTTTTCGTGATTGCGCTGATCGCGGCGCTGTTCGGTTTCGGTGGCATTGCTGCCGGCGCTGCCGGTATTGCCAAGATTCTCTTTATCATCTTCGCTGTCCTGGCTGTGGCGAGTTTCCTGTTCAGCCTGATCAAAAAAGGCTAGTGGCACCCGCCTGAATTCCGGCCCCGACACTCCGCCAACTTCAACGGGAACTACATCATGAGCGTCAACAAGCCACCCAGCTCGATGTCTCCACCCGGCTCGATCTCACCGACGAGCCCGATGTCGCCCACGAGCACGACGTCACCCACCGGCACCTTCTCCACGGACGACCAGCTCACTGCCGCCGCGAGTCGTGCGTCCCAAGGCGCGGACCACATGGCGGGCACGACCCATCGTGTCGCCAATGAGGCGCTGGAACAGGTCGAGTCTGCGGTCGAAGCGGCGCGTGCGAACGTGCAGCCCACGGTCGCACGCATTGCCAGCCAGGCCGAAACGCTGGCCCGCAAGGGGCTCGATGCGGTCAAGGACGGCGCCTACCAGATGCGCAACCGCGCGCAGAACCTCGGCGATGTCACGGCCCGGTACGTGAGGCAAGAGCCCGTCAAGGCGGTGCTCATCGCTGCAGCCACCGGAGCGGCGCTGATGGCGCTGCTCAGCCTCGTGCAAAGCGCCCGGCGCAACAGCGACCGCTGAGATGTTCTTGCAGGCCCGGTTCCGCGCCTTGTGCGCGGCCGGGCCTTTCGCCATGGCAGCGCAGCGGTACGCGCTTTCCGAACTTTGACCCCTTCATCTCCGGCCGCGCCATGATCCATCCCATTGTCCGACTGCTCGCCACCCAACCTCACCTGGTCGTGGAGCACGCAAGCGCGTACGCGTCTCTGATCGAAGCCGAGGCCGTCGAGATACGCCGTCGCTGGGTGCGGCGCGCCGCCTTGAGCGTGCTGGCACTCGGCTGCCTCGCAGTGGCCGTGGTGCTCACTGGCGTCGCGCTGATGCTGTGGGCCATCACACCGACCCTGTCCGAGCAGGGCCAGTGGGCACTGTGCATGGCACCTGCCGTCCCCGCCATCATCGCCATCGTCGCTGGCCTCATGGCCAAGCGGCCCGTTGCCGAACGGGCCTTCGCTTCGATTCAAGCGCAAATCCGCGCTGACCTTGACATGATCCGCGACGCGAGGTCGGCATGACCCACGTCGAATCCACCGATCTCGACCCCTTGATGCAAGGCGAGGCGCTGGACAAGGAGGCGCCGCTGTCACCCCAGGAACGGCTCGATGCGTCGCGCGCAGCGCTGCAGCACTGGTTCACCTGCACATACCACCCGGAACGGCTGGCGGAGGCGTATGAGGAAGCGCACCAGGGGCCGGTCCGACCCGACGATGTCGATCCTCCTTGGCTGAGCGCGCTCGTGGAGTCACTGAGCGATGTGCCCATCGGCCGGGTCGCGGCGCGGTATCTGAGGCGCTGGTGGCGACGGCATCCGCTGCGTGCCACGGCCGAGCTCGGTGACCAACTCGGCCGGGAGTTGCTCACGCCTGCTGCGGAAAAACACCCTTGGCTGTTGCTCGGCGGCGCCGTGATCGCCGGTGCCCTGCTCAGCCGGCTTCGCCCATGGCGATGGGTGTCCGGCTCCACGCTCTTGACGCATCTGCTGCCTCCCTTGAGCCTCACGTCGGTGCTGGCATCCATTGCCGCATTGTTCCGGTCCGACCCTGCGGAAACAGAGGCAACGCCAGCCCCGCCCGAAGAAGCCCCTCGTGAATACGCCGACATGCATTCACAAGCGCAAGCACAGGCCTCGACGGTCACCTGAGCGTTCACGGGATGTCGAGCGCGGCGTCCTACAGTGCGTCACGCCAGCGTCCGATGGCTCGCCCCAGCGGCCACTTTTACAGTCCCTCCATGACTGAACCGGCGCCTTCCGGGCGCCTTCACCACGGGAGAGACGCCATGCTGAAGTGGGCTCTGATCTTTGCGGTGATCTCGCTCATCGCTGGCGTGTTCGGATTCACGGGCATCGCCGCCGGGGCTGCCGGCATCGCGAAGTTTCTCTTTGTCGTGTTTCTCGTGCTATTCGTTGCCGTGCTGCTCATCGGCCTGTTCGGCGCCAAGGCGACCAGACGCGAATAGCGCCCCATCCTTTTCGGCTCCGGGTGGGGGCCGGGTTCCATGAACAACAACCACCCGTTCCACGCCTTCGTTGTCGAAGGCCTCCCGCAAAGCAGAAGGAGATCACCATGTTTGTCCGCAACACCCTTGCCGCCGCCATCACCGCAGTGGCGCTGCTCACCACCACAGGTTGCGCTGTCACCCGCGACCAGTCCACGGTCGGTGAGTACGTTGACGACGCAACCATCTCGACCAAGGTCAAGGCGAAGTTCATTGAAGACAAGAGCGTGGCCGCCTCGGCCATTCAAGTCGAAACGCTGAACGGTACCGTGCAGCTCTCAGGCTTCGCGAAGAGCGAAGCGGAACGCGATCAGGCCGGCGCGCTGGCCCGCGAAGTCAAGGGCGTCAAGAGCGTGAAGAACGATATTCTGGTGCGCCCCTGATCTCCGTCTGGCCATCTTGGGCACACACAAGGCACCCCACGGCTCAACTCCAGTCAGGTAAGACTTGGCTCCCAAGGGAACGTGTCCAAGGCGTTCCCTTTTTGCTTTGCGCCCTTCATTGCCGCCTGCCGCGACACTCCTAGTGATCGGATGGCCACCACGGAAAATCTTCAAGGGCGGGACAGTCTTCCGGCAACGGCTTCTGTTTCGAAGGTGCCTTGCGGTAATCACAGCGCAGCGTGGTCTCGCTGTCGGGTTCCCTTGAGGTGAAGGTTTGCACCTGCCCTCGCTTGAACACCGTGGTGCCCAGCAGGGTGCCGTCTTCAAGCCAGACTTTTTGGCAACCCGTAAAGACGGCGTCGACCTGAGGCGGCCAGATCAGGAAGTCGACCCCGTGGGTCGGCAACCGACGCGCTTGCGGCGGCGGGGACTTGATGGCGCAAGTGTCGGCGAGACGTGGGCCCGGCGCGGCCGCCTGTGCCCCGAGGCAGGCGACACACAGGCCCATCAGGATCTCAAATGAAACGATGGTTCGCAGGGGAAGGTTTCGTTGGTTTTTTGACATACGGATCTGCACTTCCGCCGGCGGGCGCGTTGGCGCGGGCCGGTGTCATGGAATACACGTCTTGTCGCAGGTACGTTTCGACTTCGGAGAAAGGCGCTTTCCTCGCGTACAACTCGAGGAGTCTCGTGGATGCTTTCAAGGCCCCTCGTGCTCCGGGGATGTCCAGGAACGAATGCATTCCCTTGCCCAGCTTGTCGGCGTCGCCGTGCGCATGGCTGTCTTGGGCATCGTAACCCTGGAATTGCTGGAGATGCCCGGCTTGGTCACGGATGGTATGGGAAGCCGAATAGGAGTCCTGCACCATGTGCAGCATTTTCCCGATGGGGAAATCGTTGTTGCCTTCCACTCCTTGGACGTACCACTCCTTTGCCTGCCGAACGATTTTGTCGACCACTTCACCGTTGCTCAGCGGTTGGTCGCTCGTGGGTGTCATGCTGTGCCAGAACTGGCGGTCGCCATAGTGGGAGCGATTGGCCAGCGTGCCTTCACGGTGGAGGTCTTTCAGGGTGCCGACCGGACAGAGCGCGACCTCATCAGGATTCTTGCAAGGCAGGTCAGGCCAGGCCGAGCCTTTTCTCAATTCACGGCTGAAGGGGATGCCTGCGTCTGTTGCAGCCTGCTCAGTGATCTTCTCGTGAATGCCGCCACCGCCTGTGATCTTGAACACCGGGACCATCTCCACGCCTTGCAGGTCCTCAGGGGTGTCGTAGCGCAGCGAGCCAGGGGCCTGGCCGAAGAATCTCTCCACGCTGCGCAGCAGGCTGGGGGCTTCTTCACCCTGATAGGAAAAGTCACTGTCTTCCGCGCTGCCTTGCGATGCGGAGGCGGGTTCGGCGAAATCGACGCCTTCGGCGGCGGAAAGGATTGGCTCCGGGGTGTCCACCACAGCGGCATCGTCCTCAGGCTGTTCGGCCTGAGCCCAGGCGTTGGCATTGAAGGAGGCGGAGATGCTGGTCATGGTCAGTGCTCAAAGCGGGTAGGAACGCGATGGCCCGCATGATGCGCTGGGACCCTTCGTTTGCTCTACCTGTGATCGAACCTAGCTAGGGGCAGCCCCAGGGCGTCGTCGCTGATCTCCGCCTCGCTGTCCCGCAGCGACCGAACTCGTTCATGAAGCGAATGGCGGTTTTTCTCTTGCCATGAAAAAGCCCCGCGGAAGCGCGCTCCCGCGGGGCTTTCTTATTGCCTCAGCAAATGGTCAGCGACCGAATCCGCCGCTGCGCGGGCGCTGTGGCTTGCCGCCAAAACCCTGCTTCGGACCCGTGCCTGGCTTGCGCGGCGCGAAACCTCCCGCATTGCGATCGGCGGGCGCGCGGTCAAAGGCATTGCCACGCGGCTGGAAAGCGTTGCTCCGGCGATCGTCGCCATGGCGATCGAACGGGGAGCGGTCACGGGGAGCGAACGCTTCATTGCGAGGTGCGAAGCCCTCGCGTGGAGCCGCGTCGCGACCGTACGGACGGGGGGCACCGAACGACGGTTTGCCACCGAACGGCTTGCCACCAGGACGGCCATGGCCGAATGGTTTGCCGCCGCCGAACTTGCCCTCTGGGCGTGGGCCACCAAACAGGCGCGGTTCCGGGTTTTTCGGCTCCAGGCCTTCGATGATGGAGACCGGAATGTTCTGGGTGGTGAACTGCTGGATCCGGCGGATCATGCCGGTGTCCATGCGTTCGGCCAGCGTGATGGCCAGGCCGTTGCGGCCGGCGCGGCCGGTGCGGCCGATGCGGTGGACGTAGTCCTCTGCCTTCATCGGCAGGCCGTAATTGATGACGTGGCTGATGGTGGGAACATCGATCCCGCGGGCTGCAACGTCGGTGGCCACGAGCACGCGCAGCTGCTTGTTGCGCAGGCCTTGCAGCACGCGGGTGCGGCGGCCTTGCGGCATGCCGCCATGCAAGGAGGCGACGGCATGACCCATGTCGGCCAAGCGGTCGGCGAGCCAGTCGGCATCGCGCTGGGTGCTGGTGAACACGACGGCCTGCTCCATCTCGCGCGTGGTCAGGAGATGGTCGAGCAGCGCGTCCTTGTGCGTCTTGTTGTCGGCCCAGTGCAGGCGCTGCTCGATGTTTTCATGGGTGTCGGTATGCGATGCGACATCGATGCGCTGCGGATCGCGGAGCAGGTCGTGAGCGAGGCGGCCCACATGGCCCGCGAAGGTGGCGCTGAACATCACTGTCTGGCGGCTCGCCGGCAATTTCTCGGCGATGTGCGTGATGTCGTCGATGAAACCCATGTCGAGCATGCGGTCGGCTTCGTCGAGGACGAGCATCTCCACGTTGTCGAGCACGGCCTTGCCGGTCTGGAGGTGATCGATCAGGCGGCCTGGCGTGGCGATCAGCACATCGAGCGGACCGCGCAGCGCCTTGAGCTGCGCAGGATACGGAACACCACCGACGATGGTGGTGACCCGAAGGCCTTGAACGTGGCGGCCGTAGACGACCGCGGCCTTGTCGACTTGCATCGCCAGTTCGCGGGTGGGCGCGAGCACCAGGATGCGGGGACCGTAGACCACGCCCTTCTCTCGGCGCTTGGTGTTGTCTCCGCGCGCGGCAATGATGCGCTGCAAGGCCGGCAGCACGAAGGAGGCGGTCTTGCCGCTGCCCGTGCTGGACGAGACCATCAGGTCCTTGCCTTCGAGCGCCACTGGAATGGCACGCGATTGCACCTCGGTGGGCGTCGTGTAGCCCGCGTCTTTGAGGGCTTGGAGCAGGGCCGGCTGGAGGCCCAGGGTATCGAACGTCATGTCAATCTTTCAAACACGGCGCTGCACACGCTTTCGACGCGTGCGTCAGCACCGGCAGGCACCACACGGGGGCGGCTTACCTGCCAATCAATGGTCGCTGGGGAGAAGGTCCGAACCCTCACCGGTGATGGCCACCGGAGGCGGGGTTGATATGGAACAGTCAAAGCGACGGCATCGCCGCCAACCATTCCCGTATCGGGGTTCGAACAGGCCGCGCGGTGCAAGAACCACCGCGGGAAGACTCGACAAGGTCAGAGGGGATGAACGAAACACTGCCGAACGAACAGCCCGGCAGCGCAGCCCGCGATTCTATCCCATGTTGTGGCTGGAGCGAAAGCTTCTTTTGCCAGACCGGTCGGACAGTTCACAAGGACAGGAAATGCTGCCGGTAGTACGCCAGTTCATCGATGGATTCATGGATGTCGGCCAGGGCCGTGTGGGCCTGGGCCTTCTTGAATCCGGCGAGGATGCCGGGCTTCCAGCGTTTGGCGAGTTCCTTGAGCGTGCTGACGTCGAGGTTGCGGTAGTGGAAGAACGCCTCGAGCTTGGGCATGTAGTTGGCGAGGAAGCGGCGGTCCTGGCAGATGCTGTTGCCGCACATGGGCGAGGTGTTCTTCGGCACGTACCGCTTCAAGAACTCGATCACCTGGACCTCGGCGGCCGCTTCGTCAACCGTGGAAGCCTTCACACGATCGATCAGACCGCTCTTGCCGTGGGTGCCCTTGTTCCAAGCGTCCATCGCATCGAGCGTCGCATCGCTCTGATGCACCGCGAACACCGGGCCTTCCACGCGCTGCGTGAGGGTGGCGTCGGTGACGACGACGGCGATCTCGATGATGCGGTCGGTGTTGGGGTACAGCCCCGTCATCTCCAGGTCGATCCAGATGAGGTTCTGGTCGCTGCTGGCGAGGGCGGCGGTGGGGGTATCGGTCATGGATTGCCTTCAGCGGTTCTTTGCGTGCGCGCATTCTCGCAGGCCGGCAGCCTACACTTGAGGTCATGGAATCGAATGTGTTGTCCGGGGTGTTCGTCGCGGCGCTGGTGGCGTCGCTGCTCGTGAGGTTCTGGCTGACCACACGCCAGTTGCGCCATGTGGCAGCGCACCGCGGAGCCGTACCTGCTGCATTCGCCGGCAGCGTCTCGCTCCAGGCCCATCAGAAGGCAGCCGACTACACGGTCGCCAAGGGCCGCCTGAGCTTGCTGACCAGCGCTTTCGGTGCCGCCGCGCTGCTGGGGTGGACCCTGCTCGGCGGCCTGCATTCATTGAACGCCTTGCTGTACGAGACTGTTTCTCCTCGCTTCGGCAGTCTCGCTTACCAAGTGTCGCTCGTGGTGTCGTTCTCACTGATTTCCGGCCTGCTCGAGCTGCCGTTCGAGCTCTACAGCACCTTTCGGCTGGAGGAGCGCTTCGGTTTCAACCGCATGACATGGCGGTTGTACCTCGCAGACAGCGTCAAGCACCTCCTGCTGGGCCTGGTGATCGGGGTGCCCATCGTCACGCTGATTCTGTGGATCATGGGCGCGGCCGGCCCCTCGTGGTGGCTGTGGGCATGGGGAGCACTTGCAGGCATCCAGCTGATCGGCATGGTGATCTATCCGATCGTGATCGCGCCGATGTTCAACACCTTCAAGCCGGTCGCGGACGATGCGCTCACGACGCGCGTCGAAGCGCTGATGCGTCGCTGCGGCTTTCGCGCGAAAGGGTTGTTCGTGATGGACGGCAGCAAACGGTCCGGGCACGGCAATGCCTACTTCACCGGGCTGGGCGCCTCCAAGCGGGTGGTGTTCTTCGACACGCTGCTGGCCAAGCTGTCTGCTGGCGAAGTGGAAGCGGTGCTGGCGCATGAACTCGGCCATTTCAAGCGCCGCCATCTGTTCAAGCTGATGGCAATGATGCTGGCCGTGAACTTTGCCGGCTTCGCGTTGCTCGGGTGGCTCTCTTCCAAGGTATGGTTCTACAACGGCCTGGGAGCAAGCGTGGCGGCGAACGCGCCCAACGACGCGCTCGCGCTGTTGCTCTTCTTGCTGGTGGTTCCCGTGTTCGGGTTTTTCGTGTCGCCGCTGATGAGCCAGGTGTCGCGCAAGCATGAATTCGAAGCCGATGCCTACGCGTGTGCACAGGCCAGCGGCAATGACCTTGCTGCCGCCCTGCTGAAACTGCACGAGGACAATGCAGCCACCCTCACCCCCGATCCGCTGTACGTGCGATTCTGGTATTCCCACCCGCCGGCATCGGAACGCATTGCAGCCCTCGCGCTGCAGACAGGCTGACCCATGAAACCCTTGTTGCAGCAGCATTGCCAGCACCAGTCGGGCGTCGCGATGGGCGACGCGCAGGTGCAGGATCATCTGTCCCAGTTGAGCAGCTGGAAGGCCGAAGGCGGCACCATCGAAAAAGCGTTCACTTTCAAGAACTTCCACGAGACCATGGCCTTCGTCAACGCCCTCGCCTGGATTGCCCACACCGAGGATCACCATCCCGACCTGCAGGTCAGCTACAACCGGTGCACGGTGCGTTTCAGCACGCATTCGGTCGGTGGTCTGTCGGTCAACGATTTCATTTGCGCGGCCAAGACCGATGCGTTGGTGTCCTTTGTCGGCTGAGCGCATGCGGGGGAAACGCCGATGAGCCGGGTCGACACGCTCGACCTGGGACTCGTGGTGGCCGGACATGGCCGCCACTACATTGTCGAAACACCCGAGGGCCGGCGCCTGGCCTGTCATCCGCGGGGCAAGAAGAGCGACTGCGTCGTCGGCGACCGCGTGCGCTGGCAGGAGTCCGGCGATGCCGGCGTGATCGAACATGTCGAGGCCCGGCGCAACCTGCTCTTTCGCCAGGACGAATGGAAAACCAAGTCCTTCGCGGCCAACCTCGACCTGATTCTCGTGATGGTGGCCAGCGAACCAGTATTCAGCGAATCGCAGTTGACGCGTGCACTGGTTGCCGCGGAGCACGCCGGCATCGAAGCGCGGATCCTGCTCAACAAGGCCGACCTGCCCACGATTGCCAATGCCCGCGATCGCCTGCGCCCGTACGCCACCATGGGGTACGCCGTGCATGAGGTGGCGCTCAAAGCCAGGCCGGACGAAGCCCGGGCGGTCGTCGACCCCATCCTGAAGGGCCGCTCCACCCTCGTGCTGGGGCCCAGCGGCACAGGCAAGAGCACCCTGATCAACCTGCTCGCGCCAGAGGCCCGCGCGCAGGTGGGAGAAATCTCTCAGGCGCTCAACTCCGGACGCCACACCACCACCACCACGCAGTGGTATTGGCTCGATGCAGCACGCACCACTGCGCTGATCGATTCACCCGGATTCCAGGAGTTCGGGCTGCGTCAGATCGACGCACAAGCGCTTCCGGGCCTGATGCCCGACTTGGCCGAACACGCCGACCAGTGCAGGTTCTACAACTGCACGCACTTGCACGAACCGGGCTGCGGCGTGCGCGCGGCACTCGAGCGGGGCGACATCGCCGACACGCGCTACCGCATCTACGGGGAAATTCTGCAGGAGTTGTCGCAGACGCGGTATTGACCACACGGCGCAGTTCGAGCCGGGCGGCCATGCAAGGCCCCCCGAGGCGGGCCCGTTCAGCCGATCAGGTTGGCGAGCGACAGCAGTGCCAGCAGGAGCATCCACAGCACCACCGATCGCCACACGAGCGCGACGACGCTGCGCAGATGCCCAGTTTCAGGCGGCAAGCCTGGCGTGGATCCATCTGCGCCGGCGAGTTCCTCGGACGCACCTGCGTCGAAGGTCTTCGAGCGGTCCGGTGTCACCCCTGGCGCGGCATGCCCCCCGAGTTGCACCCCCACGGCGCCCGCCGCGGCGGCGAGCAGAATGCCTTCGTTGACGTGTTTCCACAGGCCCGCGTCACGCCGCCAGCATGACACGGCCTCCTCGAAATTGCCCACCACGGCAAAGCCGAACGCAGTCAGGCGTGCCGGCAGGTGATCCACCAGGCTGAACAGCCGCTGAGACAGCGCCAGCAGGCGCTCGTTGACGGGCGCACCCACGACTCGGCTTTTGAAGCCCCAGTAGCGGCTGGCGAACTCGGCCATGCGGTACAGCACGGCGCCGGCAGGGCCGAGGCCCAGCGTGGACAGCACGACAAACCAGAAGAACACGCCGAACACATGCCGGTGCGCGGCAAGCAGCGAATGTTCGATCACATGACGCAGCAGTTCGCCGCGGGGCAACTCGCTGGCATCGAGGTGGCGCCATTCGGCAAGGAGCAGGCGTGCGGTGGCTTCGTCCCCGCGTTCGAGCGCGTGGCGGATGTCGGTGAAGTAGTGGCTGAACTGGCGAAAGCCCATGGTCAGGTACAGCACGACCACATCCCACCCGAGCGCAAGCATGACGTTGATGCGGTCAAGACCGACGTGGATCGCGCAGGCGAGCAACGCAGGAACGAGAACGGTCACGCCCCATACGACCCAGGCGTGGTGGTCCCGTCCAGCGTCGAAGTTGCGGCCAGTCCAGCGCATCCAGCCGGTCAGTGCGTCGTGGACCACGTTTCGACGCGGCAGAGGCTTGAGCTGCTCGATCAGCAGCGCGAACAAGACGGCGAAAAAGCTCATGGCGTCCGATGATACCGGCGTCGGCAGTGCGGACTCACGCGATGAGAAAACGGTACAAGTTGCGCAGCATGGCCGCGGTGGCCCCCCATACGAAATAGTGGCGCGGATGGCCGTCCACCCCGGTGCCGTTCCATGGCATCGACAGGAACTGTCGGCGCCCGCCGGCAATCTCAGCCGAATGCCAGCGGTGGTTGGACGGATCCATCAGGAAGGTCAGCGGCACTTCGAATGCCTCGGCCACCTCGAAGGGGTCCACCTGGATGGAAAAGCCCGGCCGGACCAGCGCCACCACGGGGGTCACGATGAACCCCGTGCCCGTCGCGTAGGGAGGCAATTGCCCCAGGACGTCGACGAACCGGGGGGCCAGACCGATCTCTTCATGGGCCTCGCGCAAGGCAGTGGCCACCTCATTGACGTCCTCGGGCTCAGCGCGGCCGCCGGGAAAGCTGATCTGACCCGGGTGATCCGTCAGGTGCGCCGTACGTTGGGTCAACAGCACCGTCAGTTGATCCCGCTGGATCAGGGGTATGAGCACCGATGCATGCGTGAGGAGGCGCTCGCTCGCCTGGTTCTCGAGAATGGCCTCAGGCGCCCAGGACGGCGGGGCGAGAAAGCGCTGTCGAAGGCTGTCCGCCTGCAGCTCGGTCGAGGTGACGGCCGGCAGGTGGCGATCGACGCTGACGGGGGGATGCTCCTGGGGATCGAAACTGGACGGCATGATTCCATTGGACGCGAGAATAAAAAAGCCGCCTCGAGAGGCGGCTTCTTTTTGGCGGGTGCGCCCCTCGCGACAACGCGGGAGGCTCCGGCCTCAGGCCAGCTTTTCCTTGATGCGGGCCGACTTGCCGGAACGCTGACGGAGGTAGTACAGCTTGGCGCGGCGGACGTCACCGCGGCGCTTGATCTCGATGCTCGAGATCAACGGGCTGTACAGCTGGAACGTGCGCTCCACGCCTTCACCGCTCGAAATCTTGCGGACGATGAAGCTGGAGTTCAGGCCGCGGTTGCGCTTGGCGATCACGACACCTTCGTAGGCCTGCACGCGCTTGCGCGTACCTTCGACCACGTTGACGCTGACGATCACGGTGTCGCCAGGAGCGAATTCCGGAATGGTCTTGTTGAGGCGAGCGATTTCTTCTTGCTCGAGGGTTTGGATCAGGTCCATGTGTTCTCCTAGTGATCGTGCCAACGTCATGTTGAAAATGTGAGGCCGGGTGCGTACACGGAGTGATGCACACACGGCGCGACCTGGCAGAGGATCGAACAGCCCTTGATTATAGCCCGAGATTCGACAGGAAACGCTCGTCGTCCTTCGACAGGCGCCCTTCCCGGCGCGCGAGATCGAGAAGCTCGGGGCGTCGCCGCGCGGTGAGTTCGAGTGAGCGCTCGCGCCGCCAGCGGGCTATCTGGGCGTGGTGGCCCGACAGCAGAACGGGCGGCACCGGAAGCTCACCGTCTTCGGTGGTGAGGACCTCGGGTCGGCTGTAGTGGGGGCAGTCGAGCAGGCCGTTTTCGAAGCTGTCCTGCGCATGGGACTGCGCATCGCCCAGCACGCCAGGCTGCAGCCGGGCGACGCCATCGAGCAGCACCATCGCGGGCAGTTCGCCGCCGGACAACACGAAATCCCCGAGACTGAGCTCCAGGTCGACATGGCGATCGACGAAGCGCTGATCGATGCCTTCGTAGCGGCCGCACAAGAGCACGGCACCCGCCCCCGCAGCAAACTCGCGAACGACGGCCTGGTCGATGCGACGGCCCGTGGGTGTGAAATGCACCACCGGCGCCTTGTCACCCCGTGCGGCACGGGCTGCGGCAAGGCATCGCTCGAGCGGCTCGACGAGCATCACCATGCCCGGGCCGCCTCCGTAGGGGCGATCGTCCACGCGGCGGTAGTTGTCGTCGGCGAATTCGCGCAGCGGCCACAGGTGCACATCGACCTGCCTTGATTCATACGCGCGGCGCGTGACGCCGAAACTCAAATGCGGCGCGAAGAGCTCGGGGAAGAGCGTGACGATGTCGAAGCGCATGCCAATGCCGGTGCGGCTGCGCTCAGTAGTCGAGGCCCCAGTCGACCGTGATGCGGCGCTCCTGGAGGCTCACGTCATCGACGTAGGCGGCGACGAACGGAATCAGGCGCTCTTCGCCGTCGGGGTTGGCCTCCGACTCAGGCCTGGCCAGGCGAAGCACGCTGTGGGGTCCGGTATCGATCAACCCGACGACGGTGCCCATGGGCACACCCTCGCGATTGACGACGGACAGGCCGATGAGGTCGACCCAGTAATACTCTCCGGCACGCGGCTTCGGGAACGCGCCTCGGGCGAGGAAGACACGTGCACCACGGAGAGATTCAGCGCCAGTGCGGTCGTCGATGCCGCGCACTTGCGCCACGATGAGATTGCCATGCTCTCGCGACGAGGTGATGGCAATGTGAGGCGGGAATGCCGTGGCGGCACCCGCGGGACGCTTGATCGCCCCGTCCTCAGGCGGCCTGAGGTACCAACGGCGAGCCTCCAGCAGCGCCTGGGGATCGGATGCGAACGACTGGACCTTGACCCAGCCCTTCACACCCCAGGCGTCGAGCACGCGGCCGACTTCCACCGCATCCTCGGGCCATGCGGGGTCGTTCTGCCCCCCTGCCGGCGAAGACACGATGGACACTGCCGCGTTCAACTTCAGGCAGCGGCCTTGGCTTGCGCCACGAGGCGGGCCACCGTGGGCGACATCTGGGCGCCGGTGCCGGTCCAGTAGTCGAGGCGATCGAACGCCACGCGCAGCGGCTGTTCGGCGCCGGACGCGACCGGGTTGTAGAAACCGACGCGCTCGATGAAGCGGCCGTCGCGGCGGGTGCGCGAATCAGCGACGACGATGTTGAAGAAAGGACGCTTCTTGGCGCCACCACGTGCGAGTCGGATCACGACCATGTTGTTTCCTACGATTCTGAAAACATCCACCGCACCAGGAGACACTCGGGGCGAGCAGATCAAAAAAACAAGAAGCCCGGGAGCCTCCTGCGATGAACATCGGCGTCGTAGATACGCCGGTCTTTCGACCGGCCGCCACCGAAAGCCCGCGATTATAAACTGATGGTTTCCGCTCGGTCAGCCTCATGATCCCTGAAATTGCATTCATCCCGGCCTCTACGACAGCGACCGGCGGCTCATTCGACCTCGAAACAGCCCGATGAACGGCTACAAATCAAAGACAGCAGCGACCTGGCTCGCCTTTCTCGGCGGAGGGTTCGGCCTCCATCGGTTCTACCTGTACGGCCTGCGCGACCCCTGGGGCTGGCTTTGGTCGGCGGTCACGCTGATTGGCGTGCATGGGTTGCAGCGCCACCTGCACCTGGGCCAGGACGACCACGTCGCCTGGTTGCTGCTGCCCGTGCTCGGTTTTTCGCTGGCGGCCGGTGCGCTGATGGCCATCGTCTACGGCCTGATGCCCGATGACAAGTGGAATGCCCGCTTCAATCCGCAAGGCCCCGAACACCGGACCGGATGGATCACGGTGTTCGGGGTGGTGCTCGCGTTGCTCGTGGGCGCCGGCATCCTGATGTCGGCCATCGTGTTGAGCGCGCAGCGGTACTTCGAATACGAGGCCGAACGGCCTCAAGTGAAGAGCGTCAGACTCAGCCAGTAGAAGATCGCGGCCACGAAGGCAGACGCGGGGATCGTGAAGATCCAGGCCCACACGATGTTGCCTGCCACTCCCCAGCGGACGGCCGACGCGCGCCGCACCGAGCCCACGCCGACGATGGCGCCGGTGATGGTGTGTGTGGTGGAGACCGGCACGCCGAGCGCGGTGGCAAGGAACAGCGTCAGCGCCCCGCCCGTTTCGGCGCAGAAGCCTCCCACCGGCTTGAGCTTGGTGATTTTCTGGCCCATCGTCTTGACGATGCGCCAGCCGCCAAAGAGGGTGCCCAGGCCGATGGCGAGATAGCACACCCAGATCACCCACGCTGGCGGCGACTTTTCAGCGGCCGATGCGTAGCCGGTGGCGATCAGCAGCATCCAGATGATGCCGATGGTCTTTTGCGCGTCGTTGCCGCCGTGGCCGAGGCTGTACATGCCGGCCGAGGCCAGCTGCAACCGGCGGAACCAGTTGTCCACCCGCAACGGCGACGATCGCCGGCATATCCAGGCCACCGCCACCATGAGCAGCGACCCGAGCGTGAACCCGAGCATCGGCGACACGAAGATGAAGGCAACCACCCTCAGCAGGCCCGTACCCTCCAGGGCGCCGATCCCGGCCTTGCCGATCACCGCGCCGCAAATGCCGCCGATCAGCGCATGCGACGAGCTCGACGGAATGCCGTAGAACCAGGTAATGACGTTCCAGGTGATGGCGCCGATCAGCGCGCCGAAGACCACATGGTGGTCCACCACGCCGGGCTGGACGATGCCCTTGCCGACCGTGGCGGCCACGTTCAGGTGGAACACCATGATGGCCACCACGTTGAAGAACGCGGCGAACGCCACCGCCTGCTGGGGCTTGAGCACGCCGGTGGACACGACGGTGGCGATCGAGTTCGCCGCGTCGTGAAAGCCGTTCATGAAGTCGAAGATGACGGCCAGGGTGACCAGCAGAACAATCACCCAAAACTGTGCCGGGACCGCTTCCATTTCGTCGAAACTCCGCCCGGGATCAGGAATTCTCGAGGACGATGCCCTCGATCAGGTTGGCCACGTCTTCGCAGCGGTCGGAGATGGATTCGAGCTGCTCGTAGATGGCCTTGAGCTTGATCAGCTCGCGCACATCCGTCTCTTCGCGAAAGAGTTTGGACATGGCCGAGCGCATCACGCGGTCGGCGTCTGATTCGAGACGGTCGATCTCCTCGCAGGTCTTGATGGCGGCCTCGGCGACGTCGCTGCGGTTGAGCTGCTCCAGCAGCGAGACGGCATGCTGCACGCGTTCGCAGCACTTCTCGTTCAATTCGCCCAGGCGGATGATCTCCTCGGTCATGCTGCGCACATCGTAGAGCTGCATGGTTTCGGTGGCGTCTTGCAGCAGGTCGACGATGTCGTCCATGGCGTTGATCAGGCCGTGAATTTGTTCACGGTCGATCGGTGTGATGAAGGTCTTGTGCAGCAGGCGGTTGACCTCGGCCGTGATCTTGTCGGCGGCCCGTTCCGCGGCCACGACCTCGCCGCCGTATTTTTCGCGCAACTCCAGGTTTCCGTAATGCTGGATCATCAGCATGAAGGCACGGGCGCCTTCGGCGATGAATGCGGCGTGCTGGTTGAAAAACTCGAAGAAATTGCCTTCGCGTGGCAGCAACTTGCCGAAGAACATGATGGGGAAGTCTCCAAAAATTCTGGGAGGGGACGGCGTTTCGCAACGGCGCGCCGGCGGTGTCACGAAACCGTCACCCGATGTGACAGCCGTGGAGTGTAAAGGCGCCGGGCTGCTTCACCCGCGCGCACTCGTCCCCGATGGCACGGCGCTCAGCGGAAGATGAAGTACACCGCACCCACCATGCACAGCCCCGCCCAGAGGAAATCCAGCTTGAACGGCTCGTCCATGTAGAGCATGGCGAATGGAACGAAGACCGCCAGCGTGATGACCTCCTGGGTGATCTTGAGTTGCGCGAGCGACAGGCCGCCTGCGTGACCGATGCGGTTGCCCGGTACCTGCAACAGGTACTCGAACAGCGCGATGCCCCAGCTGATCAGCGCAGCCGCATACCAGGGCTTGCCGGCAAGGTTCTTGAGGTGACCGTACCAGGCAAAGGTCATGAAGACGTTCGAGGCCACCAGCGACAAGACGGTCTGGAGCGATACGGGGATGCCATTCATGGCGCAAGCCTTTCGATGCGCTGGCCGGCCACACCCGGCAGCAGATTGCCGATGGGCCCGTGTCCCGGCACATCGAGGTGGGGCGCGATGTCTGCGAGCGGAACGAGCACGAAGGCCCGCTCGTGCAGCCGAGGATGCGGCACGGTGAGATCAGGGGTGTCGATCCGCGCCTGGCCGTGCAGGAGCAGGTCCAGGTCGAGCGTGCGCGGCGCGTTGCGGTATGGACGCTCCCGGCCGTGAGCCTGTTCGAGCCCGTGCAACGCCGCCAGCAGTTCCCGGGGGGACAGATCGGTGTCGACGCCCACCACGAGGTTCAGGAAATCCGGTCCGGCGGCATCCACTGGCGCGGTGCGGTATGTGGGCGAGCGGGCCAGAAGGCATGTACCCGGCAACCGGCCAAGCGCCGTGACAGCCGCCTCGAGAATCTGCTCTGCCGGGCCGAGATTGGCACCGAGTCCCACATAGGCCATCACGCCCATCGCACCGCACTCCTTCCGTGGCAATCAGGCTTTGTGCACGCGACGCCGGCTAGTCGACCAGCGCGGCGTACACGAGTTCGCGGAACGTCGAACGATAGTACTCGCGCCGCCCGGGCTGCTGGATCATGAACTGCGCATGCAGTTCTTCCCTCGGGTCGATGAAAAACGACGTGCCTGCCAGCCCTGCCCAGAAGTACTGTCCCGCGGAGCCGGCACCGGCTGCAACCCCATCATGCAGCCGCACGGCAAAACCCAGGCCGAAGCCGTGGCCCGGGCCGAGCAGCTCGCCGGTGATCGGGATGCCATCGAGGTGGTCCGAGGTCATCAGCCGGACGGTCTTCGGGCCGAGCAAGCGCACGCCGCCGAGTGCACCGCCGGAGAGCATCATCTCCATGAAGCGCGCATAGTCGGCTGCAGTGGAAACGAGACCGGCGCCGGCCATCTCGTGGGCGACGGGCTTGCGCACGTCGAACACACTGACGTGAGCACCGGTGTCGGGATCTTTCGAGAAGGGCTCGGCAATGCGGTGATGCTTTGCGGACTCCACGTGGAAGGCGGTGTCCACCATGCCGAGCGGCTCAAAGATGCCTTTTTGCAGATGAACGCCGAGCGGCTCGCCTGCCACGACCTCGATGATGCATCCGAGCACATCCGTCGCATGGCTGTACGACCAGGCGGTGCCCGGTTGGCGGGCCAGAGGCAGTTCAGCCAGCGCCTTTGAGAACCTGGCGTTGGTGAGGCTGCGCGAGAACAGGCCGGCAGCCGCGTACTGCTGATGCAGGGCCGATACGCCCATGAATTGGTACGTGAAGCCGGCCGTGTGGCGCAGCAGATCGTGCACCGTGATGGGACGGGAGGCCGGCACCTGGCGGGTCTCGCCATCGGTCTCCACCGACACCTGCAGGGCCGCAAATTCAGGCAGGTACGCCGCCACGGGGGTGGTCAGCAGCAGGCGGCCTTGCTCGACGAGCATCATCACCGCGGCCGACACGACGGGTTTGGTCATCGAGTAGATGCGGAAGATCGAATCCGTTTGCATCGGCTCATCGCGCCGCGGGTCGAGCTTGCCGTAGGCCTTGAAGTGGGCGATCTTGCCGCGCCGGGCGATCATCGCCACGCCCCCGGGCAGCTTGCCCCGCTCGATTTCACCCTGGATGGCCGCATCGAGGCGCGCGAGGCGCTCTGAACTGATGCCCACGGATTCCGGGGCGGCAGACGAGAGAACGGCAGTCGAATCCATGGGGCGTCTCAGGAGATGATGCAGTGAAGACTTCGGTCAGTCGGCTTGCGGGCCGGCCGCGACGGGCTTGCGACGGCGACGGCGGCGCTTGCGCGGGGCGTCGGTGCTGTCGCCGGCCGGCACGTCCTCGTCTTCTTCCTGAGGCGCCGCGGGAGGAGCGGCGCGTGCCGTGCGGCGTTCGGTCTTGCGCAGTTCTTGAATCAGGTGCGGGCGGTCTTCCGGGTCGGCCTGGGAAAAATCTTTCCACCAGGTGGCCAACGCCGGATCGATCTCGCCCGAATCGGCACGCAGGCACAGGAAATCGAACCCGGCGCGGAAACGGGGTTGCTCGACAAGGCTCAGCGGACCGTTGCCCATGCGGCGCTCGAAGCGCGGCTGCATGAGCCAGATCTCCCTCATGTCTCCGCCGAGCTTGCCGCCGCCGGAGATGTCGCCGATGCGCGCACTGAACACCGCGTCGATGGCCTGCTGCAGTGCGGGGAAAGACGCTTCACCGCGTGCCTTCAGGCGCTGCCAGCCGTCCTGCACGTCATGCCAGAGCATGCAGGCGAGCATGAAGCTCGGTGCGACGGGCTTGCCTTCGCCGACACGGCGATCGGTGTCCGCCAGCGCGGCGTTGACGAACTTGGCGCGCTCAGGGTGCTTGACCCCGTTCTCGATGACCAGATCGATGATCGGGAAGATGCCCTGCCCGCCACCGGCGAGCCCCTGCTTCTTCAGCTCCTCGATGCTCGCCAGGGCGTGACCGGTCTGCAGCAGCTTGATCATCTCGTCGAACGTGCGCGATGCCGGCACGCTGCGCAGCAGCGAAGCCATCTCCCGGATCGGGGCACGCGTCTTGGGCTCGATGGAGAAACCGAGCTTCGCAGCAAACCGCACCAGGCGGATGATGCGCACGGGATCCTCGCGGTAGCGGACAGCCGGGTCGCCGATCATCCGCAGCACCTTCTTCTTCGCATCCTTGATGCCGCCGTGGTAGTCGACGACGATCTGGCGCTGCGGGTCGTAGTACATCGCGTTGACGGTGAAGTCGCGGCGGGCGGCGTCTTCGATCTGCGGCCCCCACACGTTGTCTCGCAGCACGCGCCCGGCGGCATCGACCACATGGGTCTTGCCCGCCAGTTCGCCCTTGGCTGTCTTTTCGTTGCCGCTGACCTGTTCGGCCGCCGAGGCGTCCATCACGGCCCGGAACGTGGAGACCTCGATCACCTCATGATCTCGGCCCCGGCCGAAGACCACGTGCACGATGCGAAAACGCCGCCCGATGATGAACGCGCGGCGGAACAGGCCCTTGACCTGCTCCGGCGTGGCGTTGGTGGCCACATCGAAGTCCTTGGGTCGCAGCCCGACGAGCAGATCGCGCACCGCGCCGCCGACGATGTAGGCCTCGTATCCGGCGTCGGCCAGCGTCTTGACGACACGAATGGCGTTGTCGTCGACCAGGCCGAGGTCGATGCCGTGTTCGGCCGCCTCGACCTCCACGCGCTTGCCCTTCGCCGCCTTGCCGGCGGTGGCCGTCGGCTTGCCAAGGAGCTTGTCGATGAATTTCTTGATCATGTGAACAGTTGGAGGATGCGCCAGCCGCGTTCGCGCGCAATGGTTTCGAGCGATGGCGCCGGGTTGGTGGCCACCGGATGGGTGGCCCGCTCCATCAAGGGCAGGTCGTTGGCCGAATCGCTGTACATGTGGATGCGCTCGAAATCGCTGAACGACAACCCCAGCTCCGCGAGCCATTCCACCGTGCGGGTGACTTTGCCTTCGCGAAACGATGGCGTGCCGGCGATCCGGCCGGTAACCTGCCCGGCCGCATCGCGCTCGAGGCGAACGGCCAGCAGATGATCGACACCAAAGGCCTTGGCGATGGGGCCGGTCACGAATTCGTTGGTGGCCGTCACCAGCGCGACGAGGTCTCCCTGGGCCTGATGCTGGCGCACCAGGTCGATGGCCGCGGGCCGGATGGCGGGGAGGATCTCCTCGTTCATGAAGCGGTCGTGGGCCGCCGCCAGTTCGGCTGTAGAGCGGCCGCGCCAGGGGCGCGTGCAGTATTCAATGTATTCGTGGATGTCGAGGGTACCGGCCTGGTACTTCGCATAGAACGCGTCGTTGCCGGCGCGAAAGCTCTCCACATCGACCCATCCTTGGCGGATCATGAATTCTCCCCAGGTGTGGTCGGAGTCGATCGGGAGCAAGGTGTGGTCGAGGTCGAACAGGCAGAGATGCTTCGTCATGGCCCCTCTTCGGTCAGCATTTGTTTGAGCAGGGGAACGGTGATCGCGCGCTTGTGCGCCAGGGCGAATTCATCGAGCCGATCGAGCAGCATCATCAGGTGCTTGAGATCGCGGTCGAAGTGGGTCAGCAGGTAGCCCATCACCTCATCGGAAAGGAAGAGGCCGCGGCGATCGGCCTCCCGGCGCATGGCGGCGCGGGCTTCGGGTTCCGAGAGCGGCTGGACGGCGAACACATGCCCCCAGCCCAGGCGCGTGCGCAGGTCATCGCGCACAGGCAGATCCACCGGAGGCACCCGGGCGGCGCCCAGCACCGGAATGCCATGGGTCGTCGCCTCGATGAACTGGGCGAATGCCGCATGCTGGCGGGCTTCGTCGAGCTGGTCACAGTTGTCAAGCACGACCAGCTGGACCGTGTCCTCGATGGACCACGGCAGTGGCTGCGTGGCCTCGAACCAGCTGACGCGCCCCCCCTGCTGCTGGACGAGGCTGGCCGCTGCATGCAGGAGGTGTGTCTTGCCGACGCCGGATGCGCCCCACAGGAACACCGGCGCCGTCTGCCGCGCCACCTGGCGCAGGTGCGCGATGGCGTGACCGTTCTGCCCGGGCACGAAACTGTCAAAGGAACGTGCCGGCTCTGTAGCGATGTCGAGCGGGAGTTGTCGCATCCGTGGTCGGGATCTTCAGGACTCGGCGACCTTCAACTGGACGCTGACCGCCGCCAGCAGGCGGCGCACCCACCCTTCGTAGAACGGGTGGATGACGGCATTCGGGCGTGGCACCACGGCATAGGGCGTGAGCGGATCGGAAGCGAAGTGATTCTTCTGCTTTTGCGCCGCATCTTCGAGCATCCTTGTCTTGGGTGCGTTCTCGTCGAACTTCATGTCGACGCTGCTCTGGTAGGCGATCGAGTAGCGCTGTGCGTCATAGGTGACCTTGGCCACCACGACGTGCTTGTTCTCTTTCACGTACTTCAATTCCATCACGCCTTCGGACACGGGGGTGAGCGTCCAATTCAGCGTTGCTGCGGCACGCACGAAGGCCTTGCGCACATCATCGGAGGTGACCGGCTTGGAAACCGACGCCGACACCGGCACGTCCTTGAAATCGACGATGGGCACCGGCATGCGCTGGGCTTGTGCTTCGACACAGAAAACCACGGCCAGTGCCAGCAGAAGGTGTTTGAAGAGTTTCAACTTGGTTCTTCCCAGGGAATGTGAATGTTTTTCTCGGGGCGACACCGCTGCCGCCCATGGCGTCTCAGCGTTTCCGGCTGAGCGGGCCAAATTCTAAGCGGCGCAACCGTGGATTCCTCGGGACCGGGCACCCCAGTCGCCAGAATGGCACGGAATCACACTCAATGGAGGCGTTCAGGCCCCTGGCGACCCAGCGCCGCCAGGCGGCTGCTGATCGCCGCACGGTCGACTGCCTCGCGGGCGTGCAAGAGATAGGCGCCGAGGTCCTGCCGGGCCGCCTCGCTGTTGCCGAGCTCTGCATGGGCGAGCCCGCGGTCGCGGCGCTCCTCCCAAGCCTGGGGGAGCAGGATCACGAGCCGGTTCATCACCGCCACCAGCCTGCGCCAGTCGCGGGCGCTGCGGTAGATCTCCTTGAGGTTGCGGAGCATGCGCGCGAGCACCTCGCGCGGCTCGGCCGCCTGCAGGAAGAGGCCGAGCGGCATGTCGAAATCACCTTCCAGGCCGTGGCTGCGACGGTACGGCACGAGCAGTTCATCGAGCTGCTCACGTGACAGCGACTGCCCGCTGAACGGATCGATGACGACCTCGCCCTCTGGCATGTGCAGCTTGACCAGGAAATGCCCGGGGAAGGACACGCCGCAAGCAGTGAGCCCGATGCCAGCGGCCAGTTCCATATAGAGCACCGCCAGCGTGATGGGAATGCCTCGACGGGTGCGCAACACCGTGCTAAGAAGGCTGTTGCCGGGGTCGTAGTAGTCGTTGACGTTGCCGGCGAACCCGAGTTCATGGAAGAAGTAGCGGTTCAGGCGGCGCAGGCGCTGCAGGGGCACGGTGTCGGACGGCACGCGGCGGCGGAGTTGGTCGGTGAGCGCATCCACTTCGTCGAGCAGCGATTGGAGATCGATGCCGGGATGTTCGTCTTGGCTCAGGCTGGCTGCAGCCTCGAGCAGGGAGAGCGACGCATCGTCAGCCACCAACGCCGAGAAAAACTCGAGGGCCGTAGGTGTCTCGAAATGGAGGCGGTAAGACATGGCCACAGTCTAAATCCAGTCCAAACCATTGGCGCCCCCTCAGCCATGCGCCCTCAGCCATGCGCCCTTAACCGCGGCGTGCAAACTGCCTCGGGTTCAAACCCATGGCCAGCAAGGCGCCGAAATAGAGCAAGACCGCGCCTGCAAGCATGCCGGCCAGAAGGCCCACGCGCGCCCAGCCCGCCCGCCCCACCCAGTCGATGGCCTGGGCGCCCCATGCGAGCCAACCGGTCAGCAGTGTGGTGGCCACCAGCACGCGCAGGCTGAAGCCGCCCCAGCCGGGCGCGGGCAGGTACGCGCCTGCGCGCCGCAGCCCGATGAACAACCAGGCAGCGTTCACCAGCGCACCGAGACTGATCGACAGCGCAAGCCCTGCATGCTGCAGTGAAGGCACGAAAAACCAGAACACGGCGTTGAGCATCTGCGTCAGCACGAGCACGGCCACCGCGATGCGGACCGGTGTGCGAGTGTCTTGCCGCGCGTAGAAGCCCGGCGCAAGGATCTTGATGGCGATCAGCCCCATCAGCCCGACCCCATACCCCTGCAGCGCGCGCACGGTCTGCGTCACGTCGGCTGCCGTGAACGCTCCCCGGTGGAACAGCACGGCCACCAGCGGCTCGGGAAACACGAGCAGCGCCATCGCGCAGGGCAGTGCGAACAGCAGCACCAGCCGCAGGCCCCAGTCCATCAAATGGGAATAGGCCTCTGTGTCGCCTCTGCCCTGCGCGCTCGACAACTGTGGAATCAGCACCACCCCGAGCGCCACCCCGAGCAAGGCGGTGGGAAATTCCATCAGCCTGTCGGCATAGCCCAGCCAGGAGATGGCACCCACGCCGAGGTGCGACGCCAGCTGGGTATTGATGAAGAGCGACAACTGCGCCACGGAGACCCCGATCAACGCAGGAGCCATCTGGCGGAGCACCTTGTGCACCCCCGGGTGGTGCCACGCGGCCCGCACCGCGCGCGGACTCAAGCCTATGCGGGGCAACTGCCCGATCGCCACCAGCGCGGGCACCTGCACCCCCAGCTGCAGCACGCCGCCGAGCATCACCCCGACGGCGAGCGAATAGATCGGCTCGATGCCCCAGCCGGCGAACAAGGGCGCAAGGCCCCACGCGCAAGCAATCAGGGACACGTTGAGCATCACGGGTGCGGCCGCGGGCACCGCGAAATGCCTCCACGTGTTGAGAACACCGGCGGCCAGTGCGACGAGCGAAATGAAGCCGATGTAGGGGAACATCAGCCGGGTCATCAGCACCGCATGGTCGAACTTCTCGAGGCCCGAGGCCAGCAGCCAGACGACCACCGGCGTGGCCAGGATGCCGACGACACAAGTGAGGAACAAGGCCCACGTGAGGATGGTGGCCACCGCGTTGATCAGGTCGCGGGTGACTTCATCCCCTTCCGTGACCCGCGTGCGGCCGAGGATGGGCACGAATGCCTGCGCGAACGCCCCTTCGCCGAACAGGCGGCGAAGCATGTTGGGGATGCGGAAAGCCGCGTTGTAGGCGTCCGTCCAGGCGCCGGCGCCGAACATGGACGCGATCATCAGCTGACTGGCCAGGCCGGTGACCCGGGAGCACAGGGTCAGGAGGGAAACGGTGGAAGCGGCCCGTAGCAGGTTCATTTGGCGTTTTTCGAGGCCGAAAGGGGCCGAATTATAGGGAGTGGGCACGCGCTTGATCTGCAGTTTGGCGCATGCCTGTGGCGGATGCTATACTGGCGGACTTCACACCATCTGGGAAAAGCTTCAAGCATGGCTACCGCTTCCAAAGCTAAGAAAAAAACCGTCCGCATCGCTTCCGGTCTCAAGCGCGTGCGGCAGGATGTGAAACTGAACGCCGCGAACACCGCCCTGCGTTCGAAGTTCCGCACCGTCATCAAGAACGTCCAGAAGGCTGTTGCCGCTGGCGACAAGGCCAAGGCCACCGAACTCTTCCAGTCGGCCCAGAGCGTGATCGACTCGGTCGCTGACAAGGGCCTCTTCCACAAGAACAAGGCAGCTCGCCACAAGAGCCGCCTGTCTGCCAAGGTCAAGGCCCTCGCGGCCTGATCCAATTCCAGGTGGTGTAAGCGACAAGGCCCGCAACAGCGGGCCTTGTTGTTTTCAGGCTCTGCAACGGGGAATCTGGTGTTCCTGCCAACCGAGCGCTTGATTCCTGCCCTGCCATGGCGACGCCGCCTCATGCGCGCGAGCACCGATTGGGACCAAGGGAGGAGTGATGCTTGCGGTGGCACGCGGGTTCGGTGACTCTCCCTCGCGAGGCGCGCTTTGCTGCTTTCAAGCCCCGGCAGACCCAGTGAGGGTCAAGCGGAGGGCGGTTTGCCCGCGCCCGGCTCGGGCAACAGGCACGCCTCGGCCACCTGCAGGTGATTGTCGCGGGCGAAGTTCATCACGAAATCCCAGGCCTTCAGTTCAATGTCGCGCAAGGCCTCGTTGACGATCACACACTTGACCCCATTGATCACCCGGGGCACGCAGTACGGCGAATAGCCGATGAAGGCACCGATGCCTCCCCCGGCCCCTTCGGGACGAAAGCATGACATGGCACCGGCCAGTCGCTCGGCCCAGTCGCTGGGTCGAAAGACGCGGCCATCTGTGGTCACGCCTTGGATGAACACTTCGCGAGGTTTGGCAGGGCTCATGCAATGGCTGGACGAATTTCTATTTCAGCGCGCATTGTGCCGGGTTTGTACCCTTGCGCGAGGTTTCAGGTGCACGGAAAGGTATTTCTTGACAGCACCATCATGACGCAGAGGCGGCTGAACGACCGTCCCGGGACCTTGTACGGAACACCACACTAGAATCAAAAATTCTCCCGGGGCCGCCGTTCGGCCCCGCATTGTTTTTTCGTGTTGCCCTTGGAGCCCCTCCGTCATGACCGCCCCCGCCAAGCCCGTCACAAACGCCCAGTCCCATGTGATGAACACCTACGGCCGTCTGCCATTGGCGTTGTCCCATGGTGACGGCGTATGGGTCTGGGACACCAACGGCAAGAAATACCTCGACGGCCTGGCCGGCATCGCCGTCAACACCCTGGGCCATGCGCACCCCAAGTTGGTGCCCGCCTTGCAGGACCAGGTCAGCAAGCTGATTCACAGCTGCAACTACTACCAGGTTCCGCTCCAGGAAGCCCTCGCGTCGAAGTTGACGGAGCTGTCGGGCCTGACGAACGTCTTCTTCTGCAGCAGCGGTCTCGAGGCCAACGAGGCGGCCCTCAAGATCGCCCGCAAGTACGGCCATGACAAGGGCATCGACCGGCCCGAGATCATCGTCTATGAGAAGGCCTTCCACGGCCGTTCGATCGCCACGCTGTCGGCCACCGGAAACCCGAAGGTCCAGGCCGGCTTCGGCCCGCTGGTGGAAGGCTTCGTGCGGGTGCCGTTGAACGATGTGCCGGCCATCGAGGCCCAGGCACACGACAACCCCAACATCGTCGCCGTGTTCCTCGAGGTCATCCAGGGCGAAGGCGGCATCAACCCGGCCACCATCGAGTACCTCCAGGCGGTGCGCCGCATTTGCGATGAAAAGGGCTGGCTGCTCATGCTCGACGAAGTGCAGTGCGGCATGGGCCGCACCGGCAAATGGTTCGCTCACCAGTGGGCCGGGATCCAGCCCGACGTGATGCCGCTCGCCAAAGGCCTCGGCTCGGGCGTGCCCGTGGGCGCCGTGGTGTGCGGGCCGAAGGCGGCCCATGTGTTCGCTCCGGGCAACCACGGCACAACCTTCGGCGGCAATCCCCTCGCGATGCGTGCGGGCGTCGAGACCATCCGCATCATGGAAGAGGACAAGCTCCTCGACAATGCCGCCTCCGTCGGCACACTGCTGGCTTCGACCCTCCGGCAAGAGCTCGGCGGGGTAGGCGGCGTCGCCGACATCCGTGGCCAAGGGCTGATGATCGGCATCGAACTGGCGCGTCCGTGCAACGAGCTGCTGGGCCAGGCAGCCGAGGCCGGGCTGTTGCTGAGCGTCACCGCCGACAAGGTGATCCGCCTGGTGCCGCCGCTGATCATCACGGCCGATGAAGCGCGGCAGATCGTGGCGATCCTCGTTCCTTTGATCAAGACGTTCCTGGCCAAGACAGCACCATGAAGCCCGGCATGAGCCTCATCAAACACTACCTCCAGTTCAAGGACCTCCGCGCGGAGGAATACGCCTACCTGCTCTCGCGCACGGCGATGATCAAGCAGCGGTTCAAGAACTACGAAAAGTACACGCCACTGGCGGACCGGACGCTGGCGATGATCTTCGAGAAGGCGAGCACGCGCACGCGCGTCAGCTTCGAGGCGGGCATGTACCAGATGGGTGGATCGGTGGTGAACCTGACCACCGGTGACAGCCAGCTCGGCCGTTCCGAGCCCATCGAGGACAGCGCGAAGGTCATCAGCCGCATGGTCGACCTCGTGATGATCCGCACCTATGAGCAGACCAAGCTCGAGGCCTTTGCCGCCAATTCCCGCGTCCCTGTGATCAACGGGCTCACGAACGAATACCATCCTTGCCAGATCCTCGCCGACGTCTTCACGTACATCGAACACCGCGGTTCGATCCAGGGGAAGGTGGTTGCGTGGGTCGGGGACGGCAACAACATGGCCAACACCTGGCTGCAGGCCGCCGACATCCTCGGCTTCACGCTGCATGTCAGCACGCCGAGCGGCTATGAGCTCGACCCGGAGGTCGCCGGGGTGTCGAACACCCATTGCGTGAAGGTGTTCAAGAACCCGCTCGACGCATGCCGTGGCGCCCACCTCGTGACCACCGACGTGTGGACCAGCATGGGCTACGAGGCCGAGAACGATGCCCGCAAGAAGGCGTTCGCCGACTGGTGCGTGGATCGGGAAATGATGGCCGTCGCTCAGCTCGATGCGCTGTTCATGCACTGCCTGCCCGCCCATCGCGGGGAGGAGGTCGAGGCGGAAGTCATCGACGGCCCGCAATCCGTGGTGTGGGATGAAGCGGAGAACCGGATGCACGTGCAGAAGGCCCTGATGGAATACCTCTTGATTGGCCGCATCGGCTGACGCTGGGCAGGCGCCCGCGGCGAATGACAACCCTTTTCACTGAACCGGAGTTCAATGATGAGCACGTCCCGCATACGCGAAGTTTTTGCCTACCTGCGCGTCGCCGATAGCGCTGCAGCCATCGATTTCTACGCTCGCGCGTTCGGCGCCCGGGAATTGTTCAGGCTGGTTGAGCCTTCCGGGCGCATCGGCCACGCCGAGGTGCAACTGGGGCCTGCCGTCGTGATGTTGTCGGACGAATACCCCGAGTTCGCACTTCGCGGCCCCCGTCCGGGCGAAGACCCGCCCTCGTGCGTTCACCTTCACGTCGACGACTGCGACGCCGCGGTCGAGCGGGCAGTGGCAGCCGGCGCGGTGGTGACGATGCCGCCTGCCGATCAGTTCTACGGGGAGCGCGCAGCACGCGTGCGCGACCCCTTCGGGCACGTCTGGCTGATCGGCAGCGAGAACGAGGCCCTCACGCCCGAGGAAATGCAGCGGCGCTACACGGCGCTGATGACGCAGGGTTGATCACCGTGCCCCGCCGCGCGATTGCTCAATCCGTGGCCTGAGGAAAGATGAACATGAGCCGGCGCGAGCCCTTGGCGGGCACCACGGCCCGTTGGGTGATCGACTTTCCGTTCAGTACGGCCTCCACCTCGTAGGTGCCGGGCGGGGTGCGAACGAGAAAGAACGGGCCCTCGGACTTGTCGTCCACCACGATCTCATCCTTGCTGTTCTTGATGCGGATCTCCGCATCGGCCGTGTACTCGCTCTTCGGCCCTGCCTTTTGATATAGCTCTATCTGCAGCGGGTAGGAATCCCGCGCCTGTTCGATGGCCGGCAGCTGTTCGTCAGGTACGCCCCCACTCACATAGCTGACACTGCCGGACTGCTTGGCCGGCAGCAAAGGCGTGTCCTGCGCCTGTACGGCACCGGCCGAGAGCGCCAGCACGCACGCGGAGACAAAGGCGGCTGGGTTGATGGATGGGTTCTTCATAAAGACTCCTTTGTGAACGCCAGGGATGCTTTATTAGGCAACCGACCGGGGGGCATCGTTTCAGGAATCAGATTCGGCGCGGCGAATTCCTACGTCTCCCACGGGCGGCGTCCTGCGCGGACCACCGGGCAGTCATGGCAACGGGGTGGCCAACATGGCGTTGTCCCTAAGTTTCCTCAACCCGAAGACCGCAGGGCCGATATGCCCAACATGTCTTCCACCACCACCCTCTCTCCGGCCGGCGCCGCAACGCCTTTTGCCACCGGCCTGCGTGGCTTGCGGCCCCACGCATGGCATTGCACCTTGCTCGGCGCAGCGGGTGGCATCTCGACCTGGGCCGCAAGCGGCTGGAATGCCTGGGCAGCCATCGGCGGGGGCGTGCTGCTGGCCGCCGGCGTGATCTTCGACCGCCAGCGCGCGCTGGTGGAGCGCCGGCGCCAGGCCAGCACGGCGGCCTTCGTGAGCGGCACCGAAGCGCTGGGGCGGGAGTTGCTGCCGGTGTGGGGGGCCCACATTGAAAGTTCTCGCCAGCAGATGGAAACCGCGATTGCCGAACTCAGCCAGCGCTTCGGCGGCATCGTCGACCGACTCGACCAGGCGATGAAGGCCTCCAACATGGCGGCCGGCTCCAGCGACAGCGCCAGCCACGGCCTCGTCGCGGTGTTCGATCGCAGCACACAAGAGCTGAACGCCGTGCTCGAATCGCTGCGCAAGGCGACGGCCAGCAACAGCGAGATGCACGCGGAGGTGCAGAACCTCGGCAGCTTCGTCACCGAACTCCAGCAGATGGCGGCCGAGGTGGCCAGCATCGCGTCGCAGACGAACCTGCTCGCGATCAACGCGGCCATCGAGGCGGCCCACGCGGGCGAAAGCGGCCGAGGGTTCTCGGTGCTCGCCCAGGAAGTGCGCAAGCTGTCGGCGATGTCCGGGGAAACCGGTCGTCGCATGACCGACAAGGTCAACCTCGTGGGCCAGGCGATTGCCAAGGCGCGCCAGAGCGCCGAAGCCTCCGCTGCACGAGAGGTCGCATCGATCTCGGTTTGCGAGGGCTCGATCAACGGCGTGCTGTCGGGGTTTCACAACGTGACTCAGGCTCTCGTCGAATCGGCCGACGTGCTCAAGCGCGAAAGCATCGGCATCCAGTCCGAGATCTGCGAAGCCTTGGTGCAACTTCAGTTTCAGGACCGCGTGAGCCAGGTGATGTCGCACGTGCGGCAGAACATCGAACAAGTGCCTGGCGAACTGGCCTCCAGCCGCGAAGGCTTCGAGCGCACCGGCGATCTGCAACCCGTGGATGCCGCCGCGCTGCTCGCCGCGCTACAGAAGACCTACGCGATGGCCGAAGAACACACGACGCACCGCGGCGGCAGCGTGTCAGCGCCCGCGTCCGAAGAGATCACCTTCTTCTGAAAATCACAGACCTGCACGCACAGAGGATCCTCATGGCAAAGAACATTCTGATCGTCGACGATTCCGCCTCCGTGCGGCAGGTCGTCAGCATTGCCTTGCGTGGCGCGGGCTACGAGGTGCAGGAAGGCTGCGACGGCAAGGATGCCTTGTCGAAGCTCAAGGGCCAGAAGGTGCACATGATCATCAGCGACGTCAACATGCCCAACATGGACGGCATCAGTCTGGTGAAGGCGGTCAAGCAGTTGCCGGCCTACAAGTTCACGCCGATCGTGATGTTGACCACCGAGTCGCAGGAATCGAAAAAGCGCGAGGGCCAGGAAGCCGGTGCGAAGGCATGGATCGTCAAGCCGTTCAAGCCCGACCAGTTGCTCGGCGTCGTGCAGAAACTCGTGTTGCCTTGAATGGAGTCCCCAATGAGCATGCCATTGCGCATCGAAGGCGAGTTGACGATCTACCGGGCGGCCGAGCTCAAGAACACGCTCTTGGCGGCCGTGGAAGAGCATGACACGCTGGACATCGACCTCTCCGCCGTCACCGAATTCGACACCGCCGGCGTGCAGTTGCTGCTGGTGGCCAAGCGGGCTGCCGCAGCGCGTCAGCACACGCTGCGGCTCGTGGGACACAGCGCGCCGGTGATCGACGTGTTCGAACTGCTGGACCTGTCCAGCCACTTCGGCGACCCGATCGTCCTGCCGGCCTGAGCCGGGCCTTGATAGGAAAGAGCTGCATCATGAACATGGACGACGCCCTGGCGACCTTTTTTGCCGAGAGCCGAGAGCTTCTGGAGCAAATGGAGACGTCACTGCTCGGCATCGGGCAAGAGAATGACACCACGGAAACCCTGGGTGCGATCTTTCGTGCGGCCCACACCATCAAGGGCTCAGCGGGCCTTTTCGGCCTCGATGACGTGGTGAGTTTCACCCATGTGGTCGAGAGCGTGCTCGATGTTGTTCGCGACGGGCGTCTGGCCATCGACGAGCCGATGGTGACGCTCTTGCTCGCGTGTGGCGACCACATCGGTGCGCTGCTCGACGCGCTCGAAACCAACCCGGGGCAACGCGACGAGTCGTTGATCGAGCGCGGCGCGCCACTGACCGCGCAACTGCGCGCTTACCTCGGCACCGGCCTCGTCACCGCGGACGAACCGCAGGCTCCCTTCGAACGCATGGGCGGCATCAACCCCTGCGAAAAGGATTTGTGGCACATCTCCGTGCGGTTCGGCGCAGACGTGCTGCGCAACGGCATGGATCCGCTGTCGTTCATCCGCTACCTGGGCACGCTCGGATCGGTCACCGGCATCGTCACGCTGACGGATGCGTTGCCCGCTGCCGAGGCCATGGACCCCGAATCCAATTACCTGGGATTCCAGATCGCGTTCCGCAGCCAGGCCGAGAAGGCCGCCATCGAGGGTGTGTTCGATTTCGTGCTGGACGACTGCACACTGAACATCCTGCCGCCCAACAGCCGCACCGGCGACTACATCGAGCTGATCCGGAGCATGCCTGAGGAATCGGCACGCCTGGGCGAGATGCTGGTGCGCTGCGGCTCGCTGACCGCGAAAGAACTCGCTGCCGCGCTGCTCGTGCAGGAGCAGCGCCATCCCGAGATCATTCCGATCGGCTCCATCCTGGTCGAGCAAGGCAGCGTGGCCGCGCCGGTGGTGGCCGCCGCGCTCGAGAAGCAAAAGCGCGTCAAGGAAAACAAGGCTCAGGAAAGCCAGTCGATCCGCATCGATGCGGAAAAGCTCGACCAGCTGATCAACATGATCGGCGAGCTCATCATCGCCTCGGCCGGCGCCAACGTCATCGCTCGCAAAAGCCGCAACATCGAGCTGCAGGAATGCCACTCCACGCTCTCCGGCCTCGTGGAGCGGGTGCGTGACAGCGCGCTGCAGCTGCGCATGGTCAAGATCGGGGCCACGTTCAACCGCTTCCAACGCGTGGTGCACGACGTATCACGGGAGATCGGCAAGGACATCGTGCTCGTCGTCAACGGCGAAGACACCGAACTCGACAAAACCGTCGTCGAGAAGATCGGCGACCCGCTCACGCACCTGGTGCGCAACGCCATGGACCACGGCATTGACTCGGCAGAACTGCGAGCCAAGCGTGGCAAGCCGGCCCAAGGCACCGTGTCGCTCAACGCGTACCACGACTCGGGCAGCATCGTGATCGAGGTGAGCGACGACGGTGGCGGACTGGACCGCGAGAAGATCCTGGCCAAGGCGCTCGAGCGCGGGCTGATCGAGTCGGGCCGAGTGCTCACCGAGGCCGAAACCTGCGCCCTCATTTTCGAACCGGGCTTCTCGACGGCCGAGCAGGTGACGAACCTCTCGGGCCGCGGCGTGGGCATGGACGTCGTCAAGCGCAACATCGTCGCGCTGCGCGGCACCGTCGACATCGCGAGCCAGCCTGGCGTAGGCACCACCGTCACCGTCCGCCTGCCGCTGACGCTTGCGATCATCAACGGCTTCCAGGTGGGTGTCGGCAAATCGGTGTTCGTCGTGCCGCTCGACATGGTCGACGAATGCGTCGAATTCACCTCGGATTCGGGCCACGACTACACCGACCTGCGTGGCCAGGTGCTTCCATTCATCCGGCTGCGGGAGCTGTTCGAGGTGCCCGGCGCCGCCGGCACGCGCCAGAACATCGTCGTCGTCAAGCATGCGGGCCAGAAATTCGGCCTGGTGGTGGACACGTTGATGGGCGAGGCGCAGACGGTCATCAAGCCCCTGTCCAGGATGTTCTCCCAGGTCAAGGGCATCAGCGGCTCCAGCATCCTCGGCAGCGGCGATGTCGCGCTGATCCTGGACGTGCCGGCGCTGATGGAAGAAGCCCAGTTCCCCGTTACGCACACGCCGCAGTTGGCGTGACCCAGTTCGCCAAGTTCAGGCAAGGAGTTCCGTTTCATGAATGCCGTGGCCCCCACCCCACCCCATCTGCCCACCGTGGTTGCTTCGACGATGCCCGCCATGCGTGCTGAGCCGACGCAATACCTGACCTTCCAGCTCTCGGGAGAATCGTTCGCGATCGGCATCCTGTCGATCAAGGAGATCATCGAGTACCACGCGCTGACCGAGGTGCCGATGATGCCGTCTTGCGTGCGCGGCGTGATCAACCTGCGAGGCGCCGTCGTGCCCGTGCTCGACCTGCCCGCCCGCTTCGGCCGTCCGTCGAGCGAAGTCACCAAGCGCACCTGCATCGTGATCGTGGAGATCGAGGCCGCCGGCGAACGCCAGGTCATCGGCGTGATCGTCGATGCCGTCAACGAGGTGCTCGACATCGATGCCACGGACATCGAGCCGCCGCCGAACTTCGGCGCGAACATCCGTGCCGACTTCATCCAGGGCATGGGCAAGGTCAAGGGCAAGTTCGTGATCCTCCTCAATGTCCATCAAGTGCTTTCGATCAATGACCTTCAGGCTGCGGGCGCTGCGGTTTCGAAGGACGTCTTGTCGCTCAACTGACTCGCGCCGCCTCGTTCAAGGATGTACCCACCATGTTCGCCAACCTCAAAGTCTCCACTCGCCTGAGCCTCGGCTTCGGTGTCGTGCTTCTCCTGCTGCTCGTCATCTCGGTGCTGAGCATCATCCGCCTGGCCACCGTCAGCAGTTCCACCAACCTGATCATGGAGGACCGGTACCCGAAGGTGCAGTTGACGGACGAGATCATCAAGAACGCCATCCACAACGGCCGTCTGCTCAACAGCATGCTGCTGGCCACGAGCGAGGCCGAGTCCGAGGGGCTGCGCCGCGAGATCGAGGAGCGACGTGCGAAAAACGTCGAAATGATGAAGACACTGGACACAACGCTCACGATGGAACGCGCGCGGCAGCTGTTCAAGGAGGCGCAGGACAAACGCCAGTCTCTCGCGACGAAGTACACGCGGATGTATGAGCTGGCGCGCGGCGAACGGACCGCCGCCGTCGAGTACCTGAAGACGGAATTCAGGCCGGCCAACGAAGCCTACATGACCGCGGCCGACGCCCTCGGTGACTACGTTGCAGACCAGATGAAGGCCGCCGGTGAGCAGGCCGTGGCGACTTATGTAGAAACGCGCAACCTTGTGATCGGGCTGTCGATCATGGCCGTGCTCGCTGGCATCTGCGTGGCACTCATCATCACCCGCAGCCTGCTCAAACTGCTGGGCGGTGAACCATCGTACGCCGCCGAGGTGCTGGAAAAGGTGGCCGTGGGCGACTTCACCGTGAAGGTCCAGACAGCGCAAGGTGACACGACGAGCATGCTCTACACCGTCCGCCAGATGGTGGAATCGGCCGGCGACAGCATCAACGATGTGGTGCGTGTGATGGGCGCGATGGCCCAGGGTGACCTGACCCAGACCATCGACAAGCAATACCAGGGTTCCTTCGGCGAGATGAAGGAGTACGTGAACAACACGGTGGCCAAGCTGTCGCAGGTGGTCGCCGAGGTCAACGCCGGCGCAGAGGCCCTCGCTGGTGCATCCGAAGAAGTGAGCGCCACGGCCCAATCGCTCTCGCAGGCCTCGAGCGAGCAGGCCGCCGGCGTCGAGGAAACGAGCGCGTCGATCGAGCAGATGACCGCCTCCATTGCGCAGAACACCGAAAACGCCAAGATCACCGACGGCATGGCGACGCGTGCCTCCGCCGAGGCCACCGAGGGCGGCGACGCGGTGAAAGCCACGGTGACGGCCATGAAACAGATCGCCCAGAAGATCGGCATCATCGACGACATCGCCTACCAGACCAATCTGCTGGCCTTGAACGCCGCCATCGAGGCCGCCCGCGCCGGCGAACACGGCAAGGGCTTTGCAGTGGTGGCCGCCGAAGTGCGCAAGCTGGCCGAACGCAGCCAGATCGCCGCCGCCGAGATCGGCACCGTGGCCACCTCCAGCGTGGATCTCGCCGAACGCGCCGGTCGCCTGCTCGACCAGATCGTGCCCAACATCAAGAAGACCTCGGACCTCGTGCAAGAGATCACCGCCGCATCCGAGGAGCAATCGTCCGGTGTGAGCCAGATCAATGCCGCGGTCAGCCAACTGAGCCAGACCACGCAGCAGAACTCCTCCAGCTCCGAAGAGCTTGCGGCCACCTCCGAAGAGATGAGCAGCCAGGCCGAGCAATTGCAGCAGACCATGTCGTTCTTCAAGCTGGGCGCGTCGGGCGGCGATACCGAATTGGCACCCAGCCCCGCTGCACGGCGCCCGGCAGGCAATGCGGCGCGCAGCACGCGCAAGGCGGCTGCAGCGTCGAAGCGCGCGACTTCGGGCGGCGGCTTTGCACTGAACCCCGCCATGGCCTTCGCGGGCAACGCATCCGCGCCGGACGACGCGCAGTTCACGAAGTTCTGACCGCTTGAGGGAGGCGAGACGTCCTTCAGACCGCGCGAACGCCTGCAAGGGCGTTCGCGCTCCCCTCCCCCGCAACGCGTTGAGCGATATCCGATGAACACGATCACCGACACCGAATTCGGGCATTTCCAGCGGTTCATCTTCGAGGCGGCCGGCATCACGCTGTCGTCGGCGAAGAAGGCCCTGGTGTCCGGGCGCCTGTCCAAACGCCTGCAGGCCCACAAACTGGGCAGCTTCTCCGATTACTTCAAGCTTCTCACGAGCGGCAAGGATGCCGGGGAAGTGCAAACCGCAATCGACCTGCTCACCACCAACGAAACCTACTTCTTCCGGGAAGCCAAGCACTTCGAATTGCTGCATTCGGTTGCCAAGGCCGCCTCCACGACGGGCCAGCCGTTTCGCATCTGGAGCGCGGCAAGCTCCACCGGCGAGGAGGCGTACAGCATGGCCATGGTGCTGGCCGACGCCTTGCCCGGGCAACCGTGGGAGGTGGTGGGCTCCGACATCAGCACCCGTGTGCTGCAACGCGCGCGCAGCGGACACTACCCGCTCGAGCGCACCCAGCACATTCCCCCCGCCTACCTCAAGCGCTTTTGCCTGAAGGGCATCGACAACCAATCCGGCACCCTGCTCGTGGAGCGGTCGATCCGCCAGCGAGTGACGTTCACGCAAGTCAACCTGAACGAGACGCTGCCCAACCTGGGCGTGTTCGACATGATCTTCCTGCGCAATGTGATGATCTATTTCAACGGCGACACCAAGCGCCAGGTGGTTGCCCGGGTGCTCGGGGCCCTCAAACGCGGCGGCCACTTCTGCATCGGCCATTCGGAAACGCTCAACGACATCACCGACACACTGGTTCAGGTGGCACCCAGCATGTATCGCAAGCCCTGAAACAACACGCCATCCATGACCGTCACCGACACGCATGATCTGGTGCTCGATCCCGGCGAATACGCCGTTGCGACCGCAGGCACCCGCATCCGCACACTGCTCGGTTCGTGCGTGTCGATCACGCTGTGGCATCCCCAATTGAGAATCGGCGCCATGTCGCACTTCCTGCTCGCGCAGCGCGGGTCGACTGACCCCGGTGTCCTCGACGCACGCTATGGCGAGGAATCGCTCGAACTGATGATCAAGGACCTCGCTCGCATGCATGTGTATCCGGCGCAGTGCGAGGCGAAGATCTTCGGCGGCGGCAACATGTTTCCTGAACACGAGCAGCCGGGATCGCTGCAAGTGGGCCGCCGCAATGGTGAAGCGGCGCGTGCCATGCTGCTCGCCCATGGCATCCGCATCGTCTCCGAGAGCCTGTTCGGCCACGGTCACCGGCACATCGCCTTCGACGTGGCCAGCGGCGATGTGTGGGTGCGGTTCATGCACTCGATTCCCGGCTCCGTGCCGGCGCCAGGAGCCAAGCCATGACACCCATCCGAGTGATGGTGATCGACGACTCCGCCGTGGTGCGGCAGGTGCTGACGGGTCTGCTCGCGCAGGCGCCCGGCATCGAAGTGATGGCCGCGGTGGCCGACCCTGTGCTCGCCATCGAGCGGCTCAAGCTCGACTGGCCCGACGTCATCGTGCTCGACGTTGAGATGCCTCGCATGGATGGCATCACGTTCCTGCGACTGGTCATGCAGCAGCGGCCCACCCCGGTCGTCATTTGTTCGACATTGACCGAAGCTGGCGCGAAGACAACCCTCGAAGCCATGTCCGCCGGCGCAGTGGCCATCGTCACGAAGCCGAAGATCGGCCTCAAGCAATTCCTGAGCGAAGCGGCGGATGAGTTCCTCACCACGGTGCGTGCCGCGGCGAAAGCCAACGTGCGCCGTCTTGCCGCGGGGCGCGCCCCTCCGGTGGCGCCTGTCAAACACACGGCCGATGTGATCTTGCCGGCCACCACGCGGGCGATGACCCAGACCACCGAACGGGTGGTGGCGCTCGGCACCTCCACCGGCGGCACGCAAGCGCTCGAGGAAGTGCTGACGACGCTGCCCCGCGTATGCCCCGGCATCGTCATCGTGCAGCACATGCCTGAAAAATTCACCGCGGCGTTCTCCGCACGGCTCGACAGCCTGTGCCAGATCAGCGTGAAGGAAGCCGAGAACAACGACCGTGTGGTTCCGGGACGTGCGTTGATCGCCCCCGGCGGGCGGCACATGCTGCTCAAGCGAAGCGGAGCCCAGTACTTCGTCGAAGTGGTCGACGGCCCGCTCGTGAACCGCCACCGCCCCTCGGTGGACGTGCTCTTCCGATCGGTCGCACGCAGCGCCGGCGCCAACGCCCTCGGCATCATCATGACCGGCATGGGCGACGACGGCGCCGCCGGCCTCCTCGAAATGCGAAACGTCGGCGCCCGCACTGCCGCCCAGGACGAGGAAAGCTGCGTGGTATTCGGAATGCCGAAAGAGGCGATCAAACGCAACGCGGCCGAGAAGGTGCTGCCCCTGGGGGCCATCTCTGTGGAGATTCAGCGTTGGAGTGAATAGAAGGCCGGCCCGCGGCGCGTTTGATCTGCGGCTTAGCTGCCAGGGTGCCTGCCGGGACGGTGGGCCCCGGCTTTCGCCGGGGTGACGAGGGTTGCGGCCGGACCGATGCGAAGCGAGCTGAGACGGAGGTACTCGGCTGCCGGGCCGAGACCCGGCGCGGCCTCGCCAGAGAACAAGAGTCACTCAAAGCGAACCGGCCACCGGGCACTGCCCCGGGTGTCACCCCAGATTCACGGGCACAAAAATCCGTTCCCCATCCCGCTCGATGAGCAACGCCACGCTCTTGGGCTTGCCCTCCAGCACACTGCGCACCTGCTCGACCGATGTCACCGGCTTGCCGTTGATGGCGAGCACCACGTCACCGGGGTTGATGCCGGCGCGTGCGGCCGGGCCGGCGGCGTTTTCCACCACCAGGCCTTGTTCCAGCTTGTTGGCACGGCGCTCTTCTTTCGTCAGGGGACGCAGCGCGAGGCCCAGCTTGCCACCCTCCGCGGCGTTGTTCGCAGCGACATCGGTGTCTTCATTCGGCAGGCCCCCGAGCTTGGCTTCGATGTCGCGGGCCGAGCGGTCGCGCCACACTTTCAGCTTCACCTTGTCACCGGGCGCGGACAAACCCACCCGGCTCGACAGCGATCCCGAACGCTCTACCGGTTGGCCGTTGATCTCGAGGATCACGTCGCCCGGCTTGATGCCAGCCGCCGCCGCAGCACTGTCGGGCGCCACCTTCGACACCAGCGCCCCGTCAGGACGGCTCAGGCCGAACGATTCGGCCAGGCTCTGGTTCAGATCCTGGATCACGACGCCGAGGCGGCCGTGCGAGGCCTTGCCCGTGGCGACGATCTGATCCTTGACCTTCAGCGCCACGTTGATCGGGATCGCAAAGCTCAAACCCTGGAAGCCGCCGGTCTGGGAATAGATCTGCGCGTTGATGCCTACAACGGCGCCACTGCCATCGAACAGCGGGCCGCCCGAGTTGCCGGGGTTCACGGCCGCATCGGTCTGAATGAACGGCACCATCGAATCGCCCGGCAATGAGCGCCCCTTGGCGCTGACGATGCCGCTCGTCGCCGTCTGCTCGAAGCCGTAGGGCGTGCCGATGGCAAGCACGGGATCCCCCACCTCCAGGCTTTGCGGATCACCGAGGCGCACGGTCGGCAGGTTCTTGGCATCGATGCGGAGCACCGCGACATCGGTCGTCGTGTCCGTGCCCAGCACCTTCGCGGCGAATTCGCGGCGGTCACTGAGCTTGACGGTGACTTCCTTCGCCTCACGCACCACGTGCGCATTCGTGAGGATCAGACCATCGGGGCTGATGATGAAGCCGGACCCCTGCCCCTTGAATGGCTGCGACGGGGCTGGCTGTCGACCACGTTGCTGCAACCCGGGCAGGCCTCGGAAGAACTGAAAGAACGGATCGTTCTCGATGCCAGGCGGCAGGTCCGGCATTTCCTCGCGGGTCACCTTGTGCATGCCCTCGACGGTGACCCCGACCACGGCCGGACCGAACTGCGACACGATGGCGCGGTAGTTCGGCACCACGGATTGCGCCGGCACCGGCGCGACGGCAGCGGCCGGCGCCACGACCGCGGCGACATTGCTCGCGGCGGCACTGGTTTTGATGAACTCTGGCTTGAGCGCGAAGGCCCCGGCCGTTCCCACGGCCAGCACGCCGGCGGCGATCAACGATGCGTTCAAAGTCTTGAGTGTCATGGTAGCCCCTTCGGTGTTGTTGCAGGCGGACGGCGTTGTCCCCGATGGAGTGACGGTAATCACGGTCGGTTAACGGGCGATTAGGCGTCGATGAAGCGAACGTTAAGACGAGCCATCCACCGAACGACAATCACCGCCTATGCCACTGACGAGAGATCGCTCCATGACACTGCCGCGTACCCTGCCTGCCGCCGCCCTCGCCCTCGGGCTTCTCTCTCTGGTGGCTTGCACGACGCTCGAACCCAGCCTGCCGCCAGAGCCGCTTGCCGGCTACGATCTGGTGGACCCCGCCAAAGTGGACGCGGCGCAATACCGCACCGACTACGATGCCTGCGTGAAGCTGGCCAATCAGAACCTCGATGATGTGACCCGGTTCGCCGGCCGGGTCGCCGGCGCGGCGGCCGACAGAGCGTCGCTCGGCATCCTCGGACAGCGCCAGGCGAAAGACGCCGACCGGGGCACCGTGCTCAAGCGGTGCCTGACCGGCCGCGGCTACAACGTGATCCGCTGACAATGCACCGGGCGCCCTGGCGCCCGGCGACCGTTCAGTCCTTCACTTCGCGCGCTTCGATGTCGATCACGTCGACAACAGGCGGCCGGCGCGGTGGCGTGTGAGTGTGTGCACGCGCACGTGCCCGCATGCCCGCCATCGTGGCCCTCGGATCCATGCCCGGGAAACGGAATTGCGGCCTGCGCCCGGTGAGGAGGCTCCAGACCAGCACACCGGCTCCGAACGTGATGGCCAGCAGGAGCACGAGACCGGCCATGACGATGCCGGAGGTGATCAGCACCAGGCGGATCAAGGCGGACAAGAGATCATTCAGGAACTGGGTCAACGCGAGCCTCGCTGGGGATCGGACAACGGATTATCCGACTTGGGGTCGGACTCCGGGCATTCAAGCCCCTACGCCGCGGTGGAAGGGCCTTGGAAGCCGCCGCTGCGGAACGTCAGCACCAGCGTGTCGCGATGGCCGTGCTCGTGCAGCGGTTGAATGGGCGTGCTTTCGTGGATGACCTTCGCGTCGTCGAGCATCAACATGGTCCACGGCTGGGTCATGGTGAACCGGATGCCGTGCGGGCCCGCCGCCTCGAACACGCGGGTTTCGCCCCCCTTGATGCCCTCTCGACCCACGAGCACGACCGCGACGAAATCAACCCCATCCCGGTGAGCGCCTTCGGGCGTGGGGCGGCCGATGCCGTCCGTCGTGTCGATGCGGAACTGGTGTGCCTCCACATACCAGCGCTGGGCGCCTTTCAGCGCCGAACAGGTGCCCGCCAGCGTGACCAGCAGACGTGACCACACGGGTTGCTGCGTGACGGCCGGGGTCATGGGTTCGAACCAGCGTTCGAGACCGCCGTGCAACGCGTTGTATTCCACGGGCTGCCAGTGGGCCCGGTGAGGCACCGGCTCGACCTGCGTGCCTTCGACCACGTAACAGGCATGGCGGCGGCGCCGGTACCGCCCGCCATCGCGCAGGTAGGCGTCCGGCGGCAGATCGTCCCAGGTTGAACGCAGCGCATCCAGGGTGTTCAGGTCCGTGTCCAGCAGCGAGCACAGCCCTTCGGGGCTCACGACCGCATGGCCGGTGGCAGCAAGGGCGCGCCCCAGGCGCAGGGGCTGCGCGTAAGGGGGCGGCAAGGTGGAGGACAAGGACATGGTCATGACATCAATGATGCCATCACTGCCACGCTGCATCGTTCTGGTAGCCTAGCCTCGATTCGACCACCCGAGCAAGAACAACCACCATGTACCCTGGAGAACGCTTCAACAGCACCACGCATCTGGCCGGACTGCTGCTTGCCATCGCCGGCTCGGCCGTGTTGATCGTCCAGGCAGCCCGCCTGGGCGACGCATGGCAGATCGTCAGCGCGAGCATCTTCGCGGCCACGATGATGCTTCTGTACGGCGCCTCCAGCGCGTACCACAGTGTGCGGGGAGCGGCCAAGCGGGTGCTGGTGAAGTTCGACCACTGCGCCATCTACCTGCTGATCGCGGGCACCTACACGCCTTTCACGCTCGTGACACTGCGCGGGGCTTGGGGATGGGCGTTGTTCGGCACGGTGTGGGGGCTGGCGGTGGTCGGCATCCTCAAGGAGCTCATCCTCGGCCGTGATCGCATCCCCTCGGTGCCTCTCTACATCGCGATGGGGTGGCTCGCCGTCATTGCCGCAGTGCCTCTTTTCCAGCAGTTGCCTGGCTGGGGGCTTGCCTGGCTCGTGGCCGGCGGACTGCTCTACACGGCCGGGATCGTCTTCTACGCCAACGACGAACGCTGGCGCCACGCACACGGCGTGTGGCACCTCTTCGTCCTCGGCGGCACGGCCTGCCATTACTTCACGGTGCTGTACTTTGTCTGCTGACACATCTGATCCGCCCCGCCAGCCGCGCAATCCGCTCCATGGCATCACGCTCGAACGCATGCTCCATGAACTCGTCGAATTCGGCGGGTGGGACGGCCTTGCGGGCCAGATCGACATCCGCTGCTTCAAGATCGACCCCAGCATCTCCTCGAGCCTGAAATTCCTGCGCAAGACCCCGTGGGCGCGTGCCAAGGTGGAAAGCCTTTATCTGTTCATGCTGCGCGAAAAAGCCCGTCGGGACAAAAGCGCCCGGAGCCTGTAGGCGGCGGCCGACACGGGTCGGCAGGCCTTCCGACAGGGCACCACGTCAGCGTCCGCTGGCGGCTGCGGCCGTTGCCCCGGATCATCGTTGACGCTTCGGTCGCTTTGCCGCGGCCGGGAGCTGTCATCTCCTTTGAAAGGAACCGAAACGATGTCCCGACCCAGCCACCACCGATTGATCGCCGCCCTGCTCGCTTCGGGGGCCGCGGTTCTCGCCCTGCCCACGCAGGCTCAGTTCATCGATAGCCAGCACAGCGGCCCCTACGTGGGCCTCGGCGCCGGCGCCACCCGCCTTCGGGGCGACGATTTTCCTGACGCGCCCACGGACCGATCCGACACCGGCGTCAAGTTGTTCGCCGGCTATCACTTCAACCCATTCTTCAGTGCCGAGCTTGGTGCGATGAACACCGGCCGGTTCGACAGTTCAGCAGGTTCGCTGCGCGGCCGCGGCGTGTACCTCGATGCCGTGGGGAGATTGCCCATCACCGACGGACTGTCCGCCATCGGACGGCTCGGCGCGTTCCAGGGCAAGCTGAAAGACCGCCGCACGGGAACGGAAGTCACGGACGACGGCATGAACCTCAAAGGAGGTCTGGGCCTTCAGTACGACTTCACCCAGAACCATGCGGTGACGGCCGAATGGGAGCGGTACCGGTTCGACGGTACGAGCGGCGGCCACGTGAACACCGACCTCTACACCGTGGGCTACAAATTCTCGTTCTGAACGGCCCAGGCCGGCGTTCCAGCATCCTCAGTCGAACGACGCGGGCATCGTGGGTGCATGCACCCGCACCCGCACACCGGTGACGGCCACCTCCTGCCCCGCACGCACCTTGCACGTCTTGCGCAGCTCCCGTTCGCCATCGACCGCCACCTGTCCGTCGGCCACCAGCGCCTTGGCGGCGCCACCGCTGCCGGCCACGCCGGTGGCCTTCAGCAGCGCGTCCAGTGGGATGAACTCGCCTCTGAGTTCGAAATCGATGATGTTCATGGTGGTGTCCCGCACGTCGGTCCAATGGGTTGAGCCGCCATTTTCCAAGACCGCCGCCGGAACCATTGTGCGGCGGTGCATCGGCGGTGGCACAAGACCGCAGCCGTGCTGTGCCAAGTCTCTCAACTTTCGCGGCGGGTGTGGCTCGCGGCCGACGCTTCGGCGGTGCCACCTGCGCTGCGGGCGCGACGGTGATGTATAGTCGGCCCCACAGGAACCCGCAAGTCGGTTCTGGCGAGTGATATTTCGTGATGCCGCCTGGCTCCAGGTTGGTTCGTTAGACGTCTCCCCCGAATCCATCTTCTTGAGCGTGACTGCACGCGCGAGCATGTTGCTGCGCGTCATTCTTTTGTGATCAGACAGGAAATCGTCCATGACGACCCCCACCCAAACCGGCACCGTGAAGTGGTTCAACGAGAGCAAGGGCTTCGGCTTCATCGCTCAAGACGCTGGCGGCGCCGACTTGTTCGCGCACTTCCGCGACATCGCCGGCTCCGGCTTCAAGACGCTGCTCGAGAACCAGCGCGTTGAATTCGAAGTCAAGCAAGGCCAGAAGGGCCTGCAGGCGGCGAACATTCGCGTGCTTTGATGCACGCTGGGCCGCCATCACGGCGGCAACAAGAAAGCGCGGCCATTCGGCCGCGTTTTTTTTAGCCTGACACTACAGCGTGACCTCTCGGGCCATGGGTGAAGGCATGTTCGTGTGCGGCGTTCGCACAAGCTGATCGACCGGATAGCCCGCCAAGCGCAGCCTGTCGAGAAGGGCCTCGTAGGTGTCATCATCCATCGCCGGGGCTCGGGCAAGGACCCACATGGAGTTCCGGTCCGGTTCGCTGACCACGGCATAGCGGTAGTCGGGGTCGAGCAGCACGACCCAATAGTCGTCTCGCCCGAGCGGGAACCATTGCAGCCAGTCCGGCAGGAAGCTCACTTTGAGCTTCGCGCCGCTCGTGTCGCCACCGGCGGGCGTGGCGTGACCCTCGCTGCGCTCGATGTCGCCGTTGGCCTTCCGGCAACGGTTCACGATGTCCATGGACCCGTCGGCGTTGGGCGTGTAGGTGGCGGAAACGTCGCCTGCGCACTGCGCCTGGAGACGGTTCGGCAGACGCGCCAGTTCATACCACGTGCCTGCATAGCGTTCATGGTCGACCTTCGGCACGCTCCGCACTGGCGGCGTGGCGGCTGCGGCGCCGAACATCAGGCACCCTGTCAGCAGCGCGATGCCGGTCATGCGTTCGAATCGGAGGTTCATGGGGACACATCCTGGTTCGTTGACAATCAAACACTATAAAAAACCGGCGGCAGCAGCGGCTGTCGGGCATGTCCACCCTCGTCTGTGGGGAACCTCTGACACCTGTGTGACAGTGACGGCGTTCGACTCGTTCGACAATGCGAGGGTCGCTCTCTTCCGGATGCCCCATGTCTGAGCTCACCATGCTGTCCGCCCTGCTCGGCTCGCGCTGCCGCAACGCAGGCAGCCGCACTGTCATGTTCGACATTCCGGCAGACTGGCAGCAAGGCCGCACGGTCTTCGGCGGGCTGATCTCCACGCTGGCCGTCCAGGCCATGCGCGACGTGGCAGGCGGTGTCTGGCACCCTTCTGTGAGCTTGCGCGCGTTGCAGACCAGTTTCATCGGCCCGGTCGCCCCGGGGCCGGTGCAGGTGGCCGTTCAGGTGCTGCGCGAAGGCAAGCATGTGCGCCAGGTGCAGGCCCTCGTTCAGCAAAACGGGCAGACGGCCGCGTTGCACCTCGGTGTGTTCGGCAGCCCCAGGGCCACTGTGGTGCCCGCGATGGCCCCGTTGCAGCCCGCCGCGGCGCGCACGTTCGACGATTCGATGCCAGTGCCGCGCGGCCTGGGTCCGGATTTCCTGCAGCATTTCGACCTTCGATGGTGCGAAGGGGTGCCGCCCTACAGCGGGTCGGACAGCCTGCACAGCCGCATTCACATGCGGCTCAGGAGTGATGCCGTGCATCCGGAGCTGCTGACCGTGCTGATGGCGGATCTGCCGCCGCCGCCGGTCATCAGCCGGTTCACCTCGCCGACGCCGGCGAGTTCCGTGTCCTGGGAGCTGGAGCTGCGGCCGCTGGCCACCGCGCAGGAGACGGATGGCTGGTGGCGTGTGGACACCGAGGTGATCGCCGCCGCCGAGGGCTATGTCAATCAGGCGTCCAGGCTCTGGACGCCCTCGGGCGCACTCGCAGCCCTTGGCTACCAGGTGGTGGCCGTCTACGGCTGACGCGCAGGCAGTTAGACTCCGCAGCTTCGAACAGAACATGGGTCCCGGCGCCGAGCCGGGGTCGGGAGATCAGGAATGCGTGTTGCCAAATGGCTGCTGGCCTTGCTCGCGCCGCTGTTGCTCGTGGCGGCCTACTTCGCCGTGGTGCTCAACTGGAACTACAGCAGCGGCGAACGGGCCGGCTGGGTGCAGAAGCTGTCCCGCAAGGGCTGGCTCTGCAAAACTTGGGAAGGCGAACTGGCGCTCGTCTCGCTCCCGGGCAGCACGCCGGAGAAGTTCTTCTTCACGGTGAACGATGATGCGGTGGCGGCCCAGCTCAATGAGGCGATGGGCAAGCGCGTGGCGCTGCACTACGTGGAAAAGGTGGGGCTGCCCACCACCTGCTTCGGCGAGACGCGGCACTACGTGACCGGCGTGCGGGTGCAAGATGAGATCCCGCTTTCGCCGGGCGTGGTGGTGCCTCGGCCGGCGCCGGAAGCGTCCACGCCCTGATCGGGCCCGGCACTCAGGCCAGTCCCTTCTCCAGTAAGGCGGCGAGCAGCGCGTTCATGCCGCCCTCGTGTTCCGCGCTTCGTGCCTGGAGGCGAGCCACCAGGTCGGCCGGCAGCTTGCAAGCGAACGGCACCAGGCCGGCGGCGGCATCGCGCTTGCGTTGCTCCCGCTTGTCGAGCGCCGCGGCTGCGCCCTGGGCAAACCGGTCGGGGGCATGGGCGCCTTTGCGCTTGCCTTCGATCTTCAGGCCCATCTGCTTGGCCAGGTCGAACTTCTTCATCGTCATCGGTACATCTGCTAAGGTCGTGATCGGGCAGCATTGTCGCCGGACGCAGCGCTCTGGTCTAATGCCAGGTTCTCCGTTTCGAACCTGCCCTCCCATGGCGCTCAAAGCCACGATCCACAAAGCCAACCTGCAGATCGCCGACATGGATCGCCATGTCTACGGCGACCACGGCGTCACGATCGCCCGCCATCCGTCGGAGACGGACGAGCGGATGATGATCCGCGTGCTGGCTTACGCACTCAATGTGCCGCAGGACAATCACAGGGGCACGCTCGAGTTCGCGAAAAGCCTGTGGGACACCGACGAGCCCGACCTGTGGCAAAAGGACCTCACCGGCGACATCGTCCACTGGATCGACGTGGGCCAGCCCGACGACAAGCGCATGATGAAGTCGAGTCCGCGCGCAGAGCGCGTCACGGTGTTCAGCTACGCATCGAGTTCGGCGATCTGGTGGAGCGGCGTGGCCACGAAGATCACGCGCGCTCAGAATCTCACGGTATGGCAGGTGCCGGCCGGACAAAGCCAGGCCCTCGGCGAACTGGCGCAACGCTCGATGCAGTTGCAGGTCACGGTTCAGGACGGAACCGTGTGGGTCGGCGACGGCCAGCGCTCCGTGGAAGTCACGCTTGAGCGGCTGACGCCGGGCTGACCGCGCCGCAGTGAGGGGCAACACGGGCGAGCCGGGCGCAGCGGGAGGACTGGTTCAGAATGGCCCATCCACTGCCTGCGATGTGCCATGGAATGCCCAGCTCCTGAAGTCAGCCACAACCACGCGATGCAGCGCTTCGAATCCACCATCGACGGCCACCTGAACGTGGCCGACTATGCCTTGTCCGGCGACAGGCTCGTGATGACCCATACGGAGGTGCATCCATCGCTGCGGGGCCGCGGCGTCGCGGCAGCACTCGTGGAGCACGCACTCGCGTACGCCCGCGCCGAAGGGCTCAAGGTGGATCCCGTGTGTTCGTACGTACGGGGTTACCTGAACCGCCATCCCGAGCACCGGGCACTGGCCGGCTGACCTTGGGTTTTCTCCGCCTCACCCATCGGGCCGCCTCATGGGCCGCCCTTCTTGCCCTGTCTGCCTGCACGACCATGACCGATTCTCTCCGCACCATCTCCAACACCGACGATGACCTGCAGTGGCTGGAGGAGGTGCAAGGCACCGCGGCACTCGATTGGGTGCGCGGCCAGAATGAGGTGACCCAGGCCGAACTCACGGCACGACCGGAATACGGGCCCACGCGCGCGCAGTTGCTGGAAGTGCTCAATGCCAGCGACCGCATTCCCTTCGTTGTGCGCCGTGGTGCATGGCTCTACAACTTCTGGCAGGACGAAGCGCACAAGCGCGGCCTGTGGCGCCGCACGACGCTGGCGCAATACCGGCTCGCGGCACCGCAGTGGGAGACCGTGATCGACCTGGACGCCCTGGCCAAGGCGGAGAACGAGAACTGGGTGTGGGGCGGCGCCAACTGCCTGGGCCCGGACTATCGGCACTGTCTCATCTCGCTGTCGCGAGGTGGGGCCGACGCCAAGGTGGTGCGGGAGTTCGATACGGTGGACAAGCGCTTCGTCGACGGCGGCTTCGAACTGCCCGAGGCCAAGTCCGATGTGGAATGGATCGATGCGGACACCCTTTACGTGGGCACCGATTTCGGCCCCGGCTCGAAGACCGATTCGGGGTACCCTCGCATCATCAAGCGGTGGCAGCGCGGCACGCCGCTGTCTGCCGCACTCACGGTGTTCGAAGGCGCGACGACGGACGTCTCCGTCGGCGTGTCGGTCGACAAGACCCCGGGCTTCGAGCGAACGCTGTTCAGCCGGGCCACCGACTTCTACAACCAGAAGTACTTCCTGCTCGAAGGCAAGGACCTCGTTCCCCTCGACATCCCGAGCGATGCCACACCGAGTTTCCTGCGCGACCTGCTGCTGCTGAGCCTGCGCAGTGACCTCCAGGCGGGAGACAAGCGCTTCCCGAGCGGCTCGCTGCTCTACACCGACGCTTCGGCATACCTTCGCGGGGAGCGCCGTTGGCAGCCGCTGTTCACGCCCACGGCCACCCGGTCCCTGGCCGGCTACACGTTCACGCGGGACCACGTGCTGCTCAATGTCATGGACAACGTCGCGAGCCGCCTCGAGCTGTGGCACAAGGCGGGCAGCACCTTGACCGGCCGCCAGATCGATGCGCCGTTCCCGGGCAGCCTGGGAGTGGGCTCGCTGCACGACCCGCTGCTGCCGACAGACGACCTCGCCGAGAGCTACTGGCTGACGTACACCGATTTCCTGACCCCAGATTCACTGTTCCTCGGCAGCACGGCCCATGACCAGCGGGAGCTGCTGAAATCACGCCAGGCCCTGTTCGATGCCAAGGGGCAGCGGACCGAACAGCGCTTTGCCACGTCGAAGGATGGCACGCGGGTGCCCTACTTCATCGTGTGGCCCGACGGCGCATCCGCGAACGGGCTCAACCCGACCTTGCTGTACGGCTACGGCGGCTTCGAAATCGCGCTGAAGCCTTGGTATTCCGGCGGCTTCGGCCGGGCCTGGTACCAGCACGGCGGCGTGCTGGTGGTGGCGAACATCCGCGGCGGGGGCGAGTATGGCCCTGCGTGGCACCAGGCGGCCGTCAAGGCGCACAAGCAGCGAAGCTACGACGATTTCATCGCCGTGGCCGAGGACCTCATCGCCGCGGGGGTGACGTCGCCGAAGCACCTCGGCATCATGGGTGGGAGCAACGGTGGACTGCTCGTTGGCGCGACGTTCGTCCAGCGCCCCGAACTGTTCAACGCCGTGGTGTGCCAGGTGCCACTGCTCGACATGCGGCGTTACCACACGCTGTTGGCCGGAGCCTCATGGATGGCGGAGTACGGCAACCCCGACGACCCTGCGGAATGGCCGTTCATTTCGGCATACAGCCCGTACCACAACGTCAAGGCGGGCGTGGTTTATCCGCACGTCCTGTTCACCACCTCGACCCGCGACGACCGCGTTCACCCGGCCCATGCGCGCAAGATGGCGGCTCGGATGATGGCCCAGGGCCACCCCGTGCTGTACTACGAAAACATCGAGGGGGGCCATGGCGGAGCCGCCGACAACGAACAGCGCGCCCACCTGCAGGCCCTCGAGTTCACCTACCTCTGGAAGACGCTGGGGAGGGAGTGAAGCTTTCACCGCGCCTTCCTCCTGCATCCTTCAATGAGACGAGGTCGGGAGTCCCTCCGGTGATGGGACTTGGAAGCGATCGGAGGGCGGGACGTTGAGCGCTGCAAGGTGTACGGGAGCGATGTCGTTCGGCGCGTGATCGGGGGTTTGTTCGTAGACCTGCGCGAACATGGGCACGAGATATCGGCTGCCGTATTCGCTCAGGTGATCGTCGTCCGAGTACAGGGGGCGGCCTTGCCGAATGCCATCGCATCGGTCTTTCGGGCACAGGTAAGGCACCGGATCCAGGATGCGCACGCCGCATTGTTGCCGCGCCTGGTCCTGGGCGGCCAGGAATGGTCCGTTGTCCACCTCGTATTCGGCCCTTGGCACCATGGCCTCGGGGGACCTGCCCCAGATCATCGACCGGGCCAGGTTGGGCACATGGACGTGCATCTCCGGGATGGGACGCACCAGATACACCGTCCTTGACTTTGCCAGGTGGCACATCGTATCGGTCAGTGCGTGCTGGTATGCATCGAGGAACGCCGGCATCGGAGCGGTTGGGGCATTCGGAAAGTACACCAGCGGCAATGCGTCCTTGAGGGATCGCCCGTTTCCGTACGCATACATCACATGCCGGTTCACGATGACCAAGGGAACGTCGCGCGGAATGGTTTCGAGTTGGGCCAAGGCCCATTCGATGAACTCCGTGCACTGCCAATCGGGCTGCCTGTACTTGCGCACGTTGCGCAGGATGGGGCAACCGCTGTAGGTCCATTCCATGACCCCATCATCAGCGCCAGGGGCGGCCGCCAACGCGGTGGATACCAGCGAGTTGGCGTGGCTGTCGCCCATGATGATGAGCCGCACGCGCTTGCCACCGTGCACGCAGGAGGGCGAGACCCGCCCACTCCGGTGGTGACATTCCTCGATCCGCGGATTCCGATTGAGGCTTTCGCGGCTCGCCATTTCGATGTGAGCGGGGAAGCGTCCCTCGACCCCCTGATTCAGCCGCACACCGGCACCGAACGCCGCGATGGCCACGACCGCTGCAAGCTGTGTCACCATCGCAAGGTTCAAGCTGCGGTGGACGGGTGCCGTGCGAACCGGAGATTCGACGTACCGAAAGGACGCTTCCGCAAGAACCATGGTGAGCAGCAGACCGAGCCCCACCTCACTCAGGTCTGCGAGGTTGCCCCAATACCTGATGGCCACGACGACCGGCCAATGCCAAAGGTACAGCGAATAGGAGCGACTGCCTGCCCATTGAACCCACTGGGTGCGGGTGCACAGCGAATCAGCACGCGCCGCTGTCAGCAGGGCCATCGTGCCCAGCACGGGCACCAGTGCAGGCCATCCCGGCCAGCTCACTTCCGGATCGAGCAAGATGCCCGAGCCGATCAAGAGCAGAAGCCCCACGGCCTCGAGCGCTCGTGCCGCACCACGGGAGAGCACCAGTTGATGTGCGAAGAGGTAGACGAGGCTGCCCGCGAGCAACTCCCATGCGCGTGTGGGCAGCAAGTAGAAGGCGGTGTCGCGCTGCGTTGGCGTGATGCAGGCGGAAAGACCCAGTGAGAGCAGGAACAGGGCCACGACGACGGCGTTCACCATGGAACGCCGGGGACACAAGCGCCACACCACCATGAGGATCAGCGGCAGAACCAGGTAGAACTGCCATTCCACGGCGAGCGACCAGGTGTGCAGCAGCCATTGCTCTTCAGCGCCAGGGGCGAAGTAACCCGTCTGTTGCCAGAACCAGAAGTTCGATGCGAACGACAAGGCCATCACCACCTGGTTGCCCAGCTGCTTGTAGTCGATTGGCAGCAGCACCTTCCAGCCCAGGATCAGCAGCGTGGCGCACATGACGGCCAGGGCCGGCACGATGCGGCGCGCCCGGGCCGAATAGAAACGCAGGAGAGAGAACCGCTCGGTCCTGTGCTCGAGGCCGCCCATGATGATGCGCGTCATGAGCAGCCCGGAGATGACGAAGAACATGTCGACGCCAATGAAACCACTGCGAAAGCCTGGCACCTTGAAGTGGTAGAGCATGACCGCGACGACCGCCCATGCTCGCCACCCGTTGATGTCCCGGCGGAATGCTTTGCTTTCCCCTGATTCCACTCTCTATTCCCCTTGATGTTTCAAGGCAGTCTGAGAGTTCGGCGTTTTTGGTACCTCGCCAATATTGACGAGCGTCGAGACAGCCCCCCCTGTTCTGGGTGCGAGGGGGCAACGCTCTGATCGGCACGTCACGTGAAGGCCGCGCCGTCAGGGGATCGGTCAATGCATCACTCGATCACCTACGCGCAGAGGCGCTGTGTGCTTCGATTCCTTCGGGCATGGGTTCGCGCAATGTCTGCGGGCCTCAAGCGTTCTGCTGCTCCTGCAGCAGACGCCACATCACCTTGCCGGAGGCAGACTTCGGAAGGGCATCGACGAACTGAACGAGCTGCGGCACCTTGTACGCTGCCATGTGCTCTCTGGCCCAGCACGTGATGTCTTCGGCAGAGGTCTTGCCCCTTGCCTCGGCGCGCAGCACCACCACGGCCTTGACCGTTTCGCCGCGATACGAATCCTTCGCCGAGATGATGCAGGCCTCCTGCACCACGGGATGCTTGTACAGCATGGCCTCCACTTCGGCCGGCCACACCTTGAAGCCACTCGCGTTGATCATGCGCTTGAGGCGGTCGACGAGGAAGAAGTAGCCCTCCTCGTCCATGCGTCCGAGGTCGCCGGTGCGAAAGAAAGGCCTGCCGTCAATTTCCACGAACGCCGCTGCGGTGGCCTCCGGCTGGTTCCAGTACCCTTTGAAGAGCTGCGGGCCATGGGTGATGATCTCGCCCACTTCCCCCGGTTGCACTTCCTCCAGTGTGTCAGGATGGACGACGCGGGAATCCACGCTGAAGACGGGAATACCGAGGCACTGCTGCTTCGCCCGCTCGGGCGGGTTGCAATGGGTGACGGCACAGGTTTCGGTGAGCCCATAGCCTTCCGCGAACACCACACCGAATTCCTGCAGCAAACGTTCGGCCACCGCCTGCGGCATCGCTGCGCCTCCGCCGCTCAGGAACTTCAGGCTGCTCAGGTCGAAGCGCTGGTATTCGGGGCTGCCGAACAGATCGATGATCATCGTGGGAATGCACGAGAAGTGCGTCACCCGATACCGTGAAATCAGGCGGCCGGCGAGTTCGCGCTGCCATCGTGGCAGCAGGATCACCGTGCTGCCGGAATACACGGCCTCACACACCGCATTCACGAGACCGGTGATGTGGAACATGGGCAGCGCACCCAGCAAGACGGTCTCGGCGCCACGTTGCATCCACTGGTTGCCCACGGTGTTCGTCATGACGGTGGCATGCGTGTGGATGCAACCTCTGGGCTGGCCGGTGGTGCCTGACGTGTAAGGCAGCACGGCCATGTCGTCCGGGCCGGACGTGTGGGCGTCGGGCGCGTGGCGTTCCGCCAGCGCATCAGACCAGCGAACGAACTGGATGCCGCATGCGGGTTCGGGCAGCGGCGGATCGAACCGGAGCCAGGCTTCGATGGCCGCCGGCGGGGCGAGTTCGGCATCGATCGGCCCTTGCGGCATCGCGTCGGTGAAACGCGCGACCAGCACGCGACTCAGACCTTCACCGGCAGGCATGAGGGCATGCGCCGCGGCCAGCTCCTGCGCGCCATCGGCGGTGCAGATGGCCAGGCGCGCCGCTGCATCGATGAGGCAGCGGCTGATTTCAGCGGCCTTGTTCATCGGGTTCACGGGGACCACCACCGCATCGGCGCGCAGGATGCCGTAGAACGCCGCCACAAATTGCGGGCAGTTCTGCATGTACAGGGCAACCCGGTCGCCCTTTTTCACCCCGGCGTGCTGCAACCAACCAGCAATGGCCTCGGCCTGCTGGTGCAAGGCGGCGTAGGTCAACGCCTCCCCGAAGAAGATGCAGGCCGCCTTCTGCGGGAACCGGCGCGCGGACACTTCGAGGTTGAAATACAAGGATGTGGCAGGCACGGCCAGATGCCGGGGCAGACGCTTCGGCCAGATGCGTTCATGAGGGCGGCCCGGGGTGATCTCGTTCGACAAGGGGACTCTCCTGTATTTGAGTTGGTGAGGGAGATGCCGCCGAACCCGGCGCCCGGCGGTCTCGTCAATGCACTGCAACTGGCCGGTCAGTACGAACCCTGCCGCGTGGCCCGCTCGCTGCACTGAGGCCATCAAGGTCTTCCGTCATCGCGTGAGGCGTCCACCGCGGAACTGTGGCACAAATCACGGAATGTGGGCCCTGCGGGGAGCGTTCATCATGAAACAACATGCGAAGGCGCATCTGGCACTCTGGCTTGGCGCAGGCGCGCTCATGGCGGCGTGCGGTGGCGGTGGCGGTGGCGGTGACCTTCCTGCGCCTCCGACCCCCAGCGGGGCGCAGGCCCCCACGATCACACTGACATCACCGGCCAACCTGACCGACGGACTCACTGGCTCCATCGAGCTGACCGCCACGGCCACAGACGACGTCGGCGTGGCGGGGGTGGAATTTCAGGTGGACGGTGTTGCCATCGGCGCGGAGGACACCACGGCGCCGTATGCGGCCACCGTCAACACCGCTGACTTCGCGGCTGGGCAGCACCAGGTGCGAGCGCGAGCCCGCGACGCATCGAACAACCGCTCGGACTGGGCCACGGCCACCGTGCGGTTCGGCGGCTCCACCGCCCTGCCCTCGGGGTTCACCAAGGACGAGACCTGGGTCACGGGCCTGGCCCGGGCGACAGCCATGGCGCAGGCCCCGGACGGCCGCCTGTTCATCGCCGAGCAGGGCGGCACGGTGCGCATCGTCAAGAACGGCACCCGCCTGACCGTCCCGTTCGCCACCGTCGCCACGGACAGCAACGGCGAGCGGGGGGTGATCGGTGTCGCGTTGCATCCCCAGTTCACCGTGAACCAATACGTCTACATCCACTACACCACCGCCTCCAATGCGCATGGCCGCATCAGCCGTTTCACTGCGAATGGCGACGTGGCCTTTGCCAACAGCGAGGAGGTGCTGTTCGAGCTGCCCCCGCTCAGCAGTGCGACCAACCACAACGGCGGTGCCATCCATTTCGGCGCCGACGGAAAGCTGTACGTGGCCGTGGGCGACAACGCAGACCGCAACCATTCGCCGCTGCTGACCAGCGTGTTCGGCAAGATCCTGAGGCTCAACGACGACGGCTCGATTCCGGCCGACAACCCCCATCACACCACGACCACCGGCCAGTCCCAGGCCATCTGGGCGCGCGGGCTTCGCAATCCGTTCACCTTTGCGGTCCAGCCCGGCACCGGCACGCTCTACATCAACGACGTGGGTGAAGACACCTGGGAAGAGGTCAACATCGGCGCCGCCGGTGCCGACTATGGCTGGCCGGCGAACGAGGGCGCCGGCACGGTGGGAGGCGCCACGGCACCCATCTTCACCTACCGCCATACGGAGACCACGCCACCCGGTATCGGCCCTGGCGGCTTCATCACCGGGCAAAGCATCGTCGGCGCCACCTTCTACCCTGCAGGCGGCGCGTTTCCCGCCGCATACCACGGGAGCTTCTTCTTCGCAGACTTGCTCAGCCGCATCGTGGGCCGGCTGGACCCGGCCAATGGCCATGCCGCATCGACGTTTGCGAACATGGCCGGCATGCCGATCGACGTCATGGCGGGCAACGACGGCGCCCTGTATGTGCTCTACCGCGGCAGCATTGCGCGCATCACATCGCCCTGACCAGCGCTTGGGCCGCATCTTGCTACGCTCATTCCATGGTTGCCGTCGTTCATGCCCCTGCTCCTGCGCCATCGAACGAGGAGACCCCGTCCATCATGGACATCGAAGCGTCCGGCTTCGGCCGCTCGAGCTACCCGATCGAAGTGGGCTACGTGCTGGGTGATGGTTCGAGCTTTTGCACATTGATCCGACCGGCACCGTCCTGGACCCACTGGGACATCAGCGCCGAGTCGGTGCACCACATCCAGCGCGCCACCCTGGACCGTCACGGCAAGCCAGTGGCCGAGGTGGCCGCGATGCTCAACGAACGGCTGCGGGGCAAGACCCTCTACAGCGACGGCTGGGGCCACGACTTCGCCTGGCTGTCTGCCTTGTTCGATGAGGCGGGCTGCGTGCCACTCTTCCGGCTGGAGAGCCTGCGCAAGCTGCTGTCGGAAGACGAGGCCGACCGCTGGCAGCCCACCCGCGACCGCATCAGCGGGGAATTCTCGCTGGCCCGGCACCGCGCGAGCGTGGACGCCTGGTTGCTGCAACAAACATGGTTGCGCGTGCGTGAAGACGGCGGCGAGCCGGCCATTGCACCGGGGCGGGTCACGCCCGGCTGAAGCCTTGCCCGCCCCCTCAAATCACCATTCTTCTTCGCGGCGCAGTTGCACGCACTGAGGATGATCGACCATCGCGCCTTGCGTGCACAGGCGACGCATGCAGCTCGACATCGATCCCGTGCTGCGCGCGTTGCAGGTGTCGCGCGGCGTGGGCGGTGCGGATGCAGGCGTTGCGACGGGCGTGGCCGACTTGGGGCGCACGCGCGGTGCGGCAGGTGGCGTCACGCGCGGCGGCGGCACGACCGCTGACGCGGCGACAGCCACCGCGGAGGCGGGCGTCGACGCAGGCGACAGTGGCGTGGGCACCACCGCACTCGCCGACCAGTTCGGCACGGCAATGGTGGGTGTGCCAACCGGCGCGTTGATCATCGGGGCTGGCTCTGGCACCGGCACCGGCAACGGCGCAGGCGGCGTGGGCGCGAGGATCACCGGCACGGAGGCCGGGGCTGGAGCCGGGGCCGGTGCGGTGCTCACCGGCTCGGCCGGGTGGTTGAAGCGGTCTTTCAGCAGCATGTACCCGAGCATCACCACGAGCATCACGGCCGTGGCCAGCGCCACGAACATCAGCCCGGCATGGGACTTCGAGGCCGCGGCAACCGGTTCGGGCTCTCCCTCGAACAGCGGCGGCAACGCGCGCGACGTGCGCGGCGGTGGAGCGACGGGCGGCGGCGATGCTGCAGGCGGCGTGGTCGCAGGCGCTGCGGCTGCCGGGGGCGCGGTGTTGCCGATCGGCTGAGTGGGCGCACTGCGCCCGGGATCGACGACCGTGGGGTCCAGATCGACTGGCGTTTCAGATGCAGATGCGGCCGCCGAGTGCAAGGTCGGCTCCCAGCCGGATGGGGCGGCACGGGTGGGTTCGACCTTCACCGTGGGCACCGACGGGCCCGTGGGCTGAGGCGGATCGAAGCGCCCTTCCAGTGCATCCCGGAACTGCTGCACGTTCTGGGGGCGCGTGTGCGGACTGACGGTCAGGGCCCAGTCGATCGCCTTGAGCACCTTCAGCGGCAGGCTGCCCGTGTGCTCGCGGCCCAGGGATGTGAGCGGCTTTTGATCGTCGTGGACCGCCCGCGACGCCGACGGCGTGGGCGGGCGACCCGTCACCACGAAGTGCAGCACGGCGCCGAGCGCGTACAGATCGGTCCAGGGCCCCTGGCGGAGGTGACCCACGTCGGCATACTGCTCGATGGGCGCATAGCTCGGCTTGAGCACCGCCGTCAGCGACTGAGTCCGGTCCCCGATCACGGCCCGGGCGGCGCCGAAATCGAGCAACACGGGCGGCGCGTCCGGCAGCAGCAGGATGTTGTCGGGTGCGATGTCGCGGTGGAAGACGCTTTCCTTGTGGAGCACCTCCATCGCGCCGAGCAGCGGATCCACGAGGCCGCGCACCCAGCTCTCGTCCGGCACCTGCAACATCGCACGGCGCTCTTCCTTCAGGGTGCGGCCCGGGTAGAACGGCATCGCCATGTACGCGGTGCCGTTGGCCTCCCAGAATCGGTACACCTTCACCAGCGACGCATGGTTGAAGCGCGCGAGCAGCTTGGCCTCGTTCACGAACGACCGCAGGCCCAGGTTGAACGTGTCCTGGTGCAGGCTGGAACGCACCGACACCTCGGTGCCCCGGCCGCGCGCGGCCATCATCGACGGCATGTATTCCTTGACGGCCACCAGGCGGTCGAGCGCATGGTCCATCGCGAGGTACACGATGCCGAAGCCCCCCACCCCCAGCACCTTCAGGATCTCGAACTCGGCCAGGCGCGTACCGATGGGCAGCGCATCGTGTTCGTCCTGCAGTGGTGCGCTGGCGCCGGTACTCGTGGTCGGGGGAAGACTGCTGGACATGGGCCGACACTTTATCGCAGCGCGGAGCCCTCCCGGCCCCCTCTTTCTGGTGTCTAAAATCACGGATCCATTCACGAATCCGCCCCATGAGCACGACCCCCACACCGTCCCTGACCGGCAAGGTCAGCACCAAGGCCAACGTCTACTTCGACGGCAAATGCGTCTCGCACACCGTCGAACTCGCCGATGGCACCAGAAAAAGCGTTGGCGTCATCCTGCCGGCCACCCTCAATTTCGGCACCGGGGCGCCCGAAGTCATGGAGCTCATCGACGGCAGCTGCCGCGTGAAGCTCAAGGGCGAAGCGGACTGGACCACCTACAGTGCCGGGCAATCCTTCGATGTTCCTGGGAACTCCTCGTTTGACATCGAAGTGACGCAGGCTTTGCACTACATCTGTCACTTCGGGTGATTTGCCCCTTGGGCGCCCGGGCACGGCGCTTCTGTGCCTGGGTTTCGCTTTAGATGATCTTGTTCTCTGGCGAGGCCGCGCCGGGTCTCGGCCCGGCAGCC
>CBIHPH010000003.1:0-100642 GCA_966212105.1 uncultured Rhizobacter sp.
GCCGGCAAAGCCGGCCTCGCGGGTGGCTTGATCTGCGGCTTCGCTTCGCTTGCCTGCCTGTCGCACGCGCTTCAGGGCGTTGCTCGCTTTGCTCGCTCGCCTCTTGCTCTCTTGTGGCTGCGGCAGCAGTCGTGGCCAACTGGGCCAGTGGGTACCGGCGTTCGCTGGTATGACACGCGGGGGGCGCAAACAACATGTCACCCCGGCGAACGCCGGGGCCCACCGGGTCCAGTGAGCCAGAGGTGTGATGCGAAGCGAGCTGAGGCGGGCGAGCACGGCCGAGTCTCGCAACTGCCGGGCCGAGACCCGGCGCGGCCTCGCCAGAGAGCAAGGACTCCAAGGCTCAAGGGGATGCCGGGGAGCCCCCCGGCGACCAGCCCCATCAAAGGATGTAGCGCGAGAGATCCTCGTTCTGAGCCAACTCTCCAAGCTTCGCATCGACTTCGGCGGCGCCGATGGAGATGGTCTGCCCGCTGCGGTTGGGGGCATCGAAGCTGATTTCGTCGAGCAAACGTTCCATCACGGTGGCCAGGCGACGAGCACCAATGTTCTCGGTGCGTTCGTTCACGTCGCATGCGATCTGGGCCAAGCGGCGGATGCCGTCCGGCGAGAGTTCGAGCTTGACGCCTTCGGTGGCCAGCAGCGCCTGGTATTGCTTGAGCAGGCTGGCGTGGGTCTGGGTCAGGATGGCTTCGAAGTCGTCGACGGTCAGCGAGCCGAGTTCGACGCGGATGGGGAAGCGCCCTTGCAGCTCAGGGATCAGGTCGCTCGGTTTGCTCAGGTGGAAGGCGCCGGATGCGATGAAGAGGATGTGGTCGGTCTTGACCATGCCGTACTTCGTGTTCACGGTCGTGCCCTCCACGAGCGGGAGCAGGTCACGCTGGACGCCCTGGCGGGACACGTCGGCACCACCCGTGTCGGATCGTGCAGCCACTTTGTCAATCTCATCCAGGAAGACGATGCCGTTTTGCTCGGTGTTGGCGAGCGCCCGTGTCTTCATCTCGTCTTCATTGACAAGCTTGGCGGCTTCTTCCTCGGCGAGCAGTTTCAGCGCCTCGGCGATCTTGAGCTTGCGGGTCTTGCGTTTGGTCGGGGTGAACTGGGAGAACATGCCTTTGAGCTGCTCTGCCATGTCGTCCATGCCGGGCGGGCTCATGATTTCGAAGCTGGGCTTCGGTTCGGCCACGTCGACTTCAATTTCCTTGTCGTCGAGCGCACCTTCGCGCAGACGCTTGCGCATCACCTGGCGCGCGGTGTTGTCGGCCGGGGCGGGGCTGCTGGCCGTCAGGCCGAAGTCGCTGCCGGCGCTGCGTGCCGGGGGCACGAGGATGTCGAGCACGCGCTCCTCGGCAGCGTCCTCGGCCCGCGCCCGCTGGCGGCGCATCTGGTGTTCGCGTTCTTGCTTGACGGCCATTTCCACCAGGTCACGCACGATGGAGTCCACGTCCTTGCCGACGTAGCCCACCTCGGTGAACTTCGTGGCTTCGACTTTGATGAACGGCGCGTCGGCGAGCTTGGCCAGCCGGCGGGCAATCTCGGTCTTGCCGACGCCGGTGGGGCCGATCAGCAAAATGTTCTTCGGCGTGATCTCGCCACGAAGGCTTTCATCGACCTGCTGGCGGCGCCAGCGGTTTCGCAGGGCGATGGCGACGGCGCGCTTGGCGTCTTTCTGGCCGACGATGTGACGGTCCAGCTCGGAGACGATTTCCTGCGGGGTCATCGTGCTCATTCAAGGACCTCGATGGTGTGTTGCTGGTTGGTGTAGATGCAGAGATCGCCGGCGATTTCGAGTGAACGCTTGACGATGTCCTGCGGGGGCAGTTCTGTGTGTTGGAGCAGTGCCCTGGCTGAGGCCTGGGCATAGGCGCCGCCGGAGCCGATCGCGACCACGCCCATTTCAGGTTCGAGCACGTCACCGTTGCCGGTGATGATCAGCGAGGCCCCACGGTCGGCCACCGCAAGCATGGCCTCGAGGCGGCGCAGGACGCGGTCGGTGCGCCAGTCCTTCGTCAGTTCGATGGCAGCGCGCACCAGGTGCCCCTGGTGCTTTTCCAGTTTGGCTTCGAAGCGTTCGAACAAGGTGAACGCATCGGCCGTGGCGCCGGCAAAGCCGGCCAGAACCTGGTCACGGTAGAGCTTGCGCACCTTGCGTGCCGTGGATTTGACAACGATGTTTCCGAGCGTGACCTGGCCATCGCCGCCAAGGGCAACGATGTTGCCTCGGCGCACGCTCAAGATGGTGGTGCCGTGATAATTTTCCATGGGATACAGATCCGGGCGGGTGGGCCGGGTTCAAGGCCGACGCGCAAAACAAAACAACAGGCGGCGATGCCCGTTATCGAGGGGGCAGGACACGAGGCCGCATCACACGATGCGGACCTTGACCTTCGCGTGTTCGTTGATGCCCATGGCGCCAAAGAACAGTGCCACGAGGCGATGGGCGTCGGAGAAGCTGACAGACCGGTTTTCGCTGCGGCGGGCAAGCACCCAATTGAGCAGATCGCCTGCCGCGATGAAGTCCACCCGGATGAGCCTCGCGCACGATACGTTGACGATGGTCGAGTTGCCCAAGTCTTCGTGCATCTTCGTCAGCGTGGCGCTGATGTCTCCGACCAGTTGGCCCGACAGCTCCACGCCTGCGACTTGCACCACGCCGGGCTCATCGATCAGCTGGGATTCCTGGAACGTCGTCGAGACGTCACTGACGACCGACATGGGAGGGGATTGCGTGCTCTGGTTGGCGCCGCTGATGCGCACCTGGCAGGTCACGGGTTCCCACGAGGGCGGTGATACCTCGTACGTCACGCAGTAGTCGATGGCGGCTTCGTCGAACTGGTCCGGCCGGTTGACCAGGCGCAAAGCATCGAGACGGGCTTGCCAGAAGACCGGATCGGCATCGCGCACCCCCGTGGGGGCGGCGTCCTGCAGCACTTGAAGCAGGCGTTCACCGCCGACCCAGCGCATGTCGAGCGACTGGCCCATCCAGCTTCGGAAGAGTTCGCTCAGGCGCGCACAGCCTTCGGTGTCGATGGAATGCAGGGCGGTCCAGTCGAAGACCCACGGCAATGGCATCTGCAGTGTTTGTGACCGCAATCCCGAGACCGTTTCAGCTTCGAGGACGGCCGGGCACACCCATCCGACGTTGCCGTCGCTGCGCGGATGGGCAGGCCGGCGTTCCTCCACCGCAGCCTCCGCCACCAGGCGTGGCATGGAGAACCACTGGGGGGCAGACCAGCCGAACTGCTGTGCGTACTCCAGGGCGAGGCTTTCAAACTTTTGCTGCTGGCCGATGGCTCGGTACAGGTCGAACAGCGCGAGCCACGTTTCCGCGTGTTGCGCGCGTGGTCCGGTGCTGGACGTGAGCGCCGAAAGCGACTCTTCGCACAGTTCGAAGTCGGCGTTGGCGAACGCGATGACGGCCTCGTCGAGTTCCGGGTCGTGCACGACCTCGTTCACCTCGGCGGCGAAGGGGCGGGCGAGTTCGATCGATCCGGCGTCGCCGTTGAGCGGTGACAAGCCTGGACTCATCACCACGACAGCCGGCGCCGCCGCGGCACTGCCGCGATCGGGTTCGGTCGCGGCGTAACCGATCGCTGCCGGTTGGGTGGGCGCCTCATAGAAAGATGGCGTGCGGCGCGATGGTGAGGCGAGGCCATCCCCGACCATCTGTTGCTCGATCTCGTCGATCTTGGCCTTCACGCCACTGTACGGTTTCGCACCGCTCTCAGGCAGGCGAGCTTCGGAATCGTCGATTCTGGAGGACCCGCCGAGGGTGGCCAGCTGCTCACTGGTGAGGCCTTCGCGGCGGACCTTGCGCAGCATGTCGAATTCGCGCTTGCGGACGAAATCGTTGCGCCGCTTGCGCTCGATCATGGCTTTCAGTTCCGACTTGGCGTATTCGCTCTCACGCGCGTCTTCCATGGGCGCGCCGAGCTGCGCCCAGTCCGTGGCAGGGTTGGCCACGAACTTGACGACCTTTCGGAAAAAGCTGGAGCTGTCTTTGTTGTCCGCCATGTCGAGGAGAAATGGGTCGGGACGTCAGTCGCCGAACATTTTTTGTTTCAGTTCTCGGCGTTGCTGGGCCTCGAGGGACAGTGTAGCGGTCGGCCGGGCGATCAGGCGGCCCAGCCCGATGGGTTCGCCAGTTTCGTCGCAGAAACCGTAGTCGCCCGAATCCAGGCGGACGAGGGACTGGGCAATCTTCTTCAGCAGTTTGCGCTCACGGTCACGGGTGCGCAGTTCGAGCGCGTGCTCCTCCTCGATGGTGGCGCGGTCGGCCGGATCGGGCACGATGGAGGTGTCTTCGCGCAGGTGCTCGGTGGTTTCGCCGGCATTGCTGAGGAGGTCGTCCTTCAGGCTTTGCAGCTTGGCGCGGAAAAACTCGATCTGCTTTTCCTTCATGTACTCGCTTTCGGGCATGGCGAGCACTTCGGCTTCGGTCAGTTCGGCGCCGGGCTTGGTTTTCCAGGCGTTGGCGAGTTTGGGGTCGGCCTTTTGAGGGGTTTTGGTCACGTCGATCACGGAAGCATTCAGTTGACGGGAGGAAGGTCTCGGCGGCGCAAAGCGGTCCGCGAAGCGCGAGGTGGCCGGGGGAATGGCGGCCGGAGGAGGCGCGGCGGCCGCACGGGCGGCCGCGACACGCGGAGAAGAGGCCTTGACGGCCGACGGATCCGCCGTCGCGGCCACGGGCGAAGCGGCGGCATGACCGGCCGGCTTTCCTGGGGGCGATTCGGATTCGGCGACGGATGGGGTCGGCACGGCGGTTGACTTGGGTTGAACAGGAGGCTGCGCGGCCTTCGCTGCGGGTTTGGAGACGGCCTTCGGCTCGGCAGACTTCGCCGCCGGTTGGGTCGCGGTGGCTGCTTTTGACGGAGACTTGGCGGACGCCTTCGCCGCCGGTGTCGGCTTTTTCGCCGCTGGCTTGCTCGCGCTTGTTCGCTGGACCGGGGTCTTGCTCACTTGGAAATCTCCTCGCAACGGCATTTATACCCGCTATGGGGGCCATGTGCACCCCGGGAGCGGCGATCGGCGCGCGGATTGTAGCCACGTTGTGGCCCTGCCGGGCACCGGCAGGGCACAGGCCTTTCCCTCAGTCCGGTCGCCGGGCGCACCCCCGGGATTCAGCGGGTTTTCGGACGGTTCAGTGCGAACTTGAGCCTCGCCGGCGTTGCGCGGGGGTCATGCGAGGCACTGCTCCAGGCCCTGGCGGAACACATCGGAGGGCAGATCCAGGCCGATGAAAACGATCTTGCTCGTTTTTTTCTCGCCCTTGGCCCAGGTGGGGCCGAGATCGCTGCCCATCAACTGGTGCACGCCCTGGAAAATCACCTTGCGGTCGCTGCCCTTCATATGGAGGACGCCCTTGTAACGCAGCATCTTGGGTCCATACACCTGCACGATGGCGCCGAGGAATTCTTCGAGCTTGGCCGGGTTGAATGGCTTGTCCGAGCGGAAGACGAACGACTTCACGTCGTCATCGTGAGCATGGTGGTGCGGATGATCGCAGTGTTCGCCGTGCTCGTGATCATGGTGGTGATGGTGGCCGTGGTCATCGGCCTTCAGGAAATCAGGATCGATTTCGAGTTTGGCATTCAGGTTGAAGCCCTTGAGGTCGAACACCTCCGACAAGGGCACCTCACCGAAATTGACGCGCTTTTGCGGCGCCCTGGGGTTCATGTGCTTGACGCGATGGCTGAGCGCCTCGAGGGCGTCGCCATCCACGAGGTCGGCCTTGCTGATGAAGATCTGGTCGGCAAAGCCGACCTGCATGCGGGCCTCCTGGCGCGTGTCGAGCTGCTGATCGCCATGCTTGGCGTCCACCAGCGTCAAGATGGAATCGAGGAGGTAGTTCTCGGCGACCTCGTCGTCCATGAAGAAGGTCTGGGCGACCGGGCCCGGATCAGCCAGGCCGGTGGTTTCGATCACGACGCGATCGAACTGCAGCTCACCCTTGCGGCGCTTCTCGGCGAGATCCGACAAGGTGCTTCGCAAGTCTTCGCGGATGGTGCAGCAGACGCACCCGTTGTTGAGCTGGATGATCTGCTCCCTGCTGTCTTGCACGAGGATTTCGTTGTCGATGTTCTCATCGCCGAATTCGTTTTCGATCACGGCGATCTTCTGGCCGTGGGCTTCGGTGAGCACGCGCTTGAGCAGCGTGGTCTTGCCCGACCCGAGAAAGCCGGTCAGGATGGTGGCGGGGATGAGACTCATGGAGAAAAAGGCCTGCTGATGAAGAAGTGAGCCGGAGTGCCCGGGAGGGGGCCGGCGCGCCGGGGTTGACAAGGAATTTTGTAGAAGGTACCAGAAGTGTCAAGCTCGCCGGCGCGGGCATACGCCTACTGCTGTTAAGCTTTTGCTTTTCCGACTTCTCGCCCCGGCGCGATGCCCGACCCACATCCGAGTCGCCCCTACAAAGGGGACAAGCTTTCCCCGCCTGCCGACAAGCGCAGCTTGTTCGAGCGGCTCGTCGAGTTCGTCTCGCCCGGAGTCGACTCGCGCGACGAACTGATCGAGACCCTCGCGGATGCCGAACACCGCGAGCTGATCCCACCCGAATCCAGGATGATGCTCGAGGGGGTCATCCGCATGGCCGATCTCTCCGCCGGCGATGCCATGGTGCCGGCGCCCCGCATGGACGTGCTCGACATCGATTCGCCCTACGAGGATCTCCTGTGGACCGTCATCGACACCGGGCATTCCCGTTTTCCTGTCTTTGAGGGGCAGCGCGACAACATCATCGGAACGCTGATGGCCAAGGACCTGCTCAAGCTGCAGCGTGCGCCCGAGCTGAACCTGCGCACGCTGCTGAGGCCGGCCGTGTTCGTGCCCGAATCGAAGGGCCTCAACGAGCTGCTCCGGGATTTCCGGTCCAACCGCAACCACCTCGCCATCGTCGTCGATGAGTTCGGCAACACTGCCGGCCTGATCACCATCGAGGATGTGCTGGAGGAGATCGTCGGGGAGATCGAGGATGAATTCGACGACAAGAACGGCGAGTCGGGCGTCTACACCCTCGCCGACGGCAGCCACCGGGTGGCGGGCGATGCCGACATCGCCGCAGTGAACGAGGCGTTCGTTGTCGACCTGCCGGTGGACGACTTCGACACCATTGGCGGGCTGGTGGCCCAGGAGTTGGGGCGGGTGCCGCGCCGCGGGGAATCCGTGACAATCGCGAACCTCGTTTTTTCGGTCATGTTGACCCGAGGCGGTGCGGTGCGCTGGTTCAAGGTCACGCGCAGCCCGGAAGTGGCCTTGGGGAGTGACGGTGCCTGATTCAGCAGCAACTTCGAGAACTTCGTCCACACCAACTGAAGCCCGTGCCGGACGTCCGCGCACGCGCCACAAGGCCTCGGCCACCGACCGGGTGTTCGTCGGTTTCGACTTGGTGTTCGTCATGCTGCTGGGCGCGCTGCACGCGCTGCCCACGGCCTATCCGCAGCTCTGGTGGCTGCAGCTGCTGTGCGTGGCCGGGCTGGCCCACCGGGTCGCCAGTGCACCCGTGGGCCGTTCGGCGCTGCTCGGTTTTGCGTTCGGCACAGCCTGGCTCTGCGCCGGCACATGGTGGCTTTATGTCAGCATGCATCGCTACGGCGGGCTGTCGGCGCCGCTCGCTGCCGGGGCGGTGCTGGCGCTGTCCGCGTTCCTGTCGATCTACCTGTCGGCGGCCATGGCGCTCTTTGCCAAGCTTCGGCGCAACCGGCTGTGGCTCGACGTGCTGATCTTCGGCGGCTGCTGGCTCCTCGCGGAACTGGCGCGCGGGTTCATCTTGACGGGCTTCCCCTGGGCGGCCTCGGGCTATGCGCATGTCGATTCGCCCCTGGCGATGCTGGCACCGGTCATCGGGGTGTACGGCATCGGCGCGGTGGCCGCGGTGATCGCAGCGCTGCTGGTGCTGGGCCTGCGGGATCCGTTCCAGCCAGCCGGCATGGCGGCCGTCGGCGTCTGCGCCGCTGGCATCCTGCTCGTGGGCATGGCATTCCTGAAGCTGCCTCCGTTCACGGGGGCCAGCGGCACCCTGCAGCTGGCATTGCTCCAGCCCAACGTGCCGCAAAACGAGAAGTTCTCGGTCGAGGTGTTGCCGCAGAACCTGGCCTGGGCGTCGGAAAAGCTGATGGCGGCCAAGGGCGACCTGGTCATCGCACCGGAAACCATCGTGCCGCTGTTGCCCGAGCAGTTGCCCCCTGAGTACTGGCAGCCGCTGCTCAAGCACTTCCAGCGCGGTCCCCAGGCAGCGCTCTTCGGCCGCCCGCTCGGCAGCCTGGCGACGAATTACACGAATTCGGCCGTGGGCATTTCGCGTGACACCGTCAAGATGGCCGACGGCTTCTACCGCTACGACAAGCACCACCTCGTGCCGTTCGGCGAGTTCATTCCGGCCGGGTTCCGCTGGTTCACGGATTTGATGCACATCCCCCTCGGTGATTTCGGCCGAGGGCCGCGCGTGGCCTCATCGTTCCCGGTCAAAGGCGAGCGCATCGCACCCAACATCTGTTTCGAAGACCTGTTCGGGGAGGAACTGGCTGCCCGCTTCGAGGAAGAGCAGGTGGCCCCGACCGTGTTCGCGAACCTGACCAACATCGGCTGGTTCGGCGACACCATCGCGGTGGACCAGCACCTGCACATCTCCCGCATGCGCACATTGGAGTTCCAGCGCCCGATGGTGCGGGCCACGAACACGGGCACCACCGCGGTGATCGATCACACCGGGCGCGTCACCGAAGCGTTGCCGCCGTTCACGCAAGGGGTGCTGATGGCCCCGGTGACGGGCCGGTTCGGCGTCACGCCGTATGCGTGGTGGGCATCGAGGTTCGGGCTGTCGCCTCTTGCGCTCGCGGCGCTGGTGCCCATGCTGTTCGCGATCGTCCTGCGCCGCCGCGCCGGCTGACTCAAGCCCGCCGGCTGTGCCGGCGGAGCGGCGGAACCGTAAAATCCGCCTCTTGCCCTTCTTTCCCATGACAAGACCATGCTGACCTTCCAGCAAATCATCCTGCGCCTGCAAGACTACTGGGACCGCCAGGGCTGCGCGTTGCTCCAGCCCTACGACATGGAAGTCGGGGCCGGCACCAGCCACACGGCCACGTTCCTGCGCGCGCTCGGGCCGGAGCCCTGGAAGGCGGCGTACGTGCAGCCGAGCCGCCGGCCGAAGGACGGCCGCTACGGTCAGAACCCGAACCGTCTGCAACACTACTATCAATATCAGGTGGTGCTCAAGCCCGCCCCGGACAACATCCTCGAGCTGTACCTGGGATCGCTCGAGGCGCTCGGCTTCGACCTGAAGGCCAACGACATCCGCTTCGTCGAGGACGATTGGGAAAATCCCACGCTCGGTGCCTGGGGCCTTGGCTGGGAGGTGTGGCTGAATGGCATGGAGGTCACGCAGTTCACCTACTTCCAGCAGGTAGGGGGCATCGAATGCAAGCCGATCACCGGCGAGATCACGTATGGTCTCGAACGCCTCGCGATGTACCTGCAGGGCGTCGACAGCGTGTACGACCTGAAGTGGACGGACACGCTGAGCTACGGTGACGTCTACCACCAGAACGAGGTGGAGCAGAGCACGTACAACTTCGAGCACAGCGACGTCGAATTCCTCCTCAGCGCCTTTGCGGCGCACGAAAGGCAGGCTCAACACCTGATGGCATCGCAGCTGGCGCTCCCGGCCTACGAACAGGTGCTCAAGGCCGCGCACAGCTTCAACTTGCTCGATGCACGGGGCGCGATCAGCGTCACCGAACGCGCCGCGTACATCGGCCGCATCCGCAACCTGGCGCGCAGCGTCGCCCAAAGCTACCTCGAAAGCCGTGCGCGCCTGGGGTTCCCGATGGCGCCGAAGGCCTGGGCCGATGAAGTGGTCTCCGCATTGAACAACAAGAAAGCGGCCTGAGCATCATGACGACGAAGAACCTGCTGCTCGAACTGTTCGTCGAAGAGCTGCCACCGAAGGCGCTGAAAGCGCTCGGCGAATCCTTTTCCCAAACCCTCGCCGACAGCCTGCGTGCGTCGGGCCTGGCCACGGGGCAATCGGCCGTCACCGCCTTTGCCTCGCCTCGCCGGCTCGGAGCCCACATCAGCGGTGTGCGGGCGCAGGCAGATGACAAGCCCGTGTCCCAGAAACTGATGCCGGTGGCCGTGGCGCTCGATCCGGCAGGCAACCCCACCCCCGCGCTGCTGAAAAAGCTTGCCGCGCTCGGGTTCGATGCCGCCGTGGTGCCGCGCCTGAAGCGCCAGCCCGACGGCAAGGCCGAGGCACTGTTCCTCGACACCGTGGTCAAGGGTGCGGTGCTGGCTGATGGCCTGCAGAAAGCGCTAGACGAGGCGCTCGCGAAACTGCCCATTCCCAAGGTCATGCAATACCAGTTGGCCGACGGCTGGACCAGCGTGAATTTCGTGCGTCCGGCCCACGGGCTCGTCGCGCTCCATGGCGCCGACCTGGTGCCGGTCAAGGCGCTCGGCTTGGCCTCCGGCCGCGAAACCCGGGGCCATCGCTTCGAGGCCCTCGTCGATCCCGTGATGGTGCTGGATGCCGACCACTACGCGCGCCAGTTGGAAGAGCAGGGCGCCGTGATCGCAGGATTCGCCGCACGCCGAGCCGAGATTTCGCGGCAGCTCAAGGTGGCGGCCGATCGTGAAGGCCTGGTGCCCATCGAAGACCCCGCGCTGCTCGACGAAGTCACGGCCCTGGTCGAACGGCCCAATGTGCTGCTGTGCCGCTTCGAGGAAGAATTCCTGGCGGTGCCGCAGGAATGCCTCATCCTCACGATGAAGGCCAACCAGAAGTATTTCCCGCTGCTCGACGCTGGGGGCAAGCTGACCAACAAGTTCCTGATCGTCAGCAACATCCGGCCCGCCGACCCGAGCCGGGTCATCGGCGGCAATGAACGGGTGGTGCGGCCGCGCCTGGCCGATGCCAAGTTCTTCTTCGACCAGGACCGCAAGAAGACACTGGCTTCCCGCGTGGAAGGCCTGGCCAAGGTGGTTTACCACGGCAAGCTCGGCACCCAGGGCGAACGGGTGGAGCGCGTGCGGGCGATTGCACGCGTGATCGGAGAACGCCTGGGCGGCGCCGAACTGGCGGCGCAGGCCGACACCGCCGCGATGCTGGCGAAGGCGGACTTGCTGACCGACATGGTCGGGGAGTTTCCCGAGCTGCAGGGCATCATGGGCGGTTACTACGCCCGTGGCGACGGTCTCGGCGACGCCATCGCCACCGCCATCGAAGACCACTACAAGCCGCGGTTTGCAGGCGACGAACTGCCGCGCAACGACGTGGGCATCGTCGTGGCGCTGGCCGACAAGCTCGAGACCCTCGCCGGTCTGTTCGGCATCGGTCAGCTGCCCACCGGCGACAAAGACCCGTTCGCACTGCGCCGGCATGCCCTCGGGGTGGTGCGCATGCTTGTCGAGCGTGAACTCGCGCTCGACATCGATGCGCTCATCGAAGCCGCCGTCAAGACCTTCGGCCCATTGATCGCTGATCCTGCCAAGACCGTGGGCCTCGTGGTCGACTTCCTGTTCGACCGCCTGGCCGTCAGCCTGCGCGACCAAGGCTATGCTGCGCAGGAAATCGATGCGGTGTTGAGCCGGCGCAGCAGCCGCGTGCACGAGGTGCCACGCGCGCTGGCCGCCGTGAAGGCCTTCGCTGCGCTTCCCGAGGCTGCGAGCCTGGCCGCTGCGAACAAGCGCGTGGGCAACATCCTGAACAAGTCCGAATCGGCCGCCGTGACCCTGCAGCCCGACCCGGCCCGGTTCGTTGCACCACAGGAGCAGGCGCTCTTCGAGGCGCTTCGCATCGCCAGCGAGCCCTCCACCGACGCGTTCGAGCGTGGCGACTACACCGCATCCCTGCAGGCGCTCGCGGTGCTGAAGGCACCGGTGGATGCCTTCTTCGATGGTGTGATGGTCAACGCCGAGGACCCGGCTCTGCGCGCCAACCGGCTGGCATTGCTCGCCAGCCTGCATGCCGCGATGAACCGGGTGGCCGATCTCTCGAAGCTCGCCTCCTGAACAGGGCCACGCGATGAACCTCATCATCCTCGACCGCGACGGCACGATCAACGAAGACCGTGACGATTACGTCAAATCGGCGGACGACTGGCAGCCCATTCCGGGGGCGCTCGAAGCCATCGCGCGCTTGAACCATGCGGGTTGGCACACCGTGATCGCGAGCAATCAGTCCGGCCTGGGCCGGGGTCTGTTCGACATGGCCGCGTTGAACGCGATGCACGCCAAGATGAACACGCTGCTCGCGAAGGTGGGTGGCCGCATCGATGCGGTGTTCTTCTGCCCGCACACGCCAGATGAAACCTGCGAATGCCGCAAGCCGCTGCCGGGCCTGTTCCGACAGATCGGTGAACGGTACGGCGTGGATCTCAGCACCGTGCCGGTGGTGGGCGACTCCCTGCGCGATCTGCAGGCCGGCATGGCCGTGGGCTGCAAGCCGCACCTGGTGCGCACCGGCAAGGGCGCGGCCACCGAACCGGGCGTGCACCAGCAGGTGCCCGGCACCGTGGTGCACAACGACCTGGCAGCCTTTGCCGAATACCTCATCCAGCAAGAGCGGCTCGTGCGCGGCAGCGCCGGCATGGGCGACGACGGCCTCGGACGACTCGACTGAATCCCTCATGACCAACCTGCTGACCGCCATTCGGTCGATCCTGTTCCTGCTGTGGATGTCCATCACGGTCGTGCCGTGGGCCATCGTCGTGCTCATCTTCTCGATGTTCGTTCGCGGTGCGCCCGTCTACTGGCTGTGCGCCGGATGGCTGCGCGTGGCCATCTGGGGCTGCAAGGTCATCTGCGGCGTGAAAAAGCGCGTGCACGGCATGGAAAACCTGCCCGACGGGCCGGTGATCCTTCTGTCCAAGCACCAGAGCACCTGGGAGACCTTCGCGTACCCGACGATCATGCCGCGGCCGCTGTGCTATGTGTTCAAGCGCGAACTGCTGTACATCCCGTTCTTCGGATGGGCCATGGGCCGCATCGACATGATCCACATCGATCGCAGCCGGGTCACGCAGGCGTGGAACCGCGTGGCCGAGCAGGGCCGCAAGCACATGGCGGCCGGCAACTGGGTGATCATGTTCCCTGAAGGCACCCGCGCGCCGCGCGGGGGCAAAGGCACCTACAAGGCCGGTGGCACGCGCCTGGCCGTGGACACCGGCGTGCCGGTCGTGCCCATCGCCGTGAATGCCGCGCGTTGCTGGCCGCGCAAGTCCTTCATGGTGCGGCCGGGCACCGTGGACGTGTCGATCGGCAAGCCCATCGCCTCCGAAGGCCGCACGCCGGACGAACTGATGCGCGACGTGGAGCAGTGGGTGGAAGCCGAGATGCGCCGCCTGGATCCCGAGGCCTACGCACCTTCTGCCGCTTGAGTGCCGCGGGCGCCGAATAGAATGGACGCCCATGACACGATCCGTGCCGGACTCCCGTTCCATGCAGCTCTCGCTGTTTGATGATGGAGCGTCGGCATCGAACACTTTGATGTCCGTGCCACGCAACGCATCACCGATGGAGTCGGCGTCCGCGCCTGCGCCGCCGCCCTCGGCTCAGGCGGCGCCAGCCGTGTCGCGCCATCCTCAGGCTCAACGCGAGATCCGCCTGAAAGGCCACCTGGTGGCTTACGCGCTCAAACGTGGGCGACGTCGCAGCATCGGTTTCGTTGTCGGGATCGACGGCCTGAGTGTGTCCGCACCCAAGTGGGTGGGCCTGGCCGAAATCGATGGCGCGCTCATCGAGAAGAGCGACTGGATTTTGCGCAAACTGCGCGAGCAGCAGGAGCGTGGGCGGCGCCTGATGGCCGCCAGAGTGGAATGGCGCGATGGCACCACGATTCCCTACCTCGGCGATCCCGTCATCGTCGTGCTCGATGCAAGAGCCGGGACGGAGCCGGGTGGCGCGGTGCTCAACCGCGATGCCAACGGCTTGCCCGGTGTGCCCAGGCTCACCCTGCACATCGGGCTGCCTCACAACGCCGCACCAGAGCAGATCCGCGACGCCGTGCAGAGCTGGCTGCAACGCGAGGCTCGGCGAGTGTTCGAAGAACGCTGCCGCCATTTCACGCAACGGCTCGGCGTGCAGTACAAGCGGCTGAGCCTGTCGTCCGCGCAAACGCGCTGGGGCAGCGCCAGTGTCGATGGTTCCATCCGCCTGAACTGGCGCCTCATTCACTTCGCGCTGCCCACGATCGACTACGTGGTGGCGCATGAACTTGCTCATCTTCGCGAGATGAACCACAGCCCCCGATTCTGGGACGTCGTGCGATCGGTCATGCCCGAATTCGAGAAGGCCCGCGGCAGCCTGAAGGACGACATGCTTCCGGTGTTCGACTGATGTCGGGCTTCGTGACGGCGCGATGAGCCTGCATCGCTTTTCTTTCCGCCAACTGCTGCTGGTGGCCTTCCTGCTGATCGCTGCGCTGCTCAGTGCGGCTTCCTTGCGCGGCTTGTTCACCCTCGAAGGCCTGCTGCGCCAGAGCAGCGCGGGCGCCCGGCAAGCCGTGGCACTCAGCGCAGCTGCGCAGCTGATGGCGGAACGCAGCGTCGACATGGAGCGCGCTGCGCGCCAGTTCCTGGTGCTGGGCGATCCCAACCTGCGCCAACGCTTCGACGATGCGGCCCGAGAGGCGGGCATCTCGCTCTCGCAACTGTCGGCCGGCTCGCTGCCCCAAAAGACCGCGGACACCTGGCGCGCCACGCTCGAGACCATCGAGGCCCAGTTGACCGGCACGCCGCCCACGCAGCGCCAGCGGGAACAGGCGCTGGCCGCCGCGTTCGCCGAACTGGATCAGCTCAATGGCACCATCGCCGATCAAGTGCGCCAAGCTGCAGAACAGCGCAACCAGGTGCTGCGCGATGAACTGGAGGCCCGGCGAGTTGAATTGGCCCAGCAGATCCTGGGCGCCATCGTCGTGGCCGGTGTGTTGGCGCTCGTGTTCGGGCTGTGGCTCGCACGACCGCTCAAGCGCATCGAGAACGCCATCGTCGGACTCGGCGAGAACCGCCTGGAAAAGCCCATCGACATCCGGGGGCCGGCCGACGTGCGCCTGATCGGCCAGCGGCTCGAATGGCTTCGGCTCCGGTTGGCCGAACTGGACTCCGACAAGGCCCGGTTTCTGCGTCACGTCTCCCACGAGCTCAAGACGCCGCTTGCCGCCCTGCGCGAAGGCGTGTCACTGCTTGAGGACGGCGTCACCGGCGCACTGAACCCGAATCAGGCACAGGTGGTGCAGATCCTTCAACAGAACACCGCCGCGCTGCAGCGGCAGATTGAAGACCTGCTGCGTTTCAATGCCGCCGCATTCGAGGCGCGCCGCCTCGTGCGCCGCAAGACCGAACTGGTCGAATTCATCGGCGAGCTCGTCGACCAGCAGCGGCTGCAATGGATGGCCAAACTGCTGCGTGTCCAGATCGAGGGGGATGCGCTGTGGGCCGAGATCGACGGCGACAAAATGGGCATGGCCCTGGGTAACCTGTTGTCCAACGCCATCCGCTTCAGTCCTTCCGGAGGTACCATCCGGTTTTTGGTTTCCCGCGAAGCCGGCCGGGCGTGCATCGACATCGTCGACAGCGGCCCGGGCGTTGCCTCGGCCGATCGCGCACGGATCTTCGAACCCTTCTACCGGGGCGAACGCCAACCGGTCGATGCGGTGCGCGGCAGCGGCATTGGCTTGTCCATCGTCTACGAATACGTCACCGCGCACGGCGGGCAGATCGAACTGCTGCCCGACGGGCCCGGTGCCCACTTTCACATCGAGCTTCCGCATGCGTCTTCGGACTGACCTTCTCCGCGTCTGGGTTCCGGCGGGCGCCAGCGTCTTGCTGGCCGCCTGCACGCTGGTCCAGCCCGCGCCCGCTCCGGTGCCGCCTCCACCGCCGGCGCCGGCACCGGTTCCCCCGCCGCCTCCGCCCCCGCCGCCGCCCGCGCCGCAAGTCGATCCTGCGGATGCAGTGGCGCGGCGCCTGCTGGCCTACCATGAGCAGCTGCGGCAGATGTCGCCGGCCGAACTGGGGCAGGAACTCACGCGCATGAATGCGCTCGTGGCGGCCAACGCGCAGTCGGCGTCGCCCTCGGTGGTGCTGGAGTTGTCACTGGCGCTCGCACAATCTCGAAACAACGGCGACCTGGCCCGCGCGGCGGCACTGCTCGACCCGATCGTGAAGTCTTCGAATCCCGATCTCGCTCCGTGGCAGCCGCTTGCCCGCCTGCTGTCGGCACGGTTCATCGAGCAACGCAAGCTCGAAGAGCAACTGGAGCGCACGAACGTGCAACTCCGGGAAGTGCAGCGCAACCTGACGCAAACGAATGACAAGCTCGAGGCCTTGAAGGCCATCGAACGCAGCCTCACCGCGCGTCCGCCCTCTGCGCCCGTCAAACCACCGGTCACCCCGGCACCGCCGGCGTCAGCCACGAAGGCGCCTTGATGTCCGCGAACCTGCTGCTCGTCGACGACGACCCCGACCTGCTCAAGCTGTTGTCGATGCGCCTGACGGCCGCCGGCTACCACGTCACCGCGACCGCATCTGCCGAAGATGCGCTCGCGCAACTCGACGTGGCGCGGCCGCAGCTGGTCGTCAGCGACGTCCAATTGCCGGGCCGCGACGGTCTGGCCTTGTTCGACGCCATCCGGCAAAGGCATCCTGCGCTGCCGGTGATTCTCCTGACGGCACACGGCACCATCCCTGATGCCGTCGAGGCCACCGCACGGGGCGTGTTCACCTACTTGACCAAGCCCTTCGATGGCAAGGCGCTTCTGGAGAAGATTTCGCAGGCACTGGCGCTCGGTGCCCCCGTCAATGAAACGCCGGACGGCGATGAACGTTGGCGCGAGGCCATCGTGAGCCGCTCGAGCCGCATGGCCGAGTTGCTGGCCGAGGCCAAGATGGTGGCGTCATCCGATGCGAGTGTGCTCATTTGCGGCGAAAGCGGCAGCGGCAAGGAGCTGCTCGCCCAGGCCATTCACAAGGCGAGCCCGAGGGCCGGCAAACCGTTCGTGGCGGTGAACTGCAGTGCCATTCCGGAGACCTTGCTCGAATCTGAGTTGTTCGGGCATGTGAAGGGCTCTTTCACGGGGGCCGTGTCCAACCATCAGGGCCTCTTCCAGGCGGCCCACGGGGGCACGCTGTTCCTCGATGAAATCGGCGACATGCCGCCGGCATTGCAGGTCAAGCTGCTGCGCGTGTTGCAGGAACGGTCGGTGCGGCCGGTCGGCGCCAATGAAAGCACCCCGGTGGACGTCCGCATCCTGTCTGCCACCCACCGTGATCTCGACGCCGCGATGGCCGACGGGCAGTTCCGGGAAGACCTTTTTTACCGATTGAACGTCGTGGCCCTCACGCTGCCCCCATTGGGCGAGCGCCGCGAAGACATTCCGCTGTTGGCCAACCATTTCCTGTCGAAGCTGGCTGAGAAGTACAACAAGCCGCTCAACGGGTTCGCGCCCGATGCCCTCAAGGCGCTTGCCACGGCGGTGTGGCCTGGCAACGTGCGCCAGCTTCACAACGTGGTCGAGCAGGTTTGCGCACTGGCCACCACGCCGCTGATTCCACTTGCGCTCGTGCAGCGCGCGTTGCGAGTTCCGAGTGTCGAGGTGCTCAGCTTTGCGCAGGCGCGCGAGCGCTTCGAACGGGATTACCTGGTCGGTTTGCTCAAAATGACCGATGGCAATGTGGCCGACGCGGCGCGCCTGGCGGATCGCAACCGGACCGAGTTCTATCGGCTGCTCCAGAAGCATGGGCTGACCCCGGGACGCTTCCGGGCAGAGCCCCCTGTCACCGAATGATGCTTCGGTGCGACAAGCTGTCGCTGATGAACGACAGTGCATTCGTGGCGCTCCACCGGGGGAAAACCCCGAATTGACCGTTCAGCGCTGTCGCCGGGCAGCGACAGTCAAACGGTCTGGTGGTGCCCACAAATTCGCCACAATTGCGCTAACCCATTGATTTCATTGGGTCAGGCTGAGTTGGCATGTTCATTGCCCTTGTGACGGTCAAGCCGCGGGTTTTCGCGGTGTCAGACCATCGCAAGGAGCCTGCATTTGCCTCATCACCGCCCGCAGCGTGAACACGCCGCGTTCCACAAAACCATCGCACGCCTGACCCTCGGTCTGGCCGCATGGCTCGTGGTGGCAGGGCAGGCGCTGGCGTTCGGCTTTGAGGATGTGGCACAGCTCGCCAAAGAGCGAGCCGCTCGTTCGTATGTCGCTGACAGCTACCAACTCCCGGCGGACCTCAAGGACCTCACGTACGACCAGTACCGTGACATCCGGTTCAAGCTGTCCCAATCCACCTGGCGCGCCGAAGGCCTGCCGTTCGAGCTGGCCTATTTCCATCCGGGCAAATCACAGGCTGCACCGGTGCGCATCAACGAGGTGACCACCGCGGGAGTGCGGCACATCGCATTCGATCCGAAGGCGTTCGATTACGGGAAGAACAAGGTCTCGCCGCAGAAGTGGGGTGATCTCGGTTTTGCCGGCTTTCGGGTGCATTACGCATTGAACAATGCCGCATACAAGGATGAGCTCGTCGTCTTTCTCGGCGCCAGCTACTTCCGCGCGCTGGGCAAGCAGCAGCACTATGGGCTGTCCGCCCGTGGCCTTGCCATCGATACCGTCGGCGGCCAGGGGGAGGAATTCCCCCGCTTCGTGGAGTTCTGGATCGAGCGGCCGGCCGTCGATGCCAAGGCGCTCGTGATTCATGCACTGCTCGATTCACCGCGCGCGACCGGTGCCTACCAGTTCACCTTGCGGCCTGGCGACACGACGGTCACCGACGTGCGCAGCAAGCTCTATTTCCGCGCCGGCGTGGCCACCCTCGGCGTCGCCCCGCTGACCAGCATGTTCCAGCACGGTGAGAACCAGCCGCGTGCCGGCGAATTCCGCCCCGAAGTGCATGACTCCGATGGTCTGATGGTGGCGACGGGTGAGGGTGAATGGCTTTGGCGGCCGCTGATCAACCCGAAACGGCCCCTCGTCACGTCGTTCACCACGCGCAACCCGAAGGGCTTCGGTCTCATGCAACGGGACCGCGCGTTCTCCAGCTACGAGGATGCCGAAGCCAGCTACGAGCGCCGTCCCAGCGCCTGGATCGTGCCGAAGGGCGACTGGGGGCCAGGGCGCGTCGAACTTTTCCAATGGCCCACGCCCGACGAAACCAATGACAACATCGTCGCGTACTGGGTCCCGGACCGGGTGCCCGCTCCCGGCCAGCCGCTCGAACTTTCCTACGAGGTGCAGCTCCAGGGCGATCGCCAGCAACGGCCGCCGTCGGGCTGGGCCGTCCAGTCGCGCGTCGGCCGAGGCTTTGCCGACCTGGCGCCCGACGAAGTGCAGTACGTCGTCGACTTCACCGGCCCCGCGCTCGATGCACTGCCCATCGGCGCGGCCGTCAAACCCATCGTCAGCGCCGGTCCGAACGGCAAGGTCGTCGAGACCAACGCCTACCGGGTTCCCGCCAACGGCGCCTGGCGCATGAGCCTGCGGGTTCAACGCATCGACGCGAAGCAACCGATCGAGCTGCGCGCGTTTCTTCAGCAATCCACCCACGCATTGACCGAAACATGGACCTCCATCATTCAACCGGATTGAGTCAGGGGCATGAGAGCGTCGGCTCGCCCACCGAGGTGTCTCCTTTGACCCCGCGCGTCCCCGGCGTCGGGCCGAGCGCACCGCCGATCCGGCGGTCCTCGATGGTGGCAACCCCATGGCGGGGTTTCTGGGGCGGCCTGTTCGATGGCATCGCCGGCGTGTTCGCCGGCCGAGGCCCGACGGCGGCGGCCCGTCTGCCCTGGCAAGTGGCGGCGTCGCGGCGCCGTCTGGTGTTGCTGGTGCTCGTGGCGCTGTCGGCCGTGGGGGCCACCGCCATGCTGACGCAAGTGCTGCCTGTCTATGAACTGAACATCCTGCGGGTGGGGCAGGTGACGCTGTTCTCGCTGCTGTTCGCCTGGGTTGCGGCCGGTTTCTTCACCGCATTGATGGGCTTCTGGGTCCAATTGCGCGGCGACCCGCATGCGCTCAAGTACCAGGACGTGCTGCACCACCCACTGTCACCCGACGCCCGCACGGCGATCATCATGCCCATCTGCAACGAGCAGGTGGCCACGGTGTTCGCCGGTCTGCGCGCCACCTGCGAATCGCTGGCAGCCGCCGGCGGCTCGCGCCTGTTCGACCTCTATGTGCTCTCCGACACGAGCGATCCGACGCTGCGCGCCGCTGAATTGGCCGCCTGGGCGGAGCTGCGAACCACGCTCGCCGGCTGCGGGCGCGTGTACTACCGCTGGCGCCAGCACCGCACGAAGCGCAAGTCCGGTAACGTGGCGGACTTCTGCCGTCGCTGGGGCAAAGACTATCGCTACATGGTGGTGCTCGATGCAGACAGCGTGATGACCGGCGATGCATTGATCACGATGGTCAAGCTGATGGAGGCGCATCCCACGGCCGGCATCATTCAGACGGCGCCGCAGGCTTGCGGCCTGTCCACCATCCATGCCCGTGCGCAGCAGTTCGCCGGTCGCGTGGCAGGGCGCCTGTTCACCGCCGGGATGCAGTACTGGCAGCTCGGCGAGTCGCACTACTGGGGCCACAACGCGATCATCCGCGTCGAGCCATTCATGAAGCACTGCGCCCTTGCGCCGTTGGCAGGCCGGGGCGGATTGAGCGGCGATATTCTGTCGCACGACTTCGTGGAGGCGGCGTTGATGCGCCGCGCGGGCTACCACGTGTGGCTGGTGCACGATCTGCCGGGCAGTTACGAGCAGCAGCCGCCCAACCTGCTCGAGGAGCTCGCCCGTGACCGCCGCTGGTGCCAGGGCAACCTGCAAAACGCACGCTTGCTCACCGAGCCGGGCCTGCACGGCGTGCACCGGGCCATGCTGCTGACCGGCGCGTTTGCGTATCTCTCCGCGCCGCTGTGGCTGGGGTTCGTGCTGCTTGGCGGGGCGCTCTGGTTGTTTGGCGGTTATGCCATCTTCAACACGGCGCGAGGGGTGCCGTTCGAGATGCTCGGCCTGTGGCTCGCCACCGTCACGATGCTGTCGATGCCACGCATCCTCGGTGTCGGCACCATCGTGATGAAGAAAGAGCAGCACCTGTATGGCGGCACCTGGGCGCTGGTGCGCAGCGGGATCCTGGAAGGACTGTTGTCGGTCTTGCAAGCGCCGGTGCGCATGGTGGCGCACACGCTGTTCGTCGTGGTTGCGCTGACCGGCTTGAAGCTCAACTGGAAGTCGCCCCCGCGTGAAGCGCAAGACATCAGCTGGCGCGACGCGATCCAGCGCTTCCTGCCCATCATGGCCGTGGTGGTGCTGCTCGTGGGCATTGCGCTCGCCGTCGAGCCGGGAGCCGCGCTGTGGCTCGCCCCCGTGGCACTGCCCCTGCTGTTTGCCGTCCCGCTCACGGTGGCCACGAGCCGTGCCGGCATCGGCGAGCGCGTGAAAGCGCGTCAACTGCTGGTCACGCCGGAAGAGGCCTGGTCACCCACGGTGCTCCGCCAGGCCTGGGCTTACGCGAACGATGCCGATCCGCTGCCCAGCTGGAGCGACGCCGTCACGGACCCATGGCTCTTTGACGTGGTGCGTTCGGCGATGGGGCCGCGCAACACCACATGGGGCCTGCGTGGCAAGGTTCGCCGCCGTCTCATGCGCGGCCTGATGGGCCCGCAGGACACGGAACGCTTGTCCAATGAAGAGCGCATGCACCTGCTGAGCGAACCGCAAAGCATCGTGCGCCTGCGCGACCAGCTGGCGGCAAACAGCCCCTGGGGCCGCATGACGGCTTGAGTAAGCCCCCTTCGGCGCTTCGCGCCGATCCCTCCGTTGGGGGCGATACGGGTAGCCCGGCAGCGCCGGGCACGCGTGCTCGATCTTCGGCATTGCTCCGCTTGCTGACTGTCGCGCGCTTCAGGGCCCTGCTTGCCCGGATCTCTTGCCTTCAATCTGTCGCTCACGCTCACGCGGTCTCCACTCCGCGGTTCGATGCGAGGCGGGGCGAACAATGCCGTCGCTTGCGCGGTGCCCTTGAGCTGTAACTCAGCCCTGATGGTGGGTGGCTCCGGGCGCGGGGGGGCCCCCGGCACGAGGGATGCCATGCTTTGCCGGGCGCCATCAGACTGATTGACAGCAAGACGGGGATGGAATCAGCGCCGAGCACTTCAAAGGAAGGTTGAGCAGCACGACCCATCGTTTGAGTCGGGTGCTTCTGTCGCAGCACTGGAGCATTGCGGTGCCGCCCCGCACGATTGCAGGGAGCCATGACGTCTGCCATCGAGAGGCAGGCATCAACATGTGGAGGTTCGCATGAATCCCTTTGCAATCCTACGGAGGGCGCGACTGATGGTTGCGCTCATCTCTATCGTGGTGTCACTGCCAATGGCCGTGTATGGTCGCTCCAGCGGCGGCGATGGAGGCAGTGCCGACCCTGCGTCTGCCGTCTCGAAAGGTCGGGCACGCGTGCTCGCGCCCACTGCGTCCTTCGGAGGAAAGACCTACAGCGAGTGGGCCGCAGCATGGTGGCAATGGAGTCTTGCCTTGCCGGTCAATGGGCACCCCTTCATTGAATGCATGAAGGATTTCTCGGCCGGGCAGTCAGGGAATGTCTGGTATTGGGCTGCGCCGGAAGGACGCGTCACATGCAAAGAAAACATCCCGCAGGGGAAGGCCATCTTCCTGGCCGTTCGCGATGTCGAGGTGTCCTCGCTCGAGGATCCGCCCTTCTACGGTGCCACAGAAGCGGAGCAGCGACGGGCCGCCCAATGGTTCGCCAACCACATCGTTGATGTCTTTTGCTTGATTGATGGCGTGCCAGTCCAGAAGATCGCGGATTTCCGTTTCCTTACACGGCAGTTCGTGTTTTCCGCTCCGACACCGTGGATTTTTGGCGCCGTTGGCGCCAGCGGCACGGCAGCGGCTGATGGCTACTACGTCATGGTGCCACCTCTGCCCAAGGGCAATCACACGATTCACTACGGGGGTACTTTCCGTTTCGAAGCCGGCGAACTCGGACCTGATCCTGTGGAGTCCCGCCAAGACGTCATCCTTGAACTCACGGTGCAATAGTGTGCTTCTTCTACAGGGCTGCAACGAAGCGTTGCCTCGCTTTGACGTCCCCGTGGTGACCGGTCCAACCAGGCCTTTGTGAACCGTACCCACAGCGTGGCGCCAAAGGGGATCAAGTCATTCACCTGCTGAGCGAACCGCAACCCATCCTGCGCTTGCCGCAACCAGCTGGCGGCGGCATGACGGCTTGAAACCGTCTCCTTGCTAAAGTTGCCGCCATTGGTGGAGGCGGTGTTGACAAGCCTCATGAACGAGGCCAGGAACAGAAATGGGATTTTCAGCGACAGAGAGGGCGTTGATGCTTTCTCTCAAGGGGGTGGGAGCAACCGTGATTGCACGCCTGGAGCAGATCGGTTTCTCCTCGCTGTCGCAACTGGCTGACGAGGAAGCGGGCTTCGTGACGAAGCAGATCGCCCAGATGATGGGCTCGACGTGCTGGCACAACAGCCCCCAGGCCAGGGCATCGATTCAAGCGATCGTCGATCTGGCGCAGCGTTTGAATGGTTTGAACTCGTCTTGATCGGCGAGTCTCTGTTCGACCTGAAGCTCTCGCGCACGCTGCGATGCCCCCTCCGGTCATCGGTTCACATGGTCAACGGTTCAACCAGGCCTCTGCCAACCGTACCCACAGCGTCGCGCCGACGGGGATCAGGTCGTCATTGAAGTCGTAGCTGGGGTTGTGCAGCATGCATGGCCCGAGGCCGTGGCCGCCCATGCGGTGTTCCCCGTCCCCGTTGCCGATCACGAAGTAGCAGCCGGGTGTCTGCTGGAGGAAGTAGCTGAAGTCCTCCGCCCCCATGGTGGGCTCGAACTCCTGCACGTTGTCTTCGCCCACCACGTCGGCCATGACCCGCCGTGCGAATGCGGTCTCGGCAGGGTGGTTGATGGTGGGCGGGTAGCTGCGCCTGAAGTGGAAGTCGCAGGCGGCTTCGAAGGCAGCGCAGGTGTGTTCGGCGACGTCGCGCATGCGGCGTTCGATGAGGTCGAGCAGTTCGATGGTGAAGGTGCGCACCGTGCCGCGGATCTCGCAGCTGTCAGGCACCACGTTGGTGGCCCCGCCGGTGTGGATCATCGTGACCGAGATGACCCCGGCGTCGATGGGGCGTTTGTTGCGCGAAATGATGTTCTGGAAGGCTTGCACCATCTGACAGGCGATCGGCACCGGGTCCACCCCCAGGTGCGGCATGGCCGCGTGCGATCCCTTGCCTCGCACGACGATTCGGAATTCGTTGCTCGACGCAAAACATGGGCCGTTTCGCAAGGCGAATTGACCCACTTTGAGGCCCGGCCAGTTGTGCGCGCCGAAGATGGCTTCCATCGGGAAGCGTTCGAACAAGCCGTCCTGGATCATTTCCCGGGCGCCGCCACCGCCTTCCTCCGCGGGTTGGAAGATGAGGTAGACGGTGCCGGCGAAGTCGCGGTGGTGCGAAAAATGTTTGGCCGCTGCGAGCAGCATGGCCGTGTGGCCGTCGTGGCCGCACGCGTGCATCTTGCCGGCGTGGCGGCTGGCATGGGGGAAGGTGTTGTGCTCGGCGATGGGCAGTGCGTCCATGTCCGCGCGCAGGCCCACGGCACGGGGGCTGTCGCCCCGGGTGCCTTTGACGATGCCGACCACGCCTGTCTTGCCAAGGCCGCGATGGATGGGAATGCCCCATTCCGTCAGAGCCTTCGCGATCACGTCGGCGGTGCGGTGCTCCTGGAAGCTCAGTTCCGGATGGGCGTGGAGGTCGCGACGGATCGCGGTGGCGGCCGCGCTGTCGGCCAGGATGGATTCGATCAGCTGCATGCGTCTGCTCCCTGGTCGGGATCCGAGTTTACTCGGCCATTGCCACACAGGTCCCGTGCTGTGCAATAGTGGTCGGATGAATCTCGATGCCACCGTCCGCGCAGCTTGTCCCCATGATTGTCCCGACACCTGCGCAATGCGCGTGACGGTCGAGAACGGCCGTGCCATCCGGGTGCAGGGCGATCCGGATCATCCGACCACCCACGGCGCCCTGTGCACCAAGGTTTCCCGGTACCCCGAGCGCACGTACCATCCGGACCGGGTGCTGACGCCGCTCAAGCGCGTGGGCCCCAAGGGGGCCGGCGAGTTCGTGCCGGTCGGCTGGGACGAGGCGCTGGCCGACATCGCCGCCCGCCTGGGCGAGATTGCCGCCCGCAATCCGGAGGCCATCCTGCCGTACAGCTACGCTGGCACGATGGGGCTGTTGCAAGGCGAAAGCATGGATCGCCGGTTCTTCCATCGTCTCGGCGCTTCACTGCTCGATCGCACCATCTGCGCCAGTGCCGGCGGCGAGGCCCTCGCAGCCACCTATGGGGCCAAGGTGGGGATGCACGTGGCGAACTTCGCGGAAAGCCGGCTGATCCTGATCTGGGGCAGCAATTCGATCGCGTCGAACCTGCACTTCTGGACCTTCGCGCAGGCGGCCAAGCGTCAGGGGGCCAAGCTGATCTGCATCGACCCGCGCCGCACGGAAACCGCCGACAAATGCCATCAGCATGTGGCGCTGCGACCGGGCACGGATGGCGCCCTGGCGCTCGGCATCATCCATGAGTTGGTGGCACATGGCTGGCTTGACCACGATTACATCGAGCGGCACACCGAGGGCTGGCCGGCACTGCGTGAACGCGCGCTGGCGTGGACGCCGGAGCGCACCGCCAGCGTGTGCGGCCTGACCGCCGACGAAGTGCGTGGTCTGGCGCGGGACTACGGCACCACGTCGCCTGCAGCCATCCGGCTCAACTACGGCATGCAGCGGGTGCGAGGCGGTGGCAATGCGGTGCGGCTGGTCGCCATCTTGCCGTGCCTGACCGGCGCCTGGCGCCATCGCGCCGGGGGGCTGCTGCTGTCGAGCTCGGGCTGGTTCCCGATCGATGTGGCGGCGCTGCAGCGCCCGGACCTGCTTGCCGGCCGGCGGCCGCGCACCATCAACATGAGCACGGTGGGCAACGATCTGCTGCGCGAGGCGTCGCCGGAGTTCGGCCCGAAGATCGAAGCGGTGGTGGTCTACAACAGCAACCCCGTGGCCGTGGCACCTGAATCGCCGAAAGTGGTGGCCGGCTTTCGGCGGGAGGATCTGTTCACGGTGGTGCTCGAGCACTTCCTGACGGACACGGCGGATCATGCGGACTATGTGCTGCCGGCCACCACCCAGCTGGAGCATCTGGATGTGCACCGCAGCTATGGTCACACTTATGCGCTGATCAATGAACCGGCGGTGGCGCCGCTCGGCGAGGCGCGTTCCAATACGCAGATCTTTCGGGACCTCGCGGCGCGCATGGGGTTCGAGGAACCGTGTTTCTCGGAGACCGATGAGGCCATGGCGCGCATCGCGTTCTCGCGCGACGTCGACTTCGACCGCCTGCGCGCGCAGGGGTGGCTGCCGCTGCCGGTGCCTGAGGCACCCTTCGCGGACGGCGGGTTCCCGACGCCGAGCGGCCGCTGCCTGATCGACGCACCGGGGCTCGGCGTGCCCGATCATCTGTTCAATCACGAATCACCGGAACATTCGCCGGCGCTGGCGGAGCGGTACCCGCTGGCGATGATCTCCCCGCCCGCGCGCCATTTCCTGAATTCCACCTTCGTCAATGTGAAAAGCCTGCGCGACATCGAATCGGAACCGTTGCTCGAGATCCATCCAGCGGACGCCGGCCCGCGTGCCATCGTCGATGGCGCATTGGTGCGGGTGTTCAACGACCGCGGTGAATACCATTGCGCTGCGCGCGTGAGCACGCGGGCGCGGCCGGGTGTGGTCCATGGATTGGGCATCTGGTGGCGCAAGCTCGGCACGCACGGCACCAATGTCAACGAGTTGACGCACCAACAGCTCACCGACATCGGCCGCGCCCCGTCCTTCTATGACTGCCTGGTGGAGGTGCGCCCCGCGTGAAGCGCTGGCTGGTCACGGTTGGAGCAGTGGCGGCCGCGGCGTTGGTCGCATCACTGGGCGGCTGCGGCAGCCTGGGCTACTACCGTCATTCCATCCACGGGCATTTCTCGTTGCTCAACAGCGCACGGCCGGTGCACGAGTGGCTGGCTGATCCGGCCACGCCAGCACCGCTCCGCGAGCGCCTCGTTCTGTCGGAGCACATGCGCGATTTCGCCGTAGAGGCGTTGAAGCTTCCTGACAATGCGAGCTACCGCCGCTATGCCGATTTGAAACGTCCGGCCGCGGTCTGGAATGTGGTGGCGGCACCGGAACTGTCACTGGCGCTGAAAACCTGGTGTTTCCCGATCGTCGGTTGCGTCGGCTATCGCGGCTACTTCGACCGGGCGGCGGCTGATGCGGAGGCTGCCGAACTGCGGGCTCAAGGCTACGAAGTGGCGGTGTATCCGGTGCCCGCGTATTCCACCCTGGGCCGCATTCCGGGGGCGTATTTCAGCGATCCGCTGCTCAGCACGTTCATCCGCTACCCCGATGGGGATCTGGCCCGGCTCATCTTTCATGAGTTGGCGCACCAGGTGGCTTATGCGCCGGGGGACACGGTGTTCAACGAGTCGTTTGCGACGGCGGTGGAGCGCATCGGTGTGCGGCGCTGGCTTGCCACCCATGCCAGCGAGGCGGTGCGCACGGAATACGAACGGTTGGAATCGCGCCGGGAAGACTTCCGCAATTTGACGCTGAAAACGCGCCGCACGCTGGAAGCCATCTACCGCAGCAGCCGGTCTGATGCGGACAAGCGCGCCGCGAAGGCCGATGCCCTGGCCGCGATGCGTGCCGAATACGCCGGGCTGAAGGCGGGGCCTTGGGAAGGTTTTGCGGGCTACGATGCTTGGTTCGAGCGTGCCAACAACGCGGCATTCGGGGTGCTCGGGGCGTACTACGAGCAAGTGCCTCAATTCGAAGCGCTCTTTCACGCACAAGGTGACGATTTCGATCGGTTCTATGCCGAAGTTCGACGCATTGCCGAATTGCCTCGCGCCGAGCGGCATGAGGCCTTGGCGCGTTGATGTCTGTCTCAGCGGCTTGCTGCCACTGCAGGGCTTGCCGAAGCGATGGTGTGTGGGTCAGTTGCGCGAGGAGCCTTTGATGCCGACCTTCTCCGCGCCGCGATCGATTGCCTGGCCGGTGCGTCGTGCTCCGCGGCCGATGGCTTCTCCTGTGCGGTGCACACCGCGCTGAACCGCAGCTGCCGTGCGTTGCGCGCCTCGACCGATGGCCGCGCCGGTGCGTTCGGCGCCGCGTTCGATGGCGGCTCCAGCGCGGTGCGCCGTGCGGTCCAAGGCTTGCCCGGTGCGGTCGATGGCCGATGGGGCAGAAGCAGAGTCCTGGGCGAATGAGAACGTGGTGACCACACAAGCCACCAACAAGAACGGAAGGGTGTGTGAGCGTGCCATGACGCGATGATGCCCGAAGTCAGGGGCCGCTGAGCCGAGGCGGGCCGGCGCCGCGTGTGACGCTTGCTTCATCGCTCAGTGACCGCCTCGAAGGGCAGGCCTTTCCGGCCGGACCCCCTTGCGGGTGCCACACTGTCGCTCCCTTTCCACGGATCGCTGTCATGAGCTCACGCATTCCGTTCGCCGCCGCCGGGTCCGCTGCTCTTTTGTGGTGTGGCGGCTGTGCCTGTCCGCCGGGCATCGCGGCGCCCGATGTGCCGGCGTCGTTGCGTCCGCCGACGGGACAAGTCCCATTCCTCGAAGCACTGGCCTCCGGTGTGCAAGTGTACGAATGTGCGCCCAAGGCAGATGGCAGCGGCGCGCATGAATGGGCGTTTCGCGCGCCTGAAGCGACGTTGACCTATCGGACCGGCCGACCGCTCGGCAAGCACTTTGCGGGTCCGACCTGGGCCGCCAACGATGGCAGTACAGTGGTCGCTCAAGTCAAGGCGCGCGATGCCGCCCCCTCCGCATCGGCCATCCCCTGGCTGTTGTTGGCCGCGACGAGCACCTCCGGCAACGGGACCTTCACGCAGACCGCCAGCATCCAGCGCGTGCAGACCTCCGGAGGCGTGGCGCCCGCTGCGTCGTGCGGCCCCACGAACGCAGGGCAGACGGCGCGTGTGCCGTATACCGCGACCTACTACTTCTATCGCGCCGCGCCATGAATTGAGCGACTTTTCACGAGGTCGACGACGAGCGTTGGCCTCGCTACTGCAAATGCAATGGCTCGGCGGAGCCGCGGTGCAAATTTCCTTTGGTGCACTACGATATGCCGGCGTAGTCACATCACGAGCAAGCGCCGATGCAGGTTTTTTCAAGAAGTATGCGGATGTACCGCTCGGTAGGGGCGTCACGATGAGGCCTGTGTTGATCATGCGCGGGCTCGGCGTGCTGGCCTTGCTTGGCGTGTGTGCCGCCGTTCAGGCGGGAGACATCTACCGCTGGGTGGACGAACAGGGCCGCACCCACATGGCCGACACGGTGCCCGAGCGTTACAAGCACAGCGCCAAGCGCCTGGACGGCAGAAAGTACGAGTTGTCCGAGGCCGACAGGGCGGCGGCCAACGCCGCACGCGAACGACTGCGCGCGGAGCAGGCCGATGCGCAGGCCCGGCGTTCCGAAGCTGAAGCGCAAAAGCAGGCATCGGCTCCGGCCGCCGCGTCGGGTGCCAAGCCTGGGCGGCAGGGGGAGTCCGCAGGCACCGAGTGTGATCGCCTGTGGCGTGCCTACTATGCCAGCCAGGACTGTTTCGGGCCGTGGAGAACGACGGACGAGTCTCATGCACGTTGCAAGGAAACGGTGAGCCCGGCGCAGCAGTGCGGTCCATCGAAGTTCCCGCCGCCCGACGTTCCGCGCTGAGAGACGCCAGGGGGCCCTTGAACAAGGCCGGGGCGTACCTCGTGTCTTCATCGTGGTATTGCAGCCCGGGCGGCATCCCCGCATCGGCCGGAGCAATGCATGAGTGAGATCTACATCAGTACCGACGTCGAGACCGACGGCCCCATCCCGGGGCCACATTCCATGCTGAGCATCGGATCGGCGGCGTATACGGCAGACAAGCAGCTCGTGGGGACGTTCTCTGCCAACCTGGAGACCCTGCCGGGCGCCGCTGCGCATCCGAGAACCGCGGCCTGGTGGGCCACGCAGCCGGAGGCCTGGGCCGCATGCCGATCCAACCTGGAGGCGCCGGAGGCTGCCATGGCCCGGTACGTGGCATGGATTCGTTCGCTCGCTGGCAAGCCCGTGTTCGTGGCCTACCCCGCGGGCTTCGATTTCCTGTTCGTGTACTGGTATTTGATGCGCTTCGTGGGCGAGAGCCCGTTCAGCCATTCGGCACTCGACATCAAATCGTATGCGATGGCCGTGCTGCGCACCGACTATCGGGACAGCACGAAGCGCAACATGCCTCGTGCCTGGTTCGATCCGTTGCCCCATTCCCATGTGGCGCTCGACGATGCGATCGAACAGGGGGCGCTGTTTTGCAACATGCTTCGCGCCCATCGGGCCGGGAGATCGTGACTCAGCTCGTGGTGCGCGGCCATGCAATGGGAGCGCATCATCCCGGCAGCGCGGCCCTGATGACGGGCGTCGCGTGCCGGATCGATGCGGGCGTGCCTCAGGCTTGCGCAGCGAGGGCGCCCACCGGTCGCCGCTTGCGTGCGGTGAAGCCCACGATGCCGGCGCCTGCCAGCAACAACAGCCAGGTCTCGGGTTCGGGGACTGGCGCGGACACTGCGACATAGCTTCCTGCGCTGAGGGTGCCGCTCAGCGCCGAGTCGCCGCTGTTGGTGATCGTCAATGCCAGCAGGCCGCCGGGACCCACGCTGTAGCTGAAGATGTTGCCGAGGCCGGAGGCTGCGCCCCAGATGTTGGCGCCGATCGTGGTGCTCACGCGGCCGAACAGATCGCCCAGCGTCAGCGACGCGAACGATGCGTTGCTGTTGAACGTGGTGCCTGCAGCCAGCGGGTTGGTGTCGCCCGTGACGCCCAGTGTGGCCAGGCCGCTGAACGTGAAGGAGGAATGGGCGTCGAGCGAGAAGTCACGCGACCAGGTGGCTCGTGCGTCCGCATTGGCGTACCGGTCGGTCAGTGTGATGCTGGCATTCATCGAGTGCCAGCCGATGGATACGTCGGCGACCGTGTGCGACCAGGGGCTGGGCCCAGGGATGGTCGCGTAGCTTTCACCGATCGCAAGCAGCGGTGCACCGGAGCGATGGCGGTTCTCGCTATGGTTCTGAAAGCCCCAGGTGTTCTCAACCGTTCCGGTCACCGGATCGACCGAGCTCGACAGCAGGTCGCGCGAGTTCGCGACGGCGTTGACGTTGCTCAGGCTGGTCCAGGCGCCGGGGAGCGAGTTGGGGCCGTCCCAGTTCTGGCTGCCGGTATGCAGCGCCGGCAGCCAGCGGTCCTCGAGGGAAAAGCCCGCCGAGTACGTGGTGTCGGCCTGGGCCAGGCCGGTGATGCAGCAGGCCACCGCGGCCAGTGCGACTTGCGAAAGCTTGTTCAAGATGACTCCCTTTGGGGCCGTACTTTGCGGCCCCGTTTGCCAAAGATCCGCCGGAATGGTAATTAGCGGCCGGTCGTTTCTGGCCCCCTATTCGCGGGATGCCCCCGCATTCGGGGTGTGACCCTTGGCGGCTTGAGGAAACTACGTATGGCGCCGATTGCGTACTGCCGTATGTGCGCTGCCGCCCCAGCACATCCCCGGCCATCACGGTGGCCCGCAGCTTGCCGGCTTGCTTGTCCGGCAGCACACGGTCGTGCTGCGCTCGCACCTGCCTTGAGCGAATGCGGTTGATCGGCCGCTGGCCCTTGTGCCGACTGGCTGACGTACCGTTGGCCGGGCCGCTGAACGTGAAGGCAGTTCGCCGAGTGCATGGTGTGCGGCGGGCCACGCTTCTGGCAGCGCAGGCCACCGCCGGTGCGGTGTCGGGAACACTGCACCGGCGTGGAGGGCACCCCGGTCACGCAGGGCTCAGCAATGGCCGAAGTGCGTTTGCTTTTGCTTGCGCGCGGCAAAACCCACGATGCCGGCCCCGGCGAGCAAGAGCAACCAGGTCTCGGGCTCCGGGACGGGGGCGGACACGGCAACGTAGCTGCCCGCATTGAGCGAGCCGTTCAGCGCGATGTCGCTGTTGTTGGTGATCGTCAGTGCCAGCCGGCCGCCGGGGCCGACGCTGTAGCTGAAGATGTTGCCCAGGCTGGCGGCCGCGCCCCAGATGCTTGCCCCGATCGTGGTGCGCACGCGGCCGAACAGATCGCCCAGCGTCAATGATGCGAACGACGCGTTGCTGTCGAACGTGGTGGCCGTGGCCAGCGGGTTGGCGTCGCCTGTGATGCCCACGGTGGCCAGGCCACTGAACGTGAAGGACGAATGGGGGTCGAGCGAGAAGCCGCGTGACCAGGAGGCTGTCGCATCTGCATTGGCCTGCCGGTCGGTCAGGTTCACCTGGGCCCTCAGGCTGTAGTGGGCGACTTCCGCACGCGCCGAGGTGTGCGTCCAGTCGTTGGGGCCCGAGATGTTGGCGATGGTCTCTCCCATGGACAGCGGATGACCTGGGGAGCGATGATCGTCGGCGGTATGGAGTTGCTGGCCCCAGGTTTGTTCCAGCGCACCGGTGCCGGGATTGACGGTGCTCGACAGCAGCTCGCGCGAGTTGACCCTGGCGTGGCCGTAGTCCCGGTCGGTCCATGCGCCCGGCAATGAGTCGGGCCCATCGAACGCCGGGCTGCCTGTACGCAGCGCGGGCAGGGTGTCTCCCAGCGAAAAGCCGGCTGAGTACGTGGTGTTGGCTTGAGCCAGGTTGGTGAGGCAGCAGGCCATCGCGGCCAGTGCGACTTGCGAAAGTGTCTTCAAGATCTCTCCCCTTTTGGGCCGCTGTGAATGGGCCCTTTTGCCTAGACGCGGGGGGATCGTAAGCAGCGGCGTGTCCCATTGTTTCCCCTCATGTGCGGGGGCACCATTGATGCGTGGTGTGTCGAACACGCCTCGTCCAAATTGGCGATGACAAGGAGGCGGCAGGGCGATCGATGAGGGCGGCCGTGACGGTTCAGCTGGGGGCGAAGCGGAGAACGCCGTCATCCCCCATCGTGCGCTGCAAGTGCCCGTCCAGCCACAACGCATGCAAATGGGCGATCGACTCGCCCATTGCGAAGGTGGTCTGGTGCAGGTCGAGGGGCCGCTTGAACAGTACCTTCAGCAGGCTCGCGGCCGTCTGGGGTGTCTCACGGCATGCAGCCATCACGTCGGCCAGCCGTTCGTCGTGGTGCCGGTGCAATTGGTCGATGCGCGTATGCATGCCGCGGAAGGGGCGGCCATGGGAAGGCAACACGAGGGTGTCTGAAGGCAGCGCTCGGTATCGGTCGATCGAGGCGAGGTACAGCCTGAGCGGGTTGGCTTCGGGCTCCATGTCGGTGACGCTGACGTTGGTCGAGATGCGTGGGAGCAGCATGTCGCCCGAGATCAGCACGCCGAGGGTTTCGCAGTACAGCGACAAGTGTTCCGGGGCGTGTCCATGGCCGGCGATGCAGCGCCATGCATGGTCGCCTGCATCGAAGGACTGACCGTCGCGAAGTCGGTGGTAGCTGGCAGGCACTTTGGGCACCATCGACGCGTAGTAGTTCGCGCGTGCCTTGATCTTTTCGATGGCGTCCGGATCGGTCAGGCCGTGGCTTGCCATGAATGCGGCTGCCGCGGCGCCGCCGAACCCGGTGGTGGACTGGCTTGCCAGGCGTGCGCCGGTGTAGTCGGCGGCGCTCATCCACAGGCGGCAGGGGTGGCCTGGCGCGGACCACCGGTCGACGAGCCAGTCGGCCAGCCCGATGTGGTCCGGGTGCATGTGGGTGACGATGATGCGCAGCACCGGCAAGCCGTCGAGTTCGTCACGGAACACCTGCTCCCAATGACGTTGCGTGTCGGCGTTCGTGATGCCGCAATCGACGATGGTCCAGCCTTCCCGGCCGGCGATCCGGTCGCGCAGCAGCCAGAGGTTGATGTGGTCGAGCGCGAACGGCAAACCCATTCGCACCCAGCGCACGCCGGGCGCCATGTCGAGTGCCCGGCCTGGCTCGGGCAGGGTATCTCCCAGGGGGTAGTGGAGTTGCCGCTCGAGTTCGTTCATTGCCATGGGATCGCTACACTGCTGCCAAAGGTTCAGTTCATTCATTCTAGGGATGGATGCCTGGCGGCACTGTCGCTCAGGTGTCTCGAAACATCTTCCAGGAGCGACCATGGAATTGCCCGGACTCGACCACCAACTCGGCGACGACATCGATGCGCTGCGCGACGCGGTTCGTGATTTCGCCGAACGGGAGATTGCCCCGCGTGCGGCCGAGATCGACCGCACCGACCGGTTCCCGATGGACCTCTGGCGCAAGTTCGGGGCGCTCGGCGTGCTCGGCGTGACCGTGGGCGATGAATACGGCGGCGCGGGCATGGGCTACCTCGCGCACATGGTCGCCATGGAGGAGATCAGCCGTGCATCGGCGAGCGTGGGCCTGAGCTATGGGGCGCACAGCAACCTGTGCGTGAACCAGATCCGTCGCAACGGCACGCAAGCGCAGCGGGCGGCATACCTGCCCAGGCTCATCAGCGGCGAGCACGTGGGGGCGCTCGCCATGAGCGAGCCCAATGCCGGCTCGGACGTGCTGAGCATGACGCTGCGCGCCGAGGAGCGCGACGGCGTCTTCATGCTCAACGGCACCAAGATGTGGATCACGAATGGCCCGGACGCGGATGTGCTCGTGGTCTACGCCAAGACCGATCCGCAGCGCGGTGCCGAGGGCGTCACCGCGTTCATCGTGGAGAAGACGATGCCGGGCTTTCAGGTGGCGCAGAAACTCGACAAGCTGGGCATGCGGGGAAGTTCCACGGGGGAACTGGTGTTCCAGAATGTCGAGGTGCCGCGGGCCAACGTGCTGGGCGAAGTCAACGGGGGGGCGAAGGTGCTGATGAGCGGGCTCGATTACGAGCGAGCCGTGCTGGCGGCCGGCCCCATCGGCATCATGCAGGCGGTGCTCGACAACGTGGTGCCCTATGTGCACGAGCGCCGCCAGTTCGGACGTTCGATCGGCGAGTTCCAGCTGATCCAGGGCAAGCTGGCCGACATGTACACCACCTTGCAGGCGGCCCGGGCGTTCGCGTACACCGTGGGCAAGAACCTCGACCGCCTCGGGCCGGACCATGTGCGCCGGGTGCGCAAGGATTGCGCGTCCGTGATCCTCTGGTGCGCCGAACGTGCCACCTGGATGGCTGGCGAGGGCGTGCAGATCTTCGGCGGCAACGGCTACATCAACGACTATCCGCTCGGGAGGCTCTGGCGCGACGCAAAGCTCTATGAGATCGGCGCGGGCACGTCGGAGGTTCGCCGGATGCTCATCGGCCGTGAACTTTTCGGCGAGACCGCCTGACGGGCGCGCCCGGTAAAATCAGGCCATGTCCTCCGAACTTCAAGAACTCTTCGAGAACAACCTGCGCTGGGCGCGGGAAACGGAAGCCCGTACCCCGGGCTTTTTCACCAACTTGCTGGCCCAACAGGCGCCGCAGTACCTGTGGATCGGCTGTGCCGACAGCCGCGTGCCCGCGAACGAGCTCGTCGGGCTGCTGCCGGGTGAGCTCTTCGTGCACCGCAACGTCGCCAACGTGGTGGTGCATTCCGATCTGAACTGCCTGTCGGTGATCCAGTTCGCCACCGACATGCTGAAGGTCAAGCACATCATCGTGGTGGGCCATTCCGGCTGTGGTGGCGTGGCCGCGTCGCTGAACGATGTCTCCGTGGGGCTGACCGACAACTGGCTGCGCCACGTGAAGGACGTGCGCAACCGCCACCAGCCCTGGCTCGACACCGTGCCGGTCGAGCGCCGCGTCGATGCGCTGTGCGAACTCAATGTGATCGAACAATCGCTCAACGTGTGCCAGACCACGATGGTGCAGGACGCCTGGACGCGCGGCCAGAAGATCTCGGTGCACGGCTGGTTCTACCGGCTCGCCGACGGCCGCCTGAAGGATTTGTCCATCACCGTGTCGAACCCGGCGGATCTCACCGATGCCTACGACAAGGCGCTGGCGGCCATCCACCGGCGCTACGCCCCGCCGGAGCCCTGACCATGCGGATGGCCGTCTTCCCGCAAGCATTGACCGATCTGCGAGCCTTCGATGTGGCCCAGGCAATGCTCGACGGGTTTGACCGCCACTACCGCCTGTTCCGGCAGACCAGTGCCGATGCCAAGCAGCGCTTCGAGGCGGCCGACTGGCACGGCCAGCAGCGCAGCCAGAGCGAACGCATCGAGTTCTACGACCGGCGGGTGGATGAAAACGCCGAGCGCCTGCAGACCGAGTTCAAGGTCAACGAGCTCAGCATGGAGGTCTGGCAGCAGGTCAAGCTGCACTACATCGGCCTGCTGACCAATCACCACCAGCCCGAGCTCGCCGAGACCTTCTTCAATTCGGTCACGACGAAGATCCTGCATCGCAGCTACTTCAAGAACGATTTCATCTTCGTCCGGCCGGCGATCTCCACCGAATACATCGAGAACGACGAGCCGGCGGCCTTGCCGACCTACCGGGCGTACTACCCCGCCAAGGAGCGCATGCACGACACCTGGGTGCGGGTGATCGACAACTTCCAGCTGCAGCTCGAATTCGAGGACATCCACCGGGACGTGCGCCACGTCGAGGAAGCGGTGGCGGAGGAACTCGGCGACTTCCGCCCGCGTGCCAACTTCCAGTTCCAGGTGCTCAGCTCGCTGTTCTTCCGGAACAAGGGGGCCTATGTGGTGGGCAAGATCATCAACGGCTTCAAGGAGACGCCGTTCGCGCTGCCCATCCTGCACACGCCGGGCGGCCTGCTCACGATCGACACGGCGCTCTTCGGCGAGGCCGACCTGCAGATGCTGTTCAGCTTCGCGCGGGCGTACTTCATGGTCAACATGGAGATCCCGTCGGCGTATGTGCAGTTCCTGCGGTCGATGATGCCGCGCAAGCCGCGCACGGAGCTGTACAACACGCTCGGGCTGCAAAAGCACGGCAAGAACCTTTTCTACCGCGATTTTCTTGCCCACCTGCGCCACAGCGGTGACCGGTTCCGCATCGCGCCCGGCATCAAGGGCATGGTGATGCTGGTCTTCGACCTGCCGTCCTTCCCGTACGTCTTCAAGGTCATCAAGGACTTCTATCCCCCGCAGAAAGACACCACGCGCGAGCAGATCAAAGCCAAGTACCTGCTCGTCAAGCAGCACGACCGGGTGGGCCGCATGGCCGACACACTCGAATTCTCGAACGTCGCGTTCCCGCGGGAACGCTTCGAGGACGAGCTCGTTGCCGAGTTGCGTCACTTCTGCCCGAGCCTGCTGGAAGAGGATGGCAGCGACCTCGTCATCCGCCACGTCTACATCGAGCGGCGCATGATTCCACTGAACATCTACCTCCAGGAAGCCTCGCCTCCGCAGATCGAGCATGCCGTGGTCGAGTACGGCAATGCGATCAAGGACCTGGTGGCCGCCAACATCTTCCCCGGCGACATGCTGTGGAAGAACTTTGGCGTCACGCGGGACGGCAAGGTGGTGTTCTACGACTACGACGAAATCGAATACCTCACCGCATGCAACTTCCGCAAGGTGCCGGCGCCGCGCAACGAGGAAGAGGCGATGTCGGCGGAGATCTGGTATCCCGTGGGGCCGAAGGATGTGTTCCCGGAGACGTTTGAGCCGTTCCTGCTCGGCAACCCGAGTGTGCGGGATGTGTTCATGCGCCACCATGCCGATTTGCTCGATGCATCGTTCTGGCAGAGCCACAAGGAGCGCATTCTCTCCGGGCATCTGCACGACGTGTTCCCCTACGACGCGCGGCGGCGGTTCAAGAACATCCGGCGAGCCCGCGAGGCCGCTGCGCAGGCCGAGATGGTCCGTGAGGCGCTGCCCATCGCGGATGAATGTGACAGCAGCACCCTGTTGCCTTGACCAGGGCCTGTTGACACCACGTTCACACTGGATTCCCTTAGCATCGAGCCGTTGAGGAGATGGCCATGAACGACCCTATCGTCATCGTGTCGGCAGCCCGTACCCCCATCGGCGGGCTGCTGGGTGATTTCGCGGCCTTGCCCGCCCATGAGCTGGGTGCCGTGGCCATTCGCCATGCGCTGGCGCGCGCCGGCATCCAGGGCACCTCGGTCGATGAAGTGTTGATGGGCAACTGCCTGATGGCCGGCCAGGGCCAGGCGCCCGCACGCCAGGCTGCGCTGGGGGCGGGGCTGCCCCAGTCCGCCGGCGCCGTCACCCTCTCCAAGATGTGCGGCTCCGGCATGCGGGCGGTGATGTTCGGCCACGACATGCTCGCCGCTGGGAGCGCCCAGGTGGTGGTGGCCGGCGGCATGGAAAGCATGAGCAACGCGCCGCACCTGGTGTTCGCCCGCAAGGGCGTGCGCTACGGTGGCCTGCCCATGTACGACCACATGGCGCTCGACGGCCTGGAGGATGCGTACGACCGGACCGACTCGGGAGGCCGTGCCATGGGTGTGTATGCCGAGGAGTGCGCGCACCAATACGGCTTCGGCCGAGAGGCCCAGGACCAGTACGCCATTGCGTCCACGCAGCGCGCGAAGCTGGCGAACGAAGACGGCAGCTTCGATTGGGAAATGGCGCCGGTCACGCAACAGGGCCGCACAGGGGAGTCCGTGGTCCAGCGGGATGAGCAACCGTTCAAGGCACGCCTCGACAAGATCCCGACGTTGAAGCCTGCCTTCAAGGCAGGCGGCACCGTGACGGCTGCCAATGCATCCAGCATTTCCGACGGCGCGGCGGCGCTCGTGCTGATGCGCGAGCGCACCGCCTTGCAGCTCGGCGCCACGCCCATCGCCCGCATCGTGGCCCACTCAGTGCATGCGCAGGCGCCCAACCTCTTCACCACCGCGCCGGCGGGCGCCATCCACAAGGTGCTCGGCAAGTGCGGCTGGAACCCGCGCGAGGTGGACCTGTGGGAAATCAATGAGGCCTTTGCCGTGGTGACGATGGCGGCCATGCATGAATTCCAGCTGCCGCACGAGATCGTCAACGTGCACGGCGGCGCCTGTGCGCTCGGCCACCCCATCGGGGCAAGCGGCGCGCGCATCCTCGTCACCTTGCTGGGTGCGCTGAGAAAGCTCGGGCACCGCCGTGGTGTGGCGGCGCTGTGCATCGGCGGTGGTGAGGCCACTGCCATTGCCGTGGAGATGCTGTGAGAAGCCGGAGCGTTCTCATCATCGGAGCCTCGCGCGGCATCGGGCTCGAGTTCGTCCGCCAATACCGGGCTGCGGGTGCTCGCGTGGTGGCCACGGCCCGCAGTGATGATGGCCTGGCTGCCATCGACGCACTGGGCGGCCGGGCGCTGCGGCTCGACGTGCAGCGCCTGGACAGCACCGCCGGCCTGGCATGGCAGCTCGATGGCGAGACCTTCGATGCCGCCATCGTTTGTGCCGGCCTCTATGGGCCGAGGCATCAGCCGGCGATGCAGGCCCCGACGGGCACCGAATTCGATGCCGTGATGCACACCAACGTGCTCGGCCCCATGCGGGTGATTCCTCAATTCGTCGAGGCGCTCGCACCGGGGGCGAGGCTCGTGGTGCTGTCGTCGCGCATGGGCTCGATCGGGGCGCGCACCCACGCAGGCGCCTGGCTCTACCGGGCATCCAAGGCGGCGCTCAATTCGGTGCTCAAGGACACGGCCATCACGCTGGGCGATCGGGCCGTGTGCGTGGCCATGCATCCCGGCTGGGTGCAGACCGACATGGGTGGCCAGGATGCCGACCTCACCGTGGCGCAGAGCGTCGACAGCATGCGACGAACCATCGCCGGCCTGGTCCCGGCCGACAGTGGACAATTCTTCGACCACGACGGCACGCCCATCCCCTGGTAAACCGTCTGCCGACTGGAGACCCCATGCCCGTGTTCGAATCCCGTTTGAACCTGCGGTCGGATGAATTCAAGGCCAATGCCGCGACGATGCAAGCGCTGGTCGACGACCTCAACGCCCGGCTCGCCGAGGCGGCTCAGGGCGGCGGCCCGGCAGCCCGCGCGCGCCACACGGGCCGCGGCAAGCTGCTGCCGCGCGACCGCGTGGAGGCCCTGCTCGATCCGGGCACGCCGTTCCTCGAGCTGTCACCGCTCGCTGCGTTCGAGCTGTACGACGGCCAGGCGCCCGGCGCAGGGCTCATCACCGGCATCGGCCGCATCCATGGCGTGGAGTGCGTGATCGTCTGCAACGATGCCACCGTCAAGGGCGGCACCTACTACCCCGTCACGGTCAAGAAGCATTTGCGCGCGCAGCAGGTGGCGCTCGAGAACCGGTTGCCGTGCGTGTATCTGGTGGACAGCGGCGGCGCGAACCTGCCCAACCAGGACGAGGTCTTCCCGGACCGCGACCACTTCGGCCGCATCTTCTTCAACCAGGCGCAGATGAGCGCGGCGGGCATTCCGCAGATCGCCGTCGTGATGGGGTCCTGCACGGCGGGCGGCGCGTACGTTCCCGCGATGAGCGATGAATCCATCATCGTGAAGGAGCAGGGCACCATCTTCCTGGCCGGTCCGCCGCTCGTGAAGGCGGCGATCGGCGAGGTCGTCTCGGCCGAGGCGCTGGGCGGCGGCGACGTGCACACGCGCCTGAGCGGCGTGGCCGACCACCTGGCCGAAGACGATCCCCATGCCCTCGCCATCGCGCGGCGCTGCGTGGCCCATCTGAACCGCGTGAAACCCGCCTCGGTGCGCACCATGCCCCCGCGCCCGCCGGCACTCGATCCGGCCGAGCTGTACGGCATCGTGCCCACCGATACCAAGAAGCCGTACGACGTGCGCGAGGTGATCGCACGCCTTGTGGACGCGAGCGAATTCGATGAATTCAAGGCCCGCTTCGGCGCCACGCTGGTCACCGGCTTCGCGCACATCGAAGGCATGCCCGTCGGCATCGTGGCCAACAACGGCGTGCTGTTCTCCGAAAGCGCCCAGAAGGGCGCCCATTTCATCGAGCTGTGCTGCCAGCGCCGCATCCCGCTCGTGTTCCTGCAGAACATCAGCGGGTTCATGGTGGGCCGCAAGCACGAGAACGAGGGCATCGCCAAGCACGGGGCGAAGATGGTCACCGCGGTGGCCACCGCCGCGGTGCCCAAGTTCACGGTCGTGATCGGCGGCAGCTTCGGTGCCGGCAACTACGGCATGTGCGGGCGCGCATTCGATCCCCGATTCCTGTGGATGTGGCCCAACGCGCGCATCTCGGTGATGGGTGGCGAGCAGGCTGCGAGCGTGCTCGCCACCGTGCGTCGAGATGCGATCGAGGCCCGCGGCGGCAGCTGGTCGGCCGATGAGGAGCAGGCGTTCAAGCAACCGGTGCGCGACCAGTTCGAGCGCCAGGCCCATCCGTACCATGCCACCGCGCGCCTGTGGGACGATGGCGTGATCGACCCGCTGGACACCCGCCGCGTGCTCGCGCTCGGCTTGTCGGCGAGCCTGAACGCCCCGATCCCCGAGACCCGCTTCGGCGTGTTCCGCATGTGAGGTTTCAATGACCGCGACACCGCTCGACGTGCAACGCGATGGCCCGATCGCCCGCGTGTTCCTCAACCGGCCCGGCGTTCGCAACGCGTTCGACGACGAGACGATCGCCGCGCTCGCGGCCACCTTCGGTACGCTTGGCGCTGATCCGGCCCTGCGCGCCATCGTGCTCGGCGGCCACGGGCCGGTGTTCTGCGCCGGCGCCGACCTCGAGTGGATGCGGCGCATGGCGGGCTATTCATGGGAGGAAAACCGTGCCGACGCACAGGCCCTCGCGGACATGCTGTGGATCCTGTACCGCTGCCCGGTACCGGTCATCGGCCGCATTCACGGCGACTGCTACGCCGGGGGCATGGGCCTGGCCGCCGTGTGCGATGTGCTCGTGGCGGCCGACACCGCATCGTTCTGCCTGAGCGAAGCGAGGCTGGGCCTCCTGCCGGCCACCGTCAGCCCGTACGTCGTGCGTGCGCTCGGCGAACAGGCGTGCAAGCGCTATTTCCTGACGGCCGAGCGCTTGAGCGCGGCACGAGCCCATGAGCTTGGATTCGTGCACGAGGTGTGTGCCTCGGCCGACATCGATGCCCGCATCGACGACCTCGTGGGCCAGCTGCTGCAGAACGGGCCCTTGGCCACGCGGGCCTGCAAGGCGCTCGTGCAAGACGTGGCGGGCCAGCCGATCACCGAGGCGCTGCGCGCCGACACCGCACGCCGCATCGCCGACATGCGATCCGGCGACGAAGGGCGTGAAGGGGTGGCCGCCTTCCTCGCGCGACGCGCGCCTGCATGGCGGCCGGAGCGTTGAACATCGACACGACCCAGCTCCTCTCCGTGGCCGCGGCCCTCGGGTGGGCGAGCGGGTTGCGGCTCTACGCCGTTGTCTTCCTCACCGGCCTGGCCGGCCTCCTGGGGTGGATGGATCTGCAGCAGGGGTTGCAGGTGCTGTCTCACCCGTTGATGCTTGCAGCCAGCGGTGTGATGTTCGCGCTCGAATTTTTCGCCGACAAGATCCCCGCCATCGACACCGTGTGGGACCTGGTGCATACCGCCGTGCGCATCCCCGGCGGCGCCGCCCTGGCCGCCGGCGTGTTCGGCGCGGATGAGGCCACGTGGGCGACGGCCGCGGCATTGCTGGGCGGCACGCTGGCGGCCACGAGCCATGTCGCGAAGGCCACGACGCGCGCTGCGGCCAACACATCGCCCGAACCGTTTTCCAATCTTGCACTGTCCCTGTTCGGCGACGGGATCGTGCCGTTGATTCTGTGGCTGTCGTGGACGCATCCGGTCGCGCTGTTCGCCGTGCTGGGCGTGGCGTTGATCGCGATGGTGGCGGTCATCTGCGTGTTGTTCAGATTCCTGAAAGCGCTGGTGCGGCGCGTCGCACCATCTTCCGCCGCGGCGGGGTAAGGATTGCATGTTCAAGAAGATCCTGATTGCCAATCGAGGAGAGATCGCATGCCGCGTCGCGGCAACGGCCCGGCGCCTCGGCATCCGCACCGTGGCGGTGTTCTCCGAGGCGGATGCCGAGGCGGCCCATGTGGCGGCCTGCGACGAAGCGGTCGCCAGCGGCCCCGCTTCCGCAAAGGAGAGCTACCTCCGCGGCGAGCGGTTGATCGAGGCGGCCCGCGCCACAGGGGCCGAGGCGATCCACCCGGGCTACGGCTTCCTCAGCGAAAACGAGGGCTTTGCCGCGGCATGTGCCGCCGCCGGCCTGGTGTTCATCGGACCACCGCCCGGCGCCATCCGAGCCATGGGCCTGAAGGCCCTGGCCAAGGCGCTGATGGCCCAGGCCGGCGTACCGCTCGTGCCCGGATACCACGGCGACGACCAGGATCCGGCCCGCCTGCAGCGCGAAGCCGACGCCATCGGCTACCCGGTGCTCATCAAGGCGAGCGCCGGTGGTGGGGGCAAGGGCATGCGCACCGTGGTGTCGAGCGAGGCCTTCGCCGGCGCGTTGGCCTCGTGTCAGCGCGAGGCGAAGAACAGTTTCGGGGATGATGCGGTGCTCGTGGAGCGCTGCATCACGCGCCCGAGGCACATCGAGATCCAGGTGTTTGCCGACACCCACGGCAATGCCATCTCGCTGTTCGAACGTGACTGCTCCGTGCAGCGCCGGCACCAGAAGGTGCTCGAGGAGGCTCCGGCGCCGGGCCTGGGGGAGGCCCTGCGCCGCGAAATGGGCGCTGCGGCCGTGGCGGCGGCCCGGGCCGTGGGCTACGTGGGCGCCGGCACCGTCGAATTCATTGCCGAACCGGCGGCCGACGGCGGCCTGCGCTTTTATTTCATGGAGATGAACACCCGCCTGCAGGTGGAACACCCCGTGACGGAGGCCATCACCGGCCTCGACCTCGTCGAATGGCAACTGCGCGTGGCCGCTGGTGAACCGCTGCCGTTGCGACAGGACGACCTGCGCCTCAACGGCCATGCCATCGAGGCGCGGCTTTGCGCCGAGAACCCGGACACCGACTTCCTGCCCTCCACCGGCACGCTGCAGGTGTTCCGCACGCCTGAAGCCGTGCGCTTCATCCGGGGTGATGTGCGGCTCGACTCAGGCGTGCGCGAAGGCGATGCCATCACGCCGTTCTACGACCCGATGATCGCCAAGCTCATCGTGTGGGCCCCCGACCGCGCCAGTGCCTGCGCCCGCCTTGAACGGGCCCTGGCCGACACCCACATCGCCGGCTTGCACCACAACGCCGCGTTCCTGCGCCGCGTCGTCGCCAGTCGTTCGTTCGCTGCGGCGGACCTCGATACCGCGCTGATCGAGCGCGAACGGCCCGTGCTGTTCAACGCCCCGCCGCTCGATCCCCGCTGGGCCGTCGCGGGGTTCGTCGCGCATGCGCTGGCCACCGAAGTCGCCGATGCCGATCCCTGGTCAACCCGGGACGGCTGGCGCGTGTCCGGCACCAGCACGCGCACCTGGCGGCTCGTCATGTCCGGTGAAATGATGACGGTGCGACTGGAAACGGCGCGCGGCGGGGCGCGAACCCTGCACATCGGCGGCACCGCCTACGCTTTCGAGGCCGTGTCCGAGGGCGAGCGGCATGACGTGCGACTGGACGCACATCGCCTGCGCCTGGCCGCCTACGCCCGCGGCGCGAACGTACACGTCTTTGCCGATGCAGGATCGGAGACCGTGCGGTCGATCGACCCGCTCGCCCAGGCCGCCGCACCGGCGGCCCATGGGGGCGGCCTGACCGCGCCGATGCCGGGGCGGGTGTCGGCATTCCTCGTCAGCGCCGGCGATGCCGTGAAGGCCGGCCAGGCGCTGGCCGTGATGGAGGCGATGAAGATGGAGCACACCATCGTGTCGCCGAAGGCGGGCAAGGTGGAGATGCTCTTGTTCGCCGCGGGGGACCAGGTGGGTGAGGGCGCGGAGTTGCTGCGTCTGGTGTGACCGGGGCGGCGAGGGCAGTGCCCCAGGGGGGGTCGCGAGTTCAGGTATCTTTCCTCATGCGCGGCTCGCCCGCCGGGCCGGCCGCGCGAACGACCCCATTGAGAGGAACCAGACATGGCATTTCCCGAGCGCGTGACGCTCGTCGACGTCGGCCCGCGCGACGGATTGCAGAACGAGCCGCTGCCGGTCGACACGGCACACAAGGTGGCGCTGGTGCAGCAGCTCCAGGCCGCGGGCCTTCGCGAGATCGAGGTCACCAGTTTCGTGAGCCCGAAGTGGGTGCCGCAGATGGCCGACAACGCCGCGGTGATGGCCGCCATTGCCCGTCCGCCAGGCGTGCGCCATTCGGTGCTGACACCGAATCTCAAGGGCTTCGAAGCAGCGCTGGCGTCGCGGCCCGACGAGGTGGTCGTGTTCGCCGCAGCCACCGAGGCCTTCAGCCGGCGCAACATCAACTGCAGCATCGAGGAGAGTTTCGAACGCTTTCTTCCCGTGGTGGCCCAGGCGCACCGCCACGGCATCAAGGTGCGCGGCGCCATTTCCTGCGCGCTCGGCTGCCCGTACCAGGGCGATGTTTCCGCCGACGAGGTGGAGCGCGTCGTGCGCCTGATGAAAGATGCCGGCGTGGACCACTGCGGCGTGGCCGACACCATCGGCACCGGCACGCCGGCACGCGTGCAGGCCGCACTGGAGCGTGCGTTGAAGCACTATCCGCTCAACGAGGTCAGCGGCCATTTCCACGACACCTACGGCCAGGCGCTGGCCAATGTCTACGCCAGCCTCGAAATGGGCGTGTTCACTTTCGATGCGAGCGTCGGAGGCCTCGGCGGCTGCCCGTATGCAAAGGGCGCGACCGGCAACGTCGCGACCGAGGATGTGCTGTACCTGCTCAACGGCCTTGGCATCGAAACAGGCATCGACATCGGGCGCCTGATCGATGCGGCCGCCGGCATCGCCGCCGCCCTCGGCCGGCCGGTGAGTTCGCGGGTGGGCAGGGCGCTGCTCGCCCGCCGCGAGAGGGCCGCTGCATGAACGAGGGCTTCGAGCGCGTCACTGCATGGCTCGCCGCCCGCGGCCATCCGCACCAGCCTGTGGCCTTGCCGGTGGCCGCTCGCACGGCACGCGAGGCGGCCGACGGGCTGGGCGTACAACTCGGCCAGATTGCCAAGAGCGTGATCTTCCGCCGCCTGGCCGATGATGCCGCCGTCCTCGTGGTGGCATCGGGTGACCAGCGCGTCGACGAACGCAAGGTGGCGGCCCTCACCGGCCCGCTGGGGCGGGCAGATGCGGCCTTCGTGAAGGACCGCACCGGGTTTTCGATCGGCGGCGTGTCGCCGGTGGCGCACAGGCTCCGACCGGTCACATGGATCGACCGCGAACTGTTCCGCTTTGATGTCGTGTGGGCCGCCGCCGGCCACCCGAACGGCGTGTTCGCGGTGGCGCCGCAGCAGCTCGTCGAGATGACCGAGGCGCCGGTGGCCGACGTGGTGCAGACAGTGACATCACCGTGCACCGATGTTTGCAAGATCGATCCCGACGCGGGCCTGTGCCGCGGTTGCTACCGCACGCGCGACGAGATTGCCGCCTGGCCCGGCCTCGATGATGCCGCGCGCCGCGCACTGCTGGCGGAACTCGACGTCCGGCGCCGTGGCCACCCCGGATTTCCACCGTTGCCCGCATGATCGCGCTGACCTTCGAGTTCGACCTCGTGTCCCCCGACACGCTCGCCTGGTTCGACCAGCTGCCACAGGCGCTCGCCGGCCGCTCGGTCGTCATCGATTACCGGCCGGTGGCGCCGCCCGCCGGCCATCCGGCCATGCCGTGGGTGCAACTGCTCGTCGCCTGCGGCGCCGGGCGCTGGGCCTGCGACCAGGTGCTGCACCGGCGCGGCCAGGAGCCGCTCGAAGCGGTCAGTGCTTCGCTGAACCCGCGCAACGACCGGGCCACGGCGCTGCCGCCAGCGCCCGAGGGGCCTGTGCCAGCCATCGTGTGGGATGGCCGGCGGTTCGACGGGCCGGATGCGATCGAGCGGCTCCTCGCGGCGCTGGCCACCTGACTGCCACCCCTTTGGCCGCTCAGGCGCTCAGCAGCACATCCTCGAAGAAGGCCCCCACGGGGGAGTGAAGATCCCGCACCTGAACCTCCAGCACCCAGATCCCTTCCTCCGGCACAAAGTCCGCTTCTGCCAGGCGCTGCTTGCCATACAGGGCATGAGGGAAGTCAGAGACCCGGTGCCCGGCGACTTCTCTCACCAGCGCGTAACCATCCTGGGAAGCCAGCGTCGCGGCGAACGCATAGAGGTCCGTGCCGCGCATGCCTTTCAGCCACGCCTCCCGAACCCGGCCGAAGATGGACCGCGCGGTCCGCACGCATCGGTCGTGGACGAGGCTTTGGCCCACGAAGAAGGTGTCCCCGTAGTCTCCTTCGTACCCGTCCCAGACCGGCCCGAGGTCGATCGTGAAAATGTCCTCCCGGCCCAGGGTTCGGTGGAGGTCGATCGCCTCGCGAGCGCTTCGTTGCGTGTCGGGTCCGAACCGGACGTAGGTGGGGTGCCAGTTGTGCGTGCTCCCCATGGACCGCAGGTGCGTGTCCGCCAACGCCATGGCTTCGCCCGCCGTCATGCCGGGCACCACCTGCGCAGCGATCTCGCCCAGCGCGGTCTTCGATTGCGCCCGGGCCAGGAGAATGCCCTCCAGGGTGAAACGGGCCCCGACTTTCTCCCAGGGATGCCGGGGCGCGACAGGCACCGATTCTCCTGGCGCCGCTCCCTGTGGAACGAACGCCTCGGACCGGAAGTTGAACGACGCAAGCCCGGCCGCGAGCAGTGCCTCGCGTGCATCGCGCACCATCCCGGGATGGCCGCATGCGTAGACAACGGACTCCTGCCAAGGGTGCGCGTTGGCCAGGGCAGCCTCCTGCACGCGCCGTGGCGCGCGGCTGCTGGCCGATTCTGCCTGCGATGTGCCTGACAGCACGGGCTGCCAGCGGAAGCGAGGGTGCTGGCGTTGCAGATCGTCCAGCCAGCCCGAGGCGTAGCAGTCCTGCATCGAGCGAACGCCCCAGTACAGCGTGATCGCGGCCATGGTCGGACAGGCGAGGGCGGTGAGCAGGATGGCACTCACGCCAGCCAGCCCGGTTCCCGTGGCAAGCAGCACCAAGTGCCCCACCCGAGGCGGGGGCTCGCGCCAGGTGCAGGTCCCGTGAGGGCCGTCGATCTCCAGCAAGTCGCCTGGTTGCAGGGTGGCGAGTTCGAGGTCCGTGAATGCCCCGCCCGGAACCTTGCGGATGTGGAACTCCAGCTTTGAAGCCCCGGGCGATGCGGCGGGCAGGTTGGCAATCGAAAAGCTGCGGCGCTCGCCCGCGCGCGTGATGAGGTGCATGTGTTGGCCGGGGGCGCATGTGAAGACCTGGGCCGTCTGAAGTTCGACCACCAGCCTGGTCACCGAGATGCTTTGCTGCGCTTCCAGCGAGACCACCCTCGCCGCGTACCTCGCTGCTGGCGCGGGCGGCGGTGTCCAGTGGGAGAACGCCAGCTCGAGGTCGGATGTGGCCCTGCACTGGCACATCAGCAGTTCGCCAGGGTCGACGCGGTAGCTTGTCTCGGTGGATGGGCTGATGCGCTCGTGGGTGCCGGCAATCACTTGAGCGCGGCAGGAGCCGCATGCGCCGCGCCGGCACGAAAAGGGCACGGATGCCCCCTGAGCCAGGGCGGCGTCCAGGATGCTTTCTCGTTCCGTGAGCGCGAATGAATGCCCGTGCGGGACGATGGTGCAGCGAAATGGCGTCGGGCTGGTCATGAACGTCGCGCCGCCGGGGCGGGCCGTGGTTGTTGGTGCGCCGGAATCTATTGAGAATGCGGCCATGCGCATACATCCACTTTTGAAAATTTGAGCAAGCCACTTCCAAAACGTCCGCGCGGGGAGGCCAGCCTCGATCTCCCCGCCCAACCGCTGGGCGCCGGCGAACCCAAGCAAGCGTGGATCTATCGGGAGCTGCGAGACCGGATCCTGGGGCGCGTGCTGTCGTGCGGCGCACGCTTGCCGTCCACGCGCAGCCTGGCCGAACGGTGGAAGGTGTCCAGAACGACCGTGGCATTGGCCTACGACCAGCTCCGCTCCGAGGGCTACCTGGTCAGCCAGGGGGGGTCGGGCACGTATGTCGCAGCCGAGGTTCCCGACACGCTGTCGACCGCCTCGCCGGGCAAGGCGCCCGCACCAGTACGTTCGCAGCCGGTGGATGCGACGGCCAACGCCGTGGTGAACCAGCCCTTCGTGGCGAGGATCGCTGATCCGTCGCTGTTCCCCATGGAGGCGTGGCGCAAGGCCTTGGCGGCCAGTGCGCGGAAGGCCAGCGCCCGGGACCTTGCCGAGGTCGATCCCATGGGGGTGGGCCACCTGCGCGAAGAAATTGCCAAGTACCTGAACGTCGCCAGAGGCATCGCATGCGGCGCCGGGCAGGTGCTGGTCCTGTCTGGCATCCGGCATGGCCTGGAACTGTCCGCCCGGCAGTTGCTGTCCGGCGCCGACACGGTGGCGGTCGAGGACCCGGGATACCGCCACGCGGAGCCCATCTTCGGCCGATTTTGCCGGTTGGTGCTTCGCATTCCCGTGGATGGCCAAGGATGTTCCGTCGCACACCTCCGGGCTGCCGGCAACGTTCGCCTCGTGCACGTCACGCCCGCGCACCAATCTCCCACGGGCGTGACCATGCCGATCTCACGGCGGCTCGACCTGCTCCGCTGGGCAGAGGAAGCCGACCGCTGGATCATCGAAGACGACTACGACAGCGAGTTCAGCTACGACAGCGCGCCGCTGCCCGCGCTGAAGAGCCTGGACAGCGCCGACAGGGTTATCCATTGCGGCAGCTTCAACAAGACGATGTTCGGTGCGCTGCGCATCGGCTACATCGTGCTGCCCGCCGCCCTGGTGCCCCGGTTCCGGCAAGCCAAACACGTGACCGGACGGGCCAACGGCACGCTGGAGCAGCTGGCGTTGGCCTCCTTCCTGGCCAGTGGCGCCTTTGCCAGGCATGTGCGCCGGACCCGCCTGGTGTACGCGGACCGCCGTGATGTCGTCCTGGACGCACTCAGGAATGCCTTGGGTGCGCGCCAGCTGGTCGTCACCGGCGCCCAGGCGGGCTTTCACATGGTGTGGTGGCCGCCGGAAGGATTCGATGTGCCGAGGTTCCATTCGCTGGCTCATGCGGCGGGAATGCAACTGCCGGCGATTTCGGAGTTCTGCGAGCGCACCGACCTCCCGGCCGGCTTCGTGATCGGCTATACCGGCCTGAGCGACGAGGCGGTGCGAAGGCACGCGCGTGCACTGGGTCGAGCCATTGAAGAAACGCTCGACGCCTGAGCCCCTGCTGTCCGTGGCCACGTCCTGCCAGTGGGCGCCACGCGTTCCCCGAACAGGCACGCCATCGTGTGGGATGGCCGCCGGTTCACAGCCTCTCAACCGACCCAACGATTCGCCAACAGCAAGAATGCACGGCGGGCGCCCGTGATGGTGTTGAAGGCAGTTCCCGTGACCCAGCCGATATCACTGATGCCAGAGGCATCTGCGAGATACCAGCCGGCATTTCGCGAGGCGGCGTCCAGCAGATCATTCAAGTCGATCGCGGTCTTGCCCGTCCACAGCATCGCATGGCCCTCGGGATGCCCGCCCACGGAGGACGATCCGACGATCTGACCGAAGTTGTTGACGTCTCTTGCGACGGCACGATCGCCACCCCGTGAGTCCAGCACCGCCATCCTGCCCCCGCGCCACATCACCGCGCGACTGCTTGTTTGAGAGTTCGGCGGATCACACTGGCCGACGATCAGGCCGACATCGTTGATCGCGTAGGCATGGTTCGACGTTCCTCCCAGCCCGTTCAGCCGGACCACGGCGCCGTCTCGCCACAAGACCGCGTGGGTTCCGCTGCCGTCTCCCGCGGAGCTCGATCCCACGATGGTCCCGGCATCGTTGATGCCCGACGCGCGGCTCAGCGAACCCCCGGGCAGCGTGCCGAGATCGATCATCCTGCCGCCGCTCCAGAGCAGCGCATGCGTGGTGCCCACTGGCCCAGGGCCGAGGTAACTCCAGCCGACAATCTGCCCGGCGTTGTTGATGCACGTCGCCCCACTGGCCGTGGCGTCGTTCAGCGTTCCCAGATCGACCGGCCTGCCACCGGTCCAAAGCGTCGCATGTGAGGCGATCACCGACAACGTGCTGTTTCCAACGATCTTTCCCGCATCGTTGATGCACCTCGGGCTGCCGCTGCCGAAGCCGCCCAGCGTGGGGAACCGGACGGCACGGCCACGGCTCCACAGCGTCGTGCCGAAGTCCGCTGTTTCCCCTGCGCTGGTGAAACCGGCCACCTGGCCACGGTTGTTGACGGAGATGCCGGTCGATTCAGTGCCGTTCACCGGCTCGAGGAACCGGATGGCACGGCCGCCCCGTTCCGAGGCGGCGTCATCGGCATCGAGAACGGTCGCTTCCTGCTCGTCGGCCAGGGCTGGAGCGTCCTCGCCACCACCGCCGCATGCCGCCACGAACAGCGGACCGAGTCCCGACATGACAAAGGTTCTGCGTTGCATCTCGTTCCTCCCGTCCCGTGCGGAGCGCGATCGTATGCCTGCCACGCCACGCATGGTTCATAACCCCTGCCGTGTCCCGAGCTCCGGCGGCGAATGGCGCCCGGGCACCGCCGATGCGGGTTTCGCATGCCCCCGTGACCCGGCGGGCCTTGCTCACTAACATGAGGCCGGTCCACGCCACGAACACGGATTTGCCATGCAGTACCGCCCGCTCGGCCGCAGCTCATTGACCGTCTCCAGCATCGCCCTCGGTTCCTGGCTCACCTATGCCGGTGGAATCGAACAATCGCAGGGCATCGCCTGCATCCATGCCGCCCTCGACCTCGGCATCAACTTCTTCGACACCGCCAACATCTATGGCCGCGGTGCCGCCGAATCGCTGCTGGGGGACGCGCTGCAGGGCATCCCGCGCGACCGCTACGTGCTGGCGACCAAGCTCTTCTATCCGATGACCGAGCAGGATCGCGGCCTGTCCCGCGCGCAGGTCTTCAAGCAGCTCGATGCCTCGTTGACCCGGTTGCGCACCGACCATGTCGACCTGTACCAATGCCATGAGTACGACGACGAAGTGCCCCTCGAAGAAACGCTGGATGCGCTGTCGCAGGCCGTTCGCCAGGGCAAGGTGCGCTACATCGGGTTCAGCAACTGGACGGCCGAGCAAGTGGAGCGTGCCGCGCAGGTCGCCGGCGTGGAGCGCTTCGTGTCGAGCCAGCCGCAGTACTCCATGCTGTGGCGCCAGCCGGAGGCCGACCTCTTTCCCACCTGCAAGAAGCACGGCATCTCGAGCATCGTCTGGTCCCCGTTGGCGCAGGGCGTGCTCACGGGCAAATACCTGCCCGGCATGGCCCCGCCTGCGGATTCACGCGCAGCCAGTGATTCCATGGCCAAATCACTGCGCGCCCGATTCTTCAACGACGCGACCCTGGAAGCGGTGCAGGCGCTGCGCCCCATCGCGTCGGCCGCAGGGCTGACCCTGCCGCAGCTGGCGCTGGCCTGGGTGCTGCGCGATGAAGGTGTTGCTGCGGCCATCGTGGGTGCGAGCCGGCCCGAGCAACTGGCCCAGAGCGCCAGCGCCTCGGGCATCCGACTCGGCGCCTCGACGCTGCAGGCCATCGAGGCCGTGCTGCGAAGCCCGCAGCGCTGACAGGGCTTCAAACCCAGGCCGTCCCCCCGGCATGGAACACCTTGGCGAGGATGCGCCACTGGCCGTCGAGGCACACGCACGTCAGCAGGTCGGTGAACCGCCGGGGCGCGATGGTGCAGCGGACCGTCGCGATGGCGGTCACCGGTCCGGCGAACGCGATCGACACGATCTCGTCTTCGCGGCCCTGACCCAGAGATGCCGGCGACGGCCTGCGGTCCACCACCGGAAAGTATTCGGCCATCGACCATTGCAGCAGCGTGCCGCTGCTGGCGGTGGCATACATGGCCCGAGGGTGGAACACGCGCGCGAGCCGGACCGTATCGCTGTGGTGCAGGCCGTCAAAGTAGTCGTGCAGCAATGCGACGACGGCATCGAAGGCCGCGTCCACCGGCTCAGCCCCGGGCGGCAGACAGGCGCCGGGCCGTGGCGGCCACGCGTTCACCGAACAGGCGCGCGGTGCGCAGGTCGCCCGGCACCAATTCATCTGCCGATGCGTCGGCGGGCGTCGCCGCGGCCAGCCCCGCAAAGGAGCCGAGCGCGTTGACGTCGTCCCGGGTGGATGCCTTGGCATTGGCCGGCATCATGCCGGTGCCCACCCACAGCATGCCCAGCTGCTGCGACAGCGTGAACAGGGCCGCGATCGTCCCGTCCTTGTCGCCCATGATGCTGGCCGAATTGGTGAACCCGGCGGCGAGCTTGTCCTTCCAGCGCTGGCCCATCCAGACCGACGAGGTCGCATCGATGAACCGCTTGAACTGCCAGCTGACCGTGCCCATGTAGGTCGGCGAACCGAAGACGATGGCGTCGGCCGCGTCGAGCTGGCGCCATGCGTCATCGGCCAGCATGCCGTGCTCGTCGACGGCCAGCAACGTGCCGTCGCTGCCCTCGGCCACCTCGCGGGCGAGCCGCGCGGTGTGGCCGTAGCCGCTGTGGTAGACGATGGCGATGCGGGGGGTGCTCATTCGAAGAAGCTCCATGCTGTGAGGAAATGACGGCACTGTATTGATGTCATGCGATGACATAAAGTCACCCCGTGTCATTTCATTTGTTCTCTCAGGTAAACAGATGGCCCGCCTCTTCGACGACGTGATGCTCGGAAGCATCGAGGTCTTTTGTCTTTCGGCTGAACACGGGAGCTTCACGGCGGCGGCCACCGAGGCCGGCCTGACACCGGCCGCGGTGAGCCGGTCGATCGCCCGGCTGGAGGCCCGGCTGGGAGTCCGCCTGTTCACGCGCACCACACGCCGGGTGCAGCTCACCAGCACCGGCGAGGCCTATTTCGCCCAGTGCCGCCAGGCGCTGAACCAGCTCGCCGAGGCCGAACGCGCGGCAAGCGGTGCGCAGGCCGCGCCCACGGGCACCGTGCGCATCAGCCTGCCCACGCCGTACGCGCATCATCGCGTGCTGCCGCTGCTGCCGGCCTTCCGCGCGGCCCATCCGGGCATCCGGCTCGACGTGCACGTCGACAACCGCAACGTCGATTTCGCTGCCGACGGTTTCGACCTCGCCGTACGCGCCCGCGCCTTGCCCGACTCGGGCCTCGTCGCACGTCCGCTGGAGGACGCGAGCCTGGTGGTCGTGGCGACCCCGGCCTACCTGCGCCGCCACCGGGTGCCCAAGACCCTGGCCGACCTGGCCACGCACGACTGCATCCGCTTCCTGCTGCCCAGCACCGGCCAGCCGGTGGACTGGCTGTTCCAGGAGGACGGCGCGGACCTGCAACTGCCGGTGGATGGTGGCCTCGTGTGCGCCCAGGACCTGCTGGCCGCCGTGACGCTCGCCCGCCACGGCGGCGGGCTGCTCCAGACCTACCGGTTCCTCGTGGAAGAGGACCTCGCGCGCGGCACGCTCAAGGAGGTGCTCGCACGGTACGCCGGGCGGTCCCGGCCGATTTCCCTCGTGTACCCGGCACAGCGCCACATGCCGCTGCGCGTGCGCGTGCTGATCGACTTCCTGCTTGCCCGGCTGGGCGGCGGACGGGCTTCCCGCAGGCACCCTGTCGAAAGTCCCTAGGCTTTTCCAAGTCGCACTCCCGCGATGAGAAACGCCCGCCCAGGGTTCCCACCGAGTTTGTCAGCGAGAGGTCAGCTCCACGTCAGAACACCGTCAGCGCCGCCACTGAAGATGCCTTCAGCCCCCTTTGCGGGTGAGCACACAGCATTGAAGGAGATTCATCATGGCAACTGCAGCGGCGAAAGCCACGCCGGGAATCCCGGCGAAAGCCACGCCGATGACGTCCGAGGAGAGGAAGGTCATCTTCGCCTCCAGCCTCGGGACGGTCTTCGAGTGGTATGACTTCTATCTGTACGGCACCCTGGCCGTCATCATCGGCAAGCAGTTCTTCTCGAACCTCGATCCCGCCTCCCAGGTGATCTTCTCGCTGCTGGCCTTTGCGGCCGGCTTCATCGTGCGGCCGTTCGGCGCGCTGGTGTTCGGTCGCCTCGGCGACATGATCGGGCGCAAGTACACCTTCCTGGTCACGATCCTCATCATGGGCATGTCCACGTTCATCGTCGGCATCCTGCCCGGCTATGCCTCCATCGGCGTGGCGGCTCCGGTCATCCTGATCGGGCTGCGCATGCTGCAGGGGCTCGCCCTCGGCGGCGAGTATGGCGGTGCTGCCACGTATGTGGCCGAGCATGCGCCGCACGGCAAGCGCGGCGCCTTCACCTCGTGGATCCAGACCACCGCCACGCTCGGGCTGTTCCTGTCGCTCATCGTCATCCTGGGAACCCGCACGGTGGTCGGCGAGGAGGTCTTCGCCGACTGGGGCTGGCGCGTGCCGTTCCTGGTGTCGATCTTCCTGCTGGGCATCAGCGTCTGGATTCGCCTTTCGATGAATGAGTCGCCGGCCTTCAAGAAGATGAAGGAAGAGGGCAAGACCTCCAAGGCTCCGTTGACCGAATCGTTCGGCCAATGGCGCAACCTCAAGATCGTCATCCTGGCCCTGGTGGGCCTGACGATGGGGCAGGCCGTGGTCTGGTACACCGGCCAGTTCTACGCGCTGTTCTTCCTGACCGGGCCACTGAAGGTGGATGGCGCCACGGCCAACGTCTTCATCGCCATCGCGCTCCTGATCGGCACGCCGTTCTTCATCGTGTTCGGCGTACTCTCCGACAAGATCGGCCGCAAACCCATCATCATGGCCGGGTGCCTGCTGGCGGCGCTCACCTACTTCCCGCTGTTCCGTGCGCTGACGCAAGCCACGAACCCGGATCTCGCCAAGGCGCAGGCCACGGCTCAAGTCAGCGTCCTGGCCGATCCGAATGAATGTTCCTTCCAGTTCAACCCGACCGGCACCGCGAAGTTCACGAGTTCATGCGACATCGCCAAGCAGGTGCTGGCCGCCAACTCGGTGAGCTATGGCAATGTCGCCGCCTCAGGACCGGCCAAGATCAAGATCGGCGACAAGGAGATCGATGCATACAGCTCGCAGGGCTTGACGGCCGACGAGGCCAAGGCCAAGGATGCGGCATTCAAGAAGACCGTGGTCGATGCGCTGCGCGCCCAGGGCTACCCCGCCAAGGCGGACCCCGCCAAGATGAACAAGCCGGTGATCATCGCGATCCTCACACTGCTGGTGATCTACGTGACCATGGTGTACGGCCCGATCGCAGCGATGCTCGTCGAGATGTTCCCCACCCGCATCCGCTACACCTCCATGAGCCTGCCGTACCACATCGGGAACGGTTGGTTCGGTGGTCTGCTGCCGGCCACGGGCCTGGCCATCGTGGCCCAGACGGGCAACATGTACAACGGGCTCTGGTACCCGGTCATCTTCGCCCTCATCACGTTCGTCGTCGGCATGCTCTTCGTCAAGGAGACGAAAGACGTGGACATCTACGCGAAGGACTGACGGAGATGTGGAAGCTCGCAGCGGGATTCATCGCTTTCGCCGCCGTGGCCATGTGGCTCCTGGCGGCGGGCAGCGATGTGGACATCAGCGGAGAGAAGCACGGCATCGAGGCACCGCCTGCGACGGTGTCGACGGCCGCCTCCAATCCCTCATGACCTGATCGGGACGGTTGCCCGTCCGCCGGTGCGCCCGCTGGGTGCATCGGCATCTTCTCTTGCCATGGCTGTCGAGGCATCACCGATCAACGCCATTGACCCTGCCGGCCTGCCGGAGAGGGACGCGGACCTAGGATCCATGGGCATCTCTGTGGAATGGACATCCGCCACGCTTTGCCATGAACGCGAACCCCATCCCAACGGTGTTGCCGTCGTGCCGGCGTGCCATGCTGGCGCTGGTGTTGACCGCCATGGGCCTGCCATCGGTGTCGGCGGCCGACACCGACCGGTCGCCCTGGATGCCGTCACGCGCCTTCGTGCAGCTGGGCGCGGCGGAACATGCCAATGCGGCCGTGGCAGGGGCGATTTGGGATTGGCGCTGGTCCCGTGAGGTGGGCTGGGGCCGGCTCACTGGCTATTGGGATGTCTTGATCGGCCGCTGGGCCAGCGAGCGTACCGACGGCGATTCAAATGCGCACGCCTGGGTCACCCAGCTGGGCTTCACGCCCGTCGTGCGGCTGTATCCGGGGCGCACCGAAGCGGGTTGGTACATCGAGGGCGGCATTGGTGCGAACCTGATGTTGCCGGTGTATCGCACCAAGGACAAGCGCTTCAGCACCCGGTTCAACTTCGGCGATCACTTCGCGGTGGGCCTGACCTTCGGGGAGCGTGCCGAACACGACCTGTCGGTGCGCATCCAGCACTTCTCGAACGCCGGCATTCGGAAACCGAACCCCGGCGAGAACTTCCTGCAGTTGCGTTACTCGCGCCGCTTCTGAGCGTTCGATCCCCCGTTTGCCGATGACAAGGGCGGTGCCAGTACCTCGTGCGGATAGTCGCCGAACAGCGCGCGATACGCCTGGGAGAACCGCCCGGCATGCAGAAAGCCGCATCGGCGTGCGATCTGTGCGACGGTGCGGTCTTCCGGCCCCGGATCGCGGAGGTGGCGGTGCGCCGTGTTCAGCCGCGTGTTGGTGATCCAGCGCTTGGGACCCATGCCATAGGCACGCTGCAGGGCGCGTTCGAGCGAGCGCACCGAAATGCGGGCCGGCGTCGCGAAGTCCGACGGATGCAGCACACCGTAAGGCTGTTCCGCCAGCACCTGTTCCACCACCTCGAGCACGTGGGCGGCCGGGGTGCGGCGCCGTGGCACGGTGGCCGGGGTGATCCACAAATTGCGGGCGATGTCCAGCAGCTGGCGCACGGCCTGCTCGGATGACGGTGAGACAGGCGCGCCGACGCGGGCCGTGCCCGACGAGCCACCCGAACCATCGGGCTGACGGCGCCAGACCAGCTCCAGCGTGAAGCTTTTCCGGCTCACGATGCGCAGCGGCCCGCCGGCGCTGGATTCGAAGACGGTTCCGAGCACCGCCGGATCGTGATCGACATACAGCCCTTCGGGTTGCTGGCTCGTGATCCGATAGCGGCTGCCGGGCGGCAGTTCCAACTCCAGGCACACCGGCGCTTCGATCTGCAGCTGGTGCACCTGTTGCGATCCATCGTCGCAGCTTTGGTGCATGAGCCGCCTTGGAGAAGGCGCGAGCAGCCGGAACTGACGGACAGGCAGGCTGTGCGCAGTTTCGAGCCGGGTGGGGTCGAGCCTTTCGGTCTCGAACGCCGAGTGATGAATTGTGATGTGCCCGCTGTCGTCGACTGTGTTGTCCGTGACGGGGGTCTCGAAAGCAAGAAGTGTGGACATGGGGTCCTCGTTGGAGGCCAAGGGAAGGTCAGTCTAGGAGCGTCCGCCATCAAGCCACTATCCGCATTCCGCATGGACGCCCCCCCAGGGAATGGCGCGGAAAAGCTGCACAAACAGGTGAGCGTGTACTAAGCTTTGTCCGCCAGGGTGGGCCCGCATATCCCATGTTGCTCGGGCCGCAGCGGTTCGCCGCGCGGACACCCACCCGGTAATTCGGTCCAAGACCGCAGGGAGAACAACCATGGGAAATCCATACTCGGACCGCACGTTCCGGCGCTTCGATCCTGAAGCGCTGCGCGGCGTGGTTCATCAAAGCGATATCGAACACCGTCTTCTGGGCGCGGGCGAGCTCGAAATGCGGGTGCGCAATCGCGTTGGCCCGCAATTTGCGGTCGATGCCGGCGACTACGGCTGTGCCGTCTATGCCCGAGGGGTCTTGCCGGCCCAGGCGGTGACCATCGGCCTGGCGCCGATCCGCAGCGGCGAGGTCTTCACCAACGGCCGCGCCTTGCCGGCCGAGGCTTTGCAAGTGTTCGCGGAGGCAGCGTCGGTTGATTACGTCACCACCCACGGAGCCAGTTGGCGCGCGGTGACGGTCACCCGTGACCATCTGCAGGCCCACGCCATCCGGCGCCTGGGCCGTGAACTGGTGCTGCCCGCCTCCGACAGCGAACAGTTCGAGCCCGACCCCGTGATGACCTGGCAGCTGGTCGAGCAGATCGAAGCCGGGTTCAGGCTTGCGGCCGATCCTGGCACCGATCCCGGCACCATGCTCCTTTGTGACATCGGCCTGCTCGACGCGTTGACCGAGGCGCTGGCGCACGGACCCGGCACACCGGAGCCCCGCGGCGCCCGGACCCGGCGGCGCATTCTCGGTGCCGTCGAATCCGTCGTGCGCCTGGGGGCTCAGAGCGCCGAGGTCGACGCCGCCACGCTGAGCCGCCTGTGCGCCGCCTCGGAGCGCCTCGTCGAACAGGCCATGCGGTACGGTGCCGGCATGCCACCCAAGCGGTGGTTGACCATGGCGCGCCTGAACCGGGTGTATGAGGAGCTGTCGAACCCCGGGAGCACGCGTTCGGTGACCGATACCGCCCTGCACTGGGGGTTCAACCACCTCGGCCGGTTCGCTTCGAATTACCGGACGGTGTTCGGAGAATCGCCGAGCGACACCGTGGCGCGTGTGCGCGGCCCTCAACGCGCTCGCGTCACGGCATTCGGGGCGGTGCCGGCGGCATGACCGGGTCGGCGCTGACCTCGAACTCCGCTTGTACCGCCTTCAGGCACGGCACGCACACACAGCAGGTGTAGCGTGCCCGCAGGGCGGCGCGCGCGGCATCGGACAGCCTCACCGCGAAACACGCGCAGGGCGCCTCCATCGCCGATTCGGCGCCGCAGGAGAACTCGCCGTGACAGCGCGGGCAGCGGCTGTTGGCGTCCATCACGGTGCCGATCGGATCCGCTCAAGTGCGGCGGCGGGCGAGCGCCATCGTCGCCGCGGCCAGCCCGGCCAGCCATGCCCAGCCGATGGCACCGCCTCCGCCCGAATCACCGGAGCCGGCATTGGCCGTCGCAGCGGGTGCCGCGGATGCGGTCGTGATGCTGCCGTTGAGCGACACACGCCGCAGGATGTCGGGGCTGGAGCCTTCTTTCATCGTGATGGTCACCACGGGGTTCGACGCGGCGCTGGTCTTCGGTGAATAGTAGACGCTGAACGTGCACGAAGAGCCCGGCGTGGTGAAGGCCTTCCCGTCGCATTCGAACGTGCGGCCGAAGTTCGCGAAGCCGGTGCCGGCGATCTCGATCTTCGTCACCGCCAGCGTGCCGAGCGGTGCCATCGGTGAAGTGATCGTGATGGTCTGGCTGGCGGAGGTGGTGTTCGTCGCTGCCGCGGTGAACGTCAGCGCGGTGACGTCCACCTTGGGCGTGTCGGCAATGTACGCCGCGATGGCGTTGCGGTCGTCCGCCGAGAGTGCGGTGAACTGCTGCATTTGTTGGCGGCCGAGGGCGACACCGAATTTGTTCATCGCCGTCTCGAAGGAGATCACAGGCGACTGGGCCGTGCTGTCGGCCACCGCAGCGCGCCGGTCCTGGATGGATGCATGGCAGTTGGTGCAGGTGCCCAGCGTGTTGATGCCCGACGTACCCGGTGTGTCCTCGAACAGCAGCTTGCCTCGCACGGGGTCGCCCGAGGATTGGGCCTGGACCGGTGAGGCAACGAGGGCGAAGGCGAACAGGGCGGCGAAGGCCGTGCGGGCGCACAAGGACGTGCTGCTTGCGGACGCGGAGGGGTGTGGAATCATGGTCGGATCTCGTTCTTGTCATCGAAAGGCGCGCACGCCCAAGCCTTTCCCTGGAGGCTGGCCTGCATTTCATCCTGCTTGTCGCCGTGTGCATGTGGCGGGTTGTTACGCCGCACGTTGCCTCCTCAGGACATGTGGCTCTTGCCACTCGGGGTGTCTTGCAACGACGGCTGCCCCGGGGGCGTTGCGGTACGTTTCCCCTTGATGCACTTGCTTACGATGCAGTGGTGGGTGACCAACGCAAACCGTTGGCGCTGCCGCCCGGCGAACGCCGTACCCACTGCTGCAGTGGGCTCCGGCTTTCGCCGGAGTGACAAGGGAGCGGTGGTCCATTTGGTCATGCCGGCGAATGCCGGTACCCACTGGGTGCACTGGATTCGGCTTTCGCCGGAGTGGCACGGGTTGCGCCGAGGTCAGGCCCCGAACAAGCCCTGAAGCTGATCCCGCAAAGTCTTCTTCTGCACCTTGCCCATGGCATTGCGGGGCAAATCCGGCACGACGATGATTTCCTTGGGCACTTTGAAGTTGGCCAGCCGCGACTTCACGGCCGCAATGAGGGTCTGCCCATCGAGTTCCGCGCCCATGCGGGGGACCACGACGGCCACCACCGCTTCGCCGAAGTCCGGGTGAGGCACCCCGACGACGGCGCTTTCCTGCACCCCCGGCAGTTCATCGAGGACGGCTTCCACTTCGGCCGGATAGACGTTGAAGCCGCCGCTGATGACGAGGTCCTTCGCGCGGCCCACGATGTGCACGTAGCCGTCGGCGTCGATGTGGCCCACGTCCCCGGTGCGGAACCAGCCGTCGGCCGTGAATTCTTCCTTGGTCTTCTCGGGCAGGCGCCAGTAGCCCGCGAAGACGTTCGGCCCGCGTACCTCGATGCCGCCGTTGCCGCTGTCGGGGTCGGGCGATGCGATGCGCAGGTCCACGCCCGGCAGCGGACGGCCCACGGTGCCGGCGCGGCGTTCGCCGTCGGTGGGGTCGTACGGGTTCGATGTCAGCATGACGGTTTCGCTCATGCCGTAGCGCTCGAGGATGGTGTGGCCCGTGCGTTGCTGCCAGGCGCGGAATGTTTCGGGCAGCAGCGGCGCCGAACCGGAGACGAACAGGCGCATGGAACGGCACACTTCGGGCGTCAAACCGGGCTCGCCAAGCAGGCGGACGTACATGGTGGGCACGCCCATGAACACGGTTGCCTCGGGCAGGTGCGCGAGAACGCGCGCAGGATCGAAGCGATCGAGCCAGATCATCCGGCTGCCGTTGAGCAGCGCGCCATGGCAGGCCACGAACAGGCCATGGATGTGGAAGATGGGCAGGGCATGCACCAGCACGTCACCGGGTCGCCATCCCCACAGTGTCTTCAAGGTGCGTGCGTTGCTGAGCATGTTGCCGTGGGTCAGCATTGCGCCCTTGCTGCGGCCCGTGGTGCCGCTCGTGTACAGGATCACCGCGAGGTCGCCGGCGCTGCGTTGCGCGGGTTCGTGGTCGTCGGCATGGAACGAGGCGCGTTCCAGCAGGCTGCCGGTGCGGTCGCTGTTGAGCGTGAAGACATGGCTGCAGCCCATGGTGAACGCCAGTTTGCTGATCCAGCCGAAGTTGGCGCCGGTGCACACGACGACGGCCGGTTCGGCATCGCTCAGGAAATGGGTCATCTCGCCGGCCTGGTACGCCGGATTGAGGGGCAGGTACACGAGGCCGGCACGCAGCACGGCCAGGTACAGCATCAGCGCTTCGACGGACTTCTCGACGTGTGCCGCCACCCGGCTGCCCGCCGGCAGGTCGAGGCTCACGAGCAGGTTGGCGATGCGCGCCGTCGCCCGGTCGAGATCGCTCCAGCGGTAAGCAAGCGGGGCGTCATCGGCGGTGTCGATGGCAATGGTGTCGAGATCGGCCGGAAAGGCGCCGCGCAACGCGGCAAACAGGTTGGCGTTCGCAGTCATCCTGCCATTTTGCATACGCCTGTGGCATTTGGTCGTGCCATGCCGCCAAGGATGACCCTGCTGAGAAGTTGCCGGAGGCTTGCCATGAGTGATACCCGTTCTATGCTTGGATGTCGCGTCGAACGTGAGAGTCGGCAGCGGAGGAGCCTGAACCATGGACCACACCCTCGAGGGGATGGACGACGTCAAGGGCAAAGTGCTCTACATCGAAGACCAGGAAGTCAACCAGGTGCTGATGGAGGCGCAGTTGGCAAGCCTCCCCGGGGTCACGCTGATCAAGGCGACGACCGGGGCGGAGGGTGTTCGCATGGCCCGGTCCGAAAAGCCGGACTTGGTGCTGCTCGACATGCACCTGCCCGATTTCGGCGGGCTCGAAGTGGTGCGTGAACTGATGATCGAGATTTCCGAGGGGCTGAAGGTGGCGCTGTTGACGGCCGACACGCTTTCGATGGACATCATCAAGGCCATGAGCCTGGGCGCATACGAATACTGGGTCAAGCCCGTGGATCACGCACAGTTGATGGCCGGGTTGCGCCGGGCGCTCGGCGGTGGTTCCGCCGACCCGCGGCACCGTCTCCCGCGCCGCGAGGTGGGCAGCAGCAAGCCGTGAGTCATCGGCCCCCTGGAATCGGGGGGCTGCGGCGTGGCAAGTCGGCCCTGGAGCCCTAAAGTGCGGGATCCGTTGAACGCCCGCTGCCCTGTGTCCGGCCCATGCAGAGTTTTTTCCGAACCGCTTTTTTCCTGTCCGCATGCCTGTTGCTGAGTCCGGGTTCATGGGCTCAAGCCGAATCAGATCCGGTGCCTGTGCCTATTCAGAAGCCCGCGGTCGACAACTTCCTGGCCACCCTGATCCGCGAAGAGGCCGCCGCCTATGAAAACGGGGAGGGCGTGCCACGCGACGGTGCGCGGGCGGCCGCCCTGTATTGCAAGGCTGCCCGAATGGGCGATGCCCAGTCGCAGTACAACCTGGGATGGATGTACAGCCACGGCCGCGGGGTCGAGCGCAGCGATGCCACGGCGGCGTTCTTCTTCCACGCCGCGGCCGAACAGGGCTTGCCGCAGGCGATCCGCATGCTGAGCACCGTGGGTGGGCCCAGCGCCGACTTGCCGCCATGCATGCGGGCGCAGGCCGAAGCCGCCCCCGTTGCAGCCAAGGGGCAGCGGGGTGCGGGCCCCGTGCCGTTGTCGGTGCCGCCCAATGCGCCGGCCCACATCGTCGAACTGGTCAAGGCCGCTGCCGCCGAAATGAAGGTGCAACCCCAGCTCGTGCTGGCCATCATCGAGGCGGAGTCCAACTTCAACGCCGCTGCCCTGTCGCCCAAGAATGCCCGGGGGCTGATGCAGCTGATTCCAGAGACGGCAGCCCGCTTCAACGTGACGCGGCCTTACGACCCGGCGCAGAACATTCGTGGCGGTGTGTCGTACCTCCGCTGGCTGATGGCGTATTTCCAGGGCGATGTGGCGCTCGTTGCCGCCGCCTACAACGCCGGCGAAGGGGCGGTGAACCGGTATCGCGGCGTGCCGCCTTACGCAGAAACCCTGGCGTACGTCGCGCGCATCCTCCGTCGGGTGGGGGCCACCGAACTGCCGTTCGACGGCACGGCCACCGAGGCGTCGCCCCAGATGCAGGCCATCCGCGCCGCACGCCGGTGACTGCTTGCACATTCCGGCAAGGCCTGTCACCTGTCAAGGTTGACAGGTTGTCGCGGAGGGCTGGCGCCGGCACACTGTAATCTGCTCAGGGAGAAGAGCGCCATGATCAGGTTCTGCCGCATGGCCGCGATCACCGTGGCGGCCCTGGTGGCCGCCACGGCGGTTAGTGCATCGCAATTGCCCCGGTTTCATATCGACCCGGCCCAAGTGAGCGTCTCCGGGCTGTCTTCCGGCGGTTTCATGGCGGTGCAAATGCACGTCATCCATTCCGCCACGTTCCGCGCTGGCGCCGGCATCGTCGCTGGCGGCCCCTATTTGTGCGCCCAAGGCGCTGCCTATCTCGCCACCGGGCGCTGCATGGCGCACAGCGACACCATTCCAGTGGGGCGCCTGGCCGCTACCACCCGCAGTTGGGCGCGCGAAGGCCGAATCGATCCGGTAGAGAACCTGCAGGCTTCGCGCGTCTACCTCTTCAGCGGCACGAAGGATCCCACCGTGCGCCCGGCGGTGATGGACGATCTCCAGGCCTACTACCTGAACTTCGTCCCGTCCGGGCACATCGATTACAACCGCACGCTGCCCGCCGGGCATGCGATGGTGACCGAAGACAACGGCGCCGCTTGCGGCACCACCGACTCCCCCTACATCAACGATTGCGATTTCGATCTCGCCGGTGCCATCTTGCAGCAGCTGCATGGCCCGTTGCGGGCCCGCAATGACGGGCCGCTGCAGGGACGTTTTCTCCAATTCGACCAGACGGCCTTCGTGGCAGGGCACGGCATGGCGACCAGCGGCTGGTTGTTCGTGCCGCAGGACTGTGCGGCGGGCATGACGTGCCGGCTCCATGTGGTGTTCCACGGGTGCCACCAGAACATGGCCACGGTCGGCGATCGCTTCGTGCGCGGCGCCGGCTACGCCCGCTGGGCCGACACCAACCGCATCGTCTTGATGTTTCCGCAGACGGACACGTCGGCCACCAACGGCTGCTGGGACTGGTGGGGCTACGACAGTGCGCTGTACGCGCAGAAGACGGGGCCGCAGGTGCGGGCCGTCAAGGCGATGGTCGATCGCCTGCAGGGCGGCGCGTTGCCCATTGCGTCGGCATGCATCACAGCACTGAACACTGCGCACGTGAGCGCCGGCCGGGCCACCTACTGGTGGGGGATGGTGATCGCTGCCGGCAGCCGCGAGCCGCTCGGATGGCCGTTCGGCACGACCACGCTCAAGGAGGTGGCGCCAGGGGTGTTCGAAAGCGGCGCCTGTCCCTGAACGCCCGCGGCCTCACTTGGCCAGGAAACCGGCTTCTTTCATCAGTTGGCGATGCAGTTGCTCGTTCTTCTTGAGCCAGGCCACGTAGTCGGGGCCGGACATCGCGGTCTGCCTGAAGGCGCCCTTTTCCATGAAATCGGCCCATTCGGGCAGGGCGCGGATCTTCTCGAACAGTTCCAGGTAGTACGCGACCTGGTCAGGAGTCACGCCGGGCGGCATGAAGATGCCGCGCAGCATCAGGTAGTTGACCGGCAGGCCCGCGGATGCGCAAGTGGGCACGTCCTGCCACGATTGCGTGGCGGTCAGCATGGCGGGGTAGGGCATCCGCTCCTTGTCCATCACGCACAGTGGGCGGAGTGTGCCGGCACGCCAGCGTGATTCGGCTTCGATGGGATTGTTGACCGTGGAATCGATGTGCTTGCCCGCCAGGTGGCCGGCCACATCGCCGCCGCCCTTGAACGGCACGTAGGTGATCTTCCTGCCCGCGGTTTTCTGCAGCAGCACGGTGATGATCTGGTCTTCCTGTTTCGAGCCAGTGCCGCCCATCCTGAACGTGTTGTCGGGCCGTGCCTTCGCGGCGGCGAGGTAGGCCTTGGCTGTCTTGTACGGCGAATCCTCGTGGACCCACAGGACGAACTGGTCGAGTGCGAGCATGGTCACGGGGGTGAGGTCGCGCCAGTTGAACGGCACGCCCGTGGCCAGCGGTGTGGTGAACAGGTTCGACAGCGTGATGATGATCTTGTGGGGGTTGCCCTTGTCGCCTTTGACGTCCAGAAGGCCTTCCGCGCCCGCGCGTCCCGATTTGTTGAGGACCACGATGGGCTGTGAGGTCAGCCTGTGCTTGTCGGCCATCACCTGGATGAGGCGTGCCATCTGATCGGCGCCTCCTCCGGTGCCGGCCGGCACGATGAATTCAATCGGCCTGCTGGGCTCCCAGGCCAATGCTTCGGTGGGCAGGGCGGCGGCGAGGCAGATGGCAGCGATGGCGCCCCGGGCGGTATGGCTTTTCATTGGTTTTCTCTCCTGAGTCCTGCGGCTGATGCAGGCCGGGCAGGCATCGCATCGCGAGCCAGGCGCCGCGGTCAGCATATCGGCCTCGCTGTGCGCGGCCAATCCCTTGCATTTCATCCATCCCGGTGGTGTCGAGGCCGACGAGCGGTTGAAACGGCGGGTGAATGGGCCGTGATCTGCCGGGTCGAAAGTCCGCTCCTAGAATCTGTGACTCCCTCTGCCCCAACGTTTCCCGCATGTCCTCCGGCCTCATCCGCATCCGCGGCGCTCGCCAGCACAACCTCAAGAATCTGGACCTCGACATCCGCACCGGCGACTTGACCGTCGTCACCGGCCCAAGCGGTTCGGGCAAGTCGAGCCTCGTGTTCGATACCTTGTACGCGGAGGGCCAGCGGCGCTATGTCGAGACGTTCAGCGCGTACGCCCGCCAGTTCCTCGACCGCATGGATCGCCCGGCGGTCGACCGCGTGGACGGCGTGCCGCCCGCCATCGCCATCGACCAGACGAACCCCGTTCGCACATCGCGCAGCACGGTCGGCACGATGACCGAGCTGAACGACCACCTGAAGCTGCTCTACGCGCGCGCAGCCGAGCTGTTCGACCGCGAGAATGGGCAACGGGTGCGGCACGACACGCCAGAGACCATCTACGAGGAGCTGATGGCTCGCACGGCGGAGGGCGATCCACGCCTCGTGGTGACGTTCCCGGTGGAACTGCCTGCCAACACGAGCGCCGAGGAGGTCATGCAGTGGCTGTCCGCGAGCGGGTTCACCCGGGTGCAAGCCGAACGCGAGATCGCGTCACCCACCGGCCCGCGCAAGCTGCTCGATGTGGTGGCCGACCGTTTCAGACTTCAAGGGGCGCCAAAGGTGCGGGCCATCGAGGCCATCGAAACGGCGCTCAAGCGCGGCAGCGGGCGTGTCAACATCCATGTGATGCCTGACGAGGGGGAGCCACTCCTGTGGCGGTACTCCACGGGCCTGCATTGCCCGGAAAGCGATCTCCGCTACACCGATCCACAGCCTGCGCTGTTCTCGTTCAATTCCGCCATGGGCGCGTGCGACACCTGTCGCGGGTTCGGCCGCGTGATCGGGGTGGACTGGGGCCTCGTGATCCCGGACCCGAAGAAGACGCTGCGCGGCGGGGCCATCAAGACCCTGCAGACGCCCGCCTGGCAGGAGAACCAGGAGGACCTCATGCGCTATGCCGGCGAGGCCGGCATCCCCCGCGACACGCCCTGGTCGCAACTCACCGCCGCGCAGAAGGACTGGGTCATCCATGGCTCCCCGCAGTGGACCGGCAAATGGAACAAGCAGTGGTACGGCGTGGCGCGCTTCTTCGAATACCTCGAATCGAAGGCGTACAAGATGCACATCCGCGTGCTGCTGTCGAAGTACCGCAGCTACACGACGTGTCCCGCCTGCGCAGGCGCCCGGCTGAAGACCGAATCGCTGCTGTGGCGCCTGGGCAGCAAGGCGGATGCCGATGCGGCGCTGGCGCCCGAGAAGCGCTTCTTGCCTCAAGGCGTAGCCTGGGGCCGCGCGCAACTGGAGGCCTTGCCCGGACTGACGGTGCACGATCTCATGCTGGTGCCCATCCAGCGCATCCAGCGCTTTTTCGCGAACATCGTGCTGCCCAGCTCGATGCTCGACGATGCGCTCAAGTTGTTGCTCGACGAGATCCGCACCCGGTTGAAATACCTGAACGACGTGGGCATCGGCTACCTCACGCTCGACCGCCAGAGCCGCACGCTGAGCGGCGGCGAGGTGCAGCGCATCAACCTGACCACGGCGCTTGGCACCTCACTCGTCAACACCATGTTCGTGCTCGACGAGCCCAGCATCGGCCTGCATCCGCGCGACATGAACCGCATCGTCGAGGCGATGCACCGGCTGCGCGATGCCGGCAACACGCTGGTGGTGGTGGAACACGACCCGGCCGTGATGCTGGCGGCCGACCGCCTGATCGACATGGGCCCGGGCCCCGGGGCGCGGGGCGGCCAGGTGGTGTTCGACGGCACGCCGGAGGCCATCCGCCAGGCCGATACGCTGACCGGCGCCTACCTCGGTGCGCGCAGGCAGGTGGGCATGGGCATCCGGCGCCTGGTGGACGAGGCAAGCCCCAGGCTCATTCTGCAGGGCGCGCGCGACCACAACCTGAAGGATGTGACGGTCGAGTTTCCGCTTCAGCGCCTCGTGTGCGTGACCGGCGTGTCCGGCTCCGGCAAGAGCACGCTGATGCAGGACGTGCTGTTCCCGGCGCTCCAACGGCACTTCGGCAGGGCCACCGAGGCGCCGGGAGAGCATGATGCGCTGCTCGGTGCCGACTTCCTGTCCGACGCGGTCTTCGTCGACCAGTCACCCATCGGCAAGACAGCGCGGTCCAACCCGGCGAGTTACGTCGGGGCCTTCGACGAGATCCGCAAGCTGTTCGCCCAGGCGCCCCTCGCGCAGCAGCGCGGGTACGGCGCGGGCATGTTCAGCTTCAACGCCGGCAACGGCCGTTGCCCCACCTGTGGCGGCTCGGGCTTCGAGCATGTGGAGATGCAGTTCCTGAGCGATGTGTACCTTCGCTGCCCCGATTGCGATGGCAAGCGTTTCCGCGCCGAACTGCTCGAAGTCCGGATCGACCGGCGCTTGCCCGGTGACGTGGCGCGCGAGTTGAACGTGGCCGACGTGCTGGAGCTGACCGTGACCGAGGCGGCGGCCCTGTTCGCGAACGACCGGGAAGTGCTGCGGGTGTTGCAGCCCATCATCGACGTGGGCCTCGAATATGTGAAGCTCGGCCAGCCGGTGCCCACGCTCAGCGGCGGCGAGGCACAGCGCCTCAAGCTCGCGGGGTTCCTGGCCGAAGCCGCCCAGGCCGCGACCGCAAGCCGCCAGGCGGTGGCGAAGAAGGGAACGTTGTTTCTCTTCGATGAGCCCACCACCGGCCTGCACTTCGATGACATCGCCAAGCTCATGCGCGCCTTCCGCAAGCTGCTCGATGCCGGACATTCGCTCATCGTCATCGAGCACAACCTCGATGTGATCCGGGCGGCCGATTGGCTGATCGACCTCGGCCCGGAAGGCGGCGATGCGGGTGGACAGGTCGTGTGCACGGGGACGCCGGAGGACGTGAAGCAGCATGCCGGTTCGCACACCGGCCGCGCGCTGGCCGACTACGAGCGCCAGATGGGCCTGAACGGCCATGGGGTGGAAGAGGGGCGGCCGCTTCAGCAGGTGATGCGCCAGGCCCGCGAGCATGGGGATGCGATCCGCATCGTCAATGCGCGGGAACACAACCTCAAGGCGCTCGATGTGGACATCCCGCGCGGCAAGTTCAGCGTGGTCACCGGTGTGTCCGGCTCGGGCAAATCCACCCTGGCGTTCGACATCCTGTTCAACGAAGGCCAGCGTCGCTACCTCGAATCGCTCAATGCGTATGCCCGCAGCATCGTGCAACCCGCCGGGCGCCCGGAGGTCGATGCCGTGTATGGCATCCCGCCCACCGTGGCGATCGAGCAGCGGTTGAGCCGCGGCGGCCGCAAGAGCACGGTGGCCACCACGACCGAGGTCTGGCATTTCCTTCGTCTGCTGTACGTCAAGCTCGGCGTCCAGCATTGCGTGAACGATGGCGCACCGGTGATGCCGCAAAGCGCCGAGCGCATCGCCGCGCAACTGATGCGCGATCACAAGGGGCAGCATGTGGGGCTGCTGGCACCGCTGGTGATCAACCGCAAGGGTCTGTACACCGACCTTGCCAAATGGGCCAAGGCCCGGGGCTACACCCACCTGCGTGTCGACGGAGATTTCGTGCCGGTCTCGCCTTGGCCGAAGCTCGATCGTTTCAAGGAACACACCGTCGAGCTGCCGGTGGGGGATTTGGTGATCGATGCGGGCACCGAAGCCGAACTGCGGTCGCTGCTTGCGACGGCGCTCGAACTCGGCAAGGGCGTCATGCACCTGCTCAGTCCGCTGAGCGGCCTCCGGGGTGCGATGCTTGCCGGCACGCCCACCCGCCTGGTCGGCGAGGTCAAGGTGTTCTCCACCAAGCGGGCGTGCCCTGTCTGTGCCACGAGTTACCCCGAGCTCGATCCGCGCATGTTCAGCTACAACAGCAAGCACGGCTGGTGCGGCACCTGCGTGGGAACCGGCCTGGCGCTCACCCGGGAGCAACGCAAGGCGTTCGATGACTCCGTTCGGGACGACGACAACAAGGGCCGCGAGCAGAGCTTCCCGTCCGAGGAACCTGAAATCGAAGGCGTGACGGATGAGGCTTGCCCGGACTGCGGTGGCACCCGCCTCAACGCCGCATCGCGGGCGGTCAAGTTCGACCACCATTCCATCGCATGGATTGCGCAATGGTCGGTGGCGGATTGCCGGAAGTGGGTCGAATCACTGGTGCTGGCCGGCCGCGACGCGGAGATCGCGCGTGATGTGGTCAGCGAGATCCGCAGCCGGCTCGAGTTCCTCGAGGAAGTGGGCCTCGGCTACCTCACGCTGGACCGCGCCGCGCCCACGCTGAGCGGGGGCGAGGCGCAGCGCATTCGCCTGGCCGCGCAGCTGGGCAGCAACCTGCAAGGCGTCTGCTATGTGCTCGACGAACCGACGATCGGCCTGCATCCGCGCGACAACCAGATCCTCCTCGATGCGTTGCACAAACTCGGCGACAAGGGCAACACGCTCGTGGTCGTCGAACACGACGAAGACACCATTCGCCGCGCTGACCACATCATCGACATCGGCCCGGGCGCCGGCAAGCGCGGCGGCACGCTCGTTGCGCAGGGATCGGTCAGCGAACTGGCGAGCCACCCGGATTCGGTCACGGGCCGCTCCCTCGCGCGCCCCCTGGTGCACCCCATCCAGGTCCGGCGCGGCGTGGCCGACGGACTGGTGCTCACGGTGCGCAACGCCTCGCTGCACAACCTCCAGAACGTGACGGTCGACGTGCCGCTCAAGCGGCTGGTGGCCGTCACAGGTGTGAGCGGTTCGGGCAAATCGACGCTGGCCCGCGATGTGCTGCTCGCCAACCTCACCTTCATCAACCAGCGCGGTGCCAAGCCGGCCTGGCAGGGCTGCGACGGCATCGAAGGCTGGCAGCAGATCGACCGAGTGCTGGAGGTGGACCAGACGCCCATCGGCAAGACGCCCCGGTCATGCCCGGCCACGTACATCGGTTTCTGGGACACCATCCGCAAGCTGTTCGCCGACACGCTCGAATCGAGGGCCCGCGGCTACGCGCCGAACCGCTTCAGCTTCAACACCGGCGAAGGCCGCTGCCCGGCCTGTGAAGGGCAGGGCATGCGCACCATCGAGATGAGCTTTCTGCCGGATGTGAAGGTGCCCTGCGACGTGTGCCACGGCCAGCGGTTCAATCCCGAGACGCTTGCCGTGACCTGGCGCGGCAAGAACATCGGCGACGTGCTGCGCATGGAGGTGGACGAGGCCGTGGAATTCTTCGCCAGCATGCCGTCCATTGCGCACCCGCTGCAATTGCTCAAGGACGTGGGCCTGGGCTACCTGACCCTCGGCCAGCCGTCGCCCACGTTGAGCGGGGGCGAGGCGCAGCGCATCAAACTGGTCAGCGAACTCACCAAGGTGCGCGACGACATCGGCCGGCGCGGGCAGAAGGCGCCGCACACCCTGTACGTGCTCGACGAGCCCACGGTGGGCCTGCACATGGCCGATGTGGAAAAGCTCATCCGCGTGCTGCACCGGCTGGTGGACGGCGGCCACAGCGTTGTCGTGATTGAACACGACCTCGACGTGGTGGCCGAAGCCGACTGGATCATCGACCTCGGGCCCGAGGGCGGGGTGCGCGGCGGCACGGTCGTGGCCGAGTGCGAGCCGGAAGCGCTGGCCGCCGATGTCCGCAGCCACACTGGCGCGGCCTTGAAACCGGTGCTGGCACGGGCATGAGAGGGGTGGCCTCAATGACCATGCTTGGCGCGTGGTCGAGGCGCCAAGACTGCGGCGTGCTGGGTAGATTTGCGACCCAAACCACAAGGCAGGGAGGGCCTGACATGAACTCGATCTTCAAACGCGTTGGCGCCGTGGCGCTGGCAAGCGCGGCGCTGTGCGCCGCTCCTGCCGCACACGCGGACGTCTATTCGTTCGACTGGGGCTATCGCTGGTCCGCCGGCCAGATCCGCCACGATGCAAGCGTGCCTGACTCGGACCCATCGGCCGCCCGTGACGTCTACGCCAACAGCATCCTGGACTATTCATTCGATGGCCTGAACGTCAACGACTTCACGTTCCCCCATCTTCGCGGCACCGGAGGCACCTTGGTGGTCGACCATGCGCCGCCAGGCAGCGGCGGGGTCGACACCTTCACATTCCGGTTCGGATCCGTCGTGCCCGGCGAAACCGCGCAGTACCGGCTGGTGGCTTCGTTCGACAGCGCGTTCCAGAACGAACCGCACGCGATCGATCGGCCGTGGGTCTCGGGCATGTCCGGCGTGGTCTATCGCGGTGAAAGCGAGCAGTTCATGCTGGCGATGAACCCTGCATACCCCACCTGGCATCAGCGTGTGGCATCCCCGGTGCCGGAGCCGGCCACCTGGGCCCTGTTCGGCTTGGGGTTCGTCGGCCTGGCCGCCCGACGCCGGCGCAGCTGAACGCTTGGCCCGTTCGCCAGTCTCCTCCAGCCTCCTCGCCCCATCGGCGGCGCTTGCGCCATTCGTTCGGGCGTATTACTGGCACGATGTTCCTTCGCTGGACGGGCTGCCGCTCGCGCAGCAGATGACTTACGTGCCGCCTGGCCCCTATGCCGGATTGGTGTGGCTGGTGACGGGGCGGGTGATGCTGGTGTCATGCGGAGGGAGGGCGGTCGAGCGCGAGCTGCCTGGCGTGTTCGTCGCGGGCGCACACCGGCATCCCTACCGATCGCTGGCCATGTCGGCGTATCGCTCGTTTGGCATTGCGTTCCAGCCGGGGGCATTGCCTGCACTTGCGGGTCTGGTCGGCGCGCCGCCCGTGGACGACATGGTCGACGCCCGCGCCTTCTTGCCGCATGGCTGGCATGGCTGGCTGGAGCGTGTGGCCGGGGCAAAAGACCATGAGCAGCGCGTCGCCCTCACCGAAGCCTTTCTCGCTCCGCTTGGAGCGGACCTGGAGCGAACTGACCGCAACACCTGGCCGCACAAGGCGCTCACCTGGGCGCGGCCTGCCCGACAAGCGCTGCTGTCAGCGATGAATTGGACCCAGCGCCACTTTCAGCGCCGTACCCGCGCGTTGGTCGGGCTGACTCCCGGCGAGGTGGATCGCCTCTTGCGATTGGAAGGGGCTTTGCTGGACGTGCGTGACGGCCGGGCCGGGCGCGCAGATGCAGCCGCGGCCTGGGGCTTTGCAGACCAGTCACATTTCACCCGAGAGACCCGTCACTGGTTCGGCCAAAGCCCCAGCGAACTCGACCGCCAGATCAAGGGGCCGGATGCAGATGGCGATTGGTTGATGCGCTTGTAGCAAGCGCCAGTGAACTGTTGCTCACGGCGCGTGCCCGGGCTCGACGCTTCTCACTTCGCGCGTAAGCGCGTTCGCCGAGTTTCTGCGTCATCACCCAGATGCCGGCCCACCAAGGCATCGGCGTCGTCCAGCGCCCCCAATCGTTGGGCCTGAGCTCGCGCCGCTTGCTTGCGCTGTTCAATGTGACGTTTCCGACGATCACTCCCTCTGTACCGCTGCGCAACTGGCCCAGTACCTTGCCGTTTCCATCAGCCACCGCGCTGAATCCCGGAAATTCGACGTTCTGCTTTGGAAAGCCCATCGGCAACGTCGTGACCAGGCGGCCGACCTTGTTGGCCATCAGGACGGGGATGCCCCATGCGCGCGCCGATTCCTCCGTTCCGTCTCGCAACGCGGCGTTGACAATCTCGACATCGCGCTGCCGGATCGGCCAGCGGGCTTCGAACGATGCACCGGAGAAAGGGCGCAGCAAGAGGTCGATGTCGGCGGCGTGGAGTTCCAGGTAGCGCTCATACAGCGCATTCTCGAAACAGATGCCCACACCGATTCGACCCAATGGTGTGTCGAACCAATGGGGGTCCGAGCCGGCGCGGAAGTACCACGCCTCGAACGAGGCCGGCGGGTTCTTGCGCACGCGCCCCACCACCTTGCCATCGGGCCCCATCAGCACGAAGCAGTTGTAGAAATCTTCTCCATCGGCTTCCAGGAATGTTGTGCCCACGTACATCTGCAACCGACTGCAGGTTTTGCGAAGCCATTGCGTGGTCGGCCCGTCGAAGGGTTCGGCCGTGTCCCACAGCGCTTCCGTCAGGGTGTAGCCTCCAGGGGCCAACTCCGGCAACAAGACCAACTGTGCTCCCTGGCCGCGGGCCTCCTCGAGCATGCCTTCGGCTCGCGCCAGGTTGGCTGGGCGATCACCGAGTTGACAGCTCATCTGCACGACGGCCACGCGCAGTTGGGACGGGGTCGCGGACGAATTGGGTGACGGGCATGTGTTCATGGCGCCATGCTCCATCTCGCCAGCCCCTGCTGTCTTGAACCAGCGCGACATGGCGCCGTTGTGATATGCCACCTTCCCGAGCGGTCTGGGCGGCGAGTGCCGATGCACGTGTGTCCGCGGCGGCCCTGGCGGAACGAGTCGAGGCCCGTGAGGGCCTCCCGTCAGCGCGGGAAGTCACCCCCATCATGGTCGCAGATCGGGTCCGGCCCGTAGCCGGTGTCCACCACCTGCCAGTTCGTGTTGAAGCTCACCTGGTACCAGATGCAGAACGGAGCGTCGTACCGGTAGGACCACAGCATGCGCTTCTGGAATCCGAGCCACTGCGCTGCAGAAGGGTGGCCGATCGCCTGCAGGACTTCGTCGCGCGATTGGCCCATCGTGATTCGGCCGAAGTGGTTTTCGGTCAGCACCTGCTCCGAGCGGAGCAGGCGGCCCCCCGCATCGAAGTCGAGCATGTAGGTGTGTTTGCCGAAGGGGCCCCGCGCAAACTCCAGGCGCTGCCCGCCGCTCGGCAAGGAGTAGGACGCGGTGCGGGGTCCCATGCTGGCCTCGACCTCGGCAAGCGTGGCCCCCGGCCCGAGGCCGCGAGGCGAATACGACTGGCAGCCGGCCAGCAGGCACACCACCGCCAACCGGGCGGCGCGGCGCATCAGGGCAGGGGTGATGGCCATGGTCAGGACCTTTGGGATGACGACGAAGCGAGTGCCATCGAGGATACCGTCCATGGAGCTGGCGCGCGATGGGCACTCAGAAAGACAGCGCCGTGTTGATGGGTTGCACGGCGCGTGTGGCAGGCGGCTCAGGTCGCCAGCACCGACAGGTGCGCCGACACGCGGGCCAGCACGTCCTGCGCTTCGAACGGTTTGTCGATCACGGGTACCTGGTTCGAACGCACGAACTCTCGTGCACTCGAACCCAGGGTGTCGCCGGTGATGGCGATCACGCGGTGCTGCAGATGAGGGTGCCGGCGCGCGAGTTCGGCATAAAGGGCGGGGCCGTCGAGGCCCGGCATCTTGAGGTCGGTCAGCACGAGATCGAACGGCTCGGCATCGAGCCGGCGCAGCGCATCCATGCCGTTGTGGGTCAGCGCGACGTGGTGGCCGGCCGGGGCGAGGATGTCGCGCAGGATTTCGGCGATGTCCACCTCATCGTCGACGATCAGGATGCGTGCGCCATGGTGCCCGTCGCGGACCGCCCGCTTGCCGCCGCGGTCCTGCGGATGAACGGTGGCCGCTCGCAGTGCAGGCAGGGTCAGCTCGAAGCAGGCGCCGTCGCAGGCTTCGGGTTCGCACAGCAGCAGCGTGCCGTGGTGGGCCTGCACGATGCCCAGGCTCACCGAGAGGCCGACGCCCGTGCCTTCCCCGACCGCCTTGGTGGTGAAGAAGGGTTCGAAGATGCGGCTGCGCACTTCGGGCGGGACTCCGGGCCCGTTGTCCGAGACGGTCACTTTCACCTGGCTGCGGTCTTCAGCGATGCGGCTCGTGATGCGCAGCATGCGTGGGGCGGGCTGGCTGGCCATCGCCTGGTGCGCGTTGGTGAACAGGTTCATGAACACCTGTCCCAGCTGATCGGCGTCGGCCATCACCGGGGGCATGCCGGGCGCCAGGTCGAGGTCGAGCGTGACGCCGCCGCTTCTGAGCGTGTACGTCAGCACGTCGAGGGCGTCATTGATGATGCCGTTGATGTCTGACGGCTCGCGCACGGAGGCCTGCCGCCGGGCCATCGCCAGGAAGGTCTTGACGATGCGGGCGCAGCGCTCGGCCGCCTGGCGGATCTTCGCCGCGGTGTTGCGGTCGGCCATGCTTTCGGCATCGGTCTCCAGCTGGCTGGCGCGTCCCACCACGACCGCCAGCGGGTTGTTCAGCTCGTGGGCCACGCCGGCCAGCAGGCCGCCGAGCGCCGACAGCTTTTCGCTCTGGTGGAGCGAATCGCGCTGGCGGGCGAGTTCTTCTTCGGCGTGCGCGGTTTCGGTCACGTCACGCACGTTGAGCACGAGGCCGAGCACCGCGGGATGGTGTCGCAGGTCCCGGCCGACGGCTTCGAGCACGCGCCAGCGGCCGTCCTTGTGGTGATACCGGAACTGCGATGGAACGCCGGTGGGCTTGGCCAGCCTCGGGCCGATGCGTTCGAGGTCGTCGGGATGCAGCAGCGACAAGGCCTGGCGGCCCACCATCTCCTCGGGGGTGTATCCGAGCATGCGCTCGACCGGCGGGCTCACGTACCTGAAGACCGCCTGCTCATTGACGACCGCGATGAAGTCGGATGCGTTGTCCGTCATGGCGCGCCAACGTTCCTCGGTCATGCGCAGCGAGGTCAGTGCCACTTCGATCTGGCGCTTGTCTTCCCGCAATGCAGCGTCGCGTTCGGCCACATTGCCGGCCATGTGGTTGAACGCCGCGGCGAGGCGGCCGAGTTCATCGTCGCGCGTTTCGGGCAGGCGCACGCCAGTGTCGCCGCCGGCGAGCTGTTCGGCCGCCAGCGTGAGTTGGCCCAGCGGTGCGGCTACGTGACGCCGCAGCACCCATGCAAAGATCAGCAGCAGGCTCAAGAGCACGCCCAGCCCGAGGCCGAAGGCCCACACGGCCGGCATCCAGGCCTGCCGGCCCATCGCGGAAGCGGGCACGGCCGTGGCGATGTACCAACCGGCCTGCTCGATGCGGGCCACGGCGAAATAGGTTTCCCTGCCGGCCGTGTGCCCGGTCTGCACGTCCGCGTACGCACGCGAGGCCGTGTCCATCAGCTTCTGGGGCAGATCGCCGCCGAGGCGGCTCAGCGGAAAGTTGCCGACGTTCTTCCAGACGGCCTCGCCGAGCGAACTGTCGGCGATCAGTTGTCCGTCGGCCATGAAGAGCATGTGCCGGCCCTCGGCCGACGGCGGCGGCAGCATGCGGATCAGGAAGTCGGCGCTTTGGTATGGCGTCCACGAGACCGCGGGCGTGCTGCCGAGCGGATGCACCGTCTCCGCGGTGTGCTGCAGCACATGTTGCGCGAGGCGGGCCCGTTCCATCACCTGGTCGGCCAGACGCGCCGTGCCCTGCACCTCGGCCTGACGGTACAGCACATAAGTGCCGAACAGGCTCGTCAGCAGCAGCACGAACGCTCCGCCTGCCGCCAGGTGGCCCAGGGTCTTGCCGGTGAGGGTTCGGAAGAACGGGTGCGTCATGCAGGTGCCGAGAAGGGAGCCACAGACGATAGCAGCGAAACCCGTTCAAGGAGCCCATGCGCAAGGGGCCCCACCCCTTTCGGGGGAGTTGCGAACCTCGCGATTCAGTCAGTCTGCGTCGCCTGCATGGGTGGCCTATCGCCTCGCGGCTTTGCGATAAAGCCGCTAAGCACATGATTGCCTCCCATGTTTGATGGTCGGCCGAGTCGTGCCGACGATGCTGCTCAACCTACTGCTTCACCAGTTCCACGCGCCGGTTCTTCTCCCGTCCCGGTTCATCGTCGTTGGAGGCGACCGGCGCCAATGAAGCCACGCCTTTCGGAAGCAGCCGCTTCGCATCGATCCTGTAGTTCGTTTCCAGGGTCTTGGCCACCATGTCTGCGCGCCGCTGGGAGAGATCGGTGTTGCTCGCCAGACTGCCTTGGCTGTCCGTATGTCCGACGATGTAGACCTTCAGTGCAGGCTGGCTGTTCAACAGCTTGGCCATCTCATCCAACGCCGGTTTGGATTCCGGTTTGATCTCGGCCTTGCCGGTGTCGAAGTACACACCATAGATGGCGACCTTGCCATCGCTGGCAATGGCCTTGGCCATGGTTTCGGCGCTCAGGTCCGCGTTGACCTTGCCGGATTCCATCTTGCGGCTTTCCACCAGTTCGACGTACACGCCGCCGTTTTGCCGATCCACGGGATCGACGACGTACACGGCTGCATGCACCGTGGAGCCGTTGGGCCGGGTGCCCTGCGCCAGCACGTATCGCTCGCTGTTGCGTCCGTAGTTGAACGGCGACCAGAATGAGGTGTCGGGGAAAAGTTTCGTGCCCACGCGTTCAAGCATGTATGCACCGAAATCGCGGCCGCATGTTTCTTTCGCGCATGAAAAAAGCACCGTCATGCCGGCCTGCTTCAATGCGGCTTCGTAGTTGCGCATGACCTCCAGAGACGAGCGTTCTTCCGGATAGTTGTAGGCCAGTCGCGTGTAGCGGCCTTCCAATGGCAGCCACTTCTCAGGTGTGCGCTTGGCGTTGTCGGGGACCTTGCCCGCAACGAGTTGCACATCGATGTATTCCTTGGCTTCATGGCCCACGAGCCTGGAGCCGGCAAAGCGCGACAGCAGAGGATGGTCCTGTCCGCTCTTCACGGTGTCTTGGGTGGGCATGGCCGCGTGCGCGAGTCCGAGCGAGGCGAGCGCGAAGGCGCTGAGCAGCATGTGCTTCTTCATGAGGTTCCCTGATGGTTGGCGGCAAATTCTAGAACTGGGCCGTCCGCGGCCGGTCACCCAGAAGGGTGGTTGGGTTGTGTGCGATCCAGTGCCGGACGGCGCGGCCGGCAAACGGCTCGAAAAAACGTGACGTCGCAGGCGGATTGCCGCACCATGGGGATGGCAACCGCAAGGAGGTTCACCATGACCCACACCCTCTTTCGAGATCGCCGCGACGCGGGCCGCGACCTGGCCCAGCGGCTTGTGCGCTACGCCCGCCGTCCCGATGTGACCGTGCTCGCGTTGCCCCGTGGTGGCTTGCCGGTGGCCGCTGAACTGGCCGAGGCGCTCCATGCCCCGCTCGATGTCTTTGTCGTCCGAAAGCTCGGCGTGCCGGGCCAACCTGAGCTTGCCATGGGGGCCATTGCCACCGGTGGTGCCCGGGTGCTCAACGAGGACATCGTGTCCAGCCTGGAAATCCATGAGGACACGATCGAGGCCATCACCGCCGAGGAGCACCAGGAACTCATGCGCCGGGAGGCCATGTACCGCGAAGGGCGGCCCCCACTCGATGTGCACGGCCGCACCGTACTGCTCGTGGACGATGGCGCCGCCACCGGGGCATCGATGCGGGTGGCCGTCACGGCCTTGCGCCAGCTTCACCCGGCCCGGATCATCGCGGTTCTCCCGGTGGCCTCGCAGTCGGCCTGCGCACTTGTGAGCTGCATTGCCGATGCAGTCGTCTGCGCGCAAATGCCCGAACCGTTCCGGGCCGTGGCCCTTTGGTATGACAGCTTCGATCAGGTCGAGGACGATGAGGTCCACGCCATCCTGGCGCGGGCCGAGGCTGGCCTGTCGGACGTGTGAGCGCTGCCCCAGGGCGCGTTTACTGGCGTGATGTTGCGCGCTAGACGGTGATGTTGGCTTCTTGCACCGTCTTCCTGAATTGCGCGAGCCATTGCGCGATCAGGGACTGGAATTGCTCGGGCGAGCAGGGCGTGCACTTGGCCGCCACCGCCTCGGCCTTGTGGACGAAGGCGGGCGTGCCCAAAGCCTGCACCGACGCTTCGTGCAGGCGTGCCACCACGTCGTGCGGCGTGCCCCCGGGCGCCACGAGCCCGTACCACAAGGGAAAGCTGAGGCTTTCGAAACCAAGTTCCTTGAACGTCGGCACGTCAGGCAGTTGAGGCAGTCGTTGGGTGTCCCGCACCACGAGGGCGCGCAAGCGGCCGCTCTTGATGTGCGGCAGCAGGGAGGGGATGTTGTCACTCGCCACATCGAACTGCCCGCCGAAGAGGTCATTCAAGATGGGGCCGCTGCCGCGGTAGGGCACGTGCAGGAACTTCACGCCCACGAGGTGGGAGAACTGTTCCATCAGCACGTGTCCCGCCGTTCCGATGCCGGGGGTTGCGTACGACACCGATTCGGGTTTGACTCGGGCGGCCTTCAACAGGTCGTCCATCGTCTTGATCGGCGAACTGGCGAGCACCACCGTGGCGCTCGGGAGTGTCACGAGGGTGGTGATCGGCGTGAAGTCCTTCAACGGGTCGTACCGAAGCGCCTTGTTCACGGCCGGGTTGGCCACCAGCGTGCTGACCGTTCCGAGCCCCAGCACATGCCCGTCCGGCTTGGCGCGGGCCACCGCTTCGGCGCCGATGGCACCGCCCGCGCCCGAGCGGTTGTCGACGATCACGGGCTGGCCCAGCAGCCGCGCCAGTTCGTCACCGATGGCCCGCGAGAAGTAGTCGGTGTTGTTGCCTGGAGGGAATGGGTCGATCAGGGTGATGGGGCGGTTGGGAAAACGCGCGGGCTCTGCCAATGCGCGGCCCGCCAGCGTCAGTGCGCCCAGGGCCGTCGAAGAAAGAAGAAGACGCCGGCGGTGGATGGTCATTGCAGAGGTCGCTTTCCGGAAGGAGGGTGAGGCGGCCTCCACTTTGCCCGTCACGTCCTGGGGCGTCCATCACTGAACTCTCACGAGATTGCGCTAGGCTCGCGCGGATTTCGCAGTCGCCGGCATCAGCCGCTTGATGGCTTGGCCGAGGGCCTGGCGTGTGTCCGCATAGTCCGCCCAGGGATCGTCCTTGCGGAATGACAAATGCTCGCGCGCATTGGCGATGGTCCAGTGGTTTCCCGACTGCAACGACGGCAGTTCTTCCCAGTGCAGGGGCATCGACACGGGCAGGCCGGGACGGGCGCGGGCGCTGAAGGCTGCTGCCGTGGTGGCGCCGTGGGTGTTGCGCAGGTAGTCGATGAAGATCTTGCCGATGCGGTTCGACGGCCCGCTCTTGACCACGAAACGCTCGGGGATGTGGTGGGCCATGTGGGCGACCACGGCCTGCGAGAAGTCCTTCACCGTGTCCCAATCCAGCCGGGGTGCGATGGGCACGACCACATGGAGGCCCTTGCCGCCGCTGGTCTTGAGCCAGGCCTGCAGGCCCAGCTCGGTGAGCAGTGCACGGGTCAGGGTCGCCGCTTCGCGCACCTGCGCGAAGACCACGCCTTCTCCGGGATCGATGTCGAACACGATGCGGTCGGGCTTGCCGATCGTGCGGGCCATCGCGTTCCATGTGTGGAATTCGATGGTGTTCATCTGCGCGGCGATCGCCAGCGCCTTGGCCGTGCCCACCTCGATCAGCGGTTCATGTCCGGGCCACAGCGAAGCATCGAGCTGCTTGACGCCTTCGAGCTGAAGCGAGCCGGTGTGCTTCTGAAAGAACAGTTCGCCCTGGATGCCGTCGGGCCCCCGCACCAGTGAGCACGGTCGCCCCTTGAGGTGGGGCAGGATGAACTCGCTGATGCTGTCGTAGTAGCGCACGAGGTCGAGCTTGGTGGCGCCGCTGCTCGGATCGATGACGCGCTCCGGGTTCGATACTTTGACGGCGGTCTTGAGCTGCGCAGGTGACACGGCTGCCTCCCGGGTGATTTGCTTTGCGGGCTTGTCGGTGCGCAGTGCGACGAACACTGCATGGCGGATTTGCTGGTCCGGCGTCCATTCGCCGAATGTCACTTCGGCGATGCGGACCGGTTTGAGCCAGCGCACCTCACCGGCGGCGCGCCGCATCCTGCCCGGCTTGGGCGGGGCATCCGCGCCGAACGGGGATTCCTGCACTTCAAGGCGGATGAGGTCGGTCCAAAGGTCGCGTGCCGTGGCCGTGTCCCAGCCCGTGCCCACGCTGCCCACCGGCCGGAGCCGGCCCTGGCCGTCGTAGAGGCCGAGCAGCAGGCTGCCCACCTCCTGGTCGGTGCCACGGCGCGCGGTCATGCCGGCGATCACGAATTCCTGGCGCAGCTTGCATTTGAGCTTGAGCCAGCTTGTGGAGCGCCGGGATTCGTAAGGCGCGTCGGTGCGCTTGGCGATCACGCCTTCGAGCTTCATGCGACATGCGCAAGCGAGGATGCTGGCCGGATCGGCGCGGAGGTCCTCGCTGAATCGGACGCGGTCGTTGTCGTTGCCGTCGAGCAGCGCCTTCAAGGTCTTGCGGCGTTCACGCAGCGGCAGGGCGCGCAGGTCGCGGCCTTCCAGAAACGGCACGTCGAACAGGAAATAGATGATGCGCTCGGTGCGGGCATGGTCGAACGAATTCTGCAGTGCGTTGAAGTCCGGGACACCCTCTTCGTTCAACACCACCAGTTCGCCATCGAGCCAGCCGGACCGGATGCCGAGGCCGCGCACGGCTTTGGCCAGCGCGGGAAGCCTGCGGGTCCAGTCGTGGCCGCCTCGGGTCATGAAGGCGGGCACGCCCCGCTCGATGCGCGTCATTACCCGGTAGCCGTCGTATTTGACCTCGTACGTCCAGTCTCCCGTGGTGGGAGGCGCATCGGCCAGCGTGGCAAGCTGGGGCGCCAGGGTGACCGGCAAAGGAGCCTTCCTGGCCGGCTCGGGCCCGCGCCCGCTCGGCGAGAGGGGACCGGCGGTGATGACGCTGTCGGGCAGCGCGGTGATCACGTCGTATTCATCGTGCGGGCGCGCATGGCTGTCCCGCTTCTTGAACAACAGCCAGGCCTCCTGGCGTTGGCTGTCGCGTGGCTTCATCCGCACGAGTTCCCAGGCGCCGGCGAGCTTTTCGCCGCGAAGCTCGAACATCAGCTTGCCGTCGGCCAGGCCCTCCGCGGGGTCGTTCAGCGGTGTCCAGGTGCCCCGGTCCCACACGATGACGTCGCCGGCGCCATACTGGCCAGAGGGAATCGTGCCTTCGAAATCGGCGTATGAGAGGGGATGGTCTTCGGTGCGCACCGCCATGCGCTTGTCGGACGGGTCGAACGAGGGGCCTTTCGGCACGGCCCACGACAGCAGCACGCCGTCGAACTCCAGGCGGAAGTCGTAGTGCAGACGGGTCGCATCATGCTTCTGGATCACGAAGGACAGCGCCTTGCCCCGTCGCGCGCGCGTGCCCGTCGGCTCGGGCGTGAGCTTGAAATCGCGCTTGGCGTTGTAGCGTGCCAGCCGGTCGGCGTGCGCGGCCATCGGCGATCAGGCGCTCTTGCGCGTCGTGGTGGTTCGCTTGGCCGCGGGCTTCTTGGCCGCCGGGGCCTTCGTCTTCGGTTCATTGGCCGCGCTGTGGCGCCCACCCAGGCTCTGCTTGAGCAGCGCAGTGAGGTCCACCACGTTGGCGCTGCCGGCCGGGCCGGTGTCTTCGAGCGGGGTCACCTTCGCGGTCTTGCCGGCGTGCAGCCGCTGCTCGATCAGCTGATGGACGGCTTCGGTGAAGTGGTCTTCGTACCGGTCGGCCTGCCAAGGCTCGGTCATGTCCTCGACCAGTTGCTCGGCCATCTTCAGTTCGCTGTCCTTGAGCTGTGCGGCCGATTTGCCTTCGGCTGGCAGCTTGAGGTCCGCCACGTCGCGGATGTCGGCGGCCCACCGCAAGGTGTTGAGCATCAGCGCCGGGCCGGCCGGAATCAGCGCCGCGAGGTGCTCTTTCGTGTGCATGACCACGCGGGCGATGCCAATCACCCCTTGGGCCTGCATGGCCTCGCGCAGCAGGGCGTAGACCTTTTCGCCCTTGGGGAGCGGCTCCAGGTAGTACGGACGCTCGAGGTGCACGAAGGGGATTTCGGCCGCCTTCACGAAGGCTTCGATCTCGATCGTCTGCATCGTTTTCGGGTAGGCGGCCTTGATCTCCTCATCGCTGAGGATCACGTATTCGCCGTTGGCCTGCTTCACACCCTTGACGATGTGGGTCTTGTCGATCTCCTGCCCGGTGCGCTTGTTGACCCGCTTGTAGCCGACCGGGTCCATCGTGCGTTTGTCCAACCAGTCGAAATCGATGCCGCCTTCGGATGACGCCGGGTACAGCGCGACCGGCACGTGCACAAGGCCAAAGCTGATGGCGCCTTTCCAGATGACCCTTGGCATGGCAGTTCCTCATCGTCCAGGAAGGCATCGTGCGCCAGTGGGCGAGGGCTGTCCGTAGGACGTTTCTGAAATGCTGCGTCAGGCCACTGCCCGGGCGAAAAAAGCCGGCGTGATCTCCCCAGGCGGGGGCAGGCCCGCCTCACTTCTCGGCCACGGCTTTCAGGTTGGCCAGGCCGCTCTCGAAATCCTTGCCGACCATGCTGTCCATGCTGGCGAACACGCTCATCACCTTGCCGAGATACATGTGAGGCCCGGTCATTGCCCAGGTGACCGTGGTGGCATCGCCCTGGGTCTTGAGGAGGAACTCCGCGGTGTTGTGAGCTTCGAATGGCGCCAGGAAATCGAGCTTGATCGTCACCTTCGACGGTGCCACCGAATCGATGATTTCCATGCGGCCCTTGCCGACCTTCTTGTTGCCTTCCCAGGCATAGGTGGCGCCGATGCCGCTCGGTGCTCCCCCATGGCTGCGTTGCATGGCAGGGTCCAGGCGCTCCCAGGGTGACCATTGGGCCCATTGGTGGAAGTCATTGAGGAGCAGGTACACCTTCTCTGGCGGGGCCTTGATGGTGGCGGAACGCTCCACCCGGAAGGTATCGGGCTTGGTGGCAGCCAGGCCCAGCACGACGGCGATCAGCACCACGACGACCGTGGCGATCATCTTGAACATGGGGTCTCCAAGCGGGTCAGGACGAGGGGCCGCATGCTAACTGCCGGCCACGACGCTGCAAAGCCCGTCACCCTGCGAAGGAATGGGGCCCGGGCAGCGTCGCCGGCGCGCCGTCACGGTTTGAGATACCGCCCGGCGTTCACAGGGGCTTGGTGCCGGCGTTGATCATCCACGCCACGCCGTACTTGTCCTCGAGCATGCCGAAGGCTTCGGCCCAGAAGGTTTCTCCGAGGGGCATGACGACCTTGCCGCCGGCCGCCAGCGCGTCGAAATGGCGCCGCGCTTCGGCCAGATCCGTGTAGGCCAGCGACAACGAGAAGCCCTGGTGGCCTTGATGCGGCTTGCCGCCGGTGTCAGACGCCATCAACTTGCGGTCACCGAGACTCATGAGAATGTGCATGGTCTGCTCCGCCATGTCGGGCGGCATGTCTTCGCAGCCCGGGGATCCTTTGAACTTCTGTTCGAATTCGATTTTTCCGCCAAGGGTGCGGGCATAGAAATGCATCGCCTCTGAACAATTGCCGTTGAAGAACAGGTACGGCTCGAGCACTGGCATGGTGATCTCCTCGTCAGAACGAAAAGACCAGATTAGCCCCCGGCGCCCGAAAGCACAACTGGACCGTCCACTGTACGAACCTCTGCGGTTCGGGCCTCAACGCGAGGGCTTGAAGCAGCAGCGCGCTTTGCCTCCAGTCAAGCCGGCCATGGGGGCCGACGAATGTCACCAGGCATTCACACAGCGTTACCGAACGCCACGGCGCGTTCGTTGACCGATGGCCCGGGCTGCATACGCTCGAAGGATGGAACTGAAACCCGCTCCGGGGTCTCCCGTCGCCGTGGCGCGTGCGTTGCCGCCGTCTCGCCCCCCAACCGCATGGAAAGGCGCGGGAACCTGCGAGCAGATCGCCGCCTCGCTGGCCCTGGTGCGGGATTCGGTGCCGCTCGCCCGCCGGGTGCTGCGTGTCGGTTGCTGCGTGTACGAGCCGGGGGATCCGTTCCAGTGCCTGCACCTCGTGCACGCCGGGGCCTTCAAGCTCGTCAATTGCGCTGCAGACGGTCGCGAGCATGTCGTTGGCCTGCAGTTCCGGGGCGACTGGCTGGGGTTCGACGGCATGGCTTCGGGGCACCACGGGGGTGCAGCGATCGCCATGGACACGAGCGAAGTGTGGGCCATTCGTTATGAGGATCTCCTCCGGGCGTCGGCGCGCCAGCCCGAATTGGCCCGGCTGCTGCATCAGGCGATGAGCCGCGAAATCGTTCGTGATCGCGAGGCGCTGATGTCGCTTTGCACCTTGCCCGCCGATGCGCGGGTGGCGGGCTTTCTGCAGTGGTGGGCGGGGTCGCTGGCCGAACGGGGCATGCGGACCGACCAGATCACGCTGCGGATGACCCGCGCCGAGATCGGCAGCCATCTGGGCATGAAGCTGGAGACGGTCAGCCGGGCGCTGTCACGCCTGGCGCGCGAGGGCGTGATCCAGTTCTGCGGCCATGGCCGGCGCGACATCCGCATCCCCGATCCCGGCGCGCTTGGAGACGTGGCAACCACGCTTCAGTGAGAAAGAAGCACCGGGAACGGCCTCCTCATGCCGGCTCCACGGCCGGTACCAGCACGTACCCCGCGCTGCGCACGGATTTGATCAGGGCGGGGTGGTCGGCGTCGCGCTCGATCTTGCGGCGCAGCCGCCCCACCTGCACGTCGATCGTGCGGTCGAATGGGCCGGCGGCACGGCCTCGGGTGTGCTCGAGCAGGAAATCGCGCGACAGGACGCGGCCTGCATGCTGAACGAGCACGCACAGCAGATCGAATTCACCTGCGGTCAGCGTGGCGGGCAGGCCTTCGGGATCTCGCAGTTCCCGGGCGGCCACGTCCAGCGTCCAGCCGGCGAACCGCCATCGACCGCATCCGGGGGCGGGCGGCATGGCGGGTTCAATGCGGCGCAGCACCGCCTTGATCCGCGCCACCAGTTCACGCAGGTCGAATGGTTTGGTGACGTAGTCGTCGGCACCCACTTCGAGGCCCACCACCTTGTCGATCGCGTCGCCTCGACCCGAGATGATGACCAGGCCGCAATGCCAGTGTTCATGGAGCCTTCGGGCGAGGGCCAGGCCATCTTCGCCGGGCAGGCCCAGGTCCAGCAGCACCAGGGCAGGAGGGTCGGAGGCCATCAACTGCATCAGCCCATGACCCGTGCACAGCTGCGTGACCCGGAAACCGTGGCCTTGCAGGTAGGCGGCCAGCAGCTGGGTGATGTCGGATTCGTCGTCGACGACGGCGAGGTGCAGCAGGTTCACGGGGTGGTCACGTTTGAAGGTGACAGACCCAAGCGTACTGCTTTTGGCTGTCCTTCTCCACGTCATCCCCGCGCCTTTGCAGCGGCACGGATCCTCCGGGCCGCGGGGACCCTCTCGTCAGAGCTGAATGCGCGAGCCCACGGCGGGGGCCGAGGCCTGCGTGATGGTGCGGATGGTGCCGTCGTCCATGCGCACCCGAACGCGGTAGGTGGTGGTGGCTCGGGCGTGTTTCTCGATTTCGTGGCCGGCCAGGCCGCCGCCCACCGCGCCCACCACCGTCATGGCCTTCTTGCCATTGCCTCCGCCCACCTGGTGCCCCAGCAGGCCGCCGACGACCCCGCCGGCCACGGCGCCCACGCCGGTGCCTTCGCCCTTGTGCTTCACCGCCACCACCTTCTCGACGACCCCGCAGTTGCGGCATTCGGCAACCTCGTCGGAGGAAGACTTGCCGGCGGCATGCCGCTCCGTGCCGTTGTCCCCGGAGGGCGGTGCTGCGGGGCCTTCAGCGGCAACCTCCTGTGGCGCCTGGCGCTTCACGAGCGCGGTGGACAACGCACCTCCACCGACGGCCCCCAACACGCCGACGATGCCCGCAATGGCCCAGACGGGCAGCTTGCGGCGTGGCGTGGCAGGTTCCGTGTTCGAAGCAGCAACAAGGTCGGTCATTCAATTCCCCTCGGTCATACATACATCCGTTGGCGAGGCGTCGTGCATCTCCTCGACACACGCCATGCCGTCGCCAGGCAGCGGTGTACCGCCAACCAGCGCGGCCGGTGTAACCGGCGGTGAGCCTTGGGCACGGGCCTGCCCGTGCAGCGGGACTTCAGGCGTTGCCACAGGTAACGCATTGCCGGCGTCAGGTCGGTGAACCCTGCGTCAGTCATGCGTGGCGGGTTGTTCCGCTGGATCGCACGGCGCCAGCGCTTCGTCGCCTGGGCGCATCGGCATTGCACCAAAACCGTGACGTTTTACCCGGAGCCGGCAGCAGCGATGGCTCGTGGATACTTGTCGTAAACGGTACATGAAATGATCCCGCCCTTTCCCAGGGGCGGGCCGTCCCCGACAGGAGTCTTTCCGTGAAATGCTTTCTTTCCGGCCTGCTGGCCGCCGTCGCCCTGGTGCTCGCTCCCTGCACTGCCGTCGCCGACATCTATGTGGGCCAGACCTGCGGATTCACGGGAGCGGCCGCCATCCCGGTCAAAGAGCTGACCGACGGCGCACACCTCTACTTGGACGCCATCAATGCCGCCGGTGGCGTGAACGGCCAGAAGGTCACCCTGATCAGCCTCGATGACCAGTTCGAACCGAAGCTTGCCGCCGAGAACGCCCGCTCGCTGATCGTGGACAAGCATGTGGTGGCGCTGTTCCTCAGCCGGGGCACGCCCCACACGGAAGCCATTGCACCGCTGCTTGCTGAATACAAACTGCCGCTCGTGGCACCGAGTTCGGGTGCCATGGCGCTCCACAAACCCGTCAACCCGTACATCTTCAATGTGCGCGCCACGTACCAGCGTGAGGCGGAGCGCGCCGTGCGCCATCTGAGCCTGATCGGCCAGGACCGCATCGCGGTGCTGCAAACCGACGATTCGTTCGGCGCCGATGTGGCCGCCGGTGCCGATGCGGGATTCGCAAGCGTGGGCAAGAAACCGGTCGTCAAGCTCCTGTTCGACCGGGCGAAGCCGGACTTCAGCCAGGCCGCCCCCGCCATCGCGAAGGCCGACGCGCAATCGGTGCTCATCATCGGCTCGTCGACGGCCGTTGCGGAGGCCACGAAGGCCATCCGGGCGCTCGGGTCAAGGGCCACGATTGTGACGATGTCGAACAACGCATCCGTGGGGTTCATCAAGCAGATGGGGGTGCATCACCGCGGCGTCATCGTCACGCAGGTGTTTCCGTACGAGCGTTCCATCGCCGCACCCCTCGTGAAGGAGGCCGCGGACCTCGCGCGCGCCAAGGGCATGGATGGCGTCTCGCCTGCGCACATGGAAGGCTTCGTCGCGGCCAAGGTGCTGGTCGAGGGCCTCAAGCGCGCTGGGCCGAAACCCACGCGCCAGGGCCTGATCGCTGCGCTCAATGGGATGCAGAAGGTGGACCTGGGTGGCATGGAGCTGAGCTTCAGCCCCACTGACCACACGGGCCTCGTCTATACGGACATTTCCATCATCAGCGAAGACGAGAAATTCAGAAGGTGAATGCAATGCGGCGCCTGGCGGCGGGATGAGCGCGATCCGAATGTCACTTCAACTGAGCGCGGCCATGGCCTGGCGGGTGGCTGCCGCCTGCGCCTCCACCCATTCACAGAACCGCTTGGCGTCTTCTGTCATCCGCGCCTCGGGTGGTTTGACCAACCAGTAGCTGTAGGGCGATTCGAGCCGGCAGCCCGGGAACACCTCGATCAGCTCGCCCTGCGAGGCCGCCTCGACGGTCAGCGCCAGCCGGGCCATGGCCACGCCTTGCCCCGCCAGCGCGGCCTGCACTTGCTGGTGGGTGTAGTTGAAGTACAGCCAGCGTGCGGGTTGCAGGTCGCGTGTTGCATGCAGGTGCAGCCACCGCGTCCAGCTGACGAACTCGGCGCTGCCACGCGGGCTGTCTTCCTCCATCAGCGTGTGGGCGGCCAGATCGGCGGGGGTGCGCAGCGGCGGGCCGACGGACTGCGCCCGTTCGAGCAAAAGCGGGCTCACCATCGGCGTGACCACTTCATCGAACAGCTTCACCGAATGGGGCGTGGCGTCTTCGGGCAGGCCATAACGCAAGGCCACGTCGAACTCGCCAGCGTCGTTGCCTTCCGGGTCGACGAAGTGATCGCTGGCGCTGACCCGGATGTCGATCTGGGGTTGCTCGCGCTCGAAGGCTTCCAGCCTTGGAATGAGCCACAGCGATGCGAATGATGCGAACGTGCTCACGGCGACCACGCGCCGGCCGCGCGCCTGGCGGATCTGCCGCACCGACGTGTCGAGGCGGTCGAGCAGCGGTTCGACGGTGCGCAGCAGGGTCGCGCCGGCCTGGGTGAGCTCCACCTTGCGGGTGCCACGGAGGAACACCGGGGCACCCAGGTCTTCCTCCAGGGATTGAATCTGGCGGCTGATGGCCGATTGGGTCAGGTACAGCTCCTCGGCCGCGGCGCGGAAACTGAGGTGGCGCGCGACGGCTTCGAACGCCCGGATGGGGCCCACGGCAAGGGGGCGGCGGCGGGCGGTATTCATGCGTACAGCGCGATAATCATGTGCCGGCAATTCATTGGACGCATTGCGTCCCCCTCTCTAACATTTGCTGCATTGAAGTGTAGATGGAGGCGGCCATGAGCAGGCAACTGATGAGCAATCGGCAACAACGAGATGCGCTGTGGACGCTCGTGAGCGGGCAGGCGACCCGGCTCGCCGTGGGCCGGAGCCCGCGCCAATTGCATGTCGTCGAAGGCGTGTTGTGGTTGACGACGCAGGGCCGCCGGGACGCGCCTGCCGAGGACATCTGCCTGCAGCCGGGTGAATCGATCGATTTGTCCGCGGGCAGCGAATGGGTGGTGGAAGCCCTGCAGGCCGGCCGTTTCCAGATGCTGGTGCCGCAACCGCAGCCCAAGCCCTGGCCGCCGGTTGCCTGGACACGCCTGTCAGGCTGGCTGCGGGCGTTCATCGCCGCCGTCGCACCCCGGGGCGTGCGCGCCTGAGACCTGGCGGAGGTCAGCGTGCACTGGCTCGCACGGCTTCCGCGGGTTCCAGCGTGAAGCTGGCCTTCGGGCCGCCGCTGGCCGACGGCGCGATCCACACATCGAACGCGCCCGGTTCCACCGTTGGGCGTCCGTCCCGCCCGATGAACGTCAAGTCGTCCCGGGTGAGGGTGAACATGATGGTGGCCGATTCGCCGGGCTCCAGATGCACCCGCCGAAACCCCTTGAGTTCGCGGACAGGGCGCGTGACCGAGGCCACGCAGTCGCGCACATAGAGTTGCACCACTTCCTCCATCGCTCGCCGCCCCCGGTTGGTGACCTTCGTGCTCACCTGCAGGCGGCCATCCCAGCGCAGCCGGGTCTCGCTGAGCTCAGGGGCGTCGTATTGAATTTCGCCGTAGCCGAGGCCGTGGCCGAATGGATACAAGGCTTCGTGCGGACTGTCGAGGTAGTGCGTGTAGAACGAATCGGGTGGTGACACCGGCACCGGGCGCCCGGTGGGCGGATGGGCATGGTAGTAGGGCACCTGGCCCGGTTCGCGCGGGAAACTGACCGGCAGCCGGCCGCTCGGGCTCACGTCGCCGAACAGCACGTCGGCCACGGCGTGGCCGGTCTCACCGCCGAGGAACCAGGTCACGAGCAAGGCGGGCGCATCGCGCACCGCGCCCTTGAGCGCAAGCGCGCGGCCGTTGCGCAGCAGCACGACCATCGGCTTGCCGGTGGCGGCCACGGCCTTGGCGAGGGCCTGCTGGGCTGGCGGCAGCGAGATGTCCGTGCGCGATCGGGCTTCGCCCGACATGGTCTCGCTTTCCCCCACCGCCAGCAGCACCACATCGGCCGCGCGGGCCGCACGCACTGCGGCGGCAAGTCCGCCGCGCACAGGGGCGTCGATGTCGCTGCCGCGCACGACGGTGAGCCGGGAAGGATCCGCCATCGCCGCGCGCACGCCTTCTTCGATGGAGACCGGCTGTCGCGACCCGGGGAACATCGTCCACGGTCCGCGCAGGTCGCCTTCACCGGCGAGCGGGCCGATCAATGCAAACCGCCGGCCCGCTTTAGGCAGCGGCAGCAGCGCCCCCTCGTTCCTGAGCATCACGATGGAGCGCCTCGCCGCTTCGCGGGCGAGCGCGCGGTGCTCGGGCCAGTCCAGGCGCTCCTTGCCGTCGAGCCCACGCATGGGCGCCTCGAAGAGGCCCAGCCGCTGCTTCAGCTGCAGCACCCGCCGCACCGCTTCGTCCAGCCGCACCATCGGCACCGCGCCGCTCGCGATGAGCGCAGGCAGGTGATCGCGGTACAGGCCGCTTTGCATGCTGATGTCCGTGCCGGCGAGGAAGGACAGGCGCGCCGCATCGCGCGCGTCGGCGGCGATGCCATGCGCGATGAGCTCGCTGTCGGCGGTGTAGTCGGACACCACGATGCCGTCGAACCCCCATTCGCGGCGCAGCACGGTGTCGAGCAGCCATGGGTTGGCATTCGATGGCACGCCTGCGATGTCGTTGAACGATGTCATCACCGCGCCGGCACCCGCCCCGAGGGCCGCCTGGAAGGGCGGCAGGTAGATCTCTCTCAGCTGGCGCTCGGACAGGTCCACCGTGTTGTAGTCGAGGCCCCCTTCGGCGGCACCGTAGGCGGCGAAGTGCTTGGCGGTGGCGAGCAGGGAGTCGCCCTGGGCGAGGTTCCCTCCCTGGAACCCTCGCACCCGGGCTGCGGCGAACTGCCGGCCGAGAAACACGTCCTCGCCGCTGCCTTCCACGCCCCGGCCCCAGCGGGCATCGCGGGCGACGTCCACCATCGGCGCGAACGTCCAGCGAAAGCCGTCGGCGGAGGCCTCCACCGCCGAGGCCCGGGCCGTGCGTTCGGCCAGCGCCGGATCCCAGCTTGCGGCCTCGGCCAGCGGCACCGGGAACACGGTGCGAAACCCGTGGATCACATCGGCCGCGAAGAGCAGCGGGATGCCCAGGCGCGATTCGTTCACCGCGATGCGCTGCGCCTCGCGCTTGGCCTCGAGGCCCTGGCCGTTGAAGAAGCCGGTGATGCGGCCGGCACGAAGGTCCGCACGCTGTTCGTCGGCACTGGGCAGGCGCATCGTGGGGTTGCCGACCGTGCCGGCTGCCACGGGCGCGAAGAGGCTCAACTGCCCCACCTTCTCCTCGACCGTCATGCGCGAGAGGAGCGTGTCGATCGATGGCGGGGCGGCTTGGGCGGAAGACAAGACCAGGGCCAGCACGGCAAGGGGCGTGAATCGCATCGGCCCGATTCTGGCCGCGCCCCGTTTTCCCTATGCCGCGCCCGGACTCGCACCCGCCTCGTGGATCGCCTGCGACAGCAAGCGCGCGACGTCCTCGATCGAGTAGGGTTTCGCGATGGTGTGCACCGGCAGGCTGGTATCGAGGACCGCCGCATAGCCGCTCACGAGGATCACCGGCAGACCGGGCCGCTGGTGGCGAAGGGCGTGCACCAGGTCCACGCCGCTCATGCCACCGGGCATCACCACGTCTGACAGCACGGCATGGATGTCGTGGCGGGATGCGGCGATGGCGAGCGCATCGGGCGCGCTCGATGCCACAAGCACCGAGAAGCCGCAGTCTTCCAGCGCTTGGGCCGTGAGGCCGCGCACCAGCGAGTCGTCTTCCACCAGCAACACCGTGCCGCTGTGCGCGCGGACGGGCGAGGCCTGCTGGACCGGGACGGTCGCCGCCGGCGCCCGGCTGGACACGGGCAGGAACAAGGTCACCGTGGTGCCGCGCCCGGGTTCGCTGCGCACCGTGGCCACGCCGCCTGTCTGGGTGGCAAAGGCATACACCTGGGCCAGTCCGAGGCCGGTGCCTTCGCCGACGGGCTTGGTGGTGAAGAACGGTTCGAACACGCGCGCCTGCAATTCGGCCGGGATGCCGTGGCCGGTGTCGGAAACCCCGACGGCCACGTACGCCCCGGCGGCCAGGCCCGCGATTTCGTCGTCGTTGATGCGCCGGTTGAAGGCATGCACGGCGATCGTGCCGCCGCGGCCTTTCATCGCGTCCCGCGCATTGAGCACGAGGTTGAGCACGGCGAGCTCCAACTGGACGGGGTCGAGCAGGACCGGTGACGTGCCATGCTCGGCATGGATCTCCACCGTGATCCCTTCGCGCACCGCCCCGCGCAGCAGTTCCCCAAGCCCTTCGAACTGGCGAGCCAGGTCGACCACCTCGCGGTGGCCGGGTTGGGCACGGCCGAAGCTCATCAGCTGGCGCGTGAGCTTCACCGCCTTTCCGACGGCCCGATCACAGGCGCCGAGGGCCTTGGTGGCACGGGGGTCCGTCGCCAGCTTGCGTGCCAGCTGCACACCGGAGGCCATGGTTTGCAGCAGGTTGTTGAAATCGTGTGCGATGCCACCGGTGAGGCGGCCGAGCGCTTCGAGCTTTTGCGTGCTCAGCGCCGCACGCTGGGCGCGCTCGGCCTCGGCCACGGCGGATTTGACCCGCTTTTGCAGGTTTGCCTCGGCATCGCGCAGGTCTCGGCTTGCATTGGCGAGCAGTTGCTGGACCACATCCGTTTCGGCCAGGCCCGTGGGCTTGGGCCGCACGACATTGCCCGCGCCCAGCGCCTCCGCATCGGATTGCAGCAGCGCCACGGGGCCTTCGATCGACCGCCCGAGCCAGATCGCCGCGAGCGCCGCGAGTCCCCACATGGCCAGAGAGATCAGCAGCATCGTGCGCAGGGCATCGAGCGCCGGCCGGCTGAGTTCGTCGCGCGGCAGGTCGATCAGCACGGTCCAGCCTGAATCGGGGGCGCGGTTGAATGCGGTGAAGACCGGTCGGCCGTCGGTTGTCGCGCTCTCGTTGACGCCCCGCGTGTCGAGCTCGATGCGCGCCAGCACGTCCGGGGTGACGATGCGGCCCGTCATCTGGTCGGCATCGGCGCTGCGTGCGAGGATGCGGCCCTTGGCGTCCACGAGCGTGCCGGTCCATCCGCTCGGAAGCTGCTGCTGATCGAAAATGCGTTGCAGCTGCGATGCGATGCTGTCCATCGACACATGCAGGCGAACCCCGCCGTCCCGGATCACCGGCACCCACACCGCGAAGCTGTTCTGATTGACGAGCGGCGACATGTACAGGTCCGACACCACCGGCCGGCCATCGATCCTGCTCAACTCGGGCGGCGCGCTGGTGGCTGCAGGAGGCACCGACAACACCGAAAACGGCGCACGCGTGTTGATCAGCGTGCGGCCCCCGAGGTCCGTCAGCATCACGGCGTTGTCGGCGCCCGGTGACACGGCCTTGGCCTGCTCGTAGAACGCCCGCATGTCACCGCGGTCCAGCGCGGGGGAGGCGGCGAGCGTCTTGAGGATGCCGGCGCGGTAGGCCACCTCGCGATCGGCCACGAGGCTCAGCGCCCGGGCGGTCTCGGATGCGGCGGAAGTCAGCGATTTGCGGGCCTCGATGTGGATCGTGTAGGCCGCATAGAGCGAAATGCCGCTCGTGGGCAGCAGCACACCGAGGGTCAGCAGCATCAGCCTGCGACGCACCGACGGTGAGCGGCTCCTCCGACGGGGGAACGTGGACACGGAATCAGGCCCCTGGGATCGCATGGCCGGATTCTAGATAGAACCCATGCACCGCCCCGAACCGGGGCGATGCAGGTGCGCTGCACGAAGGGTCAGGCGAACTGGCCCAGGCGGAAGGCCCGTACCGCCGTGCCCAGGCGGAGCGCCTGTTCCTTGAGGCTTTCGGTGGCCGCCGCGCTCTGTTCGACCAGAGCGGCGTTCTGCTGCGTCATGGTGTCGAGATGGACCACCTCGCCGCCGACCGTTTCGATGCCGTCGCGCTGGGCCTGGCTCGATGCGTTGATGCTGCTCATGATGTCGGACACGCGCCGGATCGATGTGACGATCTCGCGCATCGTCGCGCCGGCATCGGTCACGAGGCGCGAGCCCGACTCGACCCGCTCGCCCGATGCCCCGATCAAGGCCTTGATCTCGCGCGCCGCATCGGCGCTGCGCTGCGCGAGTTGGCGCACCTCGCTGGCCACCACCGCGAAGCCGCGGCCTTGCTCGCCGGCCCGGGCCGCCTCGACGGCGGCGTTCAGCGCCAGGATGTTCGTCTGGAACGCGATGCCGTCGATCACGCCGATGATGTCGCCGATGCGTTGCGAGCTTGTCGCGATGTCGGCCATCGTCGACACAACCTGGTCCACCAGCTTGCCGCCGCGCGACGCGATGTCCGAGGCCGACCGGGCCAGTTCGTCGGCTTGCAGTGCCGACGAGGCGTTTTCCCGCACCGTGCTGGTCAGTTCGACGATGTTGGCCGTGGTTTTCTGCAGGCTGGCGGCCTGATGTTCGGTGCGCTGGCTCAGGTCCATGTTCCCTGACGCGATCTCGGTCGACGCCGTCGTGATGGATTCCGCCGAATGCCGGATGTCGCCCACGAGCGCGCGCAGTCTGTCTTGCATGCCGCTGATGGCCAGCAGCAGCCGGCCGAGTTCATCGCGGCGGTCGGTGGTCACGGCGGTCGAGAGGTCTCCTCCGGCGATCAGTTCGGCCACCCCGATGGCATGGGCCACCGGCTGGACGACGCTTCGGCTCAGCCGCCACGCCAGCAACCCACCGGCCACCAGGGCCAGCGCGCTGACCGCGGCCAGCGCGATGGTGGCCACGCGTTCCGTATGGCGGGCCGTGGCATAGGCCTGCGCGTTGAGGTCGGCCTGAAGCTTGGCAAACGCCGCGGCCAGGTCTCGCCACTCTTGTTCGACCGGCCGGACTTCCTTCATCAGCACGATCGTCGCTTCCGGCGTGGCCCCATCGCTGCCCAACTGGGCGGCTTTCGCGATCAATGGCAGCGTGCGCTCGCGCATGTTCATGATCTTCGACAGCTGTTCGCGCTCCGCCGCGCTGGCGTTGTTCTCCGCCAAGGCCTTGGCCAGCTCGTTCTCCGTCTCCAGGTACGCCGCCTTCTTCTTTTCCAGCAGATCTACCTGCGCGTCGATGTCCTTCACCTCCGTGAGCAGCGTCAGCGTGCGCAGCGTGATCGCCATGTCGCTGACCTGCGCGATCATCGTGTTGGCCAGCGCGATCTGTTCGTTGTTCACCTCCACGATGCCCCGCATCCGAGAAGACAGCGTCGACAGCAGGAACTGGCTCACGCCACCGATCAGGACGAGAAGGGCGAGGATGGCGGCGAAGCTCAGTGCGAAACGCCGGCCCAGCGACGGCGCCGGACGGCTGAAGGACAGCGGGGACTTCATTGGGGCTCCTGTACAAAGGGGCGGCCGGCATGTCGCATGCGCTCCAGACCGGCGTCGAATCTTGTATCGGCAACTCGCGCCACGGCTAAAGCGTTCTTTTGAGGGGTGATCCGGGCCCTGTTCTGGCGCCGGGTGCTCGGAGACAATGGGGCGGTCATGAAAATTGCGCGCTGGAAGTGGTGGTTGGCGGTCGTGGGCGTCCTGGCCGTGTCGGTGTTCCTGGTATGGCATGTGGCGGTTCGTCAGCTTCGCGCGGGCATCGAGCAGGCGCTCGGGCCCAGAGCGTCGGTCGGGGCGCTCGAGGTCAGCTGGTCGGGTGTCGTGTTGAGCGACCTGCGCGTGCGTGCCGAACGCCCAGCATGGCCGGCCGACGATGAATTGCGCGCGGACCGCGTGCGCGTGGTGCCGGAGCTGTCGAGCGTGTTCTCCGGCGCATGGCGAGTGCGCCTCGTGCGAGTCGAAGGTGCCTATGTGTCGGTGCTGCGCCGCCGGGATGGCGCGCTGCAAGTGGTGCCGGGGCTGGTGCGACCTGCGGCCGAGCCGGCTGCCACGGGCCGGCCGGTGCACATCGGCCGCATCGAACTGGCCGATGCCGCCGTGGCGTTCTATGACGCGAGCGTGCGCCAGCCCGCCCACCGCATGCGGCTCGAGCAACTCGATGCCGAACTCGAAGACATCCGCCTGCCCACCCTCGACCGCCCGGTCGCCGTCGCCCTGCAGGCCGTGTTCAAGGGGCCCAAACGGGATGGCAACATCGCCATCCGAGGACACATCACACCGTCCACCCGCGATGCCGACATCGCGGCCCGGCTCACGAATGTGGACCTGATTGCACTCGAACCCTACCTGCTCAAGGTGCATGAGGCGGGCGTGCGGCGCGGCACGCTCGACCTGCAACTCGACGCCAAGGTGGTGCGGCAACACCTGCACGCGCCGGGCCTGCTCGTGCTGAAGGACCTCGAACTCGGTGCCGGCGGTGGCATGTTCGCCACGTTCGCCGGCGTGCCGCGCAACGCCGTCATTGCAAGCCTGAACCGCAACGGCCGCATCGACCTGAAATTCACGCTCGAAGGCCGCCTGGACGACCCTCGCTTCTCCCTCAATGAAGCCCTCTCATTGCGCATCGCCGCAGGCCTTGCCGAATCGCTCGGCGTGAGCATCGGTGGCGTGGTCGAAGGTGTGGGCGGGGTGATCAAAGGGCTGCTGGGCCGCTGATTGCCAGGGGGGGGCTCAGGGTTTACCCGCGGGGGATTGACATCGTGCCGGCAGAAATGCATGACTGCCATAAAGCGATGTTGCGCCGAGTCCATCGCGCCATGTTGGTGCATAAAAGCATCAAGCGAGCTGCGTGAACACCCATGGGTGTGCAGTCGGAGGTATCGTTGCGGGGACAATCTTGTCTGAGGACCCGAGATGATCTCCGAACCTTCCGTCCCCCTGTCATTCGTCAGCGACTCCCCCGAAAGCCCGTGGGCCACATACCTGTCCCAAGTGGACCGTGTGATTCCCTACCTGGGCCCCTACGCCCGTTGGGCTGAAACCCTGAAGCGGCCCAAGCGCGCCCTCATCGTCGACGTGCCGATCGAAATGGACGACGGCACCGTGCGCCACTTCGAGGGCTACCGTGTGCAGCACAACATGTCCCGCGGCCCCGGCAAAGGCGGTGTGCGGTACCACCCCGACGTCACGCTGGAAGAGGTGATGGCCCTGTCCGCATGGATGACCGTCAAGACCGCTGCCGTCGGGCTGCCGTACGGCGGCGCCAAGGGCGGCATCCGCCTCGATCCGAAGGAACTCTCGCGCAAGGAACTCGAGCGCGTGACCCGCCGCTACACGAGCGAAATCGGCATCATCATCGGCCCGCAGCGCGACATTCCCGCGCCCGACGTGAACACCAACGGCCAGATCATGGCCTGGATGATGGACACGTACTCGATGAACACCGGCGCCACCTCCACGGGTGTCGTGACCGGCAAGCCGATCCACCTTGGCGGGTCCCTGGGCCGCGTCAAGGCCACCGGCCGCGGCGTGTTCGTCACCGGGCGTGAAGCCGCCCGCCGCATGGGCATGTCCCTCGAAGGCGCCCGCATTGCCGTGCAGGGCATGGGCAACGTGGGCGGCACGGCAGCCGAACTCTTCGTGCAAGCCGGCGCCAAGCTCGTCGCGATGCAAGACCACACCGGCACCGTCATCAACAACGATGGCTTCGACATCCAGTCGACGCTCGACTACGTCAAGCGTGCAGGCGGTGTGGCCGGCATCGCCAAGGGCGAGAAGATCGACAACGAATCGTTCTGGGACGTGGACTGCGACATCCTCATCCCCGCGGCCCTCGAAGGGCAGATCACCGCTGCCCGTGCGAAACGCATCAACGCCAAACTCGTGCTCGAAGGCGCCAACGGCCCGACGCTGCCCGAAGCCGACGACGTGTTCCGCGACCGCGACATCCTCGTCGTGCCCGACGTGATCTGCAACGCCGGTGGCGTGACCGTCAGCTACTTCGAATGGGTCCAGGACTTCAGCAGCTTCTTCTGGACCGAAGATGAAATCAACGTGCGGCTCGACAAGATCATGGTCGACGCGTTGAACCACATCTGGGAGACGGCGGACCGGCACAAGATCACCTTGCGCACCGGCACCTTCGCCGTGGCTTGCGAGCGCATTCTCATTGCTCGCGAAGAACGCGGTTTGTATCCCTGAGGCTTGACTGTTTGCCTCGGCGCCGTCGGGATGGCGGTTGCCGGGGTGACATTGGCCTTGTCACTCGCCTTCGGCTGCTGGTTCGCTGGCGAGGAGCTTGTTCTCTGGCGAGGCCGCGCCGGGTCTCGGCCCGGCAGCCGAATTACCTTTCTGTCGCGCCAGAAAGGTAATCCAAAGAGGCGCTTTGAACACCAGCTTCCCCGCTATTTTGCTCAGGCGCTTCGGCTACGAATCCCCCGCACGACCACTGTCTCCAGCGCCACCGTGACCGTACGAGACACGGCCGTGCCCGTGCGCCTCAGCTCGCTTCGCATCGGCCCAGGCTACCGCCTCGTCGCCCCGGCGAAAGTCGGGACCCACCGCCCCGGTGGGCACCGGCTGGCGCCGGTGTGACAGAGTAGGGCGAGCGAGCAAAGCGAGCAACGCCCCGCAGCGCCGGGGGCAGGCCGGCGGGCGGAGCGAAGCCGCCGATCAAGCCCGCCCCGGCCGCGGCGGGC
>CBIHPH010000004.1:0-99824 GCA_966212105.1 uncultured Rhizobacter sp.
AGCTGTCGACCGGCATCGGCTTTTTCGACCACATGCTCGACCAGATCGCCCGCCATGGGCTGATCGACCTCGACATCGACTGCAAGGGCGACCTGCACATCGACGGCCACCACACGGTGGAGGACGTGGGCATCACGCTCGGCCAGGCCGTGGCCAAGGCCGTGGGCGACAAGAAAGGCCTGCGCCGCTACGGGCATGCCTATGTGCCGCTCGACGAGGCACTGTCGCGCGTCGTCATCGATTTCTCCGGCCGCCCGGGCCTGCACATGCGCGTGCCGTTCAAGAGCGGCATGGTCGGCGCCTTCGACACCCAGCTCGCGTTCGAATTCTTCCAGGGGTTCGCCAACCACGCCCTCGTGACGCTGCACATCGACAACCTGCACGGCGAGAACGCCCATCACCAGTGCGAGACGGTCTTCAAGGCCTTCGCACGCGCCATCCGCATGGCACTCGAAATCGATCCTCGCATGGGCAACACCATTCCATCCACGAAGGGGTCGCTGTGAGCCGCACTGTCGCCGTCGTCGACTATGGCATGGGCAACCTGCACTCCGTGTCGCAGGCGGTCAGGCATGTGGCCGAGGGCACCGGTTTTGACGTGATCGTGACGTCCCGGCCCGACGAGGTGCATGCCGCCGAGCGCATCGTGCTGCCCGGCCAGGGCGCGATGCCCGATTGCATGCGGGAACTGCGCGACTCCGGCCTTCAGGATGCCGTGCTCCACGCCGCCGCCAACAAGCCGCTGATGGGCGTGTGCGTGGGCATGCAGATGCTCTTGTCACGAAGTGAAGAGGGCCCTACCGCCGGCCTTGATTTGTTTCCCGGCGAAGTGCTGCGTTTCGCGCTCGAAGGTCAGCGCCAGGCGGACGGCAGCCGCTTCAAGGTGCCGCAGATGGGATGGAACCGCGTGTTCCAGGCGCGTCCGCACCCCATCTGGGGCGATGTGCCCGACGGTGCGTATTTCTATTTCGTTCACAGTTTCCATGCGAAGCCCACGAACGTGGGGCACAGTGTGGGAGAAACGGAATACGGCATCCGCTTTACCTGCGCGCTGGCCCGCGATAATATTTTCGCGACCCAGTTCCACCCCGAGAAAAGCGCCGCGCACGGGCTCGCCCTGTACCGGAACTTCCTCCACTGGAACCCTTGATCGCCTCGAAGGCGCCTTTTCCCCCTCATCCACCTCTGACCTCGGCCATGCTGCTGATCCCCGCGATTGACCTGAAAGACGGCCACTGTGTGCGCCTCAAGCAAGGCGACATGAACGCTTCCACCACCTTCGGCGAAGATCCCGCGCAGATGGCCCGGCGCTGGGTCGATGCCGGTGCACGCCGCCTGCATCTCGTGGACCTCAACGGTGCCTTTGCCGGCAAGCCAGTGAACGAGGCCGCCATCAAGGCCATCCTGGCCGAAGTGGGCGACGAGGTTCCGGTGCAGCTGGGCGGTGGCATCCGCGACCTCGACACCATCGAGCGCTACCTCGACGACGGCCTGAGCTACATCATCATCGGCACCGCGGCGGTGAAGAACCCTGGCTTCCTGCGCGATGCCTGCAGCGCCTTCGGCGGTCACATCATCGTGGGCCTCGACGCCAAGGACGGCAAGGTCGCCACCGACGGCTGGAGCAAGCTCACGGGCCACGAGGTCATCGACCTGGCGAAGAAGTTCGAGGACTACGGCGTCGAAGGCGTCATCTACACCGACATCGGCCGCGACGGCATGTTGTCCGGCATCAACGTCGATGCCACCGTCAAGCTGGCGCAGGCGCTGACGATCCCGGTGATCGCGTCCGGTGGTCTCTCCAATCTGGCCGACATCGACAAACTCTGCGCCGTCGAGGACGAAGGCGTCGAGGGCGTGATCTGCGGCCGTGCCATCTACAGCGGCGACCTCGATTTCGAACAGGCCCAGCGCCGCGCCGACGAACTCAACGGCGCCTGACATTCCGATCCGCGTGGGTCGTCATGGCGGCCGCGTCCTCCTTACTCTGCCATGCTTGCCAAACGCATCATTCCCTGCCTCGACGTGACCGGCGGCCGCGTCGTCAAAGGCGTCAACTTCGTCGAGCTCCGCGACGCCGGTGATCCTGTCGAGATCGCCGCCCGGTACAACGACCAGGGCGCCGATGAACTGACGTTCCTCGACATCACCGCCACCAGCGATGGCCGCGACCTGATCCTTCCCATCATCGAGGCGGTGGCCTCGCAGGTCTTCATTCCATTGACCGTGGGCGGGGGCGTGCGAACCGTGGAAGACGTGCGCCGGCTCCTCAACGCCGGTGCTGACAAGGTCAGCTTCAACTCGGCCGCCGTGGCCAATCCCCAAGTGATCCGCGACGCCTCGGCCAAATATGGCGCCCAGTGCATCGTGGTTGCCATCGACGCCAAGGGCCGGGCCGACGGTTCCGGTTGGGATGTCTACACCCATGGCGGCCGCAAGAACACGGGCCTCGACGCGGTGCAGTGGGCGTGCAAGATGGCCGAGTACGGGGCAGGTGAGATCCTGCTGACCAGCATGGACCGCGACGGCACCAAGATCGGCTTCAACCTGCCGCTCACGCGTGCTGTCAGCGATGCGGTGAGCGTGCCGGTGATCGCATCGGGTGGTGTGGGCACGCTCGAGCACCTGGTCGAGGGAATCCAGGAAGGCCATGCCGATGCGGTGCTTGCGGCGAGCATCTTCCACTATGGCGAACACACCGTCGGCCAAGCCAAGGCGCTGATGGCCAGCCGCGGCATCCCGGTGCGGTCATGAGCACCCTGGCGCCCGGGGGCCACCGCCGCGAGGTGCGCATCATCGGAGGGCAGTGGAAACGCAGCAAACTGCCTGTGGCCGACGTGCCCGGCCTGCGGCCAACACCTGATCGCGTTCGTGAAACCCTCTTCAACTGGCTCGGCAACGACCTGGATGGCTGGCGCTGCCTCGACGCGTTCGCCGGGGCGGGGGCGCTGGGCTTTGAAGCGGCGTCGCGCGGTGCGTCCGAAGTCACTCTGGTGGAGCGCGACAACCGGCTGGTGCGCAACCTTCATGATGTGCACGCCCGGCTGAAGGCAGGCGCTGCGGTGCGCATCGTCGGTGCCGATGCGATGGCATGGATGGCACGTCAGGCGCCGGCGAGCTTCGAACTCGTGTTCGTCGACCCTCCCTTTGCCGAGGATGCGTTCATCTCCGCGGTCAAGGCCGCAACCCGGATCGTCGTGCCTGGGGGACTGATCTACCTCGAGGCCGACCGCGAATTCCAGGCGGATGACTTTTCCGGTGAGCCCCTTTCGCGTCACCGCCACGGCCGCGCCGGCGCCGTTCATTTCCATCTGTTTCAACGCCCTGAGCCCGGCTACACTGCGCCCGCATCGCCTGCAGCCTGAAGGAGCCCGTTTGACTTCCGTGACCCGCCTCACCGCCGTCTACCCCGGCACCTTCGACCCGATGACCTTGGGTCACGAGGACCTCATGCGCCGCGCCGGCCGCCTCTTCGAGCGCCTGATCCTGGCGGTGGCCGCGGGCCACCACAAGCGGACGATGTTCACCTTGGCCGAGCGGCTCGACATCGCCCGGGAAATCGCTGTGAAACACCCGAACGTCGAAGTCATCGCGTTCGACGGCTTGCTCAGCGAGTTTGTGCTGGAGCACGGCGGCAAGGTGGTGGTGCGTGGCTTGCGCGCGGTCAGCGACTTCGAATACGAATTCCAGATGGCCGGCATGAACCGCCACCTCATGCCCAACGTCGAGACGGTGTTCCTGACCCCGAGCGACCAATACCAGTTCGTCTCCGGCACCTTCGTGCGCGAAATTGCCAACCTGGGTGGTGATGTTTCCAAGTTTGTGTCACCCTCTGTCCTGAGCCGGCTTCACCAGCGCGTGAAGGCGGACAAAAAGGCCTGATTGCTTTGAAGGCTGACTGTGGAGCGTGACCCGCGATGGCACTGACGATCACCGACGAGTGCATCAACTGCGATGTGTGTGAGCCCGAATGCCCCAACCAGGCGATCTCGATGGGCGAAACCATCTACGAGATCAATCCGTCCAAATGCACGGAATGCGTGGGGCATTTCGATGAGCCTCAGTGTGTGCAGGTTTGTCCGGTGAGTTGTATTCCGGTGCATCCTGATCACGTGGAGTCCAAGGAATCCTTGTGGGCCAAGTATCGGCGGCTGCAAGGGGGCGGGGCGTAGCAGCTTCCTCTTCTCTCCTTTGAGGATCTTGTTCTCTGGCGAGGCCGCGCCGGCGCGAAAGCCGGCGGCCACCGGGGCGGTGGGCCCCGGCTTTCGCCGGGGTGACATGTTGTTTACGACCACCCGACGCCATACCGGGGAACGCCGGCACCCACTGCTCCTAGCGGCCACGACTGCCGCCGGAGCAACACCCGCAGCGCGTGCGACAGGAAGGCAAGCGCAGCGAAGCCGCACATCAGGCTACACGCGGGTCCGGGTTTCCCGGGCGACCCGTGGCTCCGCCCTGGAGGGTCGGCGCACCAGCGGACTGGGGCGCAGAATCAAAAAATCGAAAGAGGAATCCGGTGCCACTATGTTGGTGGGAATCTTCCCGGCAACAACACCGGATTCATCATGGCCTCCTATCAAGACACTGACGATCTCAAACTGGCACCCGCCTTGGTTCAACTCGCGCCGATCGAGGCCAAGGCCTTTCTCAATCTGAAGGCATCCGCCGAACGGGCAGATGGGGCGATTCCAGCGAAGTACCGAGAGCTGATTTCCGTGGCCGTGGCGCTGACGACGCAGTGTTCATACTGCATTGAAGCCCATACGAAGAATGCCGTCACCGCCGGCGCGACGCGCGAAGAACTCGCGGAGACCGTTTTCATTGCAGGAGCGCTGCGGGCTGGCGCAGCGGTCGGTCATGGGCTGCTTGCACTGCGACTCTTCGATGATGCCGAGGCACAGCGAAAAGGTTGAGTGAGTCGCGGTTGACGGGCAGCCCCGGTCGCCGGGCTAATCGTTCTTCGGGCTCACCTTCCGTCGCGGGCAACCTCGGTGGCTGGTTGCGGAAGGGGGCGGAACGCCTGCCGTACCCTTCGGGCATGCGGCCTTGACCGGGCGAACCGTTTTGGGTTTGCGGTCTGCCGGATTGGATGCGGTTTCGCCTGCTGCCGGGCCGGCACCGCCAATGCCGATGGCTCGCTTGCGGGCGGCTTCGTTGCGCCGCCGTTCCTTTTCCATCTTCCGGCCGGTGTTGGCGGCCTGCTGCGCCACGTCGGTCGCTTCGGACCATTGTTCGGCATCCCGCGGATCGGCCACATCGACGACGCGGCCGTTGTTGTCACGGCAGGGCGTGTGTGAGTAGGTTCTTGCGTCGTCCGACCCGCAGCGGTAGACCGGTCGCGCCGCGACCATGGGCGGCGCCAAGGCGCACCACAAAAAGAGCGCGCAGAACGTTCCGGCTCGCCGGGCCATCAGGCCTCCGGCTTGGCAGGCTCCGGTTTCGGAGGCTTCGGACGTGGCGGCTTGGCGTTGATTTTCATCAGCGCCCGCTCCATGTCGGCGGCCAGCAGCAGATCGATGGCGTGTAGCGTGCGTTGGATGGCCTCATGGATGGCATCTCGTGCTTCGGGCTTGGGCTTGCGCAGCACGTAATCCACCACCTCGGCCTTGACGCCGGGGTGGCCGATGCCCAGGCGCAGGCGCCAGTAGTCGGGGGTGCCGAGCTGGGCGTGGATGTCTCGCAGGCCGTTGTGGCCGGCGTGCCCACCGCCGAATTTGATCTTCACCTGGCCGGGCAGCAGGTCGAGCTCATCATGGGCCACCAGCACTTCGTTCGGCGCAATCTTGAAAAAGCGAGCGAGGGCTGCAACCGATTTGCCCGACAGGTTCATGTAGGTCTGCGGTTCGAGAAGCCACAAGGGGCCCTCTTGCCGGTTCACGCGGGCGACAAGGCCGAAGTAACTGCGTTCGGGCACCAGGTTGGCCTTGAGTTCGCGCGCGACGGCATCGATCCACCAAAACCCGGCGTTGTGGTTGGTGCCTTCGTATTCCGCCCCGGGGTTGCCGAGGCCTACCAGCAATCGAATCATGCGCTCATTATCCGTGGAAGGAGAGGGCACTCGCCTGCGGCGCGGCACCCGAAACCCGGGCATAAAAAAGCCCCGCCGGAGCGGGGCTGGTCAGATGCCCGAAGGCTCTTCTTGTTTCTTGCTTCTTATTTCTTGTTCTGCTTCTCGGACTTCTTGCCCTTGCCAGCCGGTGCAGCGGGAGCAGCGGCCACGGGCGTGATCTCGGCCTCTTCGACCGGCACCGAGGTGGACACGATCACCGGATTCGGCTTGCCTTGCGTCATGACCTTGATGCCAGCGGGCAGTTGGAGATCGCTGACGTGCAGGGCCTGGCCCTTGGTCAGGTTGCCGAGGTCGACGGTCAGGAACTCAGGCAGGGCCTGGGCCAGGCAGGAAATACGCAGTTCGGTGACGACGTGGTTCACCAGGCACTTGTCGGTCTTGACGGCCGGCGAGTTTTCTTCGTTCACGAAGTGGAGCGGAATCTTCTTCGTGATGGTCGTGGTGGCATCGACGCGTTGGAAGTCGACGTGCAGCACGATCTGGCGGAAGGGATGCAGTTGGTAGTCACGAAGCAGCACTTGCTCGGACTTGCCGTTCAGTTCCATGTCGAGGATCGACGAGTGGAACGCTTCCTTCTTCAGCGCATGGAACAGCGCGTTGTGATCGAGTTCGATCAGCGAGGGGGTGGCGGCGCCACCGTAGACGATGCCAGGCACCTTGTCGGCGTTGCGCAGGCGGCGGCTCGCTCCGGTCCCCTGCAGCTTGCGCTCGAAAGCAACAAATTTCATGGTTTGCTCCAAATGGAAGACGCCCGCGACCAGGCGTCTGGGTGGGCCCTGACGGGCCCGCTTCGAAGGCAACGTCCGTTGACGTTGCCGTTGCAGATCAGAAGTTGTTGTTCTGCTCCGCGAACAGGGAGGTCACCGACTCGCCGTCGGAGATGCGACGGATGGTTTCGGCGAACAGGAAGGCGACGGACAGTTGGCGCACCTTGGGGCAGGCCTTGCCCTCTTCGCTCAGCGGAATGGTGTTGGTGATCACCACTTCGTCGAGCTGCGAGCCCTTGATGCGTTCGATGGCCGGGCCCGAGAACACGGCGTGCGTGCAGTACGCGTACACGCTCTTGGCACCGCGCTCCTTGAGCACTTCGGCGGCCTTCACGAGGGTGCCGGCGGTGTCGATCATGTCATCCATGATCACGCAGTTGCGGTTCTCGATGTCGCCGATGACGTGCATGACCTCGGACACGTTGGCCTTCGGGCGGCGCTTGTCGATGATGGCCAGGTCACAGCCGAGTTGCTTGGCCAGGGCGCGCGCGCGCACCACGCCGCCGACATCGGGCGACACGACCACGAGGTCGGGGTAGCGCTTGCTCTGCACATCTGCCAGCAGCACGGGCGAGGCGTAGATGTTGTCGACCGGGATGTTGAAGAAGCCCTGGATCTGGTCGGCGTGCAGGTCCATCGTGAGCAGGCGCTCGACGCCGACGGCCTCCAGCATGTTGGCAACGACCTTCGCGCTGATGGGCACGCGGGTGGAACGCGGGCGGCGGTCCTGGCGGGCGTAGCCGAAGTAGGGAATCACGGCGGTGACGCGGCGGGCGGAGGCCCGTTTGAGCGCGTCGACCATGATGCAGAGTTCCATCAGGTTTTCGTTGGTGGGCGCACAGGTGGGCTGCACCACGAAGATGTCGCGCGCGCGAACGTTCTGCTGGATCTCGATGGCCACTTCACCGTCGGAGAAACGGCCGACGGATGCCTTGCCGAGTTCGATGCCGAGATGGGATGCCATTTCCTGCGCGAGCGCGGGGTTGGCATTGCCGGTGAACAGAACGGTGTTGAAAAGCACATTCCCTCCGTCGAGGCTGTTTGTGGGCGCATTCACGGTCACAGCGCGCCCTTTCATTTCAGCTGCGGTATGCCGGGATCGGCACGGGAAATCGTTTCACCTGACTTCAATGAGTGCCCTTGGAGGGCGAGCCACTGAAGCTCATTCTCGAATGGGTGGCAGGGGAAGAAGGATTCGAACCTTCGCATGTCGGAATCAAAATCCGATGCCTTAACCAACTTGGCGACTCCCCTACACAGGTGCCTTGCTTGCGCATTGCACCTCAAACCTGATCGTCTGTTGCCCAACCCCGCAAGGGGTGTTGCACCAGACTGCGGCACATTCTTCCAACCCAGCCTTCGGGATATTCCGAAGGCAGCAACGCAGTGGGTTGATCACCTGTGCCTGCCCTTGCGAACACTGCGCTGCCGGAACCGGTCATGCGGCTGTTGCCGAACCGTTCTGCCAGCACCCGGGCGACTTTCGTCACGTCGGGGCATTCGACTTCTGCCGGGGGCTGCATCACATTGCAACCGTATCCGTTCAGAAGGCTTTGAATGCCTGCATCAGCAAGGAAGCTCGCAACTTTATCAGCATTATGACCGCGCGCCAAGAGGGGACTTGCAAAAATCGCACGTGTCTCGATGCCTGCTGCCGGCTTCATCACTGCAAACCACTGGCGGGGCAGCGTCAGCGGGGTGAGGCACTCGCCGATGCCCTCGACGAAGGCGTTCTGGCCGCCAATGAAAAACGGCACGTCGGCGCCGAGCGACAAGCCCAGGGCCATGAGCCGTGATCGAGGCCAGTCGAGTCCCCACAGGCGATTCAACGCGAGCAACGTGCTGGCGGCGTCGGAGCTCCCGCCGCCCATGCCCGCGCCCCATGGCACCTGCTTGTCGATCGAGATGTCAGCGCCGTACGGTGTTCCGCAAGCCGATTGCAAGGCCCGCGCGGCGCGCAGGCACAGGTCGTCTTCGGGGAGGGGGGTGGTCAGGTCGTGCCGGGCGATGCGGCCGTCATTGCGGCGTTCGAAGTGCAGCGTGTCGCACCAGTCGATCAGCACGAACACCGACTGCAGCAGATGGTAGCCATCGGGGCGCCGCCCCACGATGTGCAGGAACAGGTTCAGCTTGGCCGGCGCGGCCACATCGGTCAATGTCTGCAGACTCATGAAGGAATGGTTGTTCGCCGCACGGCTTTGCGGTGCGGCAGGGCCTTGTTCACGGTTCCACCTGGGCCCGCACAGTCACCTTCGGCGGGCGGGCACGCTGTGCGGTGACCCAGCCGTCGCTCAGGCGACCCAGCCGAACGGACCAGCCGAGCTGATCGAAACCGGCTTCGGCTGGAGGCGTGGTGGGTTCGCTCGGCGCTCCCGGCCACGGGCGGCCGCGGAGCCAGTCGAACAGTGCGGCCACCGGCAGGCTTTCGCCGAGCATTTCGCGGGTGAGGGTGTCCAGGTCGCCGTAGCGCGTCTCGCCGTCAGACGTGACGAGGCGGACATCGTCGGGGGACCAGTCGGCGCGGGCCACCACGGTGCCCAGCGGCGAGGTGAGGTTCAGGCGGCCGGCCGTGCTGCTGCCCGTGAGCTCGAATCCGGCACTCACGGCCCGAGCCGGCTGGGCGCCGTCGGCGTCCACCTTGACCGCCAGGCGGCCGGAGAGCGTCTCGCCAGGCGGGCCGGGCTGAGTGACGGTCACGCACGCCGAAAGCATGGCTGCGAAGGCGCAGGCCAGAAGGGGGGCTCTGCGGATCACAGGTCGACCTTCAGGCGGGCCAGCGTGTCGCGCAGCACATCATTTGTCGCGTCTCGTTGCTGCACTTCGCGCAGGATGCGGCGCGCCTCATCGTGTGCTCCCGTGACCCACAGCAATTCGCCCAGGTGGGCACCGATCTCCACGTCGGGCCTCAGGCGATAGGCCTGCCTCAGCAGGCGCAAGGCTTCCTGTGGATTGCCCAGGCGGTACTCGACCCAGCCGAGGCTGTCGGTGATGAAGGGCTCGCCGGGAGAGAGTTGCAGGGCTTTGACGATCAGTTCGCGTGCTTCGGGCAGCCGCAGGTTGCGTTCGGCCAGGGAGTAGCCGAGCGCGTTGTACGCATGGTGATGGTCGGGGCGGATTTCGATGACGCGGCGCAGCATCCGCTCCATGTCCTCCAGCCGGTTCAGTTTCTCGGCCATCATGGCCTGTTGATACAGCAGTTCGGCGTCCTTGGGGTATTTGCTCGTGGCGTCGGCAAGCACCGCTTCGGCGGCCGCCCATTGCTTCGCATTGCTGTACAGCTCGGCTTCGAGAACGAGCTTCGTGCGGGCGGCTTCGGGCGCGTTCTCAGGCGCCTTGCGGACCATCTCGACCGCCTGCTTGAGCTTGCCCTGTTTGGCGAGCAGGTCGGCCCGCCGCGCCGCCACGTCCAGTGCGCGTTGAGGATCGGTTACCTTGGAGAGCCAGGCCTCGGCGCCGCGGAAATCGCGTTGTTGCTCGGCCGCGCGCGCCAACAGGAAATAGGCTTGTGTGGTGCCCTGGGTGTTGTTGTCCTCGTCGGCTTCATTTTCTTCATCGTCGCTGTTTGACGCGGGCGCGGCCTGCGCGTCGACGGTGCCATTTTTCAGATCGGCGAGGTACTTGTTGACGGTGGCGGCGGCGTCGGTCGGCTTCTTCAGGTCGAGCTGCAGGGCAGCCAGTGTGAGCCTCGGGCCGGCGAGCTGTGGGTCCTGCTGCGTGACGGTCTCCATCTGGGAGGCTGCCTCCGCATACCGCTGCATCGAACTCAGCACTCGCGCATAGAGGATGCGGATGTTCGATGTTTCCGGTTTGACCCTCAGGTAGTCCTGCACGATGGCATCGGCCTCCGGTGTGCTGGACATGAGTTCGAGTGCCAGCAAGACCGGTGCTTCGGCTGTTGGTTCATGGAGATGGGCGGTTCGGGTCAGTTCCAGAGCGCGGTCGATGTTGTCGGCGGCGGCCTGGCTGCGAGCCAGGGCGATGCTGGCGTCCACGCGGGTGTCCGGTTGCGCGATCCAGGTTTTCAGCACCGGTTCGAGCATCGCGGCGTTGCTCTTGCGGTCGGGGTTGCGCGCGAACCAGCGGGGCAGCGATGCGAAGGTGCCGGTTCGTTCGCCGCGCGGCGTCAGTTCGAGCATCACCCGCGCGGCGTTGGCGGCCTCCGCGAAGCGGTCCAGCATCACGAGCATCTGCACCTCGTACCGGGCGGCCAGCACCGAGGTGGGTACCTTTTCACGCCAAGCCTTCACGGCAGCGAGGGCGGACGACCCGTCGCGCATGTCGATCGCGATGTAGACGGCCCGACGAAACAGCTTCTCATCGAGAGAGGACTTGGCCGCTTCGAGCATCAATTGGAAAGCCACCGGCCCGTTGCCGTTGCGCGCCTCGAGTTCGGCGACGAACAGCTGCATGAACATCCTGGCGTTCAGCGGCGAATTGTTGACGATGGCCGGGGCGTCGCCCGGTTGGGTGTCGGGCGACGGCGCCGCGACTGCTGGGGCCAGCGCGAACGCACAGGCCGTGGCGAGCGCCGCACGAGAGAAAAGAGATAGGGCCCGCATGAATGCTCCTGTAAGCATGATCGATTCTAGCGACCGCCTGCCACCCGGACGGACGGCGCGCCGGCAAGCCCCTGGCGATAATTCGCGCATGCCGGAACTTCCTGAAGTCGAAACCACGCGCCGCAGCCTGGCGCCGCGCATCGCCGGTGCAGTGGTCACCGGGGTCCGGCTCGGCAAGCCGTTGCGCTGGCCGCTCGGGTGCGATCCCGAGAGCCTCGTGAACCGCACCGTGGGCGACACGCTGCGCCGCGGCAAATACCTGTGGCTTCCTCTGACAGGGGGTGGCTTATTGATGCATCTGGGCATGTCCGGTTCCCTGGCGTTCCGAGAATGCGTGCCCGAGCCCCCGGCGGCGCATGATCATTTCGATCTCCGCACGACCTCCGGTACCTTGCGCCTGACCGATCCCAGGCGTTTCGGCGCGGTGGTGTGGTCGAGCGGCCTCGACGCCGACCCGGCGCGCAAGCTGCTCTCCGAGCTCGGCCTGGAGCCGTTCGATCCAGCATTCACGGGCACCTACCTGCACGCGGCCCTGCAGCGCCGGCGCGTCGCGATCAAGCTGGCATTGCTGGGCGGCGACATCGTCGTGGGCGCCGGCAACATCTATGCATGCGAGGCATTGTTTGCTGCCGGGATCGACCCCCGCACCCCGGCCAACAAGATCAGCCGACCACGGGCCGAGCGCCTGGCCGAAGCCGTGCGTGCCATCCTGACCCAGGCACTCGCGCTCGGCGGCACCACGCTGCGCGACTTCAGGGACACGCACGGCATGGCGGGCGCATTCCAGAACCAGGCGCAGGTCTATGGCCGGGAAGGCGCGCCCTGTCTCATTTGCGCAACCCCGGTGCGGCGAATCGTGCAGGGCGCGCGTTCAACGTTTTTCTGCCCTGTCTGCCAGCGGCGCTGAACCAAAAATCCGCACGCAGAACGGCCGATCTTGGGTGACCAAGTGTTTCGGGTCGCGTGGCGCGATGTTGGCTTGCGATACCATGGCCGATGCGCAAATCTGTCAGGCCCGTTCATTTCCATGGCTTCTTCCTTCGCAAGCAGTCTTGACGCCCTAGGCCTCTGGAGAGCCAGCCTGGGGCGGCGCCTCGACGATTTCAGCCATTTCCTCGCGCAGCACGACCTGGCCGACCCGGCCGCCTCCGAGGCGCTCGACACCCTGCGTCGTGGCCTGGTCAACGAAAAACTCGTCGTGGCTTTCGTTGCCGAGTTCTCTCGCGGCAAATCCGAGCTGATCAACGCCATCTTCTTCGCCGACACGGGCCGCCGTGTGTTGCCGGCCACCCCGGGGCGCACCACGATGTGCCCGGTGGAGCTGGCCTACGATGTGGATGAAGAACCGGCCCTCGCCCTGCTGCCCATCCGCACGCGCCTCGAAGGGCTCCCGCTGTCGGATCTGCGCCGCCAACCCCGCGCCTGGACACACATCCCGCTCGACGTCTCCCAGCCCGAAAAGCTGTCGGAATCGCTTCAGGAGGTGATGCGCACCCAATGGGTCAGCCAGGATGAAGCACGCGCACTGGGCTTCTGGCACGACGACAACCCCGACGACAATCCCCCGCTCGACGACCAGGGCCGGGTCGAGGTGCCGGCCTGGCGCCACGCGATGATCAACTACCCCCACGCCCTGCTCAAGCGCGGGCTGGTGGTGCTCGACACGCCGGGCCTGAACGCCATCGGTGCCGAACCGGAACTGACGCTGAGCCTGCTGCCTTCGGCCCATGCGATGGTGTTCATCCTGGGGGCCGATACCGGGGTCACCAAATCCGACCTCGCCATCTGGCGCGATCACCTGGGCTCCCCCACGGCGTCCAGCTATGTGGTCCTCAACAAGATCGATACGCTGTGCGATCCGCTGGCCACCACCGAGCAGGTGCAGGCGCAGATCGACATGCAGCGCAACAACACGGCCCGTACGCTGGGCATCGCGCCAGAGCGGGTGTTTCCGCTGTCGGCACGCCAGGCGCTCGCCGCCCGTGTCGATGGCGAACCCGGCAGCCTGGTGGAAAGCCGCGTGCTCGAACTCGAGGCAGCGCTTGGTGCCCAGTTGCTCCCGCAGCGGCGCGACGTGCTGCAGGCCAGCGTCATCGACGCCGTGATGCGCGCCGAAGCGGTCGTCACCCGTCGCCTCGGCGACCGGCGCCGCCAGTTGGCCGAGCAACTGCTCGAACTTCGCGGCCTGCGCGGCAAGAGCGGCGCGAAGACGCGCCTGATGATCGAGCGCGTGGATGCCGAAACACATGAGTTCGAGCAATGCACTGCGAGGCTTCAGGCCATGCGCATGGTTCACAGCCGCATGCTCAAGAATGCGCTGGTCGATCTGACAAGCGACCGCCTGCGGGAAGAAGTCACCGAGATGCAGACGGCGATGAACGCGTCCCTGCTCAATCTCGGTGCCAAGAAGGCATTCATGGCCTTGTGCACCCGCTTGCGCGACCTGCTCGAAGCGACGCAAAAGCGCGGCATCGAGATCCACACCATGTTGGCCGCCTCGTTCGCGAAGCTCAACGCCGAATTCGGCTTCTCGCTGTCGGTGAGCCCGATGCCTGACCTGGGCCGTTTCGTTCAGGAGCTGGCGCTCATCCAGCGCAACTACGTCCAATACCTGGGCCTCACGCAGGCGCTGCGCCTGTCGCAGACCAAGTTCATGGAGCAGTTCCGCCGCATGCTGATGTCCAAGCTGCGCGTGGTATTCGAGAATGCCAGCGGCGAACTGGAGCTGTGGAACAAGATGGCTTCGTCACAGGTGGATTCACAGCTTCGTGAACGCCGCCGCAGCTTCCGCCGCCGGCGTGAAGCGCTCGAGCGCATCCAGGCCGCGTCTGGCGAGCTCGAGCACCGCCTGAGCGAATTGGAAGCCCAGGATGCCCAACTGCAACTGCAGGTGACGCGCTGCGCCGAATTGGTGGCCAAGCTGAAACACCATGCGCAGCTGGACCCGGCCACGTTCGGCGAATCGGGGCACGGCCAGCTGCAGGACACCGAAACGCGCCTGGCCGCGCAGGCCTGACCTTCCCGTTGCTGCTTGTCGCTCTTGTCGCCGTTGTCCGAGCCGCCCCGTCCTGCTGATTCGAGTGCCCGGTTCGCCGAGCCATTGATCGCATGGCAGCGTGCCCATGGGCGACACACGCTGCCATGGCAGCAAACCACCGACCCGTACCGCGTCTGGTTGTCCGAGATCATGCTGCAGCAGACGCAGGTGGCCACCGTGCTGGGCTACTACGCGCGGTTTCTGCAGCGTTTCCCTGATGTTCGCGCGCTGGCCGTGGCGCCGCAGGACGACGTGCTCGCCATGTGGAGCGGTCTCGGGTACTACAGCCGCGCTCGCAACATGCACGCCTGTGCCAAGGCGGTGGTGGACCGGTTCGAAGGCGAGTTTCCGCGCACCAGCGCGCTGCTGGAGACGCTGCCCGGCATCGGCCGGTCCACAGCGGCAGCCATCGCGGCATTCTGTTTTAAGGAACGGGTGGCCATTCTCGACGGCAACGTCAAGCGGGTGCTGACCAGGTTTCTTGCCTACGACGCCGACCTTGCGGTCGCCTCCAACGAGCGGGCACTATGGTCCATGGCGACCGACATGCTGCCATCCGACGGCATCGAGCCGTACACCCAGGGCATCATGGACCTCGGGGCCACCGTGTGCCTGGTGCGGTCGCCCCAGTGTCTCTTGTGCCCCGTCCAGGCCGATTGCCGAGGACGCCGCGAGGGGAGGCCGGAACGCTACCCCGTCAAGAGCCGCAAGCTCAAGCGAAGCCAGCGCGAAAACATCTGGCTGTGGCTCGCATGGAAGGACCAGATCTGGTTGACGCAACGGCCCGATTCGGGTGTCTGGGCCGGCTCGTGGAGCTTTCCCGAGTTCGCCTCCCTGGAGGCATTGCGGTCTGCCGCGGCCCAATGGCCCGGTGAGGCAAAGCCTCTCGAATCGTTCAAGCATGTGCTCACCCACCTGGATTGGACGCTTCATCCTGTGCAGTGGACGCTGCCCGAGCGCAGCACGGCTCAGGCGATCGCAACGGTCACCGCAGGCCTGCTTCCAGGTCGCTGGGTCGGTGTTGATCAGGCACTCTCGATGGGGGTGCCGTCGGCCTTGCGCAAGCTGTTGTTGCGTGAGTCTGGAACAGTGCCAGGGTGATCTCGCCGCCGCCCCTCTTCAGAGGGGTGGCTTGGAAACGTGAAATTGTTCATGCTTCGCGGCCTCGAGCGTCCATCGGGCGACGATCGACTCCCAACCGTTGAATCATGAGCCAATCCATCAACTTCTCATTGCGCGCCATTGCGTCAGCCCTGGCCCTGTCGCTTTTCCTCACCGCTTGCGGCGGCGGGGACGGCGCCTCGTCGAACACCTCCGAAACACCACAGGCCACCGTCGCAGGCACCGTGCTCGATGCACGCACGGGGAGCCCTGTCGTCGGTGCCACGGTTGCTGCGGGCAACCAGTCCACCACCACCGATGCCAACGGCAAGTTCACCCTGCTCACCATGGCGAACCCGCAAGCGGCAGTGAAGGTGTCGAAGGCTTCCTATGCCGAGAACGTCGTGATCGCCAACGCGGTGGATCAGCAGACAGCCACCATCACTGCGCAGCTGCTGCCGGTGGCTGTTTCCACCTCCATTGACGCAGCGGCCGGCGGCACCGTGACGGTGCCCGGCTCGGTGGCACAGGTCGTGTTGCCGCCCGCGTCGCTGGTGCGTGCCGATGGCCTGCCGATCTCGGGGGCTGTCACTGTTTCCGTCACGCCGATCGACCCGGCCGTGAACACGGCCTACATGCCCGGTGATTTCCGGGCGCGCACGTCCACGGGCACGTTGTCTCAAATCGAGAGCTACGGCGCGATGACCGTGACCTTGACCGACACCACCGGCGCGAAGGTGAATCTTGCCGCTGGCAAGAGCGCCACCATCCGCATCCCGCTGGCCACCCGCGGCACGGCCACGCCCACCATTCCGCTCTTCTGGTTCGACACCGCTTCGGGCCTGTGGATCGAGGAAGGCACGGCGACGCTCAAAGGCGCCTCGCCGAACCAGTATTACGAAGGCACCGTCACCCACTTCACCACCTGGAACGCCGACCAGTACTACAACACCGTCACCGTCAGCGGTTGCCTGAAGGACGAGGCTGGCGCCCTGGTGGCCGGGGCAAAGATCGTCTCTGACGGCATCGACTACTCCGGCACCGCTTCGGTCTTCACCGACGGCACCGGCAATTTCCGCGTCCCAATGAAGCGCCTGGGCACGGGCACGCTGACCGCCCAGAGCGGGGTTCGCTTTTCCAACACGCTGTCGGTGGGCCCGAGCAGTGTCGACTTTGCGGCCCTGCCTGAGGGCCAGTGCCTCGTGCTCAGCAGCGTCAACAGTGGCTTGACCATCAAGCTGACCTGGGGGCGTGCTCCGTCGGATGTCGATTCCCACTTGTTCGCTCCGAACGGCCAGCACGTCTACTACGGGACCGAAGGCAGCCTGACTGCCGCCCCGTTCGCTGCACTCGATGTGGATGACACGACCAGCTACGGTCCTGAGGTGGTGACGGTGCGTCGCCTCATGGTCGGCACGTACCGGTATGCGGTGCACAACTTCAGCAACACGCATGAACCGGGCATCACTGCGTCGCCGACGCGCGTCGAGCTCAACAGCAACGGGAACGTGTCCGTGTTCGCTCCCCCGGCGGGAGAGGTGGCGGCCAGCCGGTGGTGGAACGTGTTCAGCTTTACGGTAGACGCGCAATGCCACATCACGGTGACCCCGGTCAACACGTGGGACACCGCGGCGCCCGCGCCGTCTCCGACTGCGGAGCCGACGTACTGCACGGCGCCTTGAGCGGACTTGTGGGCCCGGGCGACCGCCCCCCCACAGCGACCGGTGGGTACCGACTTTCGTCGGTATGACTGATCCGGGTGCCCAGGCCAGGACCACCGGCTTTCCAATATCGTGTCACCCCGGCGAAAGCCGGGGCCCACATCGACCGGTAGGTACCGACTTTCGTCGGTATGACGGATCGGGGTGCCCAGGCCAGGACCACCGGCTTTCCAATATCGTGTCACCCCGGCGAAAGCCGGGGCCCACGTCGACCGGTGGGTACCGACTTTCGTCGGTATGACGGATCGGGGTGTTCAGGCCAGGACCACCGGCTTTCCAATGTCGTGTCACCCTGGCGAAAGCCGGGCCCACGTCGACCGGTAGGTACCGACTTTCGTCGGTATGACGGATGGGGGTGTCCAGGCCAGGACCACCGGCTTTCCCATATTGTGTCACCCCGGCGAAAGCCGGGGCCCACATCGACCGGTAGGTACCGACTTTCGTCGGTATGACGGAGCTGGGGGGTTAGCGAACCACCCCTTTGCTGCGAAGGAAGTCGTCTACCAGTTGAAGCCGGCTGACCGGGTCCTCCAGCTCCATCAAGCGCTGCTTCGCCGCGATGGAGATGGGCAGGATCTCGCACCAACGGTTGGCCACCCAGCCCGCCTCATCAAATTTGAACGGCTTCAGGAAGGGCTCCGACCCTTGCTGTTTCAAGGTGCCGATGGCATTGGCCAGCCCGCGCACCGTTCCCATCTGATCGGCCCCAGGTGCAATGATGTCGTCGTCGGGCACCGGCAAGGTCTTGCCTTCCCACAGCCCATCGTCGAGCAGTGTCTTGCTCAGCAGCTTGAACCGATGCAGGCCTCGGGCGCGCACTTGAAGAATGCCTGCCTGTGGCGCATCCACATCCAGCAGTTCGGCCACCACGCCAACGGATTCGAAGGCGTTGGGGTCCGGTGTCCTGCCGTCGTCTTCGACGGTCTGGCGCACGGCAATCACCCCGAACGGGGTCTGCTCGCGCAACGAGCTGCTGACGAGGTCCAGGTACCGGGCCTCAAAGACTTTCAGGCTGAGCAGCCCGGCAGGGAACAGCACCGCCTGCAGCGGAAAAAGCGGCAGCGGCTGGACATCGAAACGTGCGCGCATGCGTGGCCCGGCGACGTTCAATCGCGTGCGTCCAGTTCCCGGTGGCGGATCAGCGAGACGCTGCGTTCGGCGAAGCGCCGGGCCAGCGTTTCCGCAAGGTAGACGGACCGGTGCTGGCCGCCGGTGCAGCCGATCGCCACCGTCAGGTAGCTGCGCTGATCCTGTTCGAAGGCGGGCAGCCAGCGGGCGACGAAGGCTTCGATCTGCATCATCATCTCGGTCACCTCAGGCTGAGCTTCCAGGTACTTGATCACCTCGTTGTCACGGCCCGTCAACGCCCGCAGTTCGCGGATGTAGTACGGATTGGGCAGGATACGCACGTCGAACACGAAGTCCGCATCCAGCGGCACACCGTGCTTGAACGCAAACGATTCGAACACCAAGGTCAACCCGAGGCTGCCGGCCTGCACGAGATCGCGGATCCACAGCCGCAACTGGGCCGGCCGCAGCTGGCTCGTGTCCACCACGGTGGAGATCTCGCGCAGCTCCGCAAGCAGTTCGCGTTCGAGTTCGATCGCGTCATACAGGGCGCGGTGGCCTTCCGCTTCCAGGTCCTCCTTTCGGCGGCTGGGGCCCGTGGCCGTGGTCTGCTGCGACAGTGGGTGGGGGCGGCGCGATTCCGAGAACCGGCGCACGAGGGCTTCGGTGCCGGCGTCCAGGAACACGGATTTGATCATCACTCCCTCACCGCGCAGCTCTTCCATGAGCGGCAGCAGGTGCGGGAGTGAGCCGGCGCTGCGCACATCCACCGCGATGGCCACGCGGCGCTGGGAACGCTGGTGTTCGAGCCGGAGGAACTCGCGCAGCAATTCGGGCGGAAGGTTGTCCACGCAGAAAAACCCGGCATCCTCCAGCGCGTGCAGAGCCACCGATTTGCCTGACCCGGAAATGCCCGTCACGAGGACCACCTCATTGGGCAGGGGCGTTTCGGCTCCGGTGGGGGCGGCGGTGTTCATGATCGTTTTCGGGGACGGGCCGTGGCGGTACTGGCGGATGGTTGGGCCGGGGCGTCGGCGGCCACGGACAGCAACTCCTGCGCGTGGGCAAGGCTGGTGCTGGACAGGCGCTCGCCTCCGAGCATACGGGCAATTTCGGCAACGCGGGTTTCGCCATGCACCGGCGCGATGTCGCTGCGGGTGCGGCCCTCGTGCGCGGCCTTGGCGACGACGAAATGGTGATCGGCGCAGGCAGCCACCTGAGGCAGGTGGGTGACAGCCATCACCTGACGGTCGCGGCCGAGCTGTTTCATCAGCCGGCCCACGGTGTCGGCCACGGCACCGCCCACGCCGGCATCCACCTCGTCGAAGATCAGGGTACCGGCGGCCTCGCCATGCGGGGCGAGTTGGCTGGTCGTCACTGCGATGGCCAGCGCGATGCGCGAGAGCTCGCCGCCCGAGGCCACCTTGGCCATGGGGCGGGGGGTGCTGCCCGCGTGGCCGGCCACCAGGAACTCCGCCGATTCGAGGCCGTAGGACTGCGGGCTGTCCTGCTTCTGCAGGGCCACCTCGAACACGCCGCCGGCCATGCCGAGTTGCTGCATCGCGGCCGTCACGGCCTGGCTCAGCTTCGGGGCGGCTGTGCGGCGCGTGGCCGAGACGCGCTTGGCTTCCGCATCGAACGCCGCCTTGGTGGTCTTCACCCGGGCTTCGAGCGCGCCCAGATCGGAGGCGGCGTCGAGGGCTTTCAGCTCGTCCTGCCACTGCAGCAGCGTGGCCGGCAATTCCTCAGGGGTGCGCCGATAGCGTTTCGCGAGGCCCATCCAGGCCGACAGACGCTCATCGAGTTCTTGCAATCGCTCCGGATCGAGGTCCGCATGGTTCAGGTAACTGGCCAGCGTGTGGGCGGCATCCTGCAACTGCACCTGGGCGCTTTGCAGGACGCCGACCACCTCGGCCAGGCGGGTGTCGTACTCCGCCACCGATTCGAGCGCGTCCGCAGCACGGCCCGCCAGGCCGTCGGCGCTGACGTCGGCCTCGCTCACTGCATCGAGTGCCGTGCGGGCTGCGTCCATGAGCGCCTGTGCGTTGGACAGCCGGGCGTGTTCGGCGTTGAGTTCATCCCATTCGTCGGCGCCGGGGGCCAGCTTGTCCACTTCATTGACCTGCCAGGCCAGGCGCTCGCGCTCGCGTTCCAGGTCCGCCTGCTGGGTGCGCGCCTTCTCGAGCGCGTCGGTGGCGGTCTTCCAGGCACCCCAGGCGGTGGTGAGCGGGTCGGTGTCGAGGCCGGCGTAGGCGTCGAGCAGGCCCCGCACGGCGGCAGGCCGGGTGAGGCTCTGCCAGGCATGCTGGCCGTGGATGTCGACGAGGTGATCGGCCGCCTCACGCAGCTGCGCCACGGTGGCCGGGCTGCCATTGACCCAGGCGCGGCTCTTGCCTTGCGCATCGATCACCCGGCGCAGCAGCAGCGTGTCACCGCCCTCGAAGCCGGCGGCGTCGAGCCATGCCAACAAGCTGGTGGGCGCGTCGAACTCCGCCGTGATATCGGCGCGGGCGGCGCCTTCGCGCACCACACCGGCGTCGCCCCGGCTGCCCAGTGCCAACTGCACCGCATCGATGAGGATCGACTTGCCGGCGCCGGTTTCGCCAGTGAGCACGGAGAACCCGCCTGAGAGCTCGACCTCCAGGGTGGTGACGATGACGAAGTCCCGAAGTGCCAGGCGGCGGAGCATGTCAGCGCCCGCCCGCCCGCGGGCCGTGAACGATGTGAGCGACGGGGATCCCCATTCCCATTCCTAGACTCCGGTATTCCAGTGAAGCTTGCGGCGCAGTGTGGCGTAGTAGCTCCAGCCCCGCGGATGCAGGAAACGCACCTGATGCGAGGACCGGCCGACCATGATGCGGTCGCCCGTCAGCAGGCTGGCCATGCCTTGCATGTCGAAATTCACATTGGCGTCGCGCCCCTCCACCAGTTCGATGCAGATGCGGCCCACGTCCGGCAGCACGATGGGGCGGTTCGACAGGTCGTGCGGCGCGATGGGCGCCATCACCCATGCGGCGATGCCCGGGTGCAGGATGGGCCCGCCTGCCGACAGCGCATAAGCCGTGGAGCCGGTGGGCGATGCGACGATCAGCCCATCGGCCCGGAAGTTGCCGACGAATTCATCGCCGATGGTGACCTTCAGCTCGATCATCGACGACATGAAGCCGCGGCTCACCACCACATCGTTGAGGCCGAAACCTTCGAAAATCATGCGGCCGTCGCGCCACACGCCGCCTTCGAGCATGGTGCGGCGCTCCTCTTCATAGTCGCCGGCGATCATGGGGGCCAATGCCTCGGCGTAATGGCCGATCGGCACGTCCGTGATGAAGCCCAGGCGCCCCTGGTTGATGCCCACCAGCGGCAGCCCGAACTGCGCCAGTTGCCGGGCGCTGCCGAGCATGGTGCCATCGCCGCCGACCACGATGGCCAGGTCGCAATGCCGGCCCATTTCGCTGTGGGTCAGGGCGTTGTAGTCGGTCATCCCCGTGTTCAGCGCCGTGTCACGCTCCAGGGAAACTTCGAGCCCCTTGCGGGCCAGGAACTGGGCGACTTCTTCCAGCAGGCCCTGGATGCCACGGGCCTGGTATTTGCCCACGAGAGCGGCGTGACGGAAGCGTGAAGACATGCTGGAATTACACCACAGCGCCACCCTGTCGCCAGCCCGTGGAACCCGGCACAATCGGCTCGCGACCTACAATTCGGTTCATGCTGGACGAGCGTGCGAAAACCCTGCTGAAGGCGCTGGTGGAGCGCTACATCGCCGACGGGCAACCCGTCGGCTCGCGCACGCTGTCTCGCGCCTCCGGCCTGGATCTTTCTCCCGCCACCATCCGCAACGTGATGGCCGACCTGGAAGACCTCGGCCTCATCGCCAGCCCCCACACCAGCGCCGGCCGCATCCCCACCGCCCGGGGCTACCGCCTCTTCGTCGACACCATGCTCACCGCGCAGCCGCGCGACCTGGCTGCGGCGTCGATGGAGCCGCCCCAACTCCAGCCCGACCAGCCCCAGCGCGTCATCGCCAGTGCCGCCCAGCTGCTGTCGAACCTGTCGAGCTTCGTCGGCGTCGTGACCGCGCCCCGCAAGGTCAGCGTCTTCCATCACATCGAATTCCTGCGCCTGTCCGAGCGCCGGGTGCTCGTCATCCTGGTCACCCCGGAAGGCGACGTGCAGAACCGCGTCGTCCTCACCGCCCAGGACTACACCCAAAGCCAGCTGCAGGAGGCCAGCAACTTCCTGACCGCTCAGTACGCCGGCCTCTCCATCGAGCAGGTGCGCGAGCGCCTGAAAAGCGAAGTCGATGCCCTCCGGGGCGAAATCGCCGCCCTCATGCAGGCGGCCGTGCTCGCCGGCACCGAAGCCGACGACAGCCAGGAGCAGGTCGTCGTCTCCGGCGAGCGCAACTTGCTGGCCGTGCAAGACTTCTCCAGCGACATGGGCTCGCTCAGGAAACTGTTCGACCTCTTCGAACAAAAGACCCAGCTGATGCGGCTGCTCGAGGTTTCGAGCCGGGCCGAAGGCGTGCGCATCTTCATTGGCGGAGAGAGCCGCGTCGTGCCGTTCGAAGAACTGTCCGTCGTGTCCGCCCCGTACGAAGTGAACGGCCAGATCGTCGGCACCCTGGGCGTCATCGGCCCCACCCGCATGGCTTACGACCGGATGATCCAGATCGTCGACATCACGTCGCGGCTTGTGACGAACGCGCTGAGCACCAAGTAACCGGGCCGGCCGCTGAGGCGTGCCTACAATGGCGGATTTCGGGGGCCGTTAGCTCAGTTGGTTAGAGCAGAGGACTCATAATCCTTTGGTCGCTGGTTCAAGTCCAGCACGGCCTACCACCCCACCTCAGGGAGTCTTCCTCCGAGAACATCCGGCCAACGAGGTTATGCGCGACCACGTCACTTGCCAACCGTAGGTGCAGTACCGTGGCGAAGCCGGTGCAATTCTGTTCGCTCCGGAGGAATGGGCGCCGCCGCTATCGCGCCAGATCCTCAGTTCCTGCAGTTGATGGATCGTTGCAGATTCGGAAAAGCAGAACATGCCGTTTGATGACTTTGACCACTGCGTGTCAATCCTCGGCCGACTTGAAGCCGACAAGCGCCTTCGTCTGTTTGAAGTGCTCGCCCACAACCTGACCGTTGCTGCGCGCATGATTGGGGCTGACGGCGGAATGACACCGACAGAGCAGGTGCAATCGCTCAACGCCGTCAATGAATGTCTGCATCGAGCGACGGCACGGATATGGGTTCAGCGATTGCAGACCCACGAGTGGTCGGACGAGGACTTCCTGTCGCTGCTGCGACACACGGACGAATCCTTGCATCCCAACGTTCAGGGTGCTGTGCACCGGGCGTTTCATATCTCAGTCGCCACCGTGAGCGCGTAGCAACCCCTTTCTCCAACCGAACGCGGCTGACCGGGTGCCACGTGCCGAGCCAGTCTCTTCGATGGACTTCTTCGACCAGTCGATCGGAGTGCCGCCAATCCTGCTGAGGAACTCAGGAAGCCATCGCGTTTGCCCGGGTGCTCGCCGGGAACCGAGTGATCGCGCTAACAGATGACAAGCTGATGCGACACTGGTGGCAAACGCCAGTGGGCGAAAATTTTCTCCGTCAGGGGAGGTAGGCAATGACGTTCGAATTCCTTTGCAGCGGATGCGGCCAGGTGCATAGAGGCATGCCGGCGCTCGACGCCGCAGCTCCGCTGAGCTACTACATCGTGCCGAAGGACGAGCGCGAGGGTCGTTGTCAGCTCGACTCGGATGCCTGCGTCATCGACGGCAAGGCGTTCTACGTCCGCGGCTGCCTCGAAATTCCGGTGCATGGCGAGTCCGAACCGTTCTCCTGGGGCGTGTGGGTGTCACTCAGCGAGAAGAGCTTCCGGCAATGGGTCGAGTGCTACGAATCCGAGGAGCGGTCGCACATCGGCCCCTTCTTCGGATGGCTGAACGCGGCACTCAAGCCGTATCCGGACACGGTCAGCCTCAAGACCCATGTGCATCTCAGGGACGGCTTCATCCGGCCCTTCATCGAGCTGGAGCCGACCGACCATCCGCTGGCCGTTGAGCAGCGCGAGGGAATATCCGTCGAGCGCGTGGCTCAGCTCTATGCGTCGGTGGTGCACGACATCTAGGCGAACGGCGAGAAGGCGCGCTGATCGCCCCATTGCGGGCCAGCCCTGAGAAGGTCGATGTCGCTTTCGATTGACTATCGCCTTGCCTGTTCGGGCTGGCCGAGATGCCGGTGGCAGCTTGCCTCGGCTAGCGTCGCAACACGGTCAAGAATGATTTGCACTGGTCCAAGGCCAGTGACGCAGCCAAGTCCATGCCATACGTTGCTCCTTTCGTGATGGCTTCCAGTGCGGCGCGATCATCCTCTTGACTGATTTTCGCGGGCGGAAACGGAAATTGCTGTCTCATCGAGACCAAGGCAGCGCCAAGCGCTACGTCGAGCACGGGCATGGGGTCCGCCACGGGAAGGGGGGGATCGCCCTTCTCCAACTGAACGCGGGTGACCGGGTCCCATGGGTCGAGCCACGCGACTTCGATGAATTTCTTCGACCAGTCGATCAACCATTCAAGGGTTTGGCAGTGGCCGGCTCGACGTGCAAACACATCGCGTGCGTGAATGCCGATGTGCATCAGCGTCGAGGCGGGGATGCGCTCCAGCGGAACTTCCGGGCTGGTGACAGCCGCTTCGACGATTCGGTCGCTGAAGATGACTTCCCACCATGTCAGCCGATGGAAGCAGTTGTGCTTCTCCGGCGGTGACATCCAGACGCCGATGTTGGTGTAGTAGTTCTTGATCTTGCTGAGTGCCGCCAATCCCGCTGCGGAACTCAGGAAGCCGTCGTGTTTGCTCGCGTGCTCGCCGGCAACTGAGAATTCGTCGAACCCTCCGCCCTCCAGCACACCGATCAAGTTCACGTTGACGAAGTGGTGCCAGGTCGAGTCGCAGACAACACGCCCCTTGCCACTGGCGCGATGGCCGTCGTAGGCGCAGACCACGCCGAAGGTTTGCGCAATGGTGGGGATTTTCATTGCGTTCGGTCCGGTCGAGCGGGTCGTGTTGCCCGCATGGACACGGCCCCGGGCGACCACCTCCGGCAGGATCTGGGTGCCGCCACCATCGGCCGGGTACTCGTCGTCCCCATTGAACTTCTGGGTCACGTCGGGAGGCATGCGGCACTCGCCTTCGTGCGGGTGGTCAGGGAACACATCGATGCGCCCCATGCGGCCACACATCAGCGGATGAGGGTACCGGGCAGTGCGAAGGACGCCTGCATAAGAGCTGTAGAGCAGCAGGTCGAGCGGTTGCGGGATGTCGTCGCTCTGGTCGCTGAAGGACGTTCCCGCGTCGTGCCCTTCCTGGTTCGAGTCGTTGCGGCGCGGTCCGGTCATGCTGACCTGGTTCTGGTTGTCGTCGGAACTCGGGAAGTCGCCCCAGTAGCGCATGCCTCGGACGCGTGGCAGGGCACCGCTGAGCGCCTGGCCGAGGTAGCCGTGGTCCCCCGTGGCGAACACGCCACCGCCGCGCTGCATGTGCGCGTGGATGGCGTTGATTTCCGCAGGGGCGAGGAAGGGGCCGCGTTGCGGCATCCCGGCATAGTCGGTTTCGAATCCGAACAACCAGATCTGGTCGTACATGTCCGGCTTGAAGTGGGATACGTTGTCGAACCGGAATGATTTGATGCGGTTCGCGATGCCAGTCTCCGACGCAAGCATCTCGGGATCACTGACATCGCGAATATGCGCCAATGTCAGCTCGAAGTGCACGCGGCTGGGTGCCTCGTCTCTCAGGGTGCGCACGAAGGTGGAGAGGCCGAAGTCGCCTTCGCCGAAGTTGAGCGGGCCGTCGGTCACGATCAGCGCCTTGACGGTGCAGTGACGCCACCACGGGTAAAACGTCTCCGGCGATCGCACGAAGTCGAGGCGGCGTTTCATGTTGAGCTGAATGAGTTCGCGGTTGCCGAAACTGATGTCGGAGAGCGAAGGTGGTGTATCGGGTTTCCGGGGGGGACGGGAAGTTGATGTAGCCATGGCTGGATCTCCTTCGATGGATGCGGATGAGCGGCACTTCGATTCGGCAACCTCGTTTTGCCCCGACGCCGGCGATCAAGGTGGGCCGCAGCCGTCATGGCGACCAGCGAATACTTGGTTGCAGGTCCACACGGTGTGCCAGCCTGGTTCTGCCGTCATCCTCCGTCCGACGGACGAGGAATCACTGCAATGGCCGTCCGGCCCGGGGATTCATGGCCGCCGTGGCGCGGCGCTCATGTCCATCCAGATGGCCTCGAAGATGTGGCCGTCGAGGTCCATCCAGCCAGGGCCGGCTTGGCAGCGTCGGCCCTTGCCGCTATCACCCCGCTGAATGCGCCTGTTCGGCCAGTGACTCCGCCACGAAATCGACAAACGCACGAACGCGCGCAGTGCGTTGGTGGCGTTGGGGGAACACGGCGTGGATGGCGGCATCCGGGGTGCTGTAGTTCGGCAGTACCTGCACGAGCCTGCCGCTGGCGAGGTAGCGGTGGATGTCCCATTCGGCGCGCATGAGGATGCCGTGGCCTTCGAGTGCCCAGTTGACCGCGATTTCGCCGTCGTTGGTGGTGAGGTTGCCGCGGATCTTGATGGTCTCGGTGGAGGCTTGGCGGCCTCGGCCGGTGCTCAGGCGCCACACCCCGTACGCCTCTTCGCCTTGGCGGATGCCGATGCAGTTGTGGCGGGTGAGGTCGTGGGGGACTTTGGGCACACCGTGTCTTGCCAGGTAGGACGGCGCTGCGCACAGCAGCCGTCGGTTGTCTGCCAGGCGTTTGGCAATGACGCGTGTGTCGGGCGGCTCTCCGAATCGGATGCAGACGTCCCAGGCGTCGTCCGTCAATGGCGGCGGGTTCACCGAGAGCTGCAGCTGTGCTTCGATGTGGGGGTATTTGCGCACGAAGCGCGAGATGAGCGGCGCCACGTGGCTGCGGCCGAAGCCGAGGGTGGCGTTGACCCGCAGCAGGCCCGTCGGGGTGGCCTTGGCCACGCCCAGCAGTTCGCTCAGGTCGTCGATTTCGCTGAGGATGCGGCGCGCATGTTCCAGGTACAGCTCGCCCTCGGGTGTGAGACTCATCCTCCGGGTGGTGCGGACGATGAGTGGCATGCCCAGCCGTCCCTCCATCTGCGCCAGGCGTTTGCTGACGGCCGCGGTCGTGACGTTGAGTTCGCGTGCGGCCGCGCTGAGGCTGCCGGCGGATGCGAGCGTCGAGAAGAAGCCGAGGTCGAGCGGGTGGATGTCGGCGGTCATTGTTGAGCCGAAGTTGATGCCGGCTTGACTCTAGCGATGGGTCTGCGCACCGTCCACTGCCTACAGTTCCTTCACGCCACATCAGCACAGGAGCTGTCCATGAAGACCTATCGCATCGCCACCATTCCGGGAGACGGCATTGGCAAGGAGGTCGTGCCCGCCGGCCAGCAGGTGCTGCAGGCGCTCGCTGCTTCCGGCAGTGCGTTTCGCTTCGAATTCCAGAACTTCGATTGGGGCGGGGATTACTACCGCAGGCACGGCGTCATGATGCCGGACGACGGACTCACTGCGCTCAAGGGGCAGGATGCGATCTTGTTCGGGTCGGCCGGCGATCCGGACATTCCGGACCACATCACGTTGTGGGGCTTGCGGCTGAAGATCTGCCAGGGCTTCGATCAGTATGCGAATGTGCGTCCCACGCGCATCCTGCCGGGCATCGACGGTCCGCTGAAGCGTTGCAAGCCTGAAGACCTGGATTGGGTGATCGTGCGGGAGAACTCGGAAGGCGAGTATTCGGGCGTGGGCGGGCGCGTGCACCAGGGGCAACCGATCGAGGTCGCCACGGATGTGTCCATGATGACGCGCGTGGGCGTGGAGCGGATTGTGCGTTTCGCGTTCAAGCTGGCTCAGTCTCGTCCGCGCAAGCACCTCACGGTGGTCACCAAGAGCAATGCCCAGCGTCACGCGATGGTGATGTGGGATCAGATCGCAGGGGAGGTGGCCGGCGAGTTCCCGGACGTGTCGTGGGACAAGGAGCTCGTCGATGCGATGACCGCTCGCATGGTCAACAAGCCTGCCACGCTGGACACCATCGTCGCGACGAACCTGCATGCCGACATCCTGAGCGACCTCGCGGCCGCTCTGGCCGGCAGCCTGGGCATCGCGCCCACCGGAAACATCGATCCTGAGCGGCGCTCTCCGTCGATGTTCGAGCCCATCCACGGCTCCGCATTCGACATCATGGGCAAGGGGCTGGCAAACCCGGTGGGCACGTTCTGGTCGGTCGTGATGCTGCTGGAGCACCTCGGTGAGAGCGAAGCGGCCCGGCACGTGATGAATGCGATCGAGCAGGTGACCGCCGACCCGACCTTGCACACACGGGACCTCGGTGGCACGGCCACGACCGCGCAGGTGACCGAGGCGGTTTGCCGTGCGATTGCAGGACCGAAGCGCCAGGCCGCCTGATTTGATCGATGGCGCCGAAGGTTCTGTTGTTTCTCATTCGAGCGCCAACGCGCATTCAGGAGACGAACATGGAAGTTTTCCTCAACTTCAAGCGACGCCACGCCGTGCAGGCCGTGGCGCTCGCCGCAGCGATGTCCGCCAGCAGCGTCTTTGCGCAGGCATGGCCGAGCAAACCGATCAGCCTCGTCGTGCCGTTCCCCGCGGGCGGTACCACCGATGTGCTGGCCCGTGCGCTCGCCGACAAGCTGCAGCAGAGCCTTGGCCAGCCGGTGATCGTCGAAAGCAAGCCCGGCGCGGGCGCCACCCTGGGCGCAGACTACGTCGCCAAGTCGAAGCCCGATGGCCACACGCTGCTCGTGGGCGCGGTGCACCACACGATTGCATCGAGCGTCTACAAGAAGTTGCCCTACGATTTCCAGAAGGATTTCTTGCCGATCACCACGATCGCGATGGTGCCCAATGTGCTGGTGGTCAATGCGGCCAACCCGGCGAAGACGGTCGCCGATCTCGTGGCACAAGCCAAGGCCCAGCCCGGAAAGCTCAACTACGGGTCGAACGGCAACGGCACGGCGCAGCACTTGATCGGTACGCAGTTCGAGAACGTCACCGGAACGGACCTCGTGCACATCCCCTACAAGGGAAGCGGCCCGATGGTCACCGACCTGCTCGGCAACCAGATCACGATGACCTTCGATACCGTGACGCCCGTTCTGCCGCACATCAAGGGCGGCAAGCTGCGTGCGTTGGCGGTGACGACGGCAAGGCGGGCATCGGCGCTGCCGGACGTTCCCACGCTCGATGAGGCCGGGGTCAAAGGCATCCACATCGGCACCTGGTTCGGTGTGTTGGCGCCGGCGGCCACGCCCAAGGAGATCGTGGACCGGCTCAACGCCGAGATGGTCAAGGCGATCCATTCGCCGGAGTTCAAGAAGCGCATGGACGAGATCGGCGCCGAACCGGTCGGCGACACGGAAGAGCAGATGGCGGCGCAGGTCAAGAGCGAGACCGACAAGTTCGCCAAGCTCGTCAGGGATGCCAAGGTGACGATCGAATAGCCCCCGGCAGGCGAAAGACGTTTCTTCAGCGTCCCTCCGCTCATGTGGAGCGCTGTTCTTGCCTCCTCGCCTTCACGGTACATTGCGCACCGAGGAGGAGAGGATGGAGATCTTGTCGAATGGGGCAGACACCCCGCCAGGGGGCGGCCCCGCCGTAGAGATCGGTCTCGAGGCCGACCCCACCGTGGGTTATGCGTCGATTCAGAATTCGGTGCCTGTCGTTCGCGCACTCCGGGTGACGAACCTTGGAGACGAGGTGCTCGAGGGCCTCGAGGTGCATCTCAGCTGCGACCCGGCTTTCGCGGGCGGCGCCAGGCTCCGCTTCGAGCGCCTCGCTCCGGGCGAATCTCGCACCATTGCTCCGATCGACCTGCACCCGGACCATGGCTGCCTTTCGGAGTTGCGCGAGGGGGTGGCCGCCTCCATCGTCGCCACGGTCCGCCGGGGCGATGAGCAGCTGGGCCGGCATGTGCGGCCTGTCCAGGTGCTGGCCTATGATCAATGGGCCGGAACGCGTGCGCTGCCGGAACTGCTGGCGGCCTTTTGCATGCCCAACCATCCTGCGGTCGACTTGCTTGTCGGCAAGGCGTCGAAGCTGCTTCGAACGTTCCATCCGGAGCTGTCGATGGACGGGTACCAGTCGAGGAGCCGGGAGGTAGTCTGGAAGCAGGTGTCGGCGCTGTACAGCACCATTGCGGCCGAAACCCTTCAGTACGTCGAGCCTCCCGCCTCGTTCGGAAACGACGGCCAGAAAATTCGCACGCCGGACCGGATCCTCGAATCCAGGGTGGGCACATGCCTGGACCTGGCCATGCTGTTCGCGTCATGCCTGGAGCAAGCCGGCCTGCGCGCGGTCGTCATCTTCAAGCAGGGCCATGCCTGGGCGGGCGTTTGGCTGCATCAGGCTTCCTTTGCCGACCCGCTGGTGGATGATGTGCACGAGGTGCGCAAGCGCATTGCCAGCGGGGAGTTCATCGCTTTCGAGGCCACGGGGGTGGCGCTTCACCACAGCCAGCGACCGTCCCTTCGGAGGGCCGTGGAGCAGGGCCTGGCGCACCTGCAGGACGAGCAGGACTTCCTCTTTGCCGTCGACATCTTCATGGCCCGTGGCGTGCAGATCAAGCCGCTGCCCAGTCGGTTCACCCCGCCGGTGGGCACCGAGCCCGCAGAGCCGACCACGCCCGAGCACATCGAGGAGGTACCGGATCTGCCGCCCCTCGATTCCGCATTCCTGGCGCCGATGGAGATCGCCGTGGAGGACAGCCCACAGGGGCGCCTGGCGAAATGGAAGGCCCGGCTGCTCGACCTGACCCTGCGCAACCGCCTGCTGAATTTCAAGACGACCAAGACCACCTTGCAGCTGGTGGCGCCGGATCTGGGCGAATTGGAAGACTGTCTTGCCAAGGGGACGGAGTTCCGCATCAAGGCGCTGCCGTCGCTGATGGAGGGCGCGGACCCGCGCATGGCACAGGTTCACGCCAATCGCACGGGACGCTCGCCTTTGGACGATACGGCGCGGGATGCGCTGGCGAACAAGGAATTGATCGCGAAAGTTCCAGCCGATGCCCTCGACGGCAACCTGTTGACCCTCTATTCCGCAGCGAAGACGGGGCTGGAAGAAGGTGGGGCGAACACGCTGTACCTGGCCATCGGGCTGCTGCAATGGACCGAGGCGGAGAAGGCCGAAGCGATTCACCGGGCGCCCATTCTTCTGGTGCCAGTCACGTTGACGCGCCAGTCGGTCCGCAGTGGGTACCGGCTCGCCCGACACGATGATGAAGCCATCATCAACCCGACGTTGCTGCAGTTGCTCAAGGATGTCTTCGCACTCAGGGTGGCGGGCCTGGACGTCGTTCCCACGGACGAGAAGGGCATCGATGTGCCGCGTGTCCTCCAGGCCTTCAGGCTGGCCACCCGCGAGATGGCGAAGTGGGAGGTGCTGGAGCAGGCGCACCTGGGCATCTTCTCGTTCACCAAGTACCTCATGTGGAAGGACTTGCAGGACCGCGTCGAGCCGTTGAAGCGCAACCGCGTGGTCAGGCACCTCATGGAGCACCCGGGCGAAGCGTTCGCCATCGAGACAGCCGTCATCGACGGGCCGCGCCTCGATGATGCCTACCGTCCGCAGGACATCCATGCGCCGATGTTGTCCGATTCGTCCCAGCTCGAGGCCATTTGCGCGGTGGACGCCGGGCGGGACCTGGTGCTGGAAGGACCCCCCGGAACAGGCAAGAGCCAGACGATCACCAACATCATTGCGCACAGCCTCGCCAAGGGCAAGACGGTGCTCTTCGTGTCGGAGAAGATGGCGGCGCTCGAAGTGGTGCACCGGCGGCTGACCGACATCGGCCTGGATCCGTTCTGCCTGGAGCTTCATTCGTCGAAAGCCAGGAAGACCGAGGTGCTGGCCCAGTTGGGCAAAGCGCTGGAGGTGAGCGGCTCGCGCACGGCCGGTGAATGGGCGCGAGAGGCCGAACGCCTGGGCGCGTTGCGCCAGGAACTCAACGGCCTCGTGGACACGCTGCACCGGGTGCATCCGAACGGGCTGGATGTCTTCTCTGCCATCGGTACCTGCATTGCGAACTCAGGCAAGCCTGCGTCCACGATGGCATGGACCGATGCGAACGTGCATTCGCGGGAAGACCTCGACGCCCTCCGCGAAACCGCGCGGCGCATCTCGACGCTTGCCCAGGCGCTGTCGGCGCTCGAAGGGCATCCGCTGGCATGCATTGGTCACGCCGAATGGTCCCCGAGCTGGCAGGATGCGCTGCTTGCGGCGGCGGCGGACACATCGGCCGCCGCGGCAGGCGTTCAGGAAGCGGGCGGACGCCTCTCCGAGTGGCTCGGCCTGGGCATGACCGGGCACAGCATGGAAAGGCTCGTCGCCATCGAGCGCCTTGCCGAGGTTCTGCTCGGTGCGCCCAAGGTGCCCGCCGGCCTGGCGCGCCAGGCGCACGATGCGACGGCACTGGCGTGCGTTGCCGCGTTGATCCAGCATGGACGGGCGCGCGAGGAACACTGGTCGCGCATCGGTGGGGGATGGACACCGCAGCTGGCCAGGCTCAGCGCCATCGAACTCCAGGGCCAATGGCGCGAGGCGGTCAACGCATGGTGGCCGAAATCCTGGTTTGCCAAGCGCGCGTTCCTGGGCCGCCTCGCTGCCGTGCGCGACGATGCCCAGCCGCCGGCTGCCACGGTGGTCGATGCAGCGCTGGGCTGCCTCGCCCAGGTCAACGAGGAAGACGAATGGCTTCGCGGCAGGCAGGCCGGTGCCGAGGCGTTGCTGCAGGAGGCCTACGCAGGCGCGGAGACCGACTGGACGGCGGTCGAGGCCCATGGTGCATGGGCCAAGGATTTTGCGGATGCCGTGGTGCACCTGGCCGGAAGCGACATCGCACTGGCCGATGCCGTGAGGCAAAGACTCGCTCCGGTCGTCTCCGAACAGCGGACCCTGCTATCGCCGGACGGGGCCGTCGGTCGCATGCTGGTGAGGTTCCTCGATGCCCATGCGGTCCTGCGCGCCAAAGTCAGTGCGGTCGAGGCGCTTGCCAAGCCAACGGCGTCGTTGACCGGGCCGGTCGATGCCGATGGCGCGTTGGACCGCTTGCAATCCACCCTGGGCCAATGGCAGCAGGCCCACCGGGCGCTGCAGCCTTGGTGCCTGTGGCGCCAGGTTCGGGGTCACGCGATCGCGCAAGGCCTGCAGGGCCTGGTGCAAAGCGTCGAGCACGGGACGGTTGCGCTTCATGAGGTCGAACCGCATTTCGAGTACAGCTACCGGAGCTGGTGGCTCAAGCGAACGGTGGATTCGGACCGCGTGCTTCGCGAGTTTTCAAGCGCGGACCACGAGCGCAAGATCCAGGAGTTCAGGGCGGCCGATCGCCGCTTTCAGAAGCTCACGCAAGACCATATTGTCGCCACCTTGTCCAGCAACGTGCCGTCGGCCACAGCTGCGGCGGTGGGGGCGGACAGCGAAATGGGGCGGCTGCGGCGCGAACTGCAAAAGCAGCGCAGGCATCTTCCGGTCCGGCAGCTCGTGCAGGGGCTGCCCACGTTGCTGCCCAGGCTCAAGCCGTGTCTTCTGATGTCGCCCCTGTCTGTCGCGCAATACCTCGATGCCGGTCATTCGCAATTCGATCTGGTCGTGTTCGACGAGGCTTCTCAGATTGCCGTATGGGATGCGGTCGGGGTGATCGCGCGCGGCAGGCAACTCGTCGTCGTGGGTGATCCCAAGCAACTGCCGCCCACCAGTTTCTTCACACGCTCATCCGACGATGCCGACAGTGCCGTGGACGAGCAACAGGTGGAGGATCTGGAGAGCATCCTCGATGAGTGCCTTGGCGCCGGCATGAACCGGCTCGGCTTGAAGTGGCACTATCGCAGCCGCCACGAAAGTCTCATCACCTTCAGCAACGTCCACTACTACGGCTCCGAGCTTGTCACGTTCCCTTCGTCTGTGACGGACGACGTGGCGGTGAGGTTCGAGCCGATCGAAGGCAGGTATGACCGTGGCGGCTCGCGCACCAACAGGGCGGAGGCCGATGCGATCGTGCAGGCCATCGAGAATCACTACATGAAAGACGGCGGAACAAGCCACAGCCTCGGCGTGGTGACGTTCAACCAGCCGCAGCAGGCACTCATCGCGAGCCTGCTCGATGCCCGCCGCATGGCCAACCCGCAGTTGGACAAGGCCATCGCCCAGGAGGTGCAGGAGCCGCTCTTCATCAAGAACCTGGAAAACGTCCAGGGCGACGAACGCGACCTCATCTTCTTCTCCATCACCTACGGGCCGGACCTCGCGGGCAAGGTCAGCATGAACTTCGGACCGCTGAACGGAGAAGGTGGGCACCGCCGCCTGAACGTGGCGATCTCGCGAGCGCGGCACGGCGTTGTCATCTTCAGCACGCTCAAGCCCGAGGTGATCGATGTGAGCCGTGTGCGTGCCGCCGGCGTGCGTGACTTGAAGCACTACCTCGAATTCGCGCTGCGAGGGCCGAGCGCATTGGTGGGACAGTCTGCACAGGCAAGAGGCGAGCTGGACAGCCCGTTCGAGATGGCCGTCATCGAGATGCTTCGTGACCGAGGGTGGGTCGTCCATTCCAGGGTCGGCTGCTCCGACTACCGCATCGATCTTGCGATCGTGGATCCACGCGCGCCCGGCCGCTACCTGGCGGGCGTGGAATGCGACGGACGGACCTACCGTTCGGCGGCCACCGCCAGAGACCGCGATCGCCTGCGCCAACACGTTCTGGAAGGGCTGGGGTGGCGCATCCACCGCATCTGGTCGACCGATTGGTGGATGAACCCGGAGCGGGAGTTCACGAAGCTCCTGACGAGGCTGGAATTCCTGCTGAATGAACCGTCTGCGGGCGTTTCAGTCTCTGATGTGACTGTCGCCAGCGTGCCGGCGGAGGAAAGAGCCGAATCGGGCGCTTCCCTGAAGGATCCTGTGGCGGCCATGCCTGCGGCGTTGAAGCCCTATGCGCTGACGATTCTTCCGAAGGGCGTGCCGGAGGATTTTCATGGGAGCGGAGCTTCGTCCATCCTCCGGGAGCACATCGTCGCCGTGGTGAACATCGAAGGGCCCGTGCTGGATTCAGTGCTGTTCAAGCGGGTTGCGCGCGCCTGGGGGCTCGAGCGCACAGGTCCCCGCATCGTGGAGAGGCTGCGCGGCTTGGCGCCTTCTTCCATCATCAAGACAGTCGATGGCGAGCGAACCTTCTATTGGCCTGCCGAATCGCTGCCTTTCCAATGGAGCGAATTCCGGGTGGCGGGCCACGACGAACAGTCCAGACGGCACATCGACGAGGTCGCCCTCGAGGAGATCGGTGCGCTGATGAGGCATGTGCTCGAAGAGGCTGGTGGGTCCAGCCGCCAGGAACTGGCGCGGGTGAGTTGCAGGATGCTCGGCATGAGCCGGATGCCGGCCGATGCGGAGGCTCGTGCGCTGGCCGCCATCGAGATGCTGGTTTCCCGCGGCAGCGTGACGGCTGAGGATGATGTCGTGCGAATCCTCGCGTAGCGTCCTGTCCCGATGTCACACCGGCGAACGTCGGTATCCACTGGCGGCAGTGAGCCCCGGCTTTCGCCACTCACGACGCCACGGTGCGCCGAAGGCATCCATGTTGAGCAGGTGAGCGCGCTCGAGGCAGCCGTAGAGGAACCAGGCGAGATGGTGGCAACGCTGCGCCTGATGCAGCGTCAGTTGGATCCAGGCCGTGATGGGCATCATCATGTGATTCTCCTGAATAGGTCAGGGTTGGCGGTTCAAGCCGCGGGGATGGGTGCCCATGCCTGTGTGGCAAGGGCTACCCGACTTCATGCGAGGGTGTGCGCTGTCGCGGCTGGCAGCCGCATCTGCGGCGACGAGACATGCGCCAGAGGTTTCTTGCGAGGCCTCGGGACGATCAGCATGTCGCAGCCGGACTCGGCCAGGATGCGGCGGCTGACGCTGCCCAGAAGGAATTCGCCGAGGGTCGACCGGCCCTGCTTGCCTGCAACGATCAGGTCAGCGCCGAGTTCCTGGGCATGGCTCAGGGTCGCCCATGCTGGATGACCGTGGGCCACTGCGAAATCCATCCGGCTGCTGTCCAGGCCGAGCTGGGTGGCCTTGAGTCGCATGCGCTCGATGGTCCCGGCCTCCTGCCGGAGGCGGTACTCGCGAATGACATGCTCGGGCACATCGGTCGCGCGCAGCAGGGCGTTCTGATGGGTGTCGATTGCATGGAAGACATGCAGGCCGCTGTCGCGCGCCAGCCCAGCCCCCATCGGTATCGCGAACTCCGATGAGGCCGTGAAGTCGACGGGCACCAGCACGCGCCGGTACGACTCCCGGACCATCGTCTTGACGACGAGCACCGGGCATCGGCAGGTTCTCAGCATGCGGTCCGCAGAGCGGCCGACCGACAAAGCGTTCAACCGGGCGTGACCCCGACGGCCAAGAACGAGCAACTCTGCGGGTTCCGACGCCTGCATCAAGGTTTCGAGCAACGGACCGACCATCACCTCGATGTTTGCTGTCACGTCGTACCGGCCGGCGATCTCGACCGCGAAACGCCGCAGTGCATCCCGTGCGAGCGCGGCCTTGAGGTCGACGTCGGTCGAAGGCGAGAACCAGTCCCGCAGAGGCTTGCAGCCCGCGGGATCCAGCACGTGCACGAGCTTCAGTCGCGCGCGGTGTTCGTGCGCCAACCGTGCTGCCCGCCGCACGGCGTTGTTTCCGTCGATCGAGAAGTCGGTGGCTGCCAAAATGGAAGTGAACATTTTCATGTGCGTTGCCCTCAAGGTCAGGGTTGTTCGACAGGCGCCGGACGAGCGCGTGCCTGGGCCGCAGGCCCGCTCGCAGCGAAGTTCCTGGAAGCGCCTTGGCTCAATGGCGTGCAGCGCTCGCTGGCTGCACCCCGGCCCGGCTACATCGCGTGGTCGCCGGTCGCCTCGGGTTGGAAGAGGATGGCGAGGATCTCGGCCGCGCGCGCGACTCCCGCATGGGTGGACCAGCGCGCCACGCAGCCCACCCTTTGGCCGAGCAGGCTGGCGCCCACAGGTGACAGCACGGAGACGAACCCCGTGGCGGGCTCCGCGTCGGCCGGGTAGCACAGCGTGAGCTTGCTGCGCTTGCCGGACGCGAGGTCTTGCAGCAGCACCTGCGAATACATGGTCACCACATCGGGCGGGGTCTGGAGGGACGGCACGATGGCGCAGCCCTCGAGGACATGCGTGAGCGCCGGTCCAGGCGTGGGAGAGCCATCGCCGCGCCGGTAGCGGCGCACGAGGTTCACGATTCGGAGATGGTCAATTTCAGTGAGCGTACGCTCGAGTGCCAACAATTCCACGAGGCATTCCTTCAGTCATCGGGCTGATGCCGGCCTGCCGCCGGCACACGCCATCGCGCGGGCTGGGGGCCCGGCGATCTGAGGTTTGCGCAAAAAGGGTGAAAGTGATCGCCGGGCTCAGTGATGTGCGGCCGGCAGACAGGTGTTTGTCCTCGCCCGGGTGCGCAGGGCGCGCGCATGCAGCCAGGAAGCAGCACGGGTGGCCACTTGGCAAGGTGCAGCCCGAAGGGCGGAGATGAGGAGGACGTCAGACATGCAGTCACTCTAGTGGTGTCGCCTTGTTCCCGCAACGAACAGGGCGGATGTCGCACTGCAGCGTGGGCGTATTGCGGCTGGGCCCGGTGAGCTTGCCCGAGCTGGCGCCGGTTCGCCTGCGCCGTGGCCTTGACGCTGCGCACAAGCAAGGCTGCTGCATCGCGTTGCCTGGTTTGCCGCCTGTGCAACAAAGGGTCTTTTTCCATCGAAGGAAAGCTCCTAGACTACCTGGGCAGTCCAGGGGGTTGAACACAACATCGAGCCGATCACGGAGGTGATCGCTTCTGCCGGTCCACGGCCTCCTGCAGCGTTGAACGACACGGGAGGCTCACGTGGAGGATCGCAGCACAGGGCTGTCGCTGGTGTGCCGGGTGCAGGCCCGGTTGTGTGCGCTGCCACTCGAGCACGTGGTGGAGACCATGCGGCCTTTGGCCGTGGAGCCACTGGCCAATGCACCGTCCTTTGTGTTGGGTCTGGCGGTGGTTCGGGGTGAACCGCTGGCCGTGGTCGATGCCGCGCGGGTGATGGGCATGCAGGACGCGCCCATCGGGCGTTTCGTGACGGTCGCTGTCGGTGTGCGTCGCATCGCCCTCGCTGTGGGTGATGTCGTGGGCATGCGGCGGTTGCCGCCCGGTTCGCTGCGCGCGTTGCCGCCCTTGTTGCATGAGGCGGCCGGTGACGTCGTGGATGCCGTCGGCCTGCTCGATGCGGAGCTGCTGCTCATGCTGCGCAGCGCGCGCTTGCTGCCTGACGACGTGCCGGAGGGAGCTCGGGCATGAACGCCTCGGTGAGCCCGGGCGACGTCGAGCAGTTCAGGGAACTGATCGTTCGCCAGCTCGGGCTTCAGTTCGACGATGCCAAGCTCGGCTGGCTCGCGGAGGTGTTGCAGCGTCGATGTGGGCATCGGCCGTGCGGGCGTTACCTGGCCCAGCTTGCCGGTGCGGGCGCCGATGGCGAGTTCGCCGCGCTGGCGCCGGAGTTGACGGTTGCAGAGACCTACTTTTTTCGCCACGTCGACCAGTTCCACGCACTCCGCGAGCGCGTGGCGTCCATGGAACCTGAGGCACTGGCGGGCAAGCGGCGCCTGCAGATCCTGTCCGCCGGCTGTGCATCGGGTGAAGAGGCGTATTCGATCGCCATGATGCTGTGGGATGTGGTGGGCGAGCCTTCCCGACAGTTGAGCATCCACGCCGTGGACCTGAACCCGCTGATGATCGGCAAGGCGCGCCTCGCGCGCTATACGCCATGGGCATTGAGGGAGACACCGCAGTCCATGCGGGAGCGCTGGTTCCGCCGGGAGGGCAGCGAATGGGTGCTCGATGACCGTGTGCGCGCGGCGGTGACGTTCGAGGTGCGCAATCTGTGTGAGGACAACGCGGCGTTGTGGCTGCCTCAACGGTACGACTTCGTTTTCTGCCGCAATGTGCTGATGTACTTCGAGCCGCTGCGCGCGCAGGAGCTGGTCGGGCGCATCACGCATTCCCTGGTGCCGGGCGGCTGTTTGTTTCTGGGGCATGCGGAGACGTTGCGTGGGCTGTCGGAGGCGTATTACCTGAGGCATGTGCATCGCAGCTTCCACTATGAGCGCAAGAGGGGGGTCTTCGACGCCGGTGTGGCCGATGTCGCGCCATCCATGGCGCGCACGTGGCATGCCGGGGCTGCGCAGGCCCCAGCCATCGACGGGGTCGACAACTGGGTGGAGTTGATCGGCAAGGCCGCCGAGCGCGTCGGCGTGCTTTCGGCAAAGGCCGAAGCTGCGCCCGTCAGAGTGGCGCCGGGCAACGATCGGCAATGGCTGGACCGTGCATTCTCCTTCTTCGAGCAGGAACGTTTCGCAGAGGCACTCCAGCTGATGGAGTCGTTCCCCGAGGCCGCGGGCCGAAACCCCGAGGCGATGCTGTTGCATGCGGTGCTGCTCGTGCATGTGGGGCGCCTTGCGCCCGCCGAAGAAGTCTGCCATCGATTGCTGGCGATGGATGAGCTGAATGCAGGCGCGCATTACGTGCTGGCGTTGTGCCGGGAGGGGGTGGGAGACTGCGGCGGCGCGGCGGAACGGGATCAGATGGCGGCGCGGCTGGATCCGGGCTTTGCCATGCCACGCCTGCACCTCGGGCTGTTGGCCCGGCGCGCGGGCAATCGTGAAGCCCAGCGGCGCGAATTTGCAAAGGCCAAGGCATTGCTCGAGCGTGAAGATGCGTCGCGCCTGATGTTGTTTGGCGGTGGGTTCGGTCGCGATGCGCTGCTCGGGCTGTGCCGGGCCGAACTGGCAGCCTGCGGGGCACCGGCATGAGCGCGCGACCGATCGGGCTCCGTGCCGAGCAGATGCGCCGGGATTTCGATCGCCGGTTTGCCGAGTTGCCTTGCACCCGGGAGACGGCGCATGTGGACTTGCTTGGGATCCGCCTCAGTGGTGATCCCTACGCACTCCGGCTGGCCGATGTGGTCGGCCTCTTCGCCGACAAGCAGCTGACGCGCTGGCCGTGCGATGTGAGCGCATTCCTCGGGATCGCCGGTTTTCGAGGCAAGCTCCTTCCAGCGTACGACCTGGGGGCGCTGCTGGGCTATCCACCGGCCAGCACAGGGTTGCGATGGCTGGTGCTTGCGGCCGCGAGCCCGGTGGCGCTGGGCTTCGACGGGCTGGATGGCTGCTTGCGCCTGCCAGGCACATGCATTGCGCGGTCCCCGCCCGCCGAGGTGGTGCGGCCCCATGTCCATGAGCTGGTTCGGCTGCCCACAGACAGCGCACCGCAGGGTTCTTCCGTTCTTCGCCCGCTGGTGGACTTGGCGTCCGCGCTCACGGCGGTCAGGCAATGTGCCAGCGAAGGCAGTCCGCCATCACCACAGGAGCGACCATCATGATCAGTCATTGGACGTTTACGCGGAAGATCAGCGCCGGCTTCGCGCTCGTGGTGGCGCTGGCGCTGGCCATCGCCGTGGCATCGGTCTACGCATTGAACCGCGTGGCGGACAGCAACGAGCTGCTCAACACCCGGCATGTGCAGTCGCTGCTGGATGCCGAGCGGCTGCATGCTTTCGTGGAACGCAAGGTGGCGGCTGCCCGAGGGTTCCTGCTCACCCGCGAAGAACCTTACTTGCTGCGAACCCGGGAGGCACGCGCGGAGTTCCTGGACATCATCGACAAGCTGCGGCGTGGCGCCCAAAGTGACGTGCAGCGGCGACTGATCGATGCCCTGGCGCAGGCCGAGGTCGAGCACCAGCAGGCCTTCGAGCGTGTGTTCTCGCTCCAGCGAGGCGGTGGTACCTTGGACGCCGTGGTCCGTGGCTTCGAAGAATGGGTCGCGCCCAAGAGGGCGACGCTGGACGAGCACCTGCGTGCCTACATTTCCGAAGAGGAGCAAGCGCTCAAGGAGGCCAGACAGGCGTCCACAGACGAAGCGTCGGTCGCCATCGACCTGATGGCGGGCGTGGCGTTGGCCGTGGTTGCACTGGCGATGGCCGTGGCCTTCTTGCTGGCCCGTGTGCTTGGGCGGCAGATCGGCACGGCGGTCAGCCATGTCCAGAGTTCCTCGGCCGAACTGCAGGCCACGGCCAACCAGCAGGCTGCCGGCGCCAAGGAGCAGGCCACGGCCATGAGTGAGATCACCACCACCATCAGCGAGTTGCTGGCGACGTCCCGCCAGATCGCCCAGAGCGCCCAGCGGGTGGCGCAGATCGCCGAGCAGACGATGGCCGCGGCCCGCAGCGGGGAGGGCACGGTCGACGGTGCCCATGAATCGATTGCCGGCATCCGGCGGCAGGTGGACCTGATCGTCGGGCACATGCTCGAGCTGGGCAAGAAATCGCAGCAGATCGGCAGCGTGCTCGACATCGTCCTCGAACTTGCCGAGCAGACCAACATCCTGGCGATCAACGCCACGATCGAAGCGGCCGGTGCGGGTGACGCGGGCCGGCGCTTCGCCGTGGTGGCCGATGAGATTCGTGATCTTGCCGACCGCGTCGGGGCGTCGACCAAGGAGATCCGCACCCTGATCGACGACGTCCGCAGTGCCGTTAACACCACGGTGATGGCCACCGAGACCGGCTCGAAGGCCGTGGACACAGGCTCCGGGCAGTTCAGCGAAGTCACCGCGGCGTTCAAGCAGATCGCGGCACTCGTGGCCACCACCACGGAGGCGGCGCGCGAGATCGAGCTGTCGACCAAGCAGCAAAGCAGTGCCGTGGAGCAGGTCAATGTGGCCATCGCGGGCGTGGCGCAGACGACGCGCGAATCCGAAGCGAGCTCCGGCCAGACGCTGGAGACGGTGTCGCAGCTGGCCAGCCTGTCCCGAGACCTGTTGCGCCTGGTGCAGCCGCAGGCCGCGGCTGCCTGATGTATGGCCAAGGACCCGTATCAGTATTTCCGCGTCGAGGCGCGTGAACTGATCGAGCAACTCGGTCAGGGAGCGTTCGAACTCGAGCGCGGCGGTGCACCTTCTTCGGTGGTGCCGCGCCTGCTGCGCGTGGCGCACACGCTCAAGGGAGCGGCTCGCGTCGTGAAGCAGACCGACATCGCCAACCATGCGCATGCCATCGAAGACGTGCTGGCGCCCTGGCGCGATGCGCAGGAGGCGGCGCCCAGGGAGTGCATCGACGCCGTGCTGGCGCGCGTCGACCAGATGGCCGGCCTGGCTGCGGCATTGACGCCCGGCGGGGAAGCTGCGTCGCCTGACCGGGCGCCCCCTGCGGAGACGTTGCGCACGGTGCGCGCCGATGTGGCCGAGGTGGACGCCCTGGTCAACGGCGTGGGCGAGACGCATGCCCAGGTCGAAGGCCTGCGGCTTCGCCTGTCCGCCCTGGTACAGGCCGAATCGCTTGCCGAGCGGCTGCAGGTGCAATTGACGCGATCGGGCGGGACGGCGCCGTGCGGGCGCAAGACACAGGCGCTGGCGGAAGAACTGCGGCGGTTGATCGGCACCTGTTTGCAGACCTCCGGCACCTCGATCGAGCGATTGGACCGAGAGCAGCGTCAGGTGCGTGATGTGGCCGAGCAAATGCGCCTCGTGCCGGCCGGTGCGTTGTTCCCGATGCTCGAACGGGGTGCGCGCGATGCCGCGCAGGCGTTGGGCAAGCGTGTCGTCTTCGAGGGCCGTGGCGTGGATGTCCGGCTCGACGCCGCGGTGCTCGATGCAGTGCAGGGTGCATTGCTGCAACTTGTGCGCAATGGGGTGGCCCATGGCATCGAAACCGTGGGCGAGCGCCTCGCGGCGCGCAAACCCGTCGACGGGCGCATCACCGTCGAGGTGCTGCGGCGTGGCAGGCGCGTGGTGTTCCGATGCAGTGACGATGGCGCCGGCGTCGATGTAGAGGCGGTGCGACGCAACGCGCAACGCAAAGGTCTGCTGGGCGGCGAACAGCAGGCGCTGGATGCCCAGGCGCTGTTGCGCCTGATGCTGCACGGCGGCCTGAGCACCAGCGCCGGCGTCACCGAGGTGGCCGGGCGCGGCATCGGCCTGGATGTGGTGCGGGAGGCCGCCGAGCGCCTGGGCGGCGAGGTCGGCCTGCAAACCTCCGCGGGCCGCGGCACGTCCTTGGAGCTCACGGTGCCGCTGTCCCTGGCTTCCGTCGAAGCGCTGATGCTGGAGGCCGGAGGCATGGTGGTTGCGATCCCGCTCGATGCCGTGCGGCGGACCTTGCGCCTTGGGCCCGAGCAGATCGCCAGGACGGCCCAGGGCGACACCATCGTCTTCGACGACGGCGTCATTCCGCATCTCGCCTTGTCACAGGTGTTGAAGGGGGGCGCGCGGCTGCGCCCGAACGGCCCCACCACGGCCGTGGTGGTGGAGGACGATGGCCGACGGGTGGCCATCGGCATCGATCGCCTGATCGGCACGGCCAAGCTCGTGCTGCGCCCCTTGCCCGCGGGTGTCCCGGCCAGCCCGCTGGTCGCCGGAGCCACCCTGGATGTGCGCGGCGATCCGCAACTCGTGCTCGATCCCGAGGGGCTGGTGCGTCAGGCGCAAGGTTCCGTGGGAGCGCCGCCACCCGTGCCACCGCCGCGCATGCCGGTGCTGGTGATCGACGATTCGTTGACCACGCGCATGCTGGAGCAAAGCATTCTTGAATCGGCCGGCTACGAAGTGCATGCCGCGGTATCGGCCGAAGAGGGGCTGGAGCAGGCCCGGCGCTGCCCCTATGCGTTGTTCCTCGTCGATGTGGAGATGCCCGGCATGGACGGGTTCACCTTCGTCGAGCGTACGCGCGCCGATCCTGCGCTGCGGGATGTGCCGGCGGTGCTCGTCACGTCGCGTTCGTCCGCCGAGGATCGCAGGCGGGGGCAAGACGTGGGGGCCAGCGCCTACATCGTCAAGAGCGAATTCGCCCAAGGCGAGTTTCTCGACCGCGTGCGGGAATTGGTGAGTCAGCCATGATCCGCGTGCTGGTGGTCGAAGATTCCGTCACCGTGCGCAAGCGGCTGTGCGCGGTGCTGGCGGCCGACGCCGACATGGAGGTCGTCGGTGAGGCCGGAGATGGCCATGAGGCGATCGAACGCTGCCTCGCGCTGCGGCCGGACGTGTTGACCATGGACATGGTGCTGCCGCACCTGAGCGGGCTGTCGGCCACCGAATACATCATGGCGCATTGCCCGACGCCCATCCTCGTCATCTCGTCACCGCTCAACCGAGGCGAGCTGCTCGACACCTGCGATGCCCTGGCCGCAGGCGCCGTGGATGTGCTGGACAAGCCCGAGGGCAACGAGCCCGACGGGCAGTGGGAGCAGCGCCTTGTCGCCTCCGTGAAGCTGGTGGCCCGGATCCGCGTCATCACGCATTTGCGCGCCAGGCTCGCCGCGGCGGTGCAACCGGTTCCGACGGCGCCACCAGCCGTCTCCGTGCAACTGCCGCAGCGCCCGCGATGTGCGCTGATCGCCATCGGCGCTTCGACGGGCGGGCCGGGGGCCATCGCCGAAGTGCTGCGTCGGCTGCCGTCACAGGTGCGCGCCCCGGTGCTGCTGGTGCTGCACATCAATGAGCCCTTCGGCAGTGCTTTTGCCGAATGGCTGGACGGGCAGACCGCGCGCCCCGTGGGCTATGCGCAAGATGGCGAACCGTTGCCCGCGGCCGCGGGGCGGGTGCTGATGGCCCCGCCCGATCGCCATCTCGTGGTGCAGGGAGGGCGCCTGCGGCTGACGCGGGATGCCGAGCGCAATGCCTGTCGTCCCTCCGTGGACGTGCTGTTCGAATCCGTCGCCCGGGACGGTTCGGCGGCCGCTGCTGCCGCCTGCCTGCTCACCGGCATGGGGCGTGACGGCGCCGCCGGCCTGCTGGCCGTGCGCCGCGCCGGCGGTCGCACCATCGCGCAGGACGAGGCCACCTCCGTGGTCTATGGCATGCCGCGTGAAGCGGCCCTGCTCGGCGCTGCCGAACGCGTGCTGCCGCTGGGGGAGATCGGTCCGACGCTCGGGGCCTGGGCCATGTCCCCACCGTGGTCCAAGGAGTCGCCTGATGAATGACACCGTCCTCATCGTCGACGACAGCCTGACGGTGCGCATGGACTTGCACGATGCGTTCGAGGCCGCCGGCTTTCACCCGCACGCCTGTGCCACGCTCGCTGCGGCTCGAGAGGCCCTGGTGCAAGGTGCATCCGACGTCATCGTGCTCGATGTGGTGTTGCCCGACGGTGACGGCATCGAGCTGCTCAAGGAATTGCGTGCCGGCGAGGCGGCAGCGGATGCCGTGGTGCTGCTGCTGTCCAGCGAAGCCGAGGTGAAGGATCGCGTCCGCGGGCTGCGAACGGGCGCGGACGAGTACGTGGGCAAGCCTTACGACGTCGGCTATGTGGTCGCCAAGGCGCGGGAACTGCTGCGCGCCCAGCGCGGCGGCGATGCCGATGCCCGACCTGTCGTGCTGGTCGTGGAAGACAGCCCGATGTACCGCGAAACCTTGGGCAAGGCGCTGGAGGCGGCCGGTTACCGGGTGCGCATGGCCGTCAGCGGCGAAGAAGGCTTGCGCGCGGCCGCGGCCGCGCGGCCCGCGGCGATCATCGTCGACGACGTGCTGCCGGGCATCGACGGCACGACCGTCATCCGCCGCCTGCGGCTCGATGCCGCGCTGCGGGGCGTGCCCTGCCTGTTGTTGACCGGTGCCGAAGACCGCGATGCAGAGCTGCGCGCGCTGGATGCAGGCGCCGACGCATTCGTGCGCAAGGAGGAAGACATCGAAGTGATCCTCGCGCGGCTCGGCGCCGCACTTCGCAGCGCGAAGGGCAGCCTGGACGAAGCGGCCAGCCTGCTCGGCCCGAAAAAAGTCCTCGCGGTCGATGACAGCCCCACCCACCTGGCCGAACTTGCCGCCACGCTGCGCGACGACGGCTACGACGTGGTGCTCGCGCGATCCGGTGAAGAGGCGCTCGATCTGCTGGCGGTGCAGGCGGTCGACTGCATCTTGCTGGATCTGCTGATGCCGGGCCTGGGCGGCCGGGAGACCTGCCGGCGCATCAAATCCGCACCCATCGTGCGCGACATCCCGCTGATCATGCTGACCGCCCTCGACGACCGCAGCGCGATGCTCGATGGCCTGAGCGCCGGGGCGGATGATTACATCCAGAAAGCCGGCGAATTCGAGGTGCTCAAGGCCCGCGTGCGGGCGCAGATCCGCCGCAAGCATTTCGAAGACGAGAACCGCCGCATCCGCGAGGAGCTGCTGCGCGAGCGACTCGAAGCCGCGCAGGCCCGCGCCGCGCGCAACCTGGCCGAGACGCGTGCGCTTCTCGTGGAGGAACTGGAGCGCAAGAACAGGGAGCTTGAAGCCTTCAGCTACTCAGTGGCGCACGATCTGCGAGGCCCGCTGCGCAGCATCGATGGCCTGAGCTACGTGCTGCTTGAGCAATATGCCGACAAGCTCGACGGGAAAGGCGGAGACTACCTCAACCGGGTGCGGGCCTCGGCCAAGCGCATGGCCGAGCTGATCGACGACCTCCTGGAGTTGTCCCGGGTGAGCGCCACCGAACTGCGGCACCATCGGGTGGACCTCGCCAAGATTGCCCAGAACGTGGTGATGGATCTGCGTCACCGGGAGCCCGGGCGCGTGGTCGATGTGCGCATCCACGGCGGCCTGACCGTGATGGGCGACACGGGCCTCCTGAAGATCGTGCTGGAGAACCTGATTGGCAACGCCTGGAAGTTCACGGGCAAGAGCGAGGCGGCCAGGATCGAATGCGATGTGGTCGATTCGCCGCATGGCAAGGCGTTCGTCGTGCGCGACAACGGTGTCGGGTTCGACATGGACTACAGCGACAAGCTCTTCGGCGTCTTCCAGCGCATGCACGCCCAGGAGGATTTCCCCGGAACGGGCATCGGGCTGGCGACTGTGCAGCGCATCGTGGAGCGCCACGGCGGCAAAGTGTGGGCGGAGAGCCGGGTCGGCGAAGGGGCGCGCTTTTACGTCGCCCTCCAGGTCAGCTCAACGCAGGTTGCCCGTGTGGCCGAGTGAATAGCGGCCCGGCTGTGGCCAGACGGTCAAGCCGTGAGGCTCCTGCCCGACCTTGACCTGGGACACTTCGCCCGTGGTCGTGTCAATCCGGTACACCGCATCGTCATAGCGCCCGGACAGCCACAACCATTTGCCATCGGCGCTCACGTTGCCCATGTCCGGGCTGCCCCCGCCAGGGATCGGCCAGGTGGCCACCACGCTCTCGGTCTTGAAATCGATCACATTGACTTGGCCCGGACCGCGGCGCGCGCCGTGGATCTTGTGCGTGCCACGGTTGGCCACATAAAGCCGTGTTCCATCGCGACTGGGGTAGAGGCCGTGCGTACCGAGGCCCGTGGGAATGAAGCCGACTTGCTTCATCGCGTCACCGTCCACCACATGCACCCCGTCCGCTTCCATGTCCGCGATGTAGAAGCGCTTGCCATCGGGGGAGATGCGAATGTCCTGGGGCATGCCTCGCTTCGACGAGCAGACTTCCGTCTCCGACGGATCGAAGGTCTTGGACGTGCGAGATTCCTTGAACCGGGTCTGGGGCATGGTCAACACCAGATAACCCACCACCTTCCTCTCGGCCAGGTCGATCTTGACGATGCTGCCTTCGAACTCGCAGGTGAAGATCGCGTGGCGGCCGTCGATCGAGAAGTCAGCATGATTGATGCCGCCGCATTGCGGCGTGCTGATCGAGTATTGCAAGGCCATCGAGCGCGGGTCGCGGAAATCCAGCCGCTTGAGGGCCTCGGCCACGACGATCGCCGACTTGCCATCGGGCGTGAAGTACAGGTTGTAAGGATCGTCCACCGGGACCGCGGTGCCGGGTTTGCCGGTGCGGGGGTCGATCGGTGTCAAGCTGCCATCGGGCCGGCGCTCCGCATTGTTCGCCACCCACAAGGTCTGCAGATCCCACGAGGGCACCACGTGTTGGGGGCTGAGGCCGACCTTGAACTTGTCCACGACCTTCATCGTTGCGGGATCGATCACGTAGACGTCGTTCGAGCGCAGGTTGGGCACATAGACGCGCTCCAGGTGGTCACGCACACCCGGCTGCAGATTGGCTGGTGCGATGCCGTCGTACACATTGGGCGTCTGCGCGACGGCTGGCTTGGCCGGCTCGGCCGCGCTGGCCGGGGCCGCTGCCGGAGCGGCCTTGCCAGGAGTCTTGGAAATGAGCAGCCGGCCGGCGGCCACGGCGACGCCGGCCAGCAGCAAGACGATGGCAGCACGACGGGCAAAGGTAGATTTCATTGGAGTTCTGATGAGGATCACCGGTGCGGGCGCACCGTGGCAGATTGAATGGCAGCGACCGACGCTTCGACGATGGCCTTCACGCCGAGTTGACCGAGCGCTGCCGTGGCGGCGGCGGGATTTCCGTCCACACCGTCGGCAGCGCCATGGCGTGCGGCGGTGGAAAGTCGCTCCGTCCGGACCAGGGACTTGTCGACGGCCAGCGAGAGCGACGTGTCGGCCAGCCCCGCATGCCGGCCGATCTCGGCATCCGCATGGCCCTTTTGATGAAGGGCGGTCACGTAGGCCCCCTGCGTGGCGTCGTAGTAGGCAAGCAGCGCATGCACGCGGCAGCTGTCGCCGCCATGCCATTCTCGGTTGAGCCGGTCTGCCACATGCTGTTCAGCACGCTGGTACCCGCCGTGATCTCCGAGGAACACGACGTCCCGGAATCCATGCTGCTTGAAACTGCGCGCCGTGGCCTCCAGCAAGGATTCGAAGGTCGCCTCCGGGATCGAGATCGTGCCGGGAAAGCGCATGTGCCCTGCGGGTGGGCTGATCGAACCCTCGGGCACATAACTGATGACGGGCGCGACGATGGCATTGCCCAGCCGCGTGGCGATGTCGGCCGCCAGGACGCGGGCGCGCACATTGTGCTTGCCGAGCACCATGTGGGGTCCGCTTTGCTCCGTCCCGCCGATGGGCACCAGGACGGTCGTGGCACCGGCCGCGATCCGGTCACGCAGTTCCGTCCAGGTCAGCTGCTCCAACTCGACGGATTGGGCCTGCGCGGAAGTGGTGGCGATGACGGCGCACGCCACGACCAGGAGCATGGTGAGCCAGGACCGCATCGTCAGTTCCGGGTGAGGCAGGCAGGGCGGTTCGGAATTCTGGTGTGGGTGGGGCGGTTCACTTGGTCGGGCCTGCGAAATCCATCCAAGCGATTATTGCCGCTTCCACGGCCGGGCAGGTGCCTACCTCGTCACGCCCCGGCTTTTGCAGGCCGAGGGCTGGCAGCCGTTGAGCGATGGCATGGCTCCAGATGTCATACCGACGAAAGTCGGTACCCACTGGTCCAGCGGCACGGATTCCCTCTGCGGCCTGAGCTTTTGTGGCGACCGCAGCTGCAATCGCTGGAAATCGAACTCACACGTTGAACAGGAAGTTCAGCACGTCCCCGTCCTTGACGACGTAGTCCTTGCCTTCGGCGCGCATCTTGCCGGCGTCCTTGGCTCCCTGCTCGCCCTTGTAGGCGACGAAGTCGGCGAAGGCGATGGTCTGCGCGCGGATGAAGCCGCGTTCGAAGTCGGTGTGGATGACGCCAGCCGCCTGCGGCGCGGTGTCGCCGATGTGGATCGTCCAGGCGCGCACCTCCTTCACGCCGGCGGTGAAATAGGTCTGCAGGCCGAGCAGCGAGAAGCCGGCGCGGATCAGGCGGTTCAGGCCCGGCTCGGACTGGCCCATCTCCTGCAGGAACATCAGCCGGTCCTCTTCCTCCATCTCCGAGAGCTCCGCTTCGGTCTTCGCGCAGATGGCGACCACCGGGGCCTTCTGGCTCTCGGCGTACGCGCGCAAGCGGTCAAGGTACGGGTTGTTCTCGAAACCGCCTTCGTCGACGTTGCCGACGAACATGGCCGGCTTGGCCGTGATCAGGCACAAGGGCTTGATCAGCGCCAGATCGTCCTTGCTCAGGCCGAGCGAACGCACCGGCTTGGCCTCGTTCAGGGCCGCCTGCACTTTCTCGAGCACGGCGACGAGCTTGAGCGCGTCCTTGTCGCCCGCGCGGCCGAGTTTCTGCGCGCGCTGCACGGCTTTCTCGACGGTGCCGAGGTCGGCCAGGCACAGCTCGGTCTGGATGACCTCGATGTCGGCGATGGGGTCGACCTTGCCGGCCACATGGACGACGTTGTCGTCGTCGAAGCAGCGCACCACGTTGACGATGGCGTCGGTTTCGCGGATGTGGGCGAGGAACTGGTTGCCGAGGCCTTCACCCTTCGATGCGCCGGCCACGAGGCCCGCGATGTCGACGAATTCGACGATGGCCGGGACGATGCGCTCGGGTTTGACGATGGCCGCAAGGTCCTGCAGGCGGGGGTCGGGCAGCTCGACGATGCCGACGTTCGGTTCAATCGTGCAAAAGGGGTAGTTTTCGGCCGCGATGCCCGCCTTGGTGAGGGCGTTGAAGAGGGTGGACTTGCCGACGTTGGGCAGGCCCACGATGCCGCATTTGAGGCTCATGGTGTGATGGCGCGGACGCGCGGTGAATGGGTGCTGCCGCCGGAATGGACGGTGCAAACCGCGTATTTTACGGGCGCTCGCGCACCTCCACCGCCCGCGTGACGGCGCGCAGCAACTGCACCCGCGAGACGGGTTTCACGAGCACTTCATCCATGCCTGCCTGCAGGCAGGCCGCGCGGTCTTCGGAGAACGCATGGGCGGTCATGCCGATCACGGGCAGTTCTTGCGCCGCTTGGCCGGCGATGCCGGCGCGCATGCGGCGGGTGGTCTCGAGCCCGTCCATGCCGGGCATGAGCCAGTCCATCAGCACCACGTCGTAACCGCCGCTGGCCAGTGCTTCCAGGGCCGCCGGGCCCGAATGCACGGTGTGCACTTCGATGGACGCCCCACGCAGCATCTGTTCGGCGATCATGGTGTTGATCGGATCATCGTCCACGAGCAGGGCCCGCACGCCGCCCAGCCCTTCTTCGAACGGTGCCGTGCTGCTCATCGTGTCGCGCCATGGTGCATCGCTGATGGGCAGCGGCAACTGGAGTTGCACGCGCGTGCCGACGCCTGGTTGGCTGTCCAGCATGATCCGCCCTCCCATGAGCGTGACCAGTTGCCGGGTGATGGCCAGGCCGAGCCCGGTGCCGGCGAAGCGCCGCGTGCTGCCGCTGTCGGCCTGGTGGAAGGCCTCGAACACCCGGGCCAGTTCGTTCGGTGCGATGCCGATGCCGGTGTCCTGGATGCGCAGCAGCAGTTCGCCGCGGGGCGGGTCGTAGTCCACCTCGAGGCTCACGCTGCCATGGTCGGTGAACTTGAGGGCGTTGCCGAGCAGGTTGAGCAGCACCTGCTTGAGGCGGAATTCATCGCCGTGCACGCACTCCGGCAACCTGGCGGATGCCCGGTAGTGGAGCTTGAGGGATTTCGCCTGGGCCTGGGGCTCCATCGTGTCGCGCACGTCGGCCAGGCAGGTGTGCAGATCGAAGCCCTCGTTGAAGATCTCCACGCGGCCGGCTTCGATGCGGGAGAGGTCCAGCACGTCGTTGATCAGGTGCAGCAAGTGGGTGCCGCCGCGGCGCACTGCTTCGATCAAGGCGGCGCGCTGCTGCGGGGGCGTGGCTTGGTCGCGCAGCAGGTCGGCCGCGCCGAGCACGCCATGCAGCGGCGTGCGCAGTTCGTGGCTCATCGTGGCGAGGAAGCGCGATTTCGCCTCGGAGGCCTGCTGCGCGGCATCGCGGGCGAGTTCCAGGTCGCGCATGCGGTGGGCGACGAATTCGTTGACCGTGAAGGGCTCGCCGGTGCCCTCTTGTTTGGCGGGGCTGAGCTGGATGAGGCGGCTGAGTTGCCTCGCGATGCCGAAGAGCACGATGCCCAGCAAGGCCTGGGCGAATCCACCATGGAGGTACAGCGGCCAGAGCACATCGTGCCAGCCCGGCATGGGCGTGCCGTGCCACTGCACCAGCACGGCAGGCAGGGTGGACAGCGCCGTGATGGCCAGGCTCAGGCCCCAGGCCGTGGCGGCCGGCCATGTGACGAAGAGCAGCAGGTGCAGGCCCATGACCCAGTACGAGCGGGATGTGGCGGCATACAGGCCGATCTGCTGGGCCACGAGCAACGCATAGGCGATCGTGCCGACAAGGTAGGCGCTCAGCCCCAGCGTGACGAGGCCTTGCGTCAGCAGCAGTTTGGAGGGGCGCCACCACACGAGCAGCGCGAGCCCGGTGAACCAGCCGATCAGCAGAGGGTAGGTGAAGCGGTCCGACTGCGCCAGCAGGCCGGCGGCATTTTCGGCAGCCCAGACGACGGCCACGCACCCCGCCAGCAGCAAGAACAGCCATGCAGCCGCACGCTGAGTGACCAGTGTCAGCCTCGGCGCCGTGTCGGACGCCTGGGCCCGCTGGGCTGGGGAGGGTTGCGTGCGTTGCATACGGAGAAGATTCTCCGGGGGGTGCGCATGGCGAGGTGCACGCCGTGTGCTTCGCAAGGCAAAGTTCCGTGACAGATTGCTCGCTGGCGAGGCCGTTTTGCGCCAGGGCCGGCGAGCGCATTCACTTCAGCAGGTCGCGCAAGCGCCGCTTGAGTTCGTCTTCGGGTCGCCGGGCTTCGCCTTCGGGCGCGCTGGCGGCGCGCGGCGGCAAGCCGAGCCGCTTGTTCAGTTCGTCCTTGAGCTGTTCCTCGACCTTCTTGCCGACCCGGCTCTTCAAGACGTCCGCCGCCACTTCCGACCAGCGGATGCGCCAGGCAACTGCATCGAGTGGGCCGGTGAGGTGCACCGGAATGGTGACGCCGCGCAGCTCTGCCAGTTCGGCGCCGCCCTGGCCCTTGGTGGTGTCCGCCACGCTGGTGCGCACGGTGTAGTCGATGCGGCTGTTCGGGATGTCGACCAGCCCCTCCCCGGCGAGGCGCAGGAACGGGCTCTTGACGTTGAGGTCTCTGTTGCGCGCGATGCCATCGGTGATCGCGAAGGTGGCGCTCAACTCGGAGAAATCGGTTTTTTCCGTCGCGTTGGCGCGGGCGTCCACATCCGCATTGGCGGACAGTGCCGCGCGCACCTGACGCAGTTGCTTCGCGAGGTTGATTCCCTTGATTGCACCATCGCGCACCTGCAGGGCGGCCTGGCCGTGCAGTCTTGATTTCAGCTGGCCCACGGTGCGGCCGGTGCTGCCAAGGTCGAACGACACACGGCCGCGCCCTTCGAGCAGGTCTTTGTCCGCGACGTCCTTGAGCAGCGCTTCGATGTCCACGCTGTTGGCGACCCCCTTGAGCGCCATGCGGTTGGCGCCTGCATCTGCCTGCGCACTCAAGTCCAACCGTCCCTTCCACAGGTCCGCGGCGAAGGGATCCACCTGCAACACGCCGCCGGCGAGCCGGGCGTTCACGGCGAGGTTGGCCGCCCGATATTGGCGGAATGCGAATGTGCCGGCGTGAAGACTGAACCGGCCCTGCAGCGATCGCAGCGGGGAGAGATCGATTGGCAGCGCGTCGCCACCGGGAGCGGCGCCCGATGGGGCAGGCCCGGCCGGTGCAGAGGCGGCCGGGAGCAGGCGGTTCAGGTCGAGGGCCTTGAAATTGGCCGAGGCCGTGATGGCCATCGGCTTGCCATCGAGGCGCACCTGGCCTTCGGTGTCGAAGGGGTTGGTGTTGATGTCGCCCGAGAGCTTCCAGGACGCGTCCCGGGCAGACGCGCCGGCCCGGCCGCCCGCATTGAGCATGAGCGGTTGCAGCGAGGGTTCGTCGATCCGCAGCCTGGCTGCCAGTGCATCGATCGACAGCGCGAGGGCCTTGACATCGAGCCGCAGGTCCGACCGGATGGTGCCGCTCAGGCGCCGCGGGCCGCTGCTTCCTTTCAGCGTGGTTTCGAACGCGGGCACCTCGATGCGTTCGAAGTTGCCCCTCGGGGCGGCCGATTGGAAGGTCGCATCCAGGGCCGTGGGCCCCTGCAGCGTGATGGCACCCGTCACCGGCCCGCCGCCCAGCGTACTGCCCTTGACCAGGAGCGTGGGCCAGTCGAGGTCCACTTTCATCGGATGGCCGTCGCGCCTGCCGGCGATGCGCAGTTTCAACTGGTCGAGCGACAGTTGCTGCCGGGCCGGATCATGGCTGAATGATTTGACCGACGCCTGCGAGCCCTCGAGGCGCAGGGCGCCGAACACGGCGCCGATGCGGGCGTCGAGGCGATCGGCTGCCAAGGTGCCTGCGGTGCCGTTGTACGCCAATGCGCCCGTGACCTTCATGTCGAGTGCCTTGATGCCGAACGCATCGCCGGCCCAGGCGAGTTGCATGTCGCGCAGCGCCACGGCGCGTGCCTTCAGGTCCAGCTTGAGCAGCGTCTTGCCGGTCAGGCGGCCCGCCAGCGCCGGCTGTCCGAAGGCGAACTGGGCGTCGAGTTCGACAGGCGATTCATGCTGATCCGCGAGCCGGCCCGTGCTGAAGTGGTGGACGGCCATGTCGCCTTCGACTTGAGCGACCGCATCGTGCACGGTGAGCCGAAGGTCCTCGAAATGCACGGCCTGAACATCGAACGCGAGGGCCTCGCCCTGCGGGCCGCCTTCGGCCGCCGGTTCACGCTTTTTGTCGAGCAGGTCGTCGATGTTCGATGTGCCATCCGCGGCCCGCCGGTACGAGGCCCGCAAACCCCGGGCGGCGATGCGGTCCACCTCAAGGCGCTTGCGCAGCAACGGCAACACGGCAACCGACAAAGACACTTCATCGAGTTGCGCGAACCGCGCGGGCTTGTCACGCTCGCTCAGGGCGACCCCGGACAGCTGCACCGAGAGCCGCGGAAACACCGACAGCCGGATGGGCCCGTCGATCACAAGCTCGCGGTGACGTTCCGTTTTCATCCAGTCGATCGCGAGGCCCTTGTAGGCATTGGGATCGAAGGTGGCCAGGAGCCACGCGAGGACGGCCGCGATCAGTGCCATCACCCCGCCGAGCACGAACAAAACCTTGCGGAAGCGGGTAGTCGCCATGGGTCGCCGGGCCCGGTTCGCAACCGGAGCGAGTGGGAACCCGGGCATTGTGCCCAGGCGCAGAGGCCCTCCATGCGTCTCTACAATGGCGCAATGAAACGTCATGACGTGTGTGTGCGCGGCGCAGGCATCGTGGGTCGCAGCCTGGCGCTGTCGCTGGCCCGGCTCGGGCTGCAAGTCGCCCTCGTTGCGGAGCCCCCGGCGCCCGCCCGGGTGGACGTGCGGGCTTACGCACTCAATGCCGCATCCGTGGCCCTCCTGCGAACGCTGAAGGTGTGGGACGCGCTGCCGCCTCACGCCGCCACCGCGGTGCACGACATGCATGTCGAAGGCGATGCCTCCGGCGTGCTCGAATTCTCCGCATGGCAGCAGCAGGTGTCCGAACTCGCATGGATCACCGATGCAGCGCTGCTCGAACAGGCGCTCGATGCCGCCGTGCGGTATGCGCCGCATGTGTCGGTCGTCCCGGCACCGGTGGATGCCGATCTGGTGGCCATCTGCGAAGGCAGGCGTTCGGCCGGGCGGGAGGATCTGCACGTGGTCTTCGAACGCCATGACTACGGCCACCGTGCCATCGCCGCGCGGCTGTCGACCACGGTTGCGCATCGCAACGTGGCTCGGCAGTGGTTCCGTTCGCCCGATGTCCTCGCCTTGCTGCCGTTCGATCAGCCCATGCCCGACCATGGGTTCGCGCTGGTCTGGTCACTGCCCGAGGAACGGGCGCAGGAACTGCTCGCGCTGGACGCGCCGGCGTTCGAGGCAGCCCTCAACGATGCGACGCACGGCGCCGCCGGCACGCTCGCCCTGGCCGGCGAGCGCGCCTCCTGGCCGCTGATGCAGGCTCGTGCGCAGGCGTGGAGCGGTGCCGGCTGGGTGCTGCTCGGCGATGCTGCGCACGTGGTGCACCCGCTGGCAGGGCAGGGGCTCAATCTCGGCCTGGCCGACGTCATCGCGCTGACCCGGGTGATCTCCGAACGCGAACCCTGGCGCACCGTGGGTGATGCCCGGCTGTTGCGGCGTTACGAACGCGCGCGTGACCTCCCCACCCGGGCGATGGGCCAATTGACCGACGGATTGCTGCATTTGTTCGCAGGATCCCAAGGGCCCCTGCGGGAACTTCGCAATCGAGGAATGGGTCTGGTCAATCAACTGCCCCCGTTGAAGCGCTGGCTCACGGCGCGCGCCCTCGACTTCTGAAAGCAAACGATGAAACACCACCTTTCGAGCCGCCTGCTCGCCTTGTCCGCCGGCCTCCTGGCCAGTACGCTGGCCATGGCCGATGAAGCCGCCATCCGCAAGAACCTGCCCGAGCGCCTGGGCAACATGCCGCCCATCGACGAGGTCACCAAGACCGAGATTCCCGGCCTCTACGAAGTGCGCCTGGGCTCCGAAATCATCTACTCGGACGAGCAGGGCAATTTCGTCATCGAGGGCAGCCTGCTCGACACCCGCTCGCGCAAGGACCTGACCAAGGCAAGGCAGGAAAAGCTTTCGGCGTTTGAATTCGACAAGCTGCCGATGAAGGATGCCATCGTGTGGAAGAACGGCACGGGCGCGCGCAAGCTCGTGGTGTTCTCGGACCCCAACTGCGGCTATTGCAAGCGCCTGGAGGTGGACCTGCAAAAGCTCAAGAATGTCACGGTGTACACCTTCCTGATCCCGGTGCTGGGAGCCGATTCGAGCGAGAAATCGAAGAACATCTGGTGTTCGAAGGACCAGGCCAAGGCATGGCTCGGCTGGATGCTCGAGGGCAAGGCGCCGGTGCGCAACATGGGCGCATGCGAAACCCCGCTTGACCGCAACCTGGCGCTGAGCCGCAAGCACCGTGTCAACGGCACGCCGGCGCTGGTCTTTTCAGACAACACCCGCGTGTCCGGGGCCATCGGCGCGGACGAAATCGAGAAGCGGCTGGCCGTCTCTTCGAAATCCTGATGCACGATCGGCGGCATGGACCGGTTGGCGGCGGGTGACAATGCCCGCAACGCCACACGGAACCGCCCGCCGATGATCTCGTACCGCATCACGCCCGCCGACCTCCACGCCCACCTGTACCAGGTGACGGTGTCGGTGCCCCATCCCGCCGCCGAACAGGCCTTGAGCCTGCCGGTCTGGATACCCGGCAGCTACCTCGTGCGGGAGTTCGCACGCCATCTGTCGGCGGTGTCGGCGAGCCAGGGCCGGCGCGAGGTGCCATTGCGGCAGGCGGACAAGGCCACCTGGATCGCACAGTGCGAAGGCCGTGGCGCCCTCGTGGTCACGTACACCGTCTATGCGTTCGACACCTCGGTGCGTGCCGCGTACCTCGATGCGGACCGGGGGTTCTTCAACGGCACCAGCGTGTGCCTGAGGGTGCATGGTCGCGAGGCGGAGCCCCATCGCCTCGAACTCGCCCGCCTGCCCAGGGGCTGGGACATCGCCACGTCGATGCCGCCCGCCGGTCCGCGCGGGGTGTTCGAGGCCGCGGGGTATGACGAGCTGGTGGACCACCCGGTCGAGCTGGGCCGCTTCTGGCGCGGCACGTTCAAGGCGGGCGGGGTTCCGCATGAATTCATCGTCGCCGGCGCCTTGCCCGACTTCGACGGCGACCGGCTGCTGGCCGACACCCGCCGCATCTGCGAGGCGCAGATCGCGTTCTGGCATGGGAAGAAGAAGCCTCCCTTCAAGCGCTATGTGTTCCTGCTCAACGGTGTGGACGATGGCTACGGTGGGCTGGAGCATCGCGCCAGCACCGCCTTGATCGCCGCGCGCCGTGACTTGCCGCAGCGCGGGCGCACCGAGCTGTCGGATGGCTACGTCACCCTGCTCGGGCTCATCAGCCACGAATACTTCCACACGTGGAACGTGAAGCGGTTGCGGCCCGGCGAATTCGCACGGTACGACTACACCCAGGAGAACTACACGTCGCTCTTGTGGTTCTTCGAAGGGTTCACCTCCTACTACGACGATCAATTCCTGTTGCGAACGGGCCTGATCGATCCCGCCCGTTACCTCAAGCTCGTCGCCAAGACGGTCACCGGTGTGCTTGCCATGCCGGGCCGCCATGTGCAAAGCGTTGCCCAGGCAAGTTTCGATGCCTGGGTGAAGTACTACCGCGGCGACGAGAACACGCCCAACGCCACCATCAGCTACTACACCAAGGGCGCCCTCGTGGCGCTCGCCATCGATCTCACCTTGCGTCACGAAGGCCGGGGCACGCTCGACGATGTGATGCGCGGCCTGTGGAGCCGCAGCGAGGGTGGCTCCATCAGCGAGGCGGATATCGCTGCGGTGCTTCACGCTGTGGCGGGCCGGTCGATGGCCGATGAACTCGCGGCATGGGTGCATGGCACCGCCGACCTGCCGCTGCAGAAACTGCTGGTGCGTGTCGGGGTCAATTGGACGGTGCAGGCGCCCACGCTGGCACAACGGCTTGGTTTGCGCGTGTCGGAAGGCCCGCTCACCGGCATCAAGGTGCAGTCGGTGCTGCGCGGGGGGGCGGGCGAGGCGGCAGGGTTGTCGGCTGGCGATGAACTCCTGGCGGTCAACGACTGGCGTGTGCGCCGCCTTGACGATGCGGTGCGGCTGCTGCCCGCCTCAGGCGCGGTGGAGCTGCTGGTGGTGCGTGATGGCCGCGTGCGCCGGTTCCCGGCGTGGGTGCCGGATGCGGCCGAGGCCGGGGCGGTCACGCTGGCCCTGACGCCTGCGGCCAGCATCCCGGCGGGCGCTCTCGAACTGCGGCGGGCGTGGCTGCCCGATTGAGCCGCCGCACACGCGCCGCGGGATGGGCCGTGCTGGTGGGCGCGGTCATCGCGGTGCACGGCTGCATCGTGGAACAGGTCGGCCAACGGCTCGCGGGCGTCCATCAGACCGACCCGATGCCCGAACGCATGAAGGCCACCTATGTCCGCATGATGGAACTGGCCGAGCCGGTGCAGGTCGCCAAGACGGCGCCTGCGCCACGGCCGAAGCGGGTCGCGGCGGTGGCACCCGCGGCTCGCCCGGAGCTCCCTGCGTCAGCGGCATCGGAACGCGTGCCGGAGCCGGCGCCCGCACCGGAGTCTGCATCCGAACCGGCGTCAGCGCCGGAGGTGGCGGACGCCGCATCCATGCCTGTGGTGGCGCCCACCGAAGAGGCGGCCAGCGCGCCACCGTTCCAGTGGCCCAAGGCCACGCGCGTGAGCTTTGATCTGACGGGCTATTTCCGTGGGGAAGTGCACGGCTCTGCGCAGGTGGAATGGCTGCGCCAGGATGACCGATACCAGGTGCATCTGGATGTGTACGTGGGGCTCAAAGCCGCGCCGTTCATGTCGCGTCGCATGAGCAGCGAAGGCGTGATCACGGCCGACGGGCTGATGCCGCATCGCTACGACCAGCGCACCAAATTTGTTTTCTCGTCCCCTGCGTGGTCCACCGTGATGCTCGAGCCCGACCACGTGCTGCTTGCCAATGGGCAACGGCGTGAACGCTGGGCCGGCGTGCAAGACAGCGCGAGCCAGTTCGTTCAACTCGCCTGGCGCTTCAGCACGCAACCGGACCTGCTGACACCTGGCGCGGCGATCACGGTGCCCCTGGCATTGCCGCGCGCGATGAGCCGCATGGTCTATGACGTGTCCGAACCCGAGCGCCTGGCCACGGGCTTTGGCGAGATGACCGTTTACCGGCTCAAGCCCCGCATGGTGCCGAAACCGGGTGGTGACCTGGCCGTGGAGATGTGGATTGCGCCGCAGTACCGGTATCTGCCGGTCCGGTTGAAGATCTACCAGGATGCAGAGACCTTCGTGGACTTGATGATCACGAAGCCACCGGAGCTGGGGGCTGAGTGATCGGTTGAACGTTGGGGCCTTGATGGGGCGCCATGGTGGGGGATGCCGCGTCGTCTGGCGGCAAAGTGCTCACATGGGCACGAAGGACTGTTTCGTTTACCTGATGGCGAGCCGGCGCAATGGGACGTTGTACGCGGGCTCGACGAGCGACCTCATTCATCGGGTGTTCCAGCACAAATCGCGCACTTGTGATGGGTTCACGCAGCAACATCGGGTCGATCGACTGGTCTGGTTCGAAGTGCATGCGAGTGCTTACGACATGGTGGTGCGCGAGCGGCGCATCAAGGAATGGCCTCGGGCGTGGAAGGTCGAATTGATCGAGGCATCGAATCCGCAGTGGCACGACCTTTACGGGGAACTTCTGGGGGGTGTGTCTCTTCGGCGGCGGGCTGGCGGCGCCTGAAAAAATGTCACCCCGGCGCGAAAGCCGGGGCCCACTGCGGCCAGTGGGTACCGGCGTTCGCGGGTTTTCCTTGGGAAGGCTTGCGGCGCTTCAACCAGACCCGGGGGGGTGTGTGTGCTGTGCTTCAAACGAGGACACCCCGCCGAACCCGGGGGCCCACTGGGGCGAGTGGATACCGGCGTTCGCCGGTATGACGCAAGGGGGGGCGGGCGGCGGCTGAATTAACCTAGCACGTCACCCGGGCGAAAGCCGGGGCCCACTGGGGCGAGTGGGTATCGGCTTTCGCCGGTATGACAGGCGCTTCAACCCTCTTTGCGCAATGAAGGAAACAGGATCACGTCCCGAATGCTCGGCGAATCCGTCACGAGCATCATCAACCGGTCCAGCCCGATGCCGCAACCACCCGTGGGAGGCATGCCGTACTCGAGCGCCCGGATGAAGTCGGCGTCGTAGTACATGGCCTCCTCGTCGCCGGCTTCCTTGTTGGCCGCCTGGGCCTGGAAGCGGGCCGCCTGGTCCTCGGCATCGTTCAGCTCGGAGAAGCCGTTCGCATATTCGCGCCCGGTGATGAAGAGCTCGAAGCGTTCGGTGATGGCCGGGTTGGTGTCGGAAGCGCGCGCCAGCGGTGAGACTTCGACCGGGTAGTCGATGATGAAGGTGGGGTTCCAGAGCTGTTCTTCCACCACCGCCTCGAAGAGACCGAATTGCAGCTCCGGAAGCTTCCAGTGCGCGGGGGCTTCTTCGCCGGCTTTCTTCAGCCGGGCGCGCAGCACCTCGGCGTCGTCGGCTTCGGCTTCGGTGAGGCCGGCATGGGCCACGAGTGAATCGCGCACGGTCAGGCGGGCGAATGCCGGCTCCAGGTCCACCGGCTTGCCGCCGTAGGTGAGCGTGGCCGAGCCCGTGGCCTGGCGTGCCGCGTGGCGCAGCACGTTTTCGGTGAAGTCCATCAGGTCGTGGTGGTTCCAGTACGCCGCGTAGAACTCCATCATCGTGAATTCCGGGTTGTGCCGGACCGAGATGCCTTCGTTGCGGAAGCTGCGGTTGATCTCGAACACGCGCTCGAAGCCGCCCACGATCAGGCGCTTGAGGTACAGCTCGGGTGCGATGCGCAGGAACATGTCCTGGTCGAGCGCGTTGTGGTGCGTGACGAACGGTTTGGCGTTGGCCCCGCCCGGGATCGGGTGCAGCATCGGCGTTTCGACTTCCATGAAGCCGTTGTCCACCATGTACTGGCGGATGGAGCTGATGGCGCGGCTGCGCGCGGCGAAGCGCTTGCGGGCGTCTTCGTCGGTGATCAGGTCCACGTAGCGCTGGCGGTATTTCTGCTCCTGGTCGCTCATGCCGTGGAATTTGTCGGGCAGCGGGCGCAGGCTCTTGGTCAGCAGGCGCAGCGCCGTGACCTTGATGGAGAGCTCGCCGGTCTTGGTCTTGAAGAGCGTGCCCTCGGCGCCGAGGATGTCGCCCAGGTCGTAGTGCTTGAATGCAGCGTACGCCTCCTCGCCGATGCCGTCGCGCGATACATACAGCTGGATGCGGCCGGTGGCGTCCTGCAAGGTGGCGAAACTCGCCTTGCCCATCACCCGTTTGAGCATCAGCCGGCCGGCCACGGTCGCCGCAATGTTCTGCGGTTCGAGCGTTTCGTTGTCCTTGTCGCCGTGTTCGCCCGACAAGGCCGCGGCACGGTGTGCCGGTTTGAAGTCGTTCGGGAAGGCCACGCCCTGCTGGCGGATGGCCGCAAGCTTTTCGCGCCGTTCGGCAATCAGCTGGTTCTCGTCGGAGGTGAGGATCGGTTGGTTCATGGGGGGTTCTCGGTGCGGCCGCAATTTTATGCGGCTGCGCAGGAACCCCCGGCGCGCGCAGTACGGGGCGCATAAAATTGCCGGCTTTACCCGGCGCTCCGCCCGGAAAGAGCTTTCATGCCCGTACCGTCCGTCATCCGTGATCGCAAACTGCGTTTGGCACTGGTGGGCTGCGGCCGCATCTCGAAAAATCACATCGAGGCGCTCAAGCAGCACGCCGACCGCGCGGAATGGGTCGCCGTGTGCGATACGCATTCCGAATCGCTCGTCCGTGCCGCCGCGGACACCGGCGCACCCGGGTATTCGTCCCTGGACGACCTGCTCGCCAACAGCCGCCCCGACCTGGTCGTGCTGGCCACACCGAGCGGCCTGCATCCGCAGCAGGCCATCCGGGTGGCCCAGGCCGGCTGCCATGTGCTCAGCGAGAAGCCGATGGCCACCAAATGGGACGAGGGCGTGGCCATGGTGCGCGCCTGCCGCGATGCCAGCGTGAAGCTGTTCGTCGTGAAGCAGAACCGCCTGAACGCCACGCTCCAGCTCGTCAAGCGCGCGGTGGACCAGGGGCGCTTCGGCCGTCTGGCGATGGTCAACGTCAACGTCTTCTGGACCCGTCCCCAGGCCTACTACGACGCCGCCCCGTGGCGCGGCCGCTGGGACATGGATGGCGGTGCTTTCATGAACCAGGCGAGCCATTACGTCGACATGGTCGACTGGCTCGTGGGTCCGGTCGACAACGTGCACGCCTACACCGCCACGCTCGGCCGCAACATCGAGGCCGAGGACACCGGCGTGATGAGCCTGCGCCTGCGCAGCGGGGCGCTGGCCTCGATCAACGTGACGATGCTCACGCACAACAAGAATTTCGAAGGCAGCATCACGCTGCTGGGCGAACGCGGCACGGTGCGGGTCGGCGGCGTGGCCGTCAACCAGATCGAGCATTGGGAGTTCGACACGCCGCATGAGGACGACGCCCTGGTCCAGCAGGCGAGCTACGGCGTCGAAAGCGTGTATGGCCCCGGCCATCCGCTGTATTACGACAACGTCATCCGCACCTTGCGTGGCGAGGCCCAGGCCCAGGTCGACGGTTACGAGGGGCTGCGTTCGCTCGAGGTGCTGATCGCGGCGTACCGCTCGGCGCGCGACGGCGTGCGCGTGGGCCTGCCGCTGGTGTTCTGATGACGGCCGCCGCTCATGTCCATCCGTCGGCGATCGTCGACGACGGCGCCACGCTCGGCGCCGGTACCCGTGTCTGGCACTTTGCCCATGTGTGCGCGGGCGCCCGCATCGGCGAAGCTTGTTCGCTGGGGCAGGGCACTTATGTCGGCAACGACGTGGTGATCGGCCGCAATGTGAAGATCCAGAACAACGTGTCCGTGTACGACGCCGTGACGCTGGAGGACGATGTGTTCTGCGGCCCGAGCATGGTGTTCACGAATGTGTTCAACCCACGCTCGGCCGTGGTGCGCAAGCATGAGTACCGCCGCACCCTCGTGCGCCAGGGCGCCACGCTGGGGGCCAACTGCACCATCGTGTGCGGGATCACGGTGGGAGCCTATGCCTTCGTGGGCGCGGGCGCCGTGGTGAGCCGCGATGTGCCGGCGTTCGCGCTCGTGGTGGGGGTGCCTGCCAGGCAGATCGGCTGGATGAGCCGGCACGGCGAGAGGCTTGCGCTGCCGCTCGAAGGCGACGGGGAGGCCACGTGCCCCGTCACCGGTGAACAGTACCGGGTGCGCGGCGGCATCTGCGAGGTGGTGGCATGAGCGCCTTGCCGTTCATCGACCTCGCCTCCCAGTACCAGGCGCTCAAGCCCCGCATCGCCGAGCGCATGCAGCGCGTGCTGGACCATGGCCAGTACATCATGGGGCCGGAAGTGGCCGAGCTGGAGGGCCGGCTCACGGCCTTCACCGGGGCCGGCCACTGCATCACCGTGTCGAGTGGCACGGAGGCGCTGCTGATCTCGCTGATGGCGCTGGGCGTGAAGCCCGGCGATGAAATCATCACCACGCCGTTCACCTTTGCCGCCACGGCCGAAGTGGTCGTGCTGCTGGGCGCGGTGCCTGTGTTCGTCGACATCGAGGCCGACACCTGCAACCTCGACGTCTCGCAGGTGGAAGCCCGCATCACGCCGCGCACCCGGGCCATCATGCCGGTGAGCCTGTACGGCCAGGTGGCCGACATGGCGCCGCTGAACGACATCGCGGCGCGCCATGGCCTGGCCGTGATCGAAGATGCCGCGCAGAGTTTCGGTGCCACCTACCAGGGCCGCCGCAGCGGGGCGCTGAGCACCTTCGGCTGCACCAGTTTCTTCCCGAGCAAGCCGCTCGGCTGCTACGGGGACGGCGGCGCCATCTTCACGAGCGACGATGCGTTCGCCCAGGCGTGCCGGGAGATCCGCGTGCACGGCCAGAGCGCGCGCTACACCCACACCCGCGTCGGCGTGGGAGGGCGCATGGACACGCTGCAATGCGCCGTGGTGCTGGCCAAGCTCGAACGCTTCGAGTGGGAGCTGCAGCGCCGCCGCGAGATCGGTGCGCGCTACGCCGAACTGCTGGCGGACAGCGGGGTGGGCCTGCTGGCCGTGCGCCCCGACCGCGATTGCGTGTGGGGCCAGTACACCGTGTTCGTCGATGGACGGGCCGAGGTGCAGGCCCGCCTGCAGGCCGCAGGCATTCCCACGGCGGTGCATTACCCGAAGCCGCTGCATCGCCAGCCGGCTTATGCCGCGTTTGCCGGCGACGGCCACTTCCCCCAAAGCGATGCCGCGAGCGAACGGGTGATGAGCCTGCCGATGAGTGCCGACCTCACCGAAGCACAGCAAGACCGCGTCGCCCGGGCGCTGCGCCAGTCGTTGGCCTGACCCATGCACGGCCGGCCCGATGGTCTGCTGAAAGCGACGCTGACCCTGCTGGCCGGCGGCGCGCTCGCGCAGGCGCTGCCGCTGCTGCTCGGGCCCTGGCTGGCCCGGCTCTACACGCCGGGTGAATTCGGCCATTACACGGTGTTTGCCGCGATCGTGTCCAACATTGCGGTGGTGGCCTGCGCCCGCTACGACTTCGCATTGCCATTGACCCGGGACGATGCGGAGGCGCGCGACCTCCTGGCCCTGTGCCTGCGCCTGCTGCTGGCCGTGACATTGCTGTGCATCCCGCTCGGGGCGCTGGCCGGCCTGGCGGGTCTGTTGCCGGCCTGGCAGTGGTTGCCGCTGGCCGTGGGTGCCGCGGGACTGGTGCAGTGTCTCACGCTGTGGGCGACCCGGGCGCAGCACTTCAGGCGCCTGTCCGGCAGCCGGGTGACGCAGTATGGCGGCGCTGCCGTGGCGCAGGTGGCCGGTGGCGTGGCGCACCTCGGTGTGCCCGGGCTCGTGGTGGGCCCCGTGTTCGCCGCGTTGGCCGCCTGTGCCTGGCTGTTGCGCCCGCTGCCACCCGGCGGCTGGCGCGCGCTGTGGCAGGTACCCCGGTCGGCCCTCGGTGAGGTGGCTCGCCGCTTTCGCGAATTCCCGTTGCTCAACACGCCCCATGCGTTCGCAGGCGCATTGCAGGACACACTCACCGTGGCCTTGCTGGTGGCCTGGACGGGCGAGGCTTCGGCCGGCTTCTGGGGCCTGGCCTTGAGGTACCTGAAGGCGCCGGCCACGCTGGTGGGCGGCGCGGTGTCGCAGGCGCTCTACCCGAAGCTGGCCCATGCCGCGCCGGACGAGGCGCGCCGTGCCGTTCGACGCGTGATGGCCATGCTGGCACTGGTGGCCGTGCCGCTCGTGCTGGTGCTGATGATCGCCGGGCCGCTGCTCTTCGCATGGCTCTTCGGTGAACGTTGGCAGCCGGCCGGCGAGCTGGCACGGGCGCTGGCCCCGTACATCGGGGTGCATTTCATCGCGGCGCCTCTGGCCGTCGTGACCCTCGCCTGGCGGGCCCAGGGCTGGGCGCTGCGGGTGGCACTCGGCGGGCAGGTCGTGTTTCTGGTGTCGCTGGCCACCGGGCTGCATGTCGGCGGGCTGCTGGCGGGCGCCTGGGCCGTGTCGGCGGGCATGACGCTCTACTTCGGGGCCTATTTCTGGTGGCTCGCAACCTGGAAGGAGGTGCCTCATGGCGTGGCTTAGGGCCTGGATCAACCGCGCTCGCCGGTGGCTGTGGCACCGGCTCTTCTTTCGCATGCTGTTCGGCGAGCGCGGGCACGACGGCCGTGCGTTGCCGCTGACCCGGGTATCGCCAAGCACCTGCATCGAGCATGAGGACCGTCTGGTGCTGGCCGACGATGTGTTCATCGGCCACTTCAACTTCATCGAGGCCAGCCACGGGGTTCGCATCGACACGGGCGTGCAGGTGACGAACTACGTCAGCATCGTGAGCCACAGTTCGCACCGCAGCCTGCGGCTGATGGGGCACGCCTTCCACAAGGTGCCCGACAGCGGCCGGCCGGGCTTCATCGGCGGGCCGGTTCACATCGGCGCGTTCAGCTTCATCGGGCCCCATTGCGTGATCGAGGCCAACACCACCATCGGCACCGGGTGCCTGGTGCTGTCGCACAGCCGTGTGCGCGGCACCTTCCCGGATTTCGCGGTGATTGGCGGTGTACCGGCCCGCGTGGTGGGCGACACCCGCGACACCGATGCCGCGCTGCTGGAGAAGCACCCGCAATGGCGCGCCCATTACGAAGCCTGGGCCCACGGCGGGAGTGGGGGATGACGATGCGCATCGCGTTGATCGGTGACGGTCAAAGCCCCCACCTCCTCAAATGGGCCCGCGCGCTGACCGCCGCGCCGGGAGTTTCGCTGTGGGTGGCTTCGAGCCGGGGCTTCCTGCCGGCCTTCGATGCTCTCGTGCCGACGGAACGGCGACTGGCGCTCGGCACGGAGGTTCATCATGCCGGCGGCAACGTGGGCGTGTTGCGGTCGCTGCCGCAGCTCGGGCGGTGGTTGCGCCAGGTGGATGCCGACTGGCTCAACGCCCACTACCTCACCTCGCATGGCACGCTGGCCTGGCTGGCCAAGCGCCTGTGGAGATTGCGCGGGCGCATCGTCGGATCGGCCTGGGGCAGCGACATCCTCGTCACCCCGCAGCAGTCGGCCCTCTACCGCACACTCACGCGCCGGGTGCTGCGCGCCTGCACGCTGTGCACGAGCGATTCGATGCACATGACGGCCCGCATGCGCGCGCTGGGTGCGGGCGAGGTGATGACGTTTCCCTTCGGCCTGGAGGCACTGCCCCCTGTACCTGGCGAGAAGGTGCCCTGGCTCTTCTTCGCGAACCGCGGCCTGGAGCCTCTCTACCGGCCTGACCGTGTGCTGACCTTGTTCGCGCGGGTGCTGTCCGAGCGCCCGGAGGCCCGGCTCGTGGTGGCCAACGAAGGCTCGTTGCGCAAGCAGCTCGAATCTCAGGCGCAGGCGCTCGGTGTGGCGCATGCGGTCGAGTTCGTGGGCCGCCTGGAGGCGGCGAAGCAGGCCGAATGGTACGGCCGCGCACAGTGGTACGTGAGCCTGCCGGCCAGCGATTCCGTGGCCGTGTCGGTGCTCGAGGCCATGGCCCACGGATGCATCCCGCTGTTGAGTGATTTGCCCGCCAACCGCGAACTGGTGCGCGACGGCGACAACGGCCGCATCGTCGACGATGCCGTCGATGCGGCGGCGCTGCAGGCTTTGCTGCCACGCGGTGCCGCGATCGCCGAGGCCAACCGCGCCTGGGTGGCGCAACACGCATTGTTCCCGCCGGCGGTGGGCCGGCTGCTCGATCGTCTCCAAGGGTGGCCTGCCGCATGAACATCCTGCTCCTCAATCACTACGCCGGCTCGCCCCGGCATGGCATGGAGTTCCGGCCGTACTACCTGGCGCGCGAATGGGTGCGCGCCGGCCACAAGGTTCAGATCGTCGCGGCGGCGTATTCGCATGTGCGCTCGCGCCAGCCCGAAGTGGGCGACACCCCGGTGGACGAAGCCATCGACGGCATCGCCTACCGCTGGTGGCCTGCCCCTCGCTACACCGGCAACGGCCTGGGCCGGGTGCGGAACATCGCCACGTTCCTGTGGCAGGTGTGGCGCGATGCGCCCCGGCTGGTGTCCGCCTGCCGGCCCGACGTAGTCATCGCTTCGAGCACGTACCCGATGGACATCTGGGTGGCGCGCCGCCTGGCCCGGCTCGCCCGCGCGAAACTCGTCTACGAGGTGCATGACCTGTGGCCCGCGTCCCCCATGGAGCTGTCCGGCCTGTCCAGGCACCATCCGTTCATCATGCTGTGCCAGAAAGCCGAGGACGATGCCTACCGCGATGCCGACGTGGTGGTGTCCATGCTGCCGAAGGTTGCAGGCCACATGGCTGCGCACGGCCTCGACCTGAAGAAGCTGCACATCGTGCCCAACGGCATCTCGCCGGAAGAATGGACCGGCGAGCCGGCGCCGCTCGATGCCGGTATCCGGGAACACATCGCGCGCGAACGCGCCAGGGGGCGCACGGTGGTGGGTTACGCCGGTTCACATGGCGAGCCCAACGCGCTCGATGTGCTGCTCGACGCCGCCGCAGGCCTGCGTGGTGATGCCCTGTCGATCGTGATGGTGGGCGACGGCCACCTGAAGCAGCAGCTGGCAGCGCGGGTGCAGTCCGAAGGCCTTGCGAACGTGGCGATGTTTCCGCCCATCCCGAAGGCCCAGATTCCGGCGTTGCTGGGCGAATTCGACATCGCCTACATCGGCTGGCAGCGCGTGCCGCTGTACCGCTTCGGCATCGCACCCAACAAGCTGATGGATTACATGATGGCCGGACGGGCCGTGCTGCATTCGGTCGAGGCGGGCAACGATCCGGTGGCCGAGGCGGGCTGCGGGCTCACGGTGGTGCCCGAATCGGCGCCGGCGGTGATCGAAGGGCTGCGCCGGCTGGCCGCGCTGACCCCGGCCCAGCGGGCAGCGATGGGTGAGCGTGGCCGGGCGTTCGTCCAGGCGAACCACACGTACCCCGTGCTCGCCGCACGTTTCCTCCAGGCGGTGCAGGCATGAACGAACCGCGCGCGGTTGCCGAACGCTACGCCCGCCGTGCCGCGGACGACCGCTACAGCCTGATGCGCCCCGACGTATGGCACACCGTGCAGGAACGCCAGCGCGCCATGCTGCGGTTGTTCGCCCAGCAGGGGCTGAACGATCTGTCGGCCGTGCGCCTGATGGAAGTGGGCTGCGGCGCGGGTGGCAACCTGCTGGAGCTGCTGAGGGCCGGTGTGCGGCCGGAGCACCTGAGCGGCGTGGAGCTGCTGCCCGACCGCGTCGAGGCGGCGCGCGCCGTGCTGCCGCCCACCGTGGTCTTGCACCTGGGCGACGCCCTTGCGCTGGACGTGCCTCCGGCGTCGCTCGACATCGTGTTCGTCTCCACCGTGTTCTCATCGCTGCTCGACGACGTCTTCCAGCAGCGGCTGGCCGAAGCCCTGTGGCGCTGGCTGCGCCCGGGCGGCGCCGTGCTCTGGTACGACTTCACCGTGAACAACCCCCGCAACCCCGATGTGCGGGGCGTGCCGCTCTCCCGCGTCCGCGCACTGTTCCCGCACGGCCGGGTCACGGCATCCCGCCTGACCCTTGCGCCGCCCATCGCGCGTGCCGTCACCCGGTTCCATCCCTCGCTCTACACTCTCTTCAACATCCTGCCGCTGCTGCGCACCCACGTGCTGTGCTGGATCGCCAAAGCCTGAACCATGTCCGCTGATCTCCCTTTCCTGCCCTTCGCGTTGCCCGACATCGGCGACGAAGACATCGCCGAAGTCGTCGACACCCTCAAGTCCGGCTGGATCACCACCGGTCCCAAGACACGCCGTTTCGAATCCGACTTCACCGCCTTCCTCGGTGATCCCTCGCTGCATTCGATGGCCGTCAATTCGGCCACCGCGGGGCTTCATCTCGCGCTCGAGGCGCTCGGCATCGGCCCGGGCGACGAAGTCATCACCACCACCCACACCTTCACCGCCACCGCCGAAGTGGTGCGGTACCTGGGGGCCGACGTGGTGCTGGTCGATGTGGACCCCTCCACGCTGTGCATCGACGTGGCGGCCGTGGAAGCCGCGATCACGCCGCGCACCAAGGCCGTGATCCCCGTGCATTACGCAGGTCTCGCCGCCGACATGCCTGCGCTGCTGGCGCTGGCCCGAAAGCACGGCCTGCGCGTCGTGGAAGACGCCGCACACGCCCTGCCCACCACCAGTTCAGGACGGCTCATCGGCACGCTCGACTCCGACGTCTCGGTGTTCAGCTTCTACGCGAACAAGACCATCACCACGGGCGAGGGCGGCATGGTCGTCACGCGGGATGCGGCCCTGGCCAAGCGCATCCAGGTCATGCGCCTGCACGGCATCAGCCGCGACGCCTTCGACCGCTTCCAGTCCAAGACCCCCAGCTGGTACTACGAGGTCATTGCGCCCGGGTTCAAGTACAACCTGACCGACATCGCCTCGGCGCTCGGCATCCATCAGCTGAAGAAGGCCCGGCAGTTCCAGCAGCGGCGTGCCCACCTGGCCGCGCTGTACGACGCGGCGCTCGCGGATTTGCCGCTCGTGCTGCCGCCCCACGCGCCGGCTGGAGACACCCACGCCTGGCATTTGTATGTCCTGCGACTCGCCGACAGCGTGGCCCTGTCCCGCGACACGGTGATCGAACGGATGTTCGCCGCCGGCATCGGCTGCAGCGTGCACTACATCCCGCTGCACCTTCAGCCCTACTGGCGCGACCGCGGGGGCCTGCGGCCCGAGCAGTTCCCGCAATCGCAGCATGTGTACGAACGCAGCTTCTCGCTGCCGCTCTACACCCGCATGACCGATGGCGATGTGGCGCGCGTGGCCGCCGCCTTGCGGGTCGCGCTCGCCTGATCCATGGCCAAACGGTGTTTCGACCTGCTGCTCGCCGGCACCGGGTTGGCGGTGCTGTCGCCGCTGCTGCTGGTGCTGGCGCTGTGGATCAAGCTCGATTCGCCGGGCCCCGTGTTCTTCCGGCAGGAGCGGGTGGGGCGGGGCGGGGCGCTGTTTCGCATCCACAAGCTGCGCACCATGACCCACACGCCCTCATCCGACGGCCCTCAGATCACCGTCGGTGCCGATCGACGGGTGACCCGTGCAGGCCGGCTGCTGCGCCATTACAAACTCGATGAGCTCGTGCAATTGATCGACGTGCTCAAGGGCGACATGAGCCTCGTGGGCCCGAGGCCCGAAGTACCGCGGTACGTCGCGATGTACCCCCCGGCCGTTCGGGAGAAGGTGCTCAGCGTGCGCCCCGGCATCACCGACCCGGCCTCCATCGAATACCGCGACGAGGCCGGGGTGCTCGCCGCCGCGGCCGATCCGGAGGCAGAGTATGTCAACGTCGTGATGCCGGCCAAGCTGCGTCTTGCGATGCAGTACGTGGACCAGGCCTCCCTCGCCACCGACCTGCGGCTGATCGCCCGCACCTTGCGCACTGTCTTCCGCCCATGACCACCCATCCGTCCATCTGGCACCGCCTCGACCGCTTTCTTGCGCGGTTGCGGCCCCATCGCCAACCGCTGTCGCTGGCCATCGATGCCTCGATCGTGGCCATCAGCTGGAACATCACGTACCTCTTTCGCCTCGGCTTCGAGCGCTGGATTTCCGCACGCCCGTCGTACGACCTGGCCGTGCTGGGCGGCGTCGTGGCCGTCTACCTGGCCGTGTTCATGGCCACCGGCATCCCGCGCGGCATGTGGCGGTTCTCCGGTTTCCAGGAGGTCAAGCGCCTCACGGTGGCCTGTGCAGCGGCCGGGGCGACGTGTGCGGTGGTGGTCTCGATGGCGCAGCTCGCCCAGGTACCGCGCGCCGTGCTGGCACTGCATCCTGTCATCACGCTGATGGCCGCATTCGGTGTCCGCATTGCCTACCGCATGCTGTACGAACAGGCCCGCTCCCGTATCACGGGCAGCGACACCGAGGTGCGCCGCGCCGTGGTGATGGGCGCGGGTGAAGCGGCCAAACGCCTGCTCGCCACAATCCACCAGCAAGGCTGGATCGTGCTCCACCTGCTCGACGACGACCCGGCCAAGCAGCGCGCCCGCATCGGCGGCGTGGAGGTGGTCGGCACGCTGGCCGACGTGGCGCGGCCCGATGTGATCGGCGGGGCCACCCACGTCATCGTGGCCTTGCCCGGCGCCAGCGCCGCGACGCGGCGCCGCGCGGTGGAACTGGCATCGGCCTGCGGGCTCCCGGTGCTCACCGTGCCTTCTGTCAGCGAACTGCAGGATGGCCGCGCCCGCATCGAACGCGTGCGCCACATCGAGCCTGAAGACCTGCTCGGCCGTGAGCCGGTGGTGCTCGACGAATCCGGCATCTCGGACCTGCTCTCCGGCAAGACGGTGCTCGTGACCGGCGCCGGCGGCTCCATCGGCTCCGAGCTGTGCCGCCAGCTCGCGCGGTACGGCCCGTCGCGCCTCGTGCTGTTCGAACAGAGCGAACTCGCGCTCTACCAGATCGAACAGCAGCTGGTCGAGCTGCATCCGCACCTTCCGCTCGTGCGCCTGATCGGCGACGTCAAGCAGCGGGGCCAGATCGAGCACGCCTGCATCACCTACCGCCCGCACCTCGTGCTGCACGCCGCGGCCTACAAGCACGTGCCGCTGATGGAAGATGAAAACGCCTGGATGGCGCTTCAGAACAACACGCTCGGCACCTGGCATGCCGCCACTGCCGCCGCCAAGGCCGGCGCCGAACGCTTCGTGCTGATCTCCACCGACAAGGCGGTCAACCCCACCAACGTGATGGGCGCCAGCAAACGTGCTGCCGAGATGGTGCTCTCCCACCTGTCCACGCAAGGCCATGCCACCCGGTTCGTCGCGGTGCGCTTTGGCAACGTGCTCGGATCGAGCGGCAGCGTGATCCCGAAGTTCAAGGAGCAGATCGCCAAGGGCGGCCCGGTCACGGTCACCCATCCCGAGATCACGCGCTATTTCATGACCATCCCGGAAGCCTCCCGCCTGGTGCTCCAGGCCGCCGCCCTGGCCGAGAGCGGGCAGGTCTACGTGCTGGACATGGGCGAACCCGTGAAGATCGTGGACCTGGCTCGCGACCTCATCCGCCTGTCCGGCCACCGGGACGGTGAGATCCCGATCGTGTTCAGTGGTCTGCGGCCCGGCGAGAAACTCTACGAAGAGCTGCTGGCGGATGCCGACGACACCCTGGCCTCCAAGCACCCGAGGCTGCGGATCGCACGATTGCAGGAGCCTGCCGGCGAGGCATGGATGGCCGACCTGCTGCAGTGGCTGGGCACCGTGGACAGCACCGTGGTGCCCGCGGCATGCCGCCAGGCCCTGAAGGGGTTCGTGCCGGAGTACCAGGCACGCTGAATCAGCGATGCCGGCGGAACACCATCCAGCGGGGCGTCCTGAAGCGCACGATGCGCGCATAGAGCCAGATGTAGGCCACCACGAAGCCCAGCAGCGACCACGACAGCGCGGCGGTGCTGTCCCACCACAGGACGCTCGGAATCACCGAGGTCAGGCACAACAGCCAGAGGTACGGTGACGTCATCGAATTGCGGCGCGTCAATCTCCTGCGCTCGAAGTTGCTTTGCAGCGTCCAGCGGATCAGGCGGCGATGGATCAGCGTGTGCAGGTGAATGCCGTCGGGTGCCGCCGTGGCCACGCCGCGCACCACCTTGCGGCGGTACATGGTGAAAATGGTTTCGAAGATCGGGTAGGCACAAAGCAGCAGCGGAAAGATCGGCGAGACGTTCGCATTCCGGTGCACGAGCAGGATGCCCAGCTCGGCGAGCAGGAACCCGAGCAGGTACGCCCCGCCGTCGCCCAGGAAGATCAGGCCGGCGGGGAAGTTCCACACGAAGAACCCGAGAACGGCCCCGGCAGTGATCAGCGACGCGGTGAACACGAAGGTGTCCCCCACCTGGAAGGCCACGTACGCCAGCGCCAGCACCATCATGAACACGCACATCGAGGCCAGGCCGTTGAAACCGTCGATGATGTTGACGGCGTTCGCCACGCCGGCGACGGTGAACATTGTGAGCGCCACCGCGAAGGGATACCAGGGAACCAGCAGGTCCAGGCCGGGAATGTGCGTCCGGTCGATCACGCCGCCCACCAGCCCCACGGCCAGCCCGGCGGAGACCGCCGTGGCAATGAGGCGCTGCCGCGGCGATACTTTTTTCGTGAGGTCTTCGACGATGCCGGCCAGAAAGGCGGGGATGGTGCAGGCCAGCAGCAACCACGTCTGCGCAGCCACGGGAGACTGGTTTTTCGAGGCGATCACGGCACCCACCAGGATCGCCGCCATCACCCCCACGCCGCCCACCCGGGGCACCGGCCGGCCGTGGAATTTCTGCGGCCCGCTCAGGTCATGGTCGGCCGACAGGTGGCTGTACCGCATCGACGACCGCATGATGAACAGCGTGGCCAAGAGCCCGGCGAGAAAGCAGCTGGCAAAGTAAGTCATCGTTCAAACGGTGCAGAGGCGGGCGGTTGAGGATGGACCCGAAGGGGTTGGTCGTGGGCGTCAGGTCTTCTTCCACACACGCCGGTTCACGAAATCCGTGTAGCTCAGGATGATCCGCAGCACTTTGTCGGAAACGTTCACTGGTGTGTAGTCATTGACCATGCGCAGCAGTCGCTCGTCGTGCCGCGGCTGCTCCTCCAGAATGCGCAGGCCCTGCATCACCCGATCGAGATCGAGCCCCACGAACATCACCGCCGCTTCCTCGAATCCCTCGGGCCGCTCGTGCACTTCACGCAGGTTCAGCGCCGGGAAATTGAGGATGGATGATTCCTCGGTGATCGTTCCGCTGTCCGAGAGCACGGCGCGTGCACGCGTCTGGAGCTTGATGTAGTCCAGGAACCCGAAGGGTTTGTGGAAAAGCACCCGAGGGTGCGCCTCGAGCCCCAGCGCCTCCATGCGCTTGCGGGTGCGCGGGTGGGTGGAGACGACGACGGGCGCATCATGCCGCTCGGCCAGTGCGTTCAGCACGGCGAACAGGCGGGCGAGGTTTTCCGGCGAATCGACGTTTTCCTCCCGATGGGAACTCACCAGGAAGTACTGGCCCTCCTGGAGGCCGAGCCGGGGCAGCACGTCGGACGCCTCGATGCCCTCCCGGTAATGCTCGATCACCTCGCGCATCGGGCTGCCCGTCTTGATGACCTGGTCGGGGGGCAGGCCCTCTCGCAGCAGGTACTCCCGGGCGATTTCGCTGTACGTGAGGTTGATGTCCGAGGTGTGGTCGACGATGCGCCGGTTGATCTCCTCGGGCACCCGGAAGTCGAAGCACCGGTTGCCGGCTTCCATGTGGAAGATGGGCACCTTGCGCCGCTTGGCAGCGATCGCCGCCAGGCTGCTGTTCGTGTCGCCCAGCAGCAGCAGCGCGTCGGGCCGGTGGGTCTCGAGCACGCGGTCGGTGGCCATGATGATCTGGCCGATGGTTTCCGCGGCCGTCGCCCCCGCCGCTTCCATGAAGTGGTCCGGCTTGCGGATGCCCAGGTCGCTGAAGAAGACCCCGTTGAGCTCGTAGTCGTAGTTCTGCCCGGTGTGAACGAGCACGTGTTCGCAATGCCGGTCAAGCCTGTCGATCACACGGGACAGGCGGATGATCTCGGGCCGAGTGCCCACGATCGTCATCACCTTAAGCACGCATGGCCTCCCGGACGATGTCCAGCTGCATCAGCACCTGCTTGACCTGCTCGATGTCGAGGCGGCGGGTGTTGTGCGAGGTGTAGTCCTCGATCTTGGAGATCTCGGTCTCGCCCTCCACGAAATACTTGTCGTAGTTGAGGTCGCGCGAGTCCGCCGGAATGCGGTAGTAGCCGCCGAGGTCTTCGGAGCGCGCCATCTCCTCGCGCGACACCAGCGATTCGTACAGCTTCTCGCCGTGGCGCGTGCCGATGATCTTCACCGCGTTGTCCACGTCCAGCAGTTCGCGCAGCGCCTGGGCAAGGTCTCCCACCGTGGAAGCCGGGGCCTTTTGCACGAAGATGTCACCCGGCCGCGCATGCTCGAAGGCGTAGAGCACCAGGTCGACGGATTCTTCCAGCGACATCAGAAAGCGCGTCATGCCCGGGTCCGTCACCGTGAGCGCCTTGCCGCTGCGCAACTGCTCGAGGAACAGCGGAATGACGGAACCGCGCGAGGCCATCACGTTGCCATAGCGGGTGGCCGACAGGATGGTCTTGCCGGGATCGCACATGCGCGATTTGGCGACCATCACCTTTTCCATCATCGCCTTGGACATGCCCATCGCGTTGATCGGGTACACGGCCTTGTCGGTGCTGAGCACCACGCAGCGGCTCACCTCGTTGGCGATGGACGCCCGGATGACGTTCTCGGCCCCGACGATGTTGGTGCGCACCGCCTCCATCGGGTAGAACTCGCAGGACGGCACCTGCTTGAGTGCCGCCGCATGGAACACGTAGTCCACGCCGCACAGCGCGTCGTGCACCGCGTCGTAATCGCGCACATCGCCGATGTAGAACTTCACCTTGTTGTTCTTGATGGCGAGGCGCATGTCCTCCTGCTTTTTCTCGTCCCGGCTGAAGATGCGGATTTCAGCGAGGTCGGAATGGAGAAAGCGGCCGAGCACGGCATTGCCGAACGAGCCCGTGCCTCCGGTGATCAGCAGTGTTTTGTCTTTGAACATGTCTTTACAGGGTAGAAGAGGGCGTCAGCCGAACGCGCGCATGCGCCGGACGAGTTCGGGCCACTCCGGCGGCAGGTAGCCAGTGGCGGCACGAAAGCGGGTGGAATCGAGCGAACGATCGGTCACGAGGTTGTCGTCGGGAGTGAACTGCACGGAATGGTCGTATTCACGGGCCACCAGCGTCAACAGATCGAACTTGGCAATGGGCGCGGCGGACACATGGTACAGACCGCGCAGCTCCGGATGCGGGAGCACGTGATCGCGGATGACGCGGGCGAGCTCTACGGTGGGCAAACCTGAGAAGATGGCGCGGGTGAATCCGCGAACGGCGCCTTGCTGCGCCAGGAACCAGCCCACGAGCCCATGCGCGCTGCCCAGCTCATGGCCGATGATGGACGTGCGCAGCGTCACGGCGTGCGGGTAGTCCACCTCCCCGAGGAGCTTGCTGCGGCCGTACAGGTCGGTGGCATCCGGCACGTCGCTCTCGAGGTAGCGCCCCTTGCGCCCCGAGAACACACAGTCGGTGCTGATGTGCACGAGACGGGCGCCCGCGATCTCGCAGAGCCGGGCCAACCGGTGGGGCAGCAGCGCGTTGATCGGAATGGCCGCGAGCGGATCATCCGCCTCGGCCAGTTGCTTGACGAGGCCGACGCAGTTGACGACAACGTCCGGCTGGGTCGATGCAAAGAGGCGCGCCAGGCTGTCGGCGCTGTCCACATCGATGCCGCACACGATGCGAGGGCGCAGATGGGCAGGCAGGCGGGCGAGGAATCCCGGTGACCGCGCGGAACCCGCGACGTCGAACGCCTCGCTTTCCGCGAACAACCTGAGCACGGCATTGCCGAGCATGCCTGATGCGCCGATGACAAGCACTTTGGTTTTTGGATCCATCGTCTCGGTGTCCTGTCTGAATCTCAATCGGTCTGCGTGGCGCCTTGGGGCGACACCAGATCCTGGAAACTGCGCGCCAGCCGCCGGGCCAGCAGCTCCGGATCGAAATGCTGCTCGTAGTAGCGGCGTCCGGCCTGGCCCATGCGCAGGCGTTCGTCCGTGGACGCGTCGCGAAGCTTCAGGATGCCATCGGCCAGCGCCTGCGCATCTTCGGCCGGGCAGGTGACGCCGGCGCCTGCTTCCCGCACGACCCGCGCGCCTTCGCCGTCGAGCGAGGCGACGATCGGGCGGCCGGCGGCGAGGTACGCCTGCACCTTGCTCGGCACGGTCTGGCTCATGATCTCGCCGCGGGTGAGGCTGACCAGCAGCGCCGATGCCTGGGCGAGGATGCCCGGCATGGCGTCGGGGGGAAACCTTCCCGGCAACACGATGTTCTGCAGGCCCAGCCGGGTCACCTCCGACTTCAGCCAGTCGCCTCGGCCGCCGCTGCCGATCAGCACCAGGCGGATGTCCGGATGGGATTGCAGCAGCTCAGCGGCCCGCACCACCGTGTCCAGCGCCTGGACGGTGCCGAAGTTGCCCGCGAACACCACGTTGAAACCGGGTTCGAGCGTCAGTGCCGGCGGCCCTTGCGGGACACGCACGCCGAACGCCAGCTCCCCGGGGTTCGGGTGATAGGCGACCGGCGTACGCCCGGCCATCGCCTTGACGGGCGGCATGAACGCATGCGACTGCACCAGGAGCAGATCGCTGCGGCGGTAAATCCACCGCACGACGGTGGCAACCGCACCGAGCAACCGCCGATTGCGCACGAAACCGGTCACTTCGAGGCTCTGCGGCCACAGGTCCTGCACCCACGTGACCAGGCGTGCGCGCTTGATCACCTTCAACACCACGCCGGCGATGGCCTGCAGGATCGGCGAGGTGCCGTACACGAAGATCACGTCGACGTCCCGCCCGCGCAGCGACCAGGGGCCCAGCACGCATGCTGACGCGAGGAACGACAGGTAGTTGGCCACCAGGCGCAGCGCCGTGCCCCGGCCGCGGGGCACGAGCGGCACCCGATGGATCGTGTAGCCGCCGTGCTCCTCCGTGCACACCTTCCAGGGACGGTAACCCGGGAAGGCGACGCCATCTGGGTAGTTCGGTTGACCCGTCAGCACCCGCACCCGGCAACCGGCGCGCTGCAAGGACTCCGCGACCTCGTTGATGCGGAAGGTCTCGGGCCAGTAATGCTGGCTGATGATCAGAACGTTCATCGGGACGGTCAGGCCATGCGGGCGCCGCGGCGCTGGGGCAGTGACGTGCGGATGAGGTCATCCTTCTGCGCTTGCGTGGGGTAGCTGATGAGCACCGCACGGTAGGCTCCCTTGAACACGAAGAAGCTGCCCGCCGCGGCGCCGACGACGCCACAGGCGGCGATCAGCTCCCCGATGTCCTGCATCGATCCGGCGCCGCCGAGCACGGACATCGGCAAGCGCGTGGCTGCGCGGAGCTTCGTCGCGAGCGCCACGTCGTAGCCTTTCATCTGCCCATCTCGGTCGATCGAGTTGATCACGATCTCGCCCGCGCCGAGCGCCTCGGCTTCCTGGGCCGCCTCGACCGGCGACTTGCCGCTGTTCTTGCGCCCGTTGTGCGTCCAGACCTCCTGCTTGCCGAAGAGGCTGCTCTTGACATCCAGCACCACCACCACGCTCTGGCTGCCCACCTCCTCGGCGATGCGCGAGATCAGTTTCGGGTCCGCCACGGCCGCGGCGCTGATCGCCACCTTCTCGACACCCAGTCCGATGATGCGCTTGGCCTGTTCCACCGTACGGATGCCGCCGCCGTAGCAAAGCGGCATGCGGCATTCGGCGGCGAACTGGGCGATCAGCCGGAAGTTCGGCTCGCGCCCTTGCACGGTCGCGTCGATGTCGAGGACGACCAGTTCGTCCGCTTCCTTCTCGTTGAAGATCTTGACCGCGTTGATCGGATCGCCGACGTACTTCGGGTCCTTGAAGCGGACCGTCTTGACGAGGCCACCATCGTGGACCAGGAGGCACGGAATGATTCGGGGACGCAGCATGTCAGAGTTCCGCGAAATTCTTCAGCAGCTGGGCGCCGAAGTGGTGGCTCTTCTCGGGATGGAACTGCACGCCGTGGATGTTGCCGGCGCTCACCGCGCAGCTGAACTCCGTGCCGTAGTTCGACACGGCGGCCACATCCTCCGGGCGCGTGCATTCGAAGTAGAAGGAATGCAGGAAGTAAAAGCGCGCATCGGTGCGCAGTTGCTCGAACAGGCGGCTGCCCGGGGCAGGATGCACATCGTTCCAGCCCATGTGGGGCAGCAGCAGCTCGCTTCGCTGCAGGCCCTTGAAGCCCTTGACCTGCCCGCGGATCCAGCCGAGGCCCGGCAGCTGGCCTTCGTCGCTGCGCTCGGCGAGCATCTGCATGCCCACACAGATGCCCAGCACCGGCACCTGCTGGCGCAGCACTAGCTCGTCCAGCGGGCCGCGCATGCCCGACCGGTCCAGCTGTTCCATCGCATGGTCGAACGCACCCACGCCCGGAAGGATCAGCTTGGATGCGCCCTGCAGGTCGTCCGCGCTGCGGGCCAGGCCCACCTGCACGTTGAGCCTCTTGTACATGTTCTGGAACGCCAGGATGTTGCCGAGGCCGTAGTCGATGATCTTGATCATCGGATGATGGCCCTTTGCACACCCATGGCCTGCATGACCCGCGTGCCCAGCTGGATCAGCGGCTGCCTCGATTTGTAATCGCGATAGCTCTTGTTCGGCCCCTGGTGCAACGCACGCAGCTCCTCGACCGAGATGTCGAGCTTGGTCGCGATGTATTCGAAGTCCTCCGCAATGGTGGCCTCGTCGTAGGCCGGCTTGGCGATGCGCTCGAGCGCTTCATCACGCGTCATCTGCTTCGTGAGGATCAGGCTCGAGAAGTGCGCACGGCGCTTGTCGTACCCGAACTTCGTCGGCTGCCAATAGCCTTCGTAGAAACGCGTGAAGCGCGATTCGTAATGCTTGTGCGCGTACTTCTGCCAGCCGAACTTGTCGATCAGCAACTGCATGGCTTCATCCTTGATGTACGGCACGCAGTTGAGCGGGCGCAGCACCTGCACGCCCTTCACATAACGGTAGTAGATCTTGTACGTGAAGATGTCAGACAGCGGGAAGGTCTTGAGCGGCCGCGTGCCGAACTTCGAATGGATGTCCTTGAGCTGGCGCAGGTCGGACGCGTGATACGCCCATTCCAGCGGCTCTCGCACGCATTCGGTGGAATAGTTGCCGCCGTTGAGGATGTACTTGATGCCGTGCTTGGCCGCGAAGTTGTAGAGCGATGCGAAGAACGCATGATCCTGCGGCGTGTCGAGGTGCGGAACCTGGGCCTTGAAGTAGGCCAGCTGCAGGTCCTTCATCTCCTGCCAATTGATGACCTCGGTGTGCAGATGCAAACCCAGCCCGTCGACGATGCGTTCGATGTTGTGCACCGCCTGCTGCGAGTTCCACCCCGCGTCGACGTGGAAGATCAGCGGCCGCAGCCCGAATTTCTCCTTGGCCAGGTAGGCGAGGTAGGAACTGTCGACCCCGCCGCTGATGCCCAGCAGGCTGTCGAACTCACGCCCCTCGCCATCCTTCCTGACCTTGGCCACCATGCGCTCGATCTCGGCCTGGCCGCGTTCGTCGGTGTGCCAGTTGGGCAGGATGTTGGTGTGGTAGTTGTTGCAGTAGTCGCACCAACCGCGCGCGTCGAACGTGATGTCCGCGTCGCTGGTATCCATGATGCAGTTGGAGCAGATGCGATAGGTTTGATGTGACACGGTATACGCGGGGATCAGGCGTTCAAATAGAGGAGGCGGTTGTCTTCAAGCGCTGCCGGATGGGACAGTCTGGCAGCTGCGGCTTCGCGTACGCTCGATCGAACCGCCGCCCGCTCAGCGGGTGTTTGCAGTGACAGCGTTTCAATGACGTCGGCGAACCGCTGGACGTCCTTCAGGTCGATGTCCCAGCCAAGGCCGTCAGAATCCAAATTGCGCCAAGGTGTGCCTTGGCCGATCAGCACGCGCGTACCGACCGCGACCGATTCGGCGATGACATGACCATAGTTCTCATTGTGCGACGGAAACAGGAAGACATCGTAGCGGGCCAGGGTGTCGAAAACCTCTTCCGGGGCGACGGGGCCGAGGTAATTGGCTTCCACATTGCCCGGCAGTTGCGACAGCAGCGCACGGCATTCCTCCCAGTAAACGGGATCTTCCTGCGGCCCGATCATGTCGAAGACGATCGGCGTCTTGACCCGCTGGAGAACTTTCAGTGCCCCGTCGAGGTTTTTCTCGCGGCTCATCCTGGAGAGATAGACCACCCTCAGGCGCTCGCTGGATGCGTCGGCCTGGGCCGCAAACGAAGCTTCCTTGATCGGGAGATCGATCGCCGTCCGTACCGATGACACCGGAACCCTGAGCGCCGCTGCGATGCTGTCGGCTTCGTGCCGGGTGGACCCGTGCAAGCAGAGCTTTTTGTAGAACCCTGCGATTCTCGACAATTCGATGTAAAGCTTCTTCTTGGGGTACTTCAGCCGAAGCGAACCATTCAAGAAGTCTCCCCGGGGAGACAGCAGCACGCGGCGTGGCGAGATCTTCTTCAGCCGCAGCAGCAGCAACAGCTTGATCGTGAACACCGGGTCGAAGAAACCGTTCAGGTGCAAGATGTCATGCGCTGTCGATCGGACGAGCTCGGCCAGACTGTCCAGGGAGAGCTCATCCGGCTTCAGATAGCGCACGCGTGCCTTGCCGAATGGAACCCAGGTGCCCGGCTCGATGTTCTCGTAAGGGACGTCTGAGCCCAGGTCCCGGTCACGCGTGACGATGAGGAAGCGGAAGTCCGAACTCAACCATTCGGTGGTGTTGAGCACCGTGCGAGCGACACCTCCTGACTTGTAGCCAGGAAAGTAATTGGGAACAAAGACCAGGACCGTCTTCATGCTGCAGCCTGTGGTTCGGTGGTCCGCGCCTGGGGTTGCCTTGCGGGCTTCACTTGGGAGAAGGCAATGAGCAGGAACAGGAAAATGTGGAAGATGGCGCTGTCTGTCGACATGGCCTGATTGCCGTTGGTGCCCATGAAGAAGAAGAACGCCCATCCCGCGGAGATATAGAAAATACCGCGGGCACCGCACCTCAGGGACTCGCGGCTCACGACGAACAAGTAGGTTCCGAAGTAGAGCAGCCCCCCCACGAGGCCCAGCTTCATGAACGTGGCCAGGAAGTCGACTTCATAGCTGAACGGCCGCAGCTGGCTGCGCAGCAGCCGGGCAACCGTACCGAAGCCACCGCCCAGCACCGGGTTCTCGGCAATCTTCTCGAGCAGGGGCGGGATTTGCTCCTGGCGCAAGGCGGTTGAAACGTCTTCCTCGGAGAACTCGAACCGCTGCTCGACCCATTCCAGGTTCGTGACGACAAAGGCCGATGTGAGGACTGCGGCGCTCGCCAGCAACAGGATGCGGTGAGCCGGCTTGAGTGCGGACATCAGGCGTGGGGCGATGATGAGCAACTGCAGCACCGCCGAGATGACCAACGCACGACGGCCATCCAGGGCCAGGGCGGCAATGCAGACCAGCACCAGCAAGAGATCTTTGCGCCTGTGATGAAGCGCATACCGATGAAGTGCCAGCGCGTTCCCCAAGAGCACGAGATGCGCGATGTTGCTGTACAGCCCCAGCATCCCGTGGTTGTGGTCGATGGTCCACGACAGACCCAGTGAGCGCAGGAAGAGGTTGGTGAAGACCATCGAGTCGGAGTTGATTTCTCCGAACATGAGGAAGAACCCGGCTACCAGCGCGATGCTCACCAGGCCTATTGCCCAAGAGCAGATCTCGATGAAGCGGAAGAACTGCTGCTCCAGCCGGTTCCAGCGGATGTAGAGATAGAGGACCGGCATCGCGAAGATGTACAGGAGAAATCCGAAGGAATCCTGATTGATGTAGGCGATGGGGTTCTGACGGATCAACGCGACGCAGAACCAGAAGACATAGATCGCGAAGAACATTCCCCAGGCGCCCCAGATGAACGAAGGGGGGGTGCGAAGTCCGTTCGCGAAGAGCCGGCCTACCACCGACGTGGCCGAAAGCAAGAACGCTGCGGCCAGGACGGGGACGATGAAGCGCTCCAGCAGCGGGTACAGCGCCAGGGAGGCGCACAACAGATGGAGCACGGCCGCGGGCCCCTTGCGGAACGCCTGGGAGTGAGGCAAAGGCTGATGCCCGGCCTCAAGCGTGGCGAACGTATGCATGGATCAGCTTTCCGATGGGCATCTTCCTGCGCAAGGTCGTCATCGAGACCGAGACGGCCTTGCTGCGGAAGTCACCTTCCTTGCTCGTGCTCTTGGCGTCGCCGTGATAGACGCGCATCAACGGATCGTAGACGACCCGCAACTTTCGCCGAATGCAGTTGAACGCGATGAGATCCTCTTCTCCGTACATGAAGAGGTCCTCATCCAGCTCAGGAAACTGCCGCAGGTAGTGTTCCGAGAGGTAGAGGAAGCAACCGTGGACCATGTAGACGTCGATGGGATCTTTCCAGGTGTCCACAGGGGTCCCCTGTCCTGGCGGGGCCCGGCGTTTCAGAATGGTGCGAAAGGCGAGTCGCTTCAGGTAAGTCCAGACGTCTCCGAGGTGGATCGCAGCGATGTACTGCAGTGTCAGGCGAGGCAGCATCGGGTTCTGCGAACCCTGCTGCGGCCCGCGGATGTACGGTCCCACCACGGCGATGCCGTCGCGCTTCGCGATCGCGCAACGGTCCAGCAGATCGGTGGTTTCCACCCGGGTGTCGCTGGTCGCGACGATGATGTCGTGGATGCCCGACTGCCGCAGTGTCTTGATCCCCACGTTGTTGCCGGCCGAGTACCCGCCATTCCGGCCAGATTGAACAACAGTGATCCTCGGATGGCCGCTGTACCTGCGTTCAAGAACCGCGAATGATTCGTTGGGCGAACTGTTGTCGACCACGACAATGCGAGCCTCGCCCGGCAGCGCTGCGATGCTTTCCACGCAATCTATCGTTTCCTGATAGTTGACGTAGTTCAGAACGACGAAACCGAAAGTATTCGACATGAGCATTTGCGCTATCGGGCATGGTGATGCTCACGAGCGGCAACCTCTCGCAAGATGCTGACGTACTGCTGTCCGAACTCGATCGTGCGGCGCTGGAGGGCGATTCTAGCTTCTGATTCGGCGGCCACAGCCACGCCGCCGGGCCAATCGCGCCAAGCGGTTTCAAGCAGTGCAGCCAGGGCTTCCGCGTCGTTCGGATCGAAGTAGTGAGCCTTCGGGTGGGCCTGTTCCCGGTGCACCGGGATGTCGGACACAAAGATGGGCTTGCCGATGGACTTCGATTCCTCCACGCTGCTGCTCCAACCTTCGAAGAACGACGGATTGATGACGGCGATACAGCCCCGCATCAGCCCGATGACATCGGCATAGTCGATGCTCCCCAGCAGCAGGATGTTGGATTGCAGTTGTGCTTGTTCGCGCAGCGCCAGGGCATCCGCCCCGCCGGTGGTCGCCCGGTTCGGATCTTTCATCCAGCCCGTGCAGACCAGCGTGACGTCGATTCCGCGGCGCTTGAGGATTGCCAGGGCTTCAAAGGCCAGGCGATGGTTCTTGTGAGCCCAGAACTGGTTGGGAAGAAAGAAGTACCGAGGCGGCACACCGTGCTTTTCAAGCAGTGCTTGCGTGAGAGCCGGTTCGTGCTCGCTCACGTGCAACTGGGAGACGAATGGCATCACGTGGGTGCGTTCAGGATGGGCGTCGGCCAAGGCCGCGCCGAAGTCCTGGTAGGCATTCTGGCTGCTGACCACCACCGCATCGCTGCTGCGATGGATGGCCCGTATCTCCCGAGTCCGCCGGTCCGTATCGATGCCCGGGAACAGGTGAGGCAGGTGCAGGTACTGGAAATCCGGAATCCACGAGATGAGCTTGAATCGGCGACTCAGCCGTTCGACCATCGATGGATGCGAGACGACGTCCACCCGATGCTTGCGCAATTCGCGTTCAACAAAGAACTGGGAACGGATGCCGCGGTACAGCAACCGGTGCAAGAACCACCGGAAGGTGCCACGTGTGAGGATGTCGAGCTTGACCACCCGAGTGGCTCGGCCGAATTCGTTTTCGAGTTGCGGGGGAAGGTCCTTCCCGATGAACAGCGTGGTCTGTACGTCCGCCGGGCGTACCTCCCGGATCGCATGCAGCAGGTTCCTGAAGTAGTTCAGGCCGCCGGCGTACTTGAGACCGTAGTCGTACCAAAAACCCACGTGAATCATTCGAAAGGGATCTCCTGTCAATGGCCGGATGCCTCGGCGGCGGCGGATGTCACCGATGCGCGCTTCACCCAGTCGGCATACTCGGCAAGTCCTTGCGACAGCGTGACGGCCGGCGCCCAGCCCAGGCCATGCAAGCGTGTCGTGTCAGCGTGATAGAAGCGCGGATCGCCCGGCTTGATCGTGCCGTTGAATGCGAAGGGCGTGTCCACCCCCAATGCACCGCGCAACATGTCGAGCATGGCGGCAACCGTGATTCGCTCTCCGCTCGCTCCGTTCACGATCAGCCTCGATTCCGTGCGAGTGCTGAGGGCGAACAGCAAGGAAGCCGCATCCTCGACATGGATCCAATCGCGGGTCTCCTCCCCGGTGCCCCAGAACATGGCAGGCGACACGCCGGACAAGAGCCGGTTGGCAGCATCCCACAGCAGCTGTTTGCGAAGCCCAGGCCCGTAGATGGAAAAGAAGCGGACCGATGCCACGCGAATGCCGTGACACCGGGCATAGCAATCCAGCAGCTCCTCGGTCATCAACTTGTAGAAGCCATAGGGCGAAACGGGGTTCGGCGTGTCGGTTTCAACGAGCGGGCGGTCGTCCGCGGCGCCATAGACCGCTGCACTGGAGGGAAAGAGGAGCAATGCCCCCGGACTTGTCCGGCGAAGGTGATCGAGGAGTTCGGCGGTTCCCTGCACGGTCGACCTGAAAGCCTCGAGCGGGTGGTCGAGCGAGTAGGCGACGGAACTGCTCGCGGCGCAGTGCACGACGACGTCGAACGCTCCCGGGAGCGCTGCAAGGCTGGCCGATGACAGCTCGCCTTCGAACCATGCCGTGTATCCGAGTGAACGAGCCCCCGATGCAGTGCACTTGCCGTGCCCCAATCCCACAACGCTGCAACCGCGTGCGCTGAAAAGGCGAGCGACGGCCCGGCCCAGAAAACCGAGCCCACCCGTGACGAGAACCTTCTTCTGCATGCCCATGGCGCCCGACTAGGACTTCAGCACATCGGCGATGTCGGCGATCTTCACCAACTGGCGGGTCTTCAGATCGAACAACGGCAGATCCCCGATCTTCTTCAGCCGCGATTCAAAGTCATCGAAGGTCAGATTTCCCTCCTCGTCATGGAACTCGCGGAACTGCGCACGCCGATAGGCTTGCTGCGGCGACAAGACCTTGAGCGAGCCGAGCAGGTCGTTGCGGACAAAGAAGACGTTGTTGCCCACGGCATTGGCGGCCACGAGTGAGTAGCCTTTGCTCGCGGCCAGGGAGCAGAGGGCCGAGATGGATGCACCGTAGTAGACGTGGGAGTAGTGCGCGCTGCCACGCACGAACGAGGGGTCGTAGGGCGTGGTAACTTCGGCGACGGAACCGAACTGGCTGCTGTATTCGCAGATGACGATGCGTGGAGAGATCACATCGATGGCTTGCCAGACCCAATAGTCGTTGCCGTCGATATCGACCGACAGCAAGCCGATGTCACCGGAGATCCCGTTGCGGGTCAGCAGATCATTGATGTTCTCCTTCGTGATGAAGGAATGCTCTGCCTTGAGGTTCGTGGCCCAGTAGATCTGGTCGCGTCGGATGTAGTCGATGTTCTCTGCCGAGCCATCGATCACCAGGCCGGCCCACTGGTTGTTCGTCAACAAGAATCGGGTGTTCGATTCGACGTAGTTCTCCACGCCGAACTCCACAAAAATGCGCCGTTCGATGGGAACCCGGTTGACCAGGTGCTGGATGATGCCGTCTTCTCCCCATTGGGAGAACACCCGGAATTCCGCGGCATCCGGGCTCTCGCAGTTCGCCACTTGACGCATCTCGATGCGCCCGAGCGCTTCCTGAATGCGGGTCAGCCTCTCCGACAACGCATTGAACCGCCGATAGGTTCTGACAATTCTTTTCAGCATGCTGCTTTAACCTTTTGCGTCCATGTGTCTGATGATCCTGGCCGGGATACCACCGACCACCGTTCGATCCGGTACGTCACGCGTGACCACCGCGTTCGCCGCCACGACGGCATTGCGACCGATCGTCACGCCAGGCAAGATCACCGCGCCAATGCCGATCCAACAGCCATCGCACAAAGTCACCGGCCCGATGAAGGCATCGCCCTGCATGCCGATCGGTATGTCAGGTCGCCGGAAATTGTGATCGGCGTCGCTGATGAAGACCCGATCGCCGATCAGCACGTGCTTGCCGATCTCGACCTCTCGCCATGCATTGATCTGGGCCAAGCGTCCGATGTAGGTGTGGTCGCCGATCCTCAGCGTCGGCAGTCCATCGCCCCGGTCATCCTTCGCGTTCAACCAGGCGTCCCGGCCGATGTGCACCGCGTTGCCGACCTCCACAAGGTAGGGCGACATCAGCTTGGCCCCAGGCTCCAATCGCGAATGCCGGCCCCATGTCCCGAACCGCCACCGCGTGGCGATCGTATAGAGCAGGAACTTGGCCGACGCCGCCCTCAGGAAGACCTGTTCAAGCGTCTTCTTGATCGGGTTGGCGCTTCGCAGCACGTGTGGGCGGACACCCTCAGACATGATGAACGTGCTCCTGCGAGCCGGCATCATTCGTGGGCATCCAGCGCCTTGTAGCCATGCACCTTCACGAGTTCATCGCGCTGGGCGCTCACCAAGTCCTCCCTGGTCATCTCGCGCACCAGCTCTTCGAAGGTGATCTTCGGCTTCCATCCCAGCTGCTGGCGTGCCTTGGTGGGATCGCCGAGGAGGGTCTCCACTTCCGCCGGCCGGAAATAACGCGGGTCCACCGCGACCACCACGCGATCCGGCACGCCAGGCTCGACGAGGTACGCCTTCTCGTCGATCCCCTTGCCCTCCCAACGCAGTCTCATGCCGAGTTCCTCGGCTGCGGCACGCACGAAGTCACGCACGCTGTACTGCAAGCCTGTCGCGATGACGAAGTCCTCGGGCTTGTCCTGCTGGAGCATGAGCCACTGGGCCTCGACGTAATCCTTCGCGTGGCCCCAGTCGCGCAATGCGTCCATGTTGCCGAGATAGAGGCACTTCTGCAGACCGAGCTTGATGCGGGCGAGCGCCCGGGTGATCTTGCGCGTGACGAAAGTTTCGCCGCGGATGGGTGACTCGTGGTTGAAAAGGATGCCGTTGCACGCGTACATCCCGTACGACTCGCGGTAGTTGACGGTGATCCAGTAGGCATACAGCTTGGCCACGCCATAGGGGCTGCGCGGGTAGAACGGCGTGCTTTCCTTCTGCGGGATCTCGCGCACCTCGCCGTACATCTCCGAGGTGCTGGCCTGGTAGAAGCGGGTCTTCTTCTGCAGTCCGAGCAGTCGGATGGCCTCGAGGATGCGCAGCGGGCCGAGGGCATCGGAGTTGGCCGTGTACTCCGGTTCCTCGAAGCTCACGTGCACATGCGACTGGGCGGCGAGGTTGTAGATCTCGTCGGGCTGCACCTGCTGGATGATCCGCACGAGGCTCGACGCGTCGGTCATGTCACCGTAGTGCAGGAACAGTCGCGTGTTCGGCTCGTGCGGATCCTGGTACAGGTGGTCAATGCGGTCGGTGTTGAACAGCGAGGTGCGGCGGCGGATACCGTGGACGACGTAACCCTTGTCGAGCAGGAACTCGGCAAGGTAGGCGCCGTCCTGGCCGGTAATGCCGGTGATGAGTGCGACCTTGGCCATGGTGGGGCTTTCTTGAGAGGAAGAGAAATCGAACGCTGCAGGTCAGGTTGTGCCGGACGAGCGACGTTCACGACAGAGGTTGGAATCCAGTCAACATGGGCGACAAGACCTGCTGCGGCTTGTTCGCGAGGCATTGAACGACCAGGGTCAGCATGGTCATTTTCCCGTGCTCACATCGAGTAGGCTGCTTCGATGCCTTGCTGGACATCATCGAGCGCCCTCAGGAAATCCTGTTCCCTGAATGGCCGGAACAAATCGGGAATGGCATCATGATTCTTGAAATTGCCACCGTCCTGTGTGAGCGCATGCAATTCATCTGCGGTGTCGAACAACTCCACATAGTTGAAGACATCTTCGTGCCAAAAGTAGTTCGAGTGCTTCAGAAGGCAAACGCGTTTGCGTGCCTGCAATGCCAGGTAGATGGCGGTCGATTGAACTCCGACAACGTATCGGCACCGCCTGAAAAGCTCCGGAAACTCAAATTCGTCGCAAACGATCCTGATGTTCTGATGCGTTTGGCATAGGCTGGACAGGTGCGCCTTCTTGTCGAACTCGTGAGGATGAAGCTTGAAGTATACGATTCGCCCCGTGTCCCTCGCCGCCAACTCCAGCGCCAACCCAAGCAGCGCGTCGCGGTACATGTAGCTCGAAATCATCAAGATGTCGTGACCCGGGCTCGCCGCCGGTTCCTGATAAAAATAATCGGTACCGATCGAGCGAAATAACTTCACTGGAAAATAGGTGTTGGTATTCCAGTACTCCGAGTAGGTGAAATAGGCGGTGGGCAAAGAAAGGCCTGGGTGCGAAGGCGGGATGGAAGTGGGGTACGACCAGAAGATGGTGTGGTACGTCGAAGCTCCATGCTGCAGTTCAACCGTCGGCACACCCGCCTCCTTGGCGGCAAGGTACATGCCGCTGAGAGTTCCGTTGTTGACGCCAACAATGGCTTTTGGGCGGAAACTGGAAAACAGTTTTCGATAGTGGTCCCTGGTGTCCCGGAACATGCCGATCGAGTCGGCCACCAGTCGATCAATGTCCAATTGCACTTCGAAGTGCCGTGAAATGGCTTTCTTGATAAGCTGCGTGACCCTTGCGAGTTCAGCATCGACACGCTGCGCGCGAATGCGCACTGGCGGAAGTCTTGTCGAGTCGCCTGTGAGCATATTTCGGTATCGAATAGCTGCCTTGTTCGCCAACTCGATCGCGACCGAATCAGGTTCAAGCAAGTCGTATAAATGGTCTGAAATATTGTCGATCAGCCGGGTTCCGGATCGCAGCCTTTGGTAGGTGATAAAAATGTATTTGGGGGCTTTGGCGGTCAGGTAGCGGCGCGAGATACTGTTGGCAAGCGTCTTCGCGATGTTCTTGGCACGTGAGGTCAGCGATGGCGGAGGCGAGCCCTGCGGCTGGGCAAACGGGCCACCATGCACCGCGTGCAGATACAGGTAGACATCGCGCCTGACGACGTCCCAGAAATAGGACCCATCCGACATTTGCATTGAGAACAGGTCCTCCTCGACTTCCATCCGGAAGAAGAGCTCCTGGATGTTGCGAAGGGTGACCACATGGTGGAGGCCCATATCAACGCACGACCGTGAGCGCCATGGCACGCAAAATCTTCAAGTTGCCCGACAGCACGCGACCGAACCGCGACGATCCCTGCCTTTCCCGCACCTCGAAAGGCAATTGCCTGAACGGGCGGCCCGACTTGGCGGCAAACAAGGCCAACTCGGTCCCGATGGAATTGAACGAATCGAAATGACCGAGGGCGGCAAACACAGGCATCCGGTAAGCCTTCATTCCACACAAGGGGTCGTCTATCCCATAGCGAAGCTTGGTGTACCAGGCAAAAATGTGCTCCGCCAGTCGCTGGCGACGGCTGCGCCTGCCGATCACCACGTCCGCCCCGGCTGCCATGGCATCAATGAAACGCTGTATCAGCGAGGGGTCGTGCTGGCCGTCGGCATCCAGCGTGATGACGATCTCGCAGCCCAAGCTGGCCGCCTTGAGGAACCCCGAGTTCAACGCTCCATCGTAGCCCTGGTTCTTTGCATGCGAGACGACCACCGCGCCGCTGCGGGCGGCCAACTCGGCCGTTGCGTCCGCCGATCCATCGTCGACCACGATGGGGATGCCATAGTGGCTCGCTGCACCGACAACTGCTGAAATCGTCGCCGACTCGTTCAGAGCGGGGATGACAATGCCTATTCGAGATCTGTCCATCTCAGATGCTCCCCTTGATTCATGTCTCTCTTGATGCTGCGGCCGATCAGCTTGTCCATCTCGTACGGCGGCATCCCGTCGGATGGGCAAGGGCGCAGGACCGTGAGATGGTCTCGCGTGAGCACATCGCCTGCGCCCAGCTTGACCGTCAACCGGATCGCACGGCGTTGCAGTATCACCGTCTCCGCTTCGTTGCCCTCGACCTGTTTGATACCCACCCCCAGCGCGTTTTCGAGCTCGCGGGTGCGGTCGACCATGTCGCGCCATGAGGCAGGGTTCATTGAGAAAGCATGATCCGGCCCGACGCGTTTCGTGTCGTCCGTGAAGTGCTTTTCAATCATTCGCGCACCCAACGAGACGGCCCCAAGGACGGTTGCATGCCCCGGGGTGTGATCGCTCAACCCCAGAATCAGGTCAGGGTACATTTCACGATAGACCTTCAACACATTCAATTGAATGAACTTGAAGTTTTCCAGGCTGGCAGTGTAATTGGTATTGCACTGCATTAGGCACAGCAGCGGATTGATCGCGAGGGCGGCTGATACGGCTCGCCGGACATCGTCCATGGTGGAAGCTCCGGTCGCCATGATGTAAGGCTTTCGCTTCGAGGCGATGTATTCGATCATCTCGATCCAGGTGACATCACCTGAACCTACCTTGTAGGCCGGCACATGGGGGTCGATATGGTCGACAATTTCCAAGGAATAGGGGCTGGTGAAAAAAGCGATCCCGGCCTTGTCGCATGTTTCCTTCAGAGTGGCCGTCCAATCCAGGCTGACGCTCGCGTCCTTGTAAACTTCGAATACGGATTTCGTCCAGCCTGCTTGGTGTGACTGTTTCCCACCCAGGACTTTGAAGCCGAAATCGCTGACGATGGTGTCGGCTGTGAAATGCTGGAACTTGGCTGCGTCGGCTCCGGCTTCGGCAGCCAGGTAAATGAGTTCCTTGGCTCTCCCAAGGTCGGAATCATGATTGGCCGCAATATCGGCAATGAAATAGGTCGGATGATCGCGGCCGATTTTCTTGCCGTTGATTTCTATCGTGGAACTAGGCGGTTTCATCGTATTCTCCAGCGATGCTTTTGATTTCAGTAAGCAGGTCGGGCAACTGAATTCCCAAGGTGCTTTCGAATTTGGAGCAATCCATTCGCATGTCCTTGGGGCGGTACGCTTTCAAGAAACTGGCTTGACTGGAGTCAATTCGTTTCATGAAACCAGTCGGCAGGTTCAGGTGTTCGGCAAAGGAAAAATCAAAGTCGGCCTTGGTCATGCCCTTGCTGGATCCGAGATTGAATACGCCGAGGGGTTTCCGTTCGATCACAAGGTTGATCATTTTTCCGAGCGTCGCCATTGACAGCGGGCTGAAATAGACATCATCCAATACTTCGACATGCCGTCCGCTCGTCATTGAGCTGAAAACCCAGTCGGTCAGGCTCTCTCGATGTTTGATTTTGCTCCGCCCGACAAAATTCGTCCGAAGAATGGTGCTCGGTACCTTCGCGGCTGCGAGTTCCCCTGCATATTTGGAGAATGCATAGTTGTTGGTGATGTTCACCTTGTCTTCTGTATGCGGGCCTTGTCCGTCATACACCTGATCCGTTGATATGTGAATCAAATGGCAGTCGGGACGTGACTTCAGTATCCAGGACGCGATATTTTCCACTGTGCGCGTGTTGACCAGATACGATTCATTGGCGCGTTCTTGACAGCGTTCGACACTGGTCAGTCCCACGAGATTGATGATGACGTGAGGGTCTATTGCCTCCAGTCGATCGAAGGTCTCCAGGGGATTCGTAAGGTCGAACAAGTGATCGGCCGCAGATTTCTGCGCATGTGTCGACACGGTCTTCCCATATGACCTGAGTTGGGGGACCAGCGTTGAACCGAGCAGCCCCGTTGCGCCTGTGATGAGAATCATGTTGGAGTCCATTTGAGTGGGTCGCGTCCAGTAGCTTGAATTCAGGCTTTATGCCCGTGCGAATGCTGCTTTGAAGAGCATCTCCGCCCGCAACCAGTCGTCTTCGGAGTCGATATCGACGACCCTCCAGTGGGGTATTGGCATGCCCAGGCCTGACGTGTGCATCTTCTTTCCCTGCAACCAAGCAGAAGATTTTCCCCAATAGAACTGGCCCGCGTCATGGAACGTCTTTTCCAGATCCTGGGTCCGTGTCAGTTCGGCTTTCGGATCCAAAAATTGCATGCTTCCATCGGCGAGACGTCTCATGGCGCGTTGGATGGGATGGGCGTATTCGGCCACGGGGTACACGAAGTCGGCTTGCAGTTCGCAGAGCATGCGCAAGGCCGCGGTCAGGTCGCCTGTTTGCAGGAACGGTGTTCCAGGATAGATGCAGCACACATGGTCCAGACTCCAGCCCTGCTGCGTGCAAGCTTCGATCGCATGGGCGATGACGGGGACTGTGGGAGTGTGGTCGTCTGCCAGGGCGTGCGGTCGCATGAACGGCGTTTCTGCGCCGTGGTTTCTGGCAATTTCGGCAATCTCTGCGTCATCGGTCGACACCACCACATGGGCGAAAAGATTCGAACTTCGGGCCGCTTCAATCGCCCATGCCAACATGGGCTTGCCAGCAAACTCTTTGATATTCTTCCGAGGGATGCGCTTGCTGCCGCCCCGGGCTGGAATCACCGCGATGTTCATTTGGTCGCTCACTCAATGACCTGGTCGGCATCGCCGACACGCGACACTGCCTTGTCCGGGAGTCCAGGCCGCACCCATGGCGCATCGGCAGAGTCTGGCCTGTCGCATACCATTTCTTCATAGGTGCCGCTCCGTTTGACACGGCCATTCTCCAATTCGACCACTTGCGTGCAGGTCTTCAGTGTGGTCAGGCGATGCGCGATGATGAGAATGGTGATGTCCCGGCCAAGGCCTTCAATGCCTTCCATGACTGCGGTTTCAGTCTGGCTGTCCAGCGCGCTGGTGGCTTCATCCAAAATGATCACGTCGGCTTGCTTGTAAAGTGCGCGCGCGATCCCGATGCGTTGCCGCTGTCCGCCGGAAAGCCTGATGCCGCGTTCTCCGACGAAGGTCTGGTACTGCAATGGCCACGTCTCGATGATGTCTGCGATCTGAGCGCGCTGCGCTGCCTCCTTGACGCGCTTCAGATCGATCTTGTCGGCTGGCAATCCGAAGGCGATGTTCTCTGCAATCGTGCTGTCGGTCAAAAAGATGGATTGAGGGACGTGCGCGATGTTGGCCTGCCACGCTCGTTGGTTGCGGAGCGTGATCGGTTCGCCGTCGACCCGAAGCGATCCTTCATTGGCCTGCAGCAGCCCCATGATGACGTCCAGCAGCGTGCTTTTCCCGCTCCCTGTCTTGCCGATGAAGCCAACGCGACTGGCTTTCTCGATGGACAGATTGATTCCTTTCAGGACAGTCGGTGCCGTGGGGCCATAGCTGAACGAGAGGTCATTCAGCGTGATGTGATGCTGGAACGCAAGCGGTTTGGCAGTGGGTTGGTCAACGTAGTCAGGCAGGGGCTGGTCGAGAAGGTCGAGGGCATCTTGCAGTGACACTTGGCCGCCGCGGATGCTTGCCCAACTTGCATAGGCTTGCTGCAACACCGGCAAGAGGCGTTGTGCTCCCAATGCCAGCGCACCGAGGACTGGAATTGCCTTGGAGAGGCCATCGGGTTGTTGTGCGAGGGCATAGGCCAACCCGGCAATGAGCAGCATGCCGAAGGCTTCCATGCCAACGCGCGGGAACTGCGAAACGAAATAGTTGCTGCCTTGGGCTCGACGCAGCGGCAGATCCGCATTGCTGTAGATGCGGCAGTAAGTCGCCTGGCTTCCGTCGATCAATACGTCGCGTACGCCTCCGAGTCCTTCTTGCAGAGCTTTGATGACGTTGGTGGACTCGACAGCCATGCGCTGGCTGTCGCGCATCATTTGTTTGCGGGTGAGCAGAATGATGGAGGCATAAATCGCACCGAAGCCGCCCAGCGCTGCAAGCGCGATCAGGGGATCGACCCACAGCATGCCGATCAGGATAAGGGCCAGCATGATGGCGGAACTGATGATGGTCAGTACCGGGATCACGATGGCATAAATGGTGGCATTGGCCTTGACGGCAATTCCGTTGATGACTTGACTGCTGTTTTTCGAGAGATGCACCGCGTACGGCTGATAAAGGGTACGGCGGTACATGCCGATGCTGAGGTCTGAGCCGGTTGCGAACGAAAGCCGAATGCTTGCCCACACCAACAGCAGACGCATCAGGCCCGCTACCAGTATGGCGGCGCCAAATGCCACCGTGAGGGGCAACAGAAGTTGCGACGAGTCCGTGATGCCGAGAGCGTGAACTGCTGGGCTCACCAGCGGATGCCGGAAAACGAGTTCTGGCGAAGTGAGCATGCCTAGAAAAGGCAGCACCGCGCCAATGCTGAATATCTCGGCAAACGAGGCGAAGACGGTCAGTATCAGGAGAAGAATGAGTTGGCCTCTGCGCCGAGGATGAATGTGCCCCCAGAGGCGCCGCAATAGCTGCGAGATCGCCTGCGTCGGGCGTGGAGACAGCACCTGATTCATCGCCGACCGCCTCTGATGCATGCGCGCGGGTGTCCGATCAAACTGCTCCGCTTGCCTGATATCGGTTTTGGTGTGTTTTGGTTCATTGCGCTGCTCAGCCTTTCGAGTCGTGCGCTTGCCAATGATGGATTTCCCGCCGAAGCTGTTCGATCGTGGTGTGCAGCTGCTCGAATTCCGCTTCCTTGCGGGCAAGAAAGTCCCGCGTCATCGTCAACTTCTCGCGCATGCCCTTGGGTGTCAGCAGATATGCATACGCCAACTTGTTGTCATTGCGCCTGAAGTTCTGAACCTTCAGCAAGCCCTTGTCGAGCAGGGCATGCAGTACGTAATGGGTTTTGCCCAAGCTGAGCCCAAGCCGTCGCGACAGCTCGCGCTGCGACAGTTGGGGGTCGGCCTCCAACTGTCGCAGGGCAGCGAGCAGGGTTGCCGATTCACCGTCGGCAATGGAAATGCGTGCACCGTTCAATGACGAATCTTCCGGGTGTTCGTTCATGCCGTGAACAGACGAGTGTACCTCGCTGCCGCGAATCAGGACTCTCTATGCGAAGGCCAATGCTTCTGAAAAAGCGGGCGCGCGTAGATCCTTGTCAGACAGCTGGGGAGGTGCGCCGATGTCCGGCCAATCGATGGCAATCGTTTTGTCATCCCAGCGTACGCTGCCCTCGGCCTGCGGCGCGTAGTACGCCGTCGTCTTGTAGAGGAAGTCGGCGGATTCGCTGAGAACGAGAAAACCATGCGCAAAGCCCGGCGGCAGCCAGAGCTGCCGATGGTTCTCCGCACTGATCTCCACCCCGACCCACTGGCCGAACGTAGCGCTGCTGCGCCGCATGTCAACCGCGACGTCGAACACCGCACCGCTGACAACGCGCACCAGCTTGCCCTGGGCATGCGGGGGCAGCTGGAAATGAAGTCCGCGCAGCACACCCTTTGTCGACCGCGAGTGGTTGTCCTGGACGAACGTCACCGGATGGCCGACTGCGGCATCGAACTGCTGCTGGTTGAAACTTTCCAGAAAGAAGCCGCGCTCGTCGCCGAAACACTTCGGCTCCAGCAGCAGGACTTCGGGCAATGCCGTCGGGGTGACCTTCATCAGAACACTTGCTCCTTGAGAACCTTTAGCAGGTACTGCCCATACCCGTTCTTCAACATGGGCTGGGCCTGCGCTTCCAGTTGTTCCGCCGAGATCCAACCGGACCGGAACGCGATTTCTTCCGGACATGCCACCTTCAACCCCTGCCGCTTCTCCAGCGTGGCGATGAACTGGCCTGCATCGAGCAGGCTGTCGTGGGTGCCGGTGTCGAGCCATGCGTAGCCCCGGCCCATGATCTCGACATTCAGTTGCTGCTGCGCGAGATAACGCGCGTTCACATCGGTGATCTCGAGCTCGCCGCGGGCCGATGGCTGGATGCTCGCGGCGATGTCGCACACCTGCTCATCGTAGAAATACAGGCCGGTGACGGCATAGTTGCTCTTCGGCGCTTTCGGCTTTTCCTCGATGCTCAACGCGCGCTTGCCGTCGTCGAATGCCACCACGCCGTAGCGTTCGGGGTCCTGCACGTGGTAGGCGAAGACCGAGGCGCCCGTGCCACGGCCCGCGGCCGAGTGCAGCAGGCCCTGCAGATCGTGACCATGGAAGATGTTGTCGCCGAGCACGAGCGCGCTGGGCTTCCCGCCGATGAAATCCTTGCCGAGGATGAAGGCCTGGGCGAGGCCATCCGGGCTCGGTTGCACGCAATAGCGGATGTCGATGCCCCATTGGTGGCCGTCACCCAGCAGCGCTTCGAAGCGCGGCGTGTCCTGTGGCGTGCTGATGAGCAGGATGTCGCGAATGCCCGCCAGCATCAGCGTGCTCAACGGGTAGTACACCATCGGTTTGTCGTACACCGGCAGGAGTTGCTTGCTGATGGCCAGCGTGGCCGGGTGCAGCCGGGTGCCGGATCCCCCGGCGAGGATGATGCCTTTTCGGTTGCTCATGAGGCCTCGTAGGTGAAGGGTCAGGCCGACAGCACTTCGGCCAGCATGCGGTCGACGCCTTGTTGCCAGGGTGGCAGCGTGAGGTCGAACGTTCGGCGAAGCAGGGTGGTGTCGAGCCGGGAGTTGGCTGGGCGGCGTGCCGGTGTCGGGAAGGCGCTGGTGGGCACGGGTTCGATGGCCCCCGGCGGCACCTTGATGGATTGCCCGGCCGCGCGGGCGTGTTCGATCACGTGACAGGCATAGCCATGCCAGCTGGTCTCGCCGGCCGCCACGGCATGGTAGGTGCCGGACACCTCAGGCCGCTGGCGCGCCACCCGGATGGCATGTGCGGCCACATCGGCCAGCAAATCGGCTCCCGTCGGGGCGCCGAACTGATCGCTGACCACCGTGAGCCGGTCGCGTTCACGCGCAAGGCGCAGCATCGTCTTGGCGAAATTGCCTCCGCGGGCCGCGTAGACCCAGCTCGTGCGCAGGATCAGGTGCTGACAGCCGCTTTGCCGGATGGCTGCTTCGCCATCCGCCTTGGTGCGCCCATAGACGCTGAGGGGCGCCACGGGTGACGATTCGGCCCAAGGTGCAGTGCCGCTGCCGTCGAAGACGTAGTCGGTGCTGTAGTGCACCAGCCAGGCCCCGAGCGCGGCCGCCTCGCGGGCCAGTGCGGCAGGGGCCACGGCATTCACCGCCTGGGCAAGACCGGGTTCGCTCTCGGCCTTGTCCACCGCGGTGTGGGCGGCCGCATTGACGATGACGTCGGGTCGCACCGAACGCACCAGGGCGGCCAGCGATTCCGGTTGCGCCAGGTCGGCGGCCGGTTCACTGCGGCGGTCAAGGGCCACCACCTGGCCCAGCGGGGCCAGGGCGCGTTGCAGCTCCCAGCCCACCTGGCCGTTCTTGCCAAGGAGGAGGATTTTCATGCGCCGTACTGCCTGGAAACCCAGTCGCGGTACGAGCCGCTCTGCACACCGGCCACCCATTCGGCATTGTCGAGGTACCACTGCACCGTCTTGCGAATGCCTGTCTCGAAGGTCTCAAACGGCTTCCAGCCGAGTTCTCGTTCGAGCTTGCGGGCGTCGATCGCGTAGCGGCGGTCATGCCCCGGGCGGTCGGTGACGAAGGTGATGAGGCGTTTGTAGCTGCCTGCTGGATCGGGGCGCAGCTCGTCGAGCAGGCCGCACACCGTGTGCACGATCTCGAGGTTGGGCTTTTCGTTCCAGCCGCCGACGTTGTAGGTTTCGCCAACTTTGCCGCGCGCCAGCACCTCGCGGATGGCCGAGCAATGGTCTTTCACATAGAGCCAGTCCCGCACCTGCTGGCCGTCGCCATACACCGGCAGCGGCTTGCCGGCCAGCGCGTTGACGAT
>CBIHPH010000005.1:0-95103 GCA_966212105.1 uncultured Rhizobacter sp.
AATCCCCCCCCCCGGGCGCCGGGTTTGGCGGCCCGACCCGGGGTCGCCCCTTGGGGGCAGGAGGCGCCAGCCGACTGGGGGGCCCTGTCAATGAAGTTTGATGCGAGGACGATGGGTACGGTCGAGCATCTCGGAGAGCGTGATCAGAATCATCTTCTTCCAGCCGCCCAGTGCCAGCTGGTGCTGCTTGTGGAGTGCCCAGTACATCAGCTGGGCCGCCCGGCCTTCGATGAAGAGGCTGCCACGGGTGAGGCTGCCCATGAGGCTGCCGACCGATGAGTACTCGGACAAGGACACGAGGGAGCCCTTGTCCTTGAACTGGAATGGCTTGGCGGTGTCCCCTCGAATCAGGCGCGGCAAGGTGCGCGCCAGGTACATGGCTTGTTGGTAGGCGGCCTGGGCGCGCGGCGGCACCCACGTGCCGTCGGGCTGCTCGCACGCCGCGCAATCGCCGAAGGCGTAGATCGACGGGTCCCGCGTGGTCTGCAGGTTGCCGTTGACCATCAGTTGGTTCAGCCGGTTGGTCTCGAGCGGCTGGTCGCCGCCCAGGGTCTTCAGGAAATCGGCCGCCTTGACGCCGGCCGCCCACACGGTGAGCGACGACTGCACCACGCGGCCGCTGGCCATCTTCAGGCTGTCGGCCGTCACTTCGACCACGCGTTCGTTGGTGTGCACCTCGATGGCGAGCTTGCGCAGCTCCCGGATGGCCGATTCGCTCAGGCGCTCGGGCAGCTGGGACAGCAGGCGCGGCGCGGCCTCCACCAGCACGATCTGCAGATCTTTCTCAGGGTGGATGTGATCGAACCCGAAGTTGGCCAGGACGCGGGCGGCAGCATGGAGTTCGGCGGCCAGTTCGACGCCGGTGGCGCCGCCGCCCACGATGGCCACCGTCAACCGGCCGCTGCCTGCGATGCGCGGCACGCTCTGGGCGCGAATGAAGGCATTGATCAGGCGATCGTTGAAGCGCTTGGCCGCCTGGGGGCTGTCGAGCTTGATGGTGTGCTCGGCCGCGCCCAGCGTGCCGAAGTCGTTCGTCTGGCTGCCCACCGCGATGACGAGGATGTCGTAGGCGAGCTGCGCGGCAGGGGTAATTTCCTCGCCGGCCTCGTCGTAGCTCGCCGCGAGCTGCACCGTCTTTGCGGTGCGATCGATGCCCACGAGGGTGCCCAGGCGGAACTTGAAATGGTTCCAGCGGGCCTGGGCCAGGTACTCGATCTCTTCGGCGTGGGTGTCGTAGCTGCCCGCGGCCAGCTGGTGCAGCAGCGGCTTCCAGACGTGTGTCCGCGCCGAATCGATCAGCGTGATCTCGGCCAGGCCTTTGCGCCCCAGACGTTTGCCCAATTGGGTGGCCAACGCCAGCCCACCCGCCCCACCACCGACGATCACGATGCGTTGCATCTGCACTTGCCCTTGGTTCTCGTTGACGGACAGCCCGGACCCACCGGGCCGCACTTTCTCGCGCAGGGCTCAACGCGATGGGGTCGTACCGCATCACGCCGAACACCGCACTAGGGATTATCGAGGATGGCCCCTGAGCGCCGCGCCTCCCCCGAAAAGGGGTATCAACGGGCCCGCAATGTGTCGCTGAAGCGGGCCAGATGATGGTCGGCATTGCCGAAGGTGGCATCGATCATGGTCAGGCGCTTGAAGCAGTGCGCGGGCATGAATTCATCGGTCACGCCCATGCCCCCGTGCAATTGCACGGCTTCCTGGCCCACGCGGCGAAGCGCCTGGCCGATGTAGGCCTTGGCTGCGGACACCGCGCGGCCGCGTTCGACGGCATCTTGCAGATCGGCCTTCACCGCTGCCAGCATCGCAAGCGAACGCGACTGTTCCGCCGCGATGACCATGTCGACCATGCGATGCTGCAATGCCTGGAAACTGCCGATGGGCACGCCGAACTGCTTGCGTTGTTTCAGGTGGTCGAGCGTGGCGGCATTGAGTGCAGTCATGATGCCCACCGCCTCGGCACACAGGGCCGCGATGCCGCGGTCGATGGCGCGCTCGACAGCCGGCAGCGCGCCGTCCACCGGCCCGAGCACGGCCTGGGCGCCCACCTTCACATCGACCAGCTTCACGTCGCCCGCGCGTTGCGCATCCTGGTTCGCGTAGCCCCTGATGGTGACGCCTGGTGCGCGCGGGTCCACGACAAACAAGGTGATGCCCGCAGCATCATCCACCGCTCCCGATGTGCGGGCCGAGACCAGCAAATGGTTCGCCGATGGCGCGCCCAGCACCACGGCCTTGTGGCCGTTCAGCACATGACCGTCGCCCTCGCACCGGGCCGTGGTGGCAACGCACCGGAGGTTGTAGCGCGCGCCGGGCTCCTGGTGGGCAAGGGCAGCCAGCAAGGCCCCGCTCCCGATGCCGCCGAGCAGGTCGGCCCGCAGCGCACCGGCAGCAAGGTCAGCGATGAGCCCGCCGGCGACGACCACGGTGGGCAGGTAGGGCTCCAGCACCAGTGCCGCGCCGAGGGTCTCGAGCACGACCATCGTGTCCACCGCATTGCCGCCGAGGCCACCGTCCGCCTCGGGAAATGGCAGCATCAGCAGGCCCAGTTCGGCGTACCGGGCCCAGGCCTCGCGGCTGAAGCCCTCGGCCGACTTGGCAATGGCGCGACGCTGCTCGAAGCCGTAGTGCTTCGTGAGCCAACGTTGCAGGCTGTCCCGGATGGCGTTCTGCGCTTCGCTCAGGTCGAAATCCATGCGTGTTCTCCGTGCGCTCCGTCTGGCGGTCAAAGGCCCAGGATCATCTGGGCGATGATGTTCTTCTGGACTTCGTTCGAGCCGCCATAGATCGTGGTCTTGCGAAGGTTGAAGTAGCTGCCGGCAAGCCCGGCGTCACCCGGCTCGAAGGTGGGCGACAAGGGCTCGCCCTGCCCTTCGGCCGCCAGCATGTCGGGCATGTGAGGCAGCGCGTACGGGCCGAGGGCCTGCATCATCAGCTCGGCAAGCCGCTGCTGGATCTCAGAACCCTTGATTTTCAGCATCGACACTTCCGGACCCGGCGGCAAGCGCCTGTCCTCGTTGGAAATGACGCGCAGGTTCGTGATCTCGAGCGCCATCAGTTCGAGCTCCAGCCGGGCGATGCGATCACGAAAGCGCGTGTCTTCGATGAGTGGCCGGCCGTCGTCACCGGGCTGACGCCATGCGAGGGCCTTGAGGCGCTTCAAGGCAGCCTTCGATCGGCCCACGCCGGCAATGCTCGTGCGTTCATGGCCCAGCAGGAACTTGGCGCAGGTCCAGCCCTTGTTCTCGTCACCCACCCGGTTCTCGACCGGCACGCGCACGTTGTCGAACCAGACTTCGTTCACCTCGTGTTCACCATCGAGCATGATGATCGGGCGCACGGTGATGCCAGGCGTCTTCATGTCGATCAGCAAGAAGGAGATGCCCTCTTGGGGGCGCCCCTCGCTGCTGGTGCGCACGAGGCAGAAGATCCAGTCCGCATGCTGCGCGAGCGTGGTCCAGGTTTTCTGTCCATTGACGATGTAGTGCTCGCCTGCCGCATCGGTGCCACGCACAGCACGTGTCTTCAGCGAGGCCAGGTCGGAGCCCGCGCCGGGTTCCGAATACCCCTGGCACCACCAGTCCTCGCCCGCCAGGATGCGCGGCAGGAAGCGGGCCTTCTGCGCATCGTCGCCGAACTTCATGATGACGGGGGCCACCATTTTGAGCCCGAACGGCAACTGCAGCGGGGCGCCGGCATCCGCGCAGGCTTCGTCGAAGATGTGGCGCTCCACCGCATTCCACCCGGTGCCTCCGTGGGCGACCGGCCAGTTGGCGGCGCCCCAGCCTCTCGCGTGCAGGATGTGTTGCCAGCGGGTGATGTCGGCAGCGACAAGGTGCCTGCCTGTCATCTGGCGTTCGCGCATGTCCGCGGGAAGCGCCGATGCGAGAAACGTTTGGACTTCTGTCCTGAAGGCCTGCTGTTCGGGCGTGTAGTCGAAATTCATGTGGGCTGTCCTCCAACGGCGCGTTCCGAGATGGTCTCATTTTCGAGGCGCGATGCCTGCACGAGGGTTTGCAAAGGCGCTTAGCCCTGCTCCGTTCGCGCGGCAACCCCTAACAAACTCTTCAGCAATCGTGATGTCACTTGATAGAACAATAAGCGTTGCTAAACCTAAACTGCGTTTCATTCGATGCGAAAGGAAACGCGGAACATGTGGACAGACTCACTGCGGTCGGTAGAGACCTCCCAGACCCTGCTCATCAACGAGCAATCGCGCAACCTCGAAGGCAGCGGCCGAGAGGTGTTCAAGTTCGGATTCGGTCAATCCCCTTTCCCGCCGCTTGCCGCTGCGGTGGAAGCCTTGCGCACGCACGCCGCGGCAAAGGACTACACGGCCGTGCAGGGCCTGCCGGAGCTGCGCCAGCGCGTCGCCGCGTTTCATCGCGAGGCGCAGGGGCTGGATGTATCGGCCGAGCAGGTGTTGATCGCGCCGGGTTCCAAGCTGTTGCTGTACGCGGTCATGGCTGCGTTCGAGCGGGCCGATGTGCTGATTCCCGCCCCTGCGTGGGTGTCCTATGTGCCTCAGGCAAAGCTGTTGCGCCACACACCCATCAAGGTGTCGACGAGCTTTGAACAACGCTGGCGCGTGACACCGGAGGCGCTGGAAGCAGCGCTGCGCTGCAAGGCCGACGCGGGCGTTCCGAGCATCCTGGTGCTCAATCACCCGGGCAATCCGGACGGGCTCTCGTACACCAGCGAGGAACTGGAAGGCATTGCAGTGGTCTGCCGCCGCCATCGCGTGCTCGCGATCTCCGATGAAATCTATGGATTGCTCGACCATCAAGGCCGGCATGTCTCGCTCGCGTCGCGCTACCCCGAAGGCACGGTGGTCACCGGCGGGCTGTCGAAATGGTGCGGCGCGGGTGGCTGGCGGCTGGGGGTGGCGTTGCTGCCCCCGTCCTTGCTGGGCGCGTTCCGCGACACGCTGCTGGGCGTCGCATCGGAGACCTACTCATGCGCCAGCCTGCCGGTGCAGCGGGCGGCGTGTGAAGCGTACCAATGGACTGCCGCCACGCGTGACTATCTGGCGCACCAACGGCGCCTGCTCGGGCACATCGGCCAGTCCACCGCCAGGCAGCTCATCGCTGCAGGCGTCCAGCTGCATGCCCCCACCGGCGGCTTCTACCTGTTTCCCGATTTCACGCCCTTCACAGACCGCCTGCACCGTGCCGGCATCCGAGACGCCCAAACCCTGTGCGAACGACTCCTGACCGACACCGGCGTTGCGTTGCTGCCCTCCGACGCCTTCGGCATGCCGCCCGAACAGTTGTGCGCGCGCCTGGCCTACGTCGAATTCGACGGCGCCCAGGCGCTCAAGGCTTCACAGGAGATCGGCCTGGACCGGCCGCTCGACGATGCCGCCACCCAGGCCATCTTCGACAAAACGCTGCGCGGCACACGCCTGATGACGCAGTGGCTCGCCTCGCTCTGAACCCAACCCCCGAAGGAGAACTCATGACGACCATGATCGAATCGCCTGACGATCTGCCCGATACCGCATTGCCAGACGTGAAGCCGGCGCGTGGCCGGTTCAACAGCAACAACGTCGTGCCGCTGCTCGAACGCTTCTACCCGGTCGAACAGATCCAGGTGATGCGCGACCACGGCGTCGACAAGCGCATGATGTTCGGCATCAATCCGTACTACATGGCACTCGTGAAGGGCGAGGCCTACCACGACGGCGAGGGCAAGTCGCTGTTGCCCGCCATGCCTCCCAGCAAGCCGCTGGAGGCGCTGGTGGTACCGATCCTGTCCGAGGCAGAAGACATGACCGGGGAGAAGGATCCATCGAATCAGATCCGCTACAGCCCGGATGCCCTGAAGGGGAAGATTCTTCACAAGTACGACGAGATCGTCCTGGGCTATTCCGCATTGGCCTGCTCGGCGCATTGCCGCTATTGCTATCGGCTCGACATCTTCAACGGCTCCACGGGCAAGGGCCTCGTCAAGCCGGACGAACTGAAGGCCTACATCCTCGACTACAACACGACGCTCGCGGAACGCGGAGGCAAGGACGAGCATGGCGCGCCGCGCTATCCCATCCGGGAGGTGCTGCTGTCGGGCGGCGATCCCATGGTGCTGTCGAACAAGAACCTCTTCAAGTACATGGCCGCGGCCGCCGAAGCCGGGGTGCACCTGGTTCGCATCGGCACGAAGGAGATGGCATTTCGCCCGCAGCGCTTCGACCACAACCTGGGCCTCATGCTGGAGTTTTTCCATGCGCGCTACCCGGATGTGCATGTGAACTTCGTGGTGCATTTCACCCACCCCGATGAAATGCTGGAGCGCGACGAGAACAACGCCTACATCCGCACCCAGTCGGGCTACCACCGCTGGCTGGCGCCCGTCAGCGCCGCGCTCGATGCGGTGCGCGGCTACGGGTTCGTGAGCCTGGAGAACCAGACGCCCATCATCGCGCGCGTCAACGACGACGCCCAATCGTTGCGGCTGCTGCAGGAGGAGCTTCGCCGCTGCAACATCAAGCCCAAGTACCTCTTCCAATGCCGAGAGATCGAAGGCCATACCGCGTTTGCCGTGCCGGTGGAGAAGGCCTGGGCCCTGCACAACGACTCGCAAAAGGGCGTATCGGACACCGCCCGGTCGAGGTTCACGATGTCGACCGAGGCGGGCAAGCTGGAGGTGGTATCGGTGATCGACGGTCCGGCACCGGCGGCCAACGACTCCGGAAAGGCGGACGTCACCAGCGTGTTCGGCAACGGCTTGATCGTGATGAAGGTGCACCGCTCGCCGCATTCGGCCGGGAGCCAGGGCGATCTCATCATCGCCCGGCGCAACCCCGATGCGCTGTGGTTGTCGGACTATGAGGATCGCATCATCTACGACGGCCGCCTGCAGGGCGCAGACAAGTACCGGTCGCCGCTGGTCACTTTGGAAGAAGCGTCTTCATGTACTTCGGCGCCTCTGCGTGCATGAACTTCTTGAACGCCAGCGCAGCCGGGCTGAGGTTGCGCGTGGCGCGGTGAAGCACGTACCAGTTGCGCATCACCGGCAAGCCTCGCAGGTCCAGCAGCACGAGGTTGCCGGTGCGGTGTTCCAGGTTCACCGTGTGCAATGAGATGAACGCGAGGCCCATGCCTCCCATCACCGCCTGCTTGATGGATTCATTGCTGGGCATCTCCTGCACGATGGGCGGCCTGAGTGCATGCTCGGTGAAGTACTGATCCATCGCATGGCGCGTGCCTGAACCCGGCTCGCGAGCGATGAAGGGCTCCTCGGCGATGCGCCGGGGAGCCAGCCGCTTTTTGCCCGCCAGCGGATGATCCGGCGGTGCGATCACGCCATGGGGATGTTTGGCGAACGGCTCGGCCTCCACGGACAGATGGGTGGGCGGCCGGCCCATGATGGCCAAATCCACATGGTTGTTTTCAAGCTGCGCGAGAACACCCTCGCGGCCTGCGATGCCCACTTCCAGTTCGATCTGCGGATGCTCCTGCCTGAATTGGGCGAGCAGGCGAGGCGCGAAATAGCGGGTGGTGGCCACCAGCGCAATGCGCAGCTTGCCGTGCCGCAGGCCCTTCAGCGCGTCCAGTGCGTCGCCTGCTTCGCGCAAGGTCTGCGCCACCCGTTCCGCATAGGGAACGAGCACTTCACCGGCCTGCGTCAAGGCGAGCTTGCGGCCACGGCGTTCGAAGAGTGCAATGCCCACCACATCGGAGAGCTGGCCCATTTGCATGGAGACGGCCGGCTGCGTGAGGTGCAGCACCTCGGCCGCGCGCGCGAAACTGGAGTGCTCCGCGGCCGCGAGAAAGATCTGCAGCTGGCGTAGGGTGGCATGGCGCAGGGCATCGGGCATGGACCGCATTTTGCCGCGCTTCCTGGGTGCCGGTACTGCCCGCCATGGGGCAGAAGGGGCCTGGAACGCTGCATGGCCGCGCCCGACGACAATGGCGCTCAATTGTTTCGACTTCCACCTGAATCCGGAGATACCGATGACCGACACCACCACTTCCCTTCACCGTCGCCACCTGCTTGCCGGATCGGCCGGCGCCCTCGTCGCGGCCGGCCTCGGATCGGGGTCCGGCGCCGCAAGCGCGCAAACGAAAGCCCTTCCCGACTACGTCGCATGGAAAGATGCCGACAGCCTCATCGTGCACAGTGGCTCGACCATCGAGACCCGGCGCAGCGCCTTCGGCAGCAGCGTGATCACGCCGGCCGAGAAGCTGTACATCCGCAACAACCTGCCCGCGCCGCCCGCGTCCATCCTGGCCGACCGCGATGCCTGGCAGGTGTCCATCGAAGGCGTGCGCAAGCCGCGCACGCTGACCGTGGGCGAACTCAAGACGCTGGGCCTCGACTCGGTTGCCACCGTGCTGCAGTGCTCCGGCAACGGCCGCGGCTTTTTCCCGCACAAGCCCAGCGGCACGCCCTGGACGGTGGGCGCCGCGGGCTGCGTCCTGTGGAGCGGCGTGCCACTGCGTGCGGTGGTCGAGGCGCTCGGCGGCGTGGCCGATCCTTCGCTCGTTTACCTGACCGGCACCGGCGGCGAGAAACTGCCGGAAGGGGTGGACCCCAAGAGCGTGATGGTGGAACGTTCTCTCCCCATCAAGGCACTCGGCGATGCCCTGCTCGCCTGGGAGATGAACGGCGCGCCGTTGTCGCTGGCGCATGGGGGACCGCTGCGCCTCGTCGTGCCTGGCTACCAGGGTGTCAACAACATCAAATACGTCAAGCGCGTGGCATTCACCGCGAAAGAATCCGATGCAAAGATCATGCAGCACGGCTACCGCATGACGCCGATGGGGGCCAAGGCCGATCCCAGCCAGGACTCGGTGCTCGAGATGAATGTGAAGTCCTGGATCAACACGCCAAGCCCGGAGACCGGAGCGGTCAAGCCCGGCCTGCTGCTGGTGCACGGCGTGGCCTTCGGCGGAACGAGCCCGGTGGCCCGGGTGGAGGTGTCCGTGGACGGTGGCAAGGCCTGGCATGCCGCCAGCTTCGTCGGCCCGGACCTCGGCCGCTTCGCATGGCGCCAGTTCGCGGTGCAATTGCGTCTCCCGGCGGGCAAGTACACGCTCGTGAGCCGCGCCACCGATGCCGCCGGGAACATGCAGCCGGAGCAGCGCCTGGAGAACGTCAGCGGCTATGGCAACAACAGCTGGGCCGACCATGCCGTCCCGCTGACGGTGGCCTGATGCGGCGCCTGCTGTGGCTTCTGGTGTGTGCGGCCGGCCCAGCGCTGGCCGCCGATGACGGGCTCGACGCCGGCAAGGCCTTGTTCACGAAACAGGCGGTGCCGGCTTGTGCCGTGTGCCACACGCTGAAGGATGCCGGCACCACCGGCGACGTGGGCCCTTCGCTCGATGAACTGAAGCCTTCCGCAGACCGGGTGATCAACGCGTTGCGCAACGGCGTGGGCCTGATGCCCTCGTACAAGGACACGCTGACCGACGCACAAATGCGCGCCATCGCCCGCTATGTTTCCACCGTCAGCGGGCGCTGAACGCGAGACCTCTTCGGTTGCGCCACCTCAGGCGGCCTGGGCCACCTTGGCCGCGAGGTGCGCGAGCGCCTCCTCGACCTGATCCACCAGCACCAGGCAAAGGTCGCCAGGTTGCAGGCGGCTGAGCGCGCTGTCGATGGCCAGGAATTCGCCCCGAACTTCTTCGATCGCCCGGGTGCGCTTCGCGCCGGCCAGGCCGGCGCGAAGCAGTGACAGCACCTCGCCATCCGAACGTCCGCGCTGGCAGGCGTCCTGGAACAACACGACTTCGTCGAAGGCGTCGCCCAGGATCATGGTCTGCTCGCGGATGTCCTCGTCACGGCGGTCGCCGGCGCCGCTGATCACGACAGAGCGACGTTGCGCCGGCATGGCATCGACGGCGGCGACGAGCGCGCGCATGGCATCCGGGTTGTGGCCGTAGTCGGCGATCACGGTCGCACCCCGGTACGTCATCACGTTGAAGCGGCCGGGCGCGTTGTCGGCATCGTTCGAGAAGCTGGCCAGGCCGCGGCGAATGGTGTCCGGATGCAGACCGAGCCCCCATGCGGCGGCAACGGCCGCCATGGCGTTCTCCACCTGGAAACCGATGGTGCCGTTGCGGGTGATGGGGATGTCGCGCAGGAACACCTTCTCGCGCCACGGCCCCTCGGCTGCGACGATGGCATCGCCATCGACGTAGACGCACCGGCGCCCTTGGGCGCGGTGCGTGGCCATCACGGGCTGCTGGCGATCGGCTGCGAAGTAGATCACTTGGCCCGGGCAGGTGACGGCCATGCCGGCGACGATGGGGTCGGCGGCATTGAGCACGGCATAGCCGTTCGGTGCGACGTTCTGCACGATCACGCGCTTGAGCACCGCGAGGTCCTCGACGGTAGTGATGTAGTTCAGCCCCAGGTGGTCGCCCGCACCGATGTTGGTGACGACGGCCACGTCGCAGCGGTCGAAGCCGAGGCCTTCGCGCAGGACGCCGCCGCGCGCCGTCTCGAACACGGCCGCGTCCACGTCCGGATGCATCAGCACGTTGCGTGCGCTGCGCGGGCCGCTGCAATCGCCGCTGTCGATCTGGCGGCCGTTGACGTACACGCCATCCGTGTTGGTCATGCCCACACGCATGCCGCTGCCCGCGATGATGTGGGCGATCAGCCGCGTGGTGGTGGTCTTGCCGTTCGTTCCCGTGACGGCCACGATGGGGATGCGGCCGTCGTCCCCCGGGCCGAACAGGTTGGCCACCATGGCTTCGCCCACATTGCGGCCCTTGCCGAAGCTGGGCGACAAATGCATGCGCAGCCCCGGGGCAGCATTGACCTCGACGATGCCGCCGTTCTGTTCCTCGAGCGGCTTCAGGACGCTCTCGCACACCACATCCACACCGCAGATGTGCATGCCGACCATCTGCGACGCCTCGACGGCACGGGCGGCCACCTCCGGATGAACGTCGTCGGTGACGTCGGTGGCGGTACCGCCGGTGCTGAGGTTCGCGTTGTTGCGCAAGATCACGCGTTGGCCCTTGGCCGGCACGGATTCGGGTTCGAGACCCTGCGCCTTCAGCCGGGTCACGGCAATGTCGTCGAAGCGGATCTTCGTGAGCGAGGTGGAATGCCCTTCGCCGCGCCGCGGGTCGGCGTTGACGATATCGACCAGCTCGCGCACGGTGTGCTTGCCGTCGCCGATGACTTGCGGCGGGTCGCGCCGGGCCGCAGCCACGAGCTTGTCGCCCACCACGAGCAGGCGGAAGTCGTTGCCGGGCAGGAACTTCTCGACCATCACCTCGCCGTACTCGGCCGCGGCCTGGAAGGCCACCTCGATGTGCTCGCGGGTGGCGATGTTGACGGTCACGCCCTTGCCCTGGTTGCCGTCCTGCGGCTTGACCACCACGGGCAGGCCGATGTCCTGGGCCACTTCCCATGCGTGTTCCACGGAATCCACAGGCTGGCCCAGCGGCACGGGGACGCCGGCCGAACGCAACAGCAGCTTGGTGAGGTCCTTGTCCTGGGCGATGGATTCGGCCACGGCGCTGGTGGAATCGACTTCTGCGGCCTGGATGCGGCGCTGGCGCGAGCCCCATCCGAACTGCACGAGGCTGCCTTCGGTCAGGCGGCGGTACGGGATGCCGCGCGCGACGGCTGCATCGACGATGGCGCCCGTGCTGGGGCCCAGGCGCACGTCTTCATCGGTATCGCGGAGCATGGCGATGGCCACGGTCACGTCGAACGCCGTGTCGTGCTTGGCGGCCAGCACCAATGCCTCAGCGAGTTCGAAAGCCTTGCGTCCCACGGCCTCTTCGCTGTACTCCACCACCACCTGGAACACGCCGGGCTCGAACGTGGCCGACGTGCGGCTGAAGGTCACCGGGCAGCCGGCCTGCGCCTGCAGGGCGAGTGCCGCCGCCTCCACCACGTGGGCCAGCGAAATGTTGCCGACATGGCCGCGCGGACGCAGCTCGCCAATGGCGGGGAACAACGCACGCAGGCGATGCTCAAAGCCGGGTATGTCGACCAGGGAACGTTCATCTTCGGCGCAAGTAACGATCGCCTCGATCGCCGTGTGCCGGCTCCAGAGGTTCGGGCCGCGCAGGGCCCGCGTGCGGGAAACTTCCATCGTGTCTTTCGGTGTACGTCGTCGCGGTCTGTGGAGATGGGGCGGGATTCAGCGGCCGGCCCTGCTGACGGTGGCGCGCGGCTGGCGCAGCTCCCAGTCGAAGGTTTCGATGCCGGCGGCCACGAGGTCGAGCGAGATGCCCATGGCCCAGGCCGTGGCCACGGCAGCGAGTTGCACCCGCTGGCGTGACAGCCCCTGCGCCTCGTTGCGCACCCGCGTGCGGCGGAGGTGGCTCATCACCGTCTCGCTGTGGCCTGTGGCCAGAACGATCTGCTCGTCACGCATGAAGGCCACACGGCCGCCCTTGTCGCGATGCGCCACGAGATGTTCGTTGCGGCCGTCGAGCGCGTACAGGATGACGGCGCCATCGCACAGCGGGGCCAGGGCGGCCACGCGCGCATCGGCCGCGTGGAGCACCGCGACCCCGTCGGGAAGCACCACGTCGACTTGGGTGCGCAGCACCTTGGCCATCTGGTCGGATTCATGCACATCGTGATGGGCGAGGGTCTGCCAGCCATCGAAGTCGGTCACCACGCCGATGTGGCAGCGGTCATACGCCAGCCCATCGCGCAGGATCGTCTCGGCCCCGTTTTCGATCACGGCGGCCTGCACGGCGCGGTTGATGAGCAGGCGGTGGGCCGGCTCGAAGCGCGCCGCATCGGTGGCTTCGACGCGCCGGCGATCCAGGAACAGCCCATCGCGGCAGGCCAGGCCCACGCGCCGGCCGCTCAAGTGCACGAGCCAGGCCACGAGGCGCGAGATGGTCTGCGTGTCCTGCGATCCGGCCACGCCGATGATGGGGATGCGGCCCGCCCCGGCTTCGGTTTCGGGGAACAGGTGGTCGACGATCGCGCGGCCCACCGGGCGAGGCGACCCCACGGCCGGCTTCAGGTGCATGAGCAATCCTGGACCAGCGTTCACTTCCACCACCGCACCGCGTTGTTCGGCGAGCGGCCTGGAGATGTCTTCGGCCACCACGTCGACGCCGGCGATGTCCAGCCCCACCACGCGGGCGGCGAGCGCGACGGCATGCTCGACATCGGCATGCACCTGATCGGTGCAGTCGATGGCGACGTTGCCGTTGCGCTGGATGAGCACCTGGCGGCCCGCGGCCGGCACTGCCTGCGGCGACAGGCCTTGACGCTGCAGGTCGAGCAGCACGGCCTCGTCTTCGGCGAGCACGAGGCGGTTCAGCGGGAAGTCTTCGTTGAGGCCCCGGCGTGGATCGGTGTTGAGCTGCTCATCGACGAGCTTCTCCACCGTGGACACCCCATCGCCGGTGACCCAGGCGATGTCGCCGCGGGCGGCTGCCACGACCCGGCCACCCACCACCAGCAGGCGGTGTTCGTTGCCGCGCACGAATCGCTCGACGATCACCTCGCTGCCGTGCTTGGCCGCCACTTCGAACGCCGCGGCGATGTCGCACTCCAGGCTCAGGTCCATCGTGACGCCGCGGCCGTGGTTGCCGTCGGTGGGCTTGACCACCACGGGCAGGCCGATGTCCTGCGCGGCCTCCCAAGCTTCGGCGGCCGACGAGACGACCTGGCCCTCGGGCACCGGCACACCGACGGCCGACAACAGCTTCTTGGTGAGGTCCTTGTCGCCCGCGATGCCTTCGGCGATTGCGCTGGTCAGCTCCGTCTCGGCCGTCCAGATGCGGCGCTGGCTCGCGCCATAGCCCAGTTGCACGAGGTTGCCGGCGTTGAGGCGGATGTGGGGAATGCCGCGGTCCGTGGCCGCGCCGACGATGTGCGCGGTGCTGGGGCCGAGGTAGCAATCGTCGACCTTCTCGCACAGGCGGGCCACGGCGGCATCGACATCGAACGGTTCGTTGTTGATGGCGGCCATCAGCAGGCGATGGCCTTCGGCGAGTGCGGTGCGGGCGACGCTTTCGTCGCGGGCGCGGAACACCATGCGGTACACGCCGCGCTGGGACGTGCTGCGGGTCTGGCCGAAGCCGGTGGGCATGCGTGCGAGGTTCAGCAGTTCGATGACCACGTGCTCCAGGATGTGGCCGGCCCACGTACCACCTTCAAGGCGCTGGATGAACCCGCCGCGCTCACCGACCCCGCAGTGGTGCTCCATCAGCGCGGGCAGCATCTTCAGCAGCCGTTCGTTGAAGCCGGGCAGTTGGTTGGAGGGGTGGTCTTCCAGCTCGCCCAGCTCGAGCCAGACCTCGAGCACGGGACGGTAGGTCCAGATGTTGGGGCCTCGCAAATACCGGATGCGTTGCAGCTGGATGTCGGCCTTCTTCGTCATTTTGGGCGGTTTGATGGGCAATGAGGTCACGACCGGAAGGATCCGGTCCAACCCGCAATTGTGCGCTGTGTGAAAGTGGCCCGCGCCCTCGGACGAAACACGAAAGGGTGCGCTTCGGCGAGAATTCCCGGCCGCGCCCCGGAAGATGAACCCTTGAGCTGCCCCGCGGTACGACATCATCACCATGCCATTACTCGATTCCGTTCTGACGTTGGAAGCCCGCACTGAACAAGCCCAGGCGGCCCTGCGAGCACAGCTCGCAACGAATGAGAACGTGCTGGCAACGCTGGCGGTTGACCTTGATCCCTCGCTTCGCTTTGCACACGGTCTTGTCGCCCTCACCGACCGCCGCATCCTCAGCCTGTCGCCGAACAGCGACACGTGGACGGCTTGGCCGCTGTCGAACAACCTCTCGATGCGCCTGTTCGACCATGCCGGTGTCGGCACACTCGAATTGCTCGACCCTTCAACGCGCCTGGCCACGTGGCGGTTCACGCTCGGAGTTCACACTCAGTCACTTAAATTTTTGAAAGCGTTCGACGAACGCATCGAAAGTTTTCGCGCCGGACATGCCGCCGGCACCGTCGAAGAAGACGACGACACATCCTTCGCCAACGAGCCGGAACCGGTCCCCTCCACCTGGGTGCTGCTGCGCTTGTGGCGCTTCGCACGCCCCTACCGGAAGCAACTGGCCGCCGGCTTTGCGCTGACGCTGGCGTCCACCGCGGCCACGCTCGTCCCCCCCTACCTGGCCATCCCGTTGATGGACGACGTGCTGATCCCGTTCCAGAACGGTGTGCAGATCGATCCGTGGAAGGTGGCGCTCTACCTGTTCGGCCTGCTGGGCGCCGCGCTCACCGCCTGGGGCCTCGGCTGGGCCCGCACGTACCTGCTCGCCCTCGTCTCCGAACGCATCGGTGCCGACCTGCGCACCACCACGTACGACCACTTGCTGCAGTTGTCGCTCGACTACTTCGGCGGCAAGCGCACGGGCGACCTCATCGCGCGCATCGGCTCGGAGACCGACCGCATCTGCGTGTTCCTGTCATTGCATGCGCTGGACTTCGCCACCGACGTGCTGACGATCACGATGACCGCGGCGATCCTCTTCTCGATCAATCCATGGCTCGCGCTCGTGACGCTGCTGCCGCTGCCCTTCATCGCCTGGATGATCCATGTGGTGCGCGATCGCCTGCGCACGGGCTTCGAGCGCATCGACCGGGTCTGGTCCGAAGTGACGAGCGTGCTCGCCGACACCATCCCCGGCATCCGGGTCGTCAAGGCGTTTGCGCAGGAGCGTCGCGAGGCGCGGCGCTTTCGCACGGCCAACGTGCACAACCTCGAGGTCAACGACAAGCTCAACAAGACGTGGTCGCTGTTCTCCCCGAGCGTGTCGCTGCTGACCGAGATCGGTCTGCTTGTCGTGTGGGCGTTCGGCATCTGGCTGGTCGCCCGCCAGCAGATCACCGTGGGCGTTCTGACGGCCTTCATCGCGTACATCGGCCGCTTCTATACCCGGCTCGATTCGATGAGCCGCATCGTGTCGGTCACGCAAAAGGCGGCGTCCGGCGCCAAGCGCATCTTCGACATCCTGGACCATGTGTCGAACGTGCCGGAGCCCGCGAACCCGGTGCCGCTCGCGGCAGCGAAGGGCCGCATCGAGATGCGTGACATCGGCTTTCGCTACGGCAACCGAAGCGTCATCCGCGGCCTGAGCCTCGACATCCGGCCCGGCGAGATGATCGGCCTCGTGGGTCACAGCGGCTCGGGCAAGAGCACGCTGGTGAACCTGATCTGCCGCTTCTACGACGTGACCGAAGGCGCCATCTTCGTCGACGGGCACGACATCCGCAGCTTCGGCGTGGCCGACTACCGGCGCCACATCGGGCTCGTGTTGCAGGAGCCGTTCCTGTTCTTCGGCACCATTGCGGAGAACATCGCCTACGGTCGCCCGGACGCCACGCGCGCCGAGATCGTCGCCGCCGCCCGCGCGGCGCATGCGCACGAATTCATCCTGCGCCTCCCGCATGGCTACGATTCGCTGGTGGGCGAACGCGGCCAGGGCCTGTCGGGCGGCGAACGGCAGCGCATCTCGATCGCCCGTGCGCTGCTGATCGACCCGCGCCTGCTGATCCTCGACGAGGCCACATCGTCGGTCGACACGGAGACCGAGAAGGAAATCCAGAAGGCCCTCGACAACCTCGTGCAAGGCCGCACCACCATCGCGATCGCCCACCGCCTCTCCACGCTGCGCAAGGCCGACCGCCTCGTCGTGATGGACCGCGGCCAGGTGGTCGAAGTGGGGCCGCATGACGAGTTGATGGCGAAACAGGGGGCGTACTGGCGCCTGTACGAGGCCCAGGTGCGCCGCGTCGACGACGACGGCAGCGACGCTCCGCCCGCCTTGCTGTCCAACCTCCACGCGGCCCATCCGGCCGGCAACCCTTGAGCGCGATGAAGCCCGCGATGTACCCCAACCCGATTCCACCGGCCTTCCGCCTCGAACGCAACGTGCACGGCCACCTCGTGCACATCGCCGCCAACGGTGACCGGTCGGAGAACTGCATTCCCGTCCGCGCCTTTCCCATCGGCGCACCCGACGAAGGCATTTCCATCGTGGGTGCCGACGGCCACGAGCTCGCATGGGTCGAGCGGCTCAGCGAGGTTGCGGACGATGTGCGCCGGCTGATCGTCGAAGAACTTGCGCAACGCGAATTCACGCCGGAGATCCGCCGCATCAAGTCCGTGTCGACGTATGCGACCCCTACCACGTGGGAAGTGGAGACCGACCGCGGCGACACCCGCCTCGTGCTGGAGGTGGAGGAAAACATTCGCCGGCTTGGCGAAGGCGCGCTGCTGGTGGGCGACGACCGTGGCGTGCACTTCCTGATCCGTGACCGCTTCGCGCTCGACAAGGCGTCGCGGCGCATGCTCGAACGCTTTCTCTGAAACCTGCGCCAAACGGGGCTGTCAGCCTGACCCGCGCGGCTCGCCCAGCGCATCGTCGAGCGCAGCAAGGAACAGCCGCACGTCGAGCGGTTTGGTGAGGTAGCGGAAGAAGCCCTGGGCCAGCCCGCTTTCCACATCGCGCGGCATCGCGTTGGCCGTCAATGCGATGACGGGGATGTGGGCGGTGCGGGCATCGCGACGCAACAGCTTCAACGCATCCAGGCCGCCCATGCCGGGCAGGTTGATGTCCATCAGTACCACGGCGGGTGCATGCGACTGGGCCATCGTGACGCCCAGGCCGCCATCGGCGGCTGAGATCATGCGCAGGTCGGTGCGCAGCGAGACGATCTCCTCCACGAGGCGCAGGTTCGCCGGGTTGTCCTCGACGTACAGCACGGTCTTGGCACCATCGGGTGTCATCATCGGCGCATCCGCCTTGTCGCCCTCTCCGGCGACAACCGGGCCGTTGGCCGGCATGCTCGCAGCGAGTTCGAACCAGAAGGTGCTGCCCACTTCGATCGTGCTCTTGAGCCCGATCTGCCCGCCCATCAGTTCCACCAGGCGCTTGGTGAGCACCAGCCCGATGCCCGTGCCCTCCTCGGGGCCGGCCTCCTGACCGAGACGATTGAACGGCTGGAACAGCAGCGACTGCTGGCGAGCGTCGAGCCCCTTGCCGGTGTCTTGCACCGAGACCCGGACCTGCCCCGCCCCGGCAACGGCGGCCCTCACCGTCACCGAGCCGCCGTCTCGGTTGTACTTGACTGCGTTGGACAGGAGGTTGAGCAGCACTTGCTTCAGCCGCGTCCGGTCTGCCATGACGTACAGTCCGGCAGCCGGCTTGAACACCATGCGCACGCGCCGCTGGGCAGCGATGGGCTCGAACATCTCATGGCACTCGCGGAACACCTCGGCCAGGTCCACCGATTCGGGCAGCAACGCCATGGTGCCGGACTCCACCTTGGCCAGGTCGAGCACTTCGTTGATCAGCACCAGCAAATGCTTGCCGGCTTTCAGGATGTGCTCAAGGTATTCGTGCCGCTTCCCTTTGGGGATGGGCACCGCGTCACTGTCGAGCAGTTGCGCAAATCCGAGGATCGCATTGAGCGGCGTGCGCAGTTCGTGGCTCATGCTCGACAGGAATTCGGATTTGGCCTGATTCGCTTCGTCGGCCGTTGCCTTCGCCAGGCTCAACTGGTCGTTGCTCGCTTCGAGTTGCAGCGTGCGTTCACGAACGCGCAGCTCGAGTTCGGTGTTGAGGCGCATCACCTCCTGCTGTGCCCGATCGCGTTCGGCAACCTCTCTTGCAATCTCGTGGTTCGACCGCTCAAGCGCCTCGGTGCGCTTCTGGATCTCGTCCAGCATGTCGTTGAAGGAGTCGGCGAGCATGCCCACCTCATCGTTGCTCACCTTCTGAGCCCGGCGGGCGTAGTCCCGGCGCTCGACCACCCCGCGGGCAATGTCGGCGATGGACAGGATCGGCGCGGTCACCACCTTGTGCAACCGTGTCGACAGCAGGTAGGCCACCCCCATGGCGAACACCGTCACGAGAACGCCAATGCCGATCAGCCCGATCAGGCGATCGAACATTTCATGGTCGACACGCATGTGCACGGTACCGAGCATTTCGCCGTCCTGCACGATGCGGGTGACAACGGACAGCTCGTCGCCATCGAGCCGCACGCCGTCGACCTCGATCGATGCCGGCTGGCGCAGCGCCTGGTTCGGTGCGGCATAGGTGGCGAAGACGCGGCCTTCTGCGTCGTAGATCGTGGCGGACAACACCTCCGGTCGCAGGCGCAGCAGGTGGAGGTTGTTGTGGGCGAGCGTCCGGTCGTGGAAGGTCAATGCCGGCGCGGTCATGTGGCCGATCAGCTCAGACTGGGTGCGCAGGTCGGCCGCAAGGGCGCGGTAGTCGGCACGAAGGAAATACGCACTGATGGCGGCAATGGCCAGCACGAGCGCCACGAGCGTGGTCAGCAACGCCACGCTGAGCAGCTTGCCGCTCACGGTGCGCTGCAACGGCGGAGTCAAGATGCCGCCCTCACGGTGCATCGGGCCTCACGCGGCGTGCCACGGCCAGCAAGCGCGCACTGATGCCGAGGCTCGCATCCTGAGCTGCCTTGAGGCACACATCGAACCGCACGCGGCCGTCGTCCGTCACGAAGTTAATCATGCCGCGAGGCACCTCGGGCGACGCATCATCCGTCACGGTGAGCACGTGCAGGCCCCGGGCGCTGGCCAGCAGTTCCGCCTCGCGGCCCGTCGCGCGTTGGCCGATGAACAGCATGTGGACGCCTGGCGGAATATCACCGTCGCGCAGGCGGCGAACTGCAATGGGGCGGCCCTGCAGGCTGCGGCCTCCGATCAGGGTTGCCAACTCATCGGCCAGGGCGTCGGCGCCGAGCACGCCGATCACGAGCGGCGCATCGGCCGTGGAGAACATGTCGTCCGGCCATTGGACGAACGCGCCGAACCTGTAAAGGTAGGCCGCCTTGATGCGCACTGAACTCGCATGCCCCTCCGCCATGTCGATGAATCGAAGGTCGGCCCATGCGGTGCCCGGCATCAGAAGGACCCAGCATGCCAGGCCCCAACAGACCCACGCGGATTGCCAGCACACGAGAAGTTTGTTCATCAACACTCCCGGCGGCGGCGCCGCGGGACCGTTATAGACGGTCCGTCAGCACGGCACAAGGGGCTGCGCACCCATTGATTGGGGAGTGACAAGACGCGGGGGGACCGATCCATTCACCGCCCGTGACGGATGCCACAGTTGCCCTGCATCCAGTCAGCCGGCGGTGCTTTGGAAGGCCACCACCCGCCAGCCTCCTTCAGGCCCGGGCCGCACGCTCACGCTGAGAAGGCACGGGGCATCGAGGTTTTCCAGCCGCACGGTGATCAGGTCCTGCTCGATCGGCCGGCCCGCCAGCCAACGGCGCCAGCGGTTGCCCACGGTTTGCGGAGGGTGGGTCGACACCGCTTTCATGGGGGAGTGCGCGCACAACTGACGGTGCGATTCCGCAGTAAAACGCTCGCCTGCCATGCCGGCAAAACCGGTCAGGGCCAGTGCGCGGGTGTCGTCCCCGTCTTGCAGCGCGCGCACGTAAGCCGAAGCGGCTTGAACGGCTTCGGCCGGCCAGTGCGGCTCTCGAACCAGGATCACGCCGAACCCGGCGGTGGCCAGCACCAAGGTGAACATGAGCGCGAGGCGCCCCGTCACAGGCCCGCCTCACGCAAGCGCTGGACGAGGTCTTTTTCCTGCCGGGCCTTGTGGCGCCTGGCCCCCGTGTGCGCCCCCGCCGACCGCTTGCGAGCGAGCGAGACAAACGGATTGCGCGGCTTGAGCGCAGCAAGGCACAGCACCATGGCTTCTTTTTTCTTCTTCATGGCCCCTCCCCGGGGATTGATGACAGCGAACTGGAACGATGACGGACCGCATCTGCCTTCGGTCGCGTGCGTCGCGCAAGCCCTTCTGTGGAGGCGATGCCGGCAGGCACCGCTGGCATGGCCCGAGCGACATCGCACTGGACTTGGCCCTTCGGAGTCGACGGACTCAGAACGAATGGGCTCTGGAGCGCGATGGGCGGCATCGTAAATAGTCTTTACCTGAGCGTCAAGCCCCTGCGACAATGCGTGCAACCCTCGCATTTCCCCGCAGTCCCTCCGTGAGCAACATCACCCTCGAACGGCGCCGCAACGCGCTGAACCTGTTCCAGACATTTGCCGAAGCGGCCATGGCGGCCGGCGCACCACCCAAGGGGCTCGAGCAGGCCTTCGCTGCCAAGCTCCAGATCTCCCCCAGCATGTGGAGCCAGATCAAATCGGCTCGCCCCATCGGTGACAAGCTCGCCCGACAGATCGAGCAGCACTGCGACAAGCCCTCAGGTTGGCTGGATGAGGAGCGTGAACCCGTCGGCCTGACTCCCACGGAGCAGCAATTCCTGGCCCTGGCCCTGAAGGCCTGGCGATCGACGAACAGCGAGGGCCGCAAACAGCTGCGCCAGTTGCTGAAAGACCGGCTCGGCAGCTGACAAAAAAAGGGGCGGCCCTTGTCGGGCCGCCCCCCAGCGCTCATGGCTTGAGCACGGCATCGAGCACCGGCGCGGGTGCCTCTGCGTAATGTCGGAACTGCATCGAGTACTGCGCCCGTCCCGAGGACATGGCGCGCAAGTGCCCGATGTAGCCGAACATCTCCTTGAGCGGCACGTCGGCGTCGACCACCGCGGCATTGCCGCGCATGGCCTGCCCACGCACCAGGCCCCGCCTGCGGCCCAGGTCGCCGAGCACGTCGCCGAGGAATTCGGACGGCGTGATCACCTCGACGGCCATCACCGGCTCGAGCAGCACGATGCCAGCCTGCACCGCCGCCTCGCGGAAGGCAGCGGCCGCGGCCAACTCGAATGCCACGGCGGATGAGTCGCGTTCGTGGAACCGGCCGTCCAACAAGGTCGCCTTGAAGTCGACCGTGGCAAAGCCGGCCAGCACGCCGCTCATCGCGGCGCGCCGCACGCCGGTTTCGACGGCGGGCACGAACTCCTTCGGCACCGCGCCTCCGACGGTGCGGTTCTCGAACACCACACCTTCGCCGCGTGGCAGCGGGTCGAAGCGAAGCACCACCTCGGCGTACTGTCCGGGGCCGCCGCTCTGCTTCTTGTGCAGGTGCGTCACCTCCAGCGCCCGCGAGAAGGTCTCGCGGAACGCCACCTGCGGCCGGCCCACGTTCACGTCGACGCGATGCTTCGTGCGCAGCCTCTCGATCGACACCTCGAGCTGCAGTTCGCCCATGCCCGACAGCAGCGTTTGCCCCGACTCCGCATCCTGACGGACACGCAGGCTCGGGTCGTCGCGCACCATCGCAGCCAGCGCCTTGCCAAGGTGCTGTTGATCGGCCTGCGTCTTCGGCTCCACCGCCACGTCGATCACCGCCTCCGGCACGCTGATGGTCTCCAGCACCAGCGGTGTCGCCGGATCGGCCAGCGTGTGGCCGGTGACCGTGTCCTTCAGGCCCACGACCGCGGCGATGCCGCCGGCTTCGATGACCGTGCGCTCTTCCACCTTGTTCGCATGCACTTCATAAAGACGTGCAATGCGTTCGCGGCGGCCGGTGCTGGCGTTGAGCACCGTGTCCCCCGGCCGCAGGCGGCCGCGGTACACGCGCACGTACACCATCGTGCCGGCGGCATCGGACACCACCTTGAACGCGAGCGCGGCAAGCGGCCCGTCCGGGTCGGCTTCAGGCTGACCCGACTGCGCCGCCACCTCACCCGGCGCCGGCAGATACGCGACCGCGGCATCCAGCAGGGGCTCCACGCCCTTGTTCCTGAATGCCGCACCCGCCAGCACCGGCACGAACGCGCCGGCCAGCGTGCCCTTGCGAATGCATGCCTGCAGTTGCGGCACGGAGGACTCACGCCCTTCGAGGAACGCGGCCAGCACGTCGTCGTCCTGATCGGCGATGGCATCGAGCAGCCTGGCGCGTTGCGCCTGTACGACCTCGCGGAGGTGCTCGGGCACCGGCCCTTCATGCAGGTGGCCTCCGACTTCGTCGGACGTCCAGGTCAACGCCCGCTGGGTCAGCAGGTCGACGACACCTTCGAAGCCGCCTTCCTCGCCGATCGGCCACTGAAGCACCGCCGTGCGCACGCCCAAACGTTCGCCGATCATCTCGACGACGCGTGGGAAATCAGCCCCGATGCGGTCGAGCTTGTTGACGAACGCGATGCGCGGCACATGGTACCGGTCGGCAAGGCGCCAGTTGGTCTCCGTCTGCGGCTCCACGCCGGCCACGCCGTCGAACACGACGATGGCGCCGTCGAGCACGCGCAAGGAACGGTTCACCTCGATGTTGAAGTCGATGTGCCCGGGCGTGTCGATCAGGTTGATCTGCGCGCCTTTCCAGAACACGGTCGTGGCCGCACTGTTGATCGTGATGCCGCGGCGACGCTCCTGGTCGTCGAAGTCCATCGTCGTGTCGCCATGGTTGACGTCGCCGATGCGGTGGCTCTTGCCGGTGTGGAACAGGATGCGTTCGGTGGTGGTGGTCTTGCCGGCGTCCACGTGTGCGATGACGCCGATGTTGCGGATGGGGTGTTTCATGATGATCTTTCGTGGTGGCCGGCCCCACCGCGAAAGCAACGCGTCAGGACCGGCAGTTCTTTTGCCGATGGGTCGAGCCAAAGCACGAGCGCAAACCTCCCGCGCTTTGGCGGGTGCGAATCGTGGCGATCAGCTTGTCGAAGGTGCGTTGAAACATGATGTCGTGGCGGGGCAGACCCCAGATGCAAAAAACCCCGGAAGGTGGCACCAACCGGGGTTCCTGGGATTCAGGGTCCGGAAGGCTCGTGCCTTCCGAACGGATTCGAAAGGCTCTAGGCGAGAGTCACGCGCTCACCCACGCACGCGGCCTGACGGTCGCCTGCGGCTTGGTGGAGTGATGCGGTCTTGAACATGGAGCGAATTGTGAGGCAGGGCGCGCCTGACTGCAAGTGAACCGGGCCCCGGATCAAGGGGTACGGCCGCCCTGCCCCGTCAGACCAGCGGTGACAACAAGGCGTCCAGGTCGGCCGTCGTGAACTTCATCCCGAGGGCGTCGTCTTCGCCCAGCACGCCTTCGGCCAGTGCGGCCTTGCGAGCCTGCAGTTCGAGCATGCGTTCTTCGATGCTGCCGGCGACGATCAGCTTGTAGACGAACACGGGCTGGGTCTGCCCGATGCGATGCGCTCGGTCGGTGGCCTGGCGTTCGACGGCAGGATTCCACCAGGGATCCACATGGATCACCGTGTCGGCCGCGGTCAGGTTCAAGCCCACTCCGCCGGCCTTCAGGCTCAGCAGCAGCAATGGCACGCGACCGGCCTGGAAGTCGCCGACGATCTGGCCCCGCTGCGCAGGCGGCGTCTCGCCGGTCAACGCGAGCCAGGGCAGGCCGAGCGCCTCGAGGTCCTCCTGCAGCAACGACAGCATCGCGGTGAACTGGGAGAACACGAGCACCCGGCGGCCGTCGGCGACGAGCGACGGGAGCAGGTCGCGCAGCAGCTCGCGCTTGGCGCTTTCGATGGCCTTGGGGACGCGCCGGCCCTGGAGCAGCCTGGGGTCGTTGCACACCTGGCGCAGTTTCAGCAAGGCGTCGAGGATGGTGATGAGCCCGCCGGCCAGGCCGCTCTTTTGAAGCACGCGGCGAACCAACTCGTCGGCGGCGACCCGCACGCTTTCGTACATCGCGCGTTGGCGGCCTTGCAGCTCCACCCGTTCGATCACCTCGGTCTTCGGCGGCAGTTCGGCGGCCACCTCGTCCTTGCGCCGGCGCAGGATGAACGGGCGCACGCGGCGGCGCAGCAATTCGGCGCGCAGCGTCTCGCCGTTTTCCTCGATGGGCTTGCGCCAGCGGCGCGCGAAGGTGCGCTGATCGCCGAGGAAGCCCGGCAGCAGGAAGTCGAATTGCGCCCACAACTCGCCCAGGTGGTTCTCGAGCGGCGTGCCGGTCAGGCACAGGCGGTGTGCGGCGTTCAGGCGGCGCAGCGCATGTGCGGCACGCCCGGCCGGGTTCTTGACCGTCTGCGCCTCATCGAGGATCAACATGTGGAAAGACACCGAAGCGAGCACGTCGATGTCGCGCCACACGAGCGGGTAGGTCGTCAACACCACGTCATGGTGGCCGATGTCGGCCACGCGGTGGGCGCGATCGGCGCCGTGCAGCGTCAGCAGGCGCAGCCCGGGCGCCATGCGGGCGGCCTCGGCCTGCCAATTGAAAAGAAGCGATGTGGGCACCACGACCAATGCCGGCTTGCCATCGAGCCGGCCGGCCTGCTGCTCGATCAGCAGGTGCGCCAAGGCCTGCGCCGTCTTGCCGAGGCCCATGTCATCGGCCAGGATGCCGGCGAGATGGTGCTCGCGCAGGTGCTGCAGCCAGGCGACGCCGCGCCGCTGGTAGTCGCGCAAGGTCACGCCGAGACCCGCCGGATCGGGAACGGTTGGGGGTTCATCGGCCCGTTGCATGCGCAGTGCAAGTTCACGCAGGCCGGCGTCGCCGGTCAGCTGCCACGCGCCATGGGCTCCGGCACGCACGGCCTGGGTGTCGTGCAGGCTCACGCGCAAGGCGTCGAGCCGCCGGGCCTCCCATGCAGACAGCCGCAGGGGGCCCGTGCGTGGCTCGGTGTCGGTCAACAGGTCCACCATCGTGCCCACGATGGCCTTGAGCGGCGCGGCTGGCGCTTCCACACGGCGGCCGCCAGGGGCACGCAGGGTGACGATGGCGTCATCGGGGATGGCGGCGATCGCCTGGGCATCGAGCCAGCGGCTGTCGCGGCGCAACAGGTCCCACAGCAGTGGAGCGAGGTCCCATGTCTCGCCATCGATCTCGACCCCGAGGCTCAACAGGAACGAGCCTTCCCGCCGGGGCTGCCGCAAGGCCTCGACGCCTGCGGACCGGGCGCCCATCGGGCCCGCCGCCTCTTTGCCGAGCACTTCGCCCGAATCGTGATCGAGCACGAGGCGCCATGCCGTCACGGGCGCGCTTTCGTGTGCGAAGCCCGGGCGCACCACGATGCGCCAGCCGCTCGCCCGCAGGCCCGGCACGGCATCGGACCAGAGGTCGGCAAAGCGGGCCTCCTGTTCGAGGGACCAGACCTTGGCGTCCGGGCCGATGAAGGGCCGGCCTCGCCACTGCAGCGTGGAGGCATCGAGCGGATGCAGGCCCAGCCCCCACACCTGGTCCATCGCATCCGCTTCGGCGCGCGCATCGCGCTCGATGCGAACCGGTTGTCCCTGCGCATCCAGCGCATGGATCGGCGAAGTCTTGCGGCTGTTCAACACGGAGGTGGGCGCCGGCACCTCGGCCGTCACACCCGCGGCGGTGGTGTAGGTCCAATCGATGAATGCGACGGTCACCGTGCTGCCGCGTGGCCCGAAAGGGCCTGAGGGCCGCATGCCCAGGAGCCCTTCTCCGCGGCCGAGCGTCTGCAGCGTCAGGCGTGGCCGGAAGCGGTGGGGCGTTCGCGCCGGCTCGGCCGGCGTCTCATCGATGCGGCGCATCCGCGCCATGACGTCCGCGGACTCGAATGCCGTCAGCTCGGGAAGTTGGTGCAGCGTCTGGGCGTCTGCCCCGCTTTTCAGGGCAGCCACCCATTCGGCAATGACGGCTTCTCGGGGTCGGGAGGACGAGGAGGACATGCGGGAATTCCACCACAGGCCTCCGGGGACCCACCCGGCGCGGGCAGCACATCTTCGGGCCGGACGTTGAGCACCGGTGGCTCGCCATGCCGCCATTCGATCGGGTTGTTGCCGTATTGGCCGTCTTCGCTCTTGAGGCGGAAGTACTCCGCATTCAATGCGTCGAGCACACGCTCGATCGCGGGCATGTCCGGGACGTCCGCGGCCTGAAGGCGCGTCAGTTCTTCACGCAAGGCGTGGTATCGGCTGGAAGGTGTGGGCAGCATGGCGGGCCCCTTTTGAATGGGTTCATTGCAGCGCCGAGGCCATGCAGGACCCATCGGACACGCCCGCATCTTCACGTAGGGATGGGACTACGAATCGCGTCGCGTGTGAAAAGGGATGGCGACGGCGCCGGTCACGAAACATTGCCGATCTTCTTGGCGCGGATGATGCGATCCGCCGCGCCGCCGTCTGCGAAGCACTGTAATGAGCGTGCATGACAGCGGCATCGGGGCGCATCCTGATGGGCAAATCGGGGGCGTGCAGTATGTCGCGCTTTTCGATCTTTCCGATTTTGTAGCGATGCGATAGGCGCCCGGTGAACTGGCGTCAAGAGATCGTCAACGCACCAGCGAAGGCCGTTTCGGATCGAAGCGCCACTGGGGGATCAGGTACTGCATTGCGACGGCATCGTCGCGCGCCCCGAGGCCGTGCTCGCGGTACAGCGCATGGGCCTTCATCACTTCGGCCATGTCCAGTTCGACGCCCAGGCCCGCGCGCTGGGGCACTTCGACGAACCCGCCGCGGATCCGCAGCGGCTCCTTGGTGAGGCGCTGGCCGTCCTGCCAGATCCAATGGGTGTCGATGGCGGTCACGCGTCCGGGTGCGGCGGCAGCAACGTGGGTGAACATCGCCAGCGACACATCGAAATGGTTGTTCGAATGCGAGCCCCAGGTGAGCCCCCAATCGCGGCAGGTCTGCGCGACGCGGACCGAACCGGCCAGGGTCCAGAAGTGCGGATCGGCAAGCGGGATGTCGACGGACTGCAGCGACAGCGCATGCGTCAGCTGACGCCAATCGGTGGCCACCATGTTCGTGGCGGTCGGAAGCCCGGTGGCACGGCGAAACTCAGCCATCACCTCCCGCCCCGAGAAACCGTCTTCGGCGCCACAGGGATCCTCGGCATAGGCCACCACGCCGTGCATGTCGCGCATGAGGCGCACGGCGTCTTTCAACAACCAGCCGCCGTTCGGATCGAGTGTCACCCGTGCTTGCGGGAACCGCTCGTGCAAGGCCGTGACGGCTTCCACCTCGGCCTCGCCGGCGAGCACACCGCCCTTGAGCTTGAAATCGTTGAAGCCATACCGCGCATGCGCTGCTTCGGCCAGGCGGACCACGGCCTCGGGCGTCATCGCGGCCTCATGGCGCAGGCGCATCCAGGTGTCGGCATCTGCGGGCTCATCGTCCGGAGACGCATACGGCAGATCGGTCTTCGTGCGATCGCCCACGAAGAACAGGTAGCCGAGCATTTCGACGCGGTCGCGCTGCTGGCCCTCGCCGAGCAGCGCCGCAACCGGCAGCAGCATGTGCTGGCCCAGCAGGTCGAGCAAGGCCGATTCGAGTGCGGTGACCGCATGGATGGTCACGCGCAGGTCGAATGTCTGCAGGCCGCGGCCCTCGCTGTCTCGGTCGGCGAAGTGGTGACGCGCCTGCTCCAGCAGCCGCAGGTGGTCTCCGATGGGTTGGCCCACGATCAGTGGCCGCGCGTCTTCGATCGTCTGGCGGATTCGCTCGCCGCCGGGCACTTCCCCCACACCGGTGTGGCCGTCGCTGTCGGTCAGGAGGACGAGGTTGCGGGTGAAATACGGTGCATGCGCCCCGCTCAGGTTGAGCAGCATGCTGTCGCGGCCTGCAACGGGAATGACTTGCAGTTCGGTGACCTTCGGTGTGGACATGGGTGTTCGCGGCAGTGGGGAAAGCGGTTCAGTCGGCAGTGATGTGCCCTGCCTCGATCACCTTTTTCCAGCGCGCGAATTCGCTGGCCTGGAACTGGGTGAATTGCTCGGGCGTGTTCGCGACGATTTCGAAACCCACATCGGTGAGTTTCTTGCGGACCACCGGGTCGTTGAGCGCGGACACCATCGCCGCATGCAGCTTCGTCCGCACGTCCGCCGGCAAGCCCTTCGGCGCGGCAATCGCCTGCCATGAGTACACATCGGCTTCCTTCACCCCCGACTCGGACAGCGTCGGCACCTGGGGCAGCAACGCCGAACGCTTCGCGCCCGTCACGGCGAGCGCGCGCAGCTTGCCGGATTGGACGTGCGCGATCACGGCGTTGATGTTCTGGAACGAAGCATCCACCTGGCCGCCCAGCAAATCGCTGATGGCGGGCGCACCGCCCTTGTACGGCACGTGCAGGCCTTTCGTGTTCGTCTGTTGCCAGAACAGCTCTGCCGTGAGGTGATCCGATGACCCATTGCCCGAGGACGCAAAACTCATCTTGCCGGGGTTCTTCCTCAGCTCGGCCAGCACGTCGGCCACGGTCTTGTAGGGCGATGCGGCAGGCACGACGAGCACATTCGGCGCCTGCACGGCCACCATCAGCAAGTCGAAGTCCCGCGCCGGGTCGTACGGCACGGCCTTGATCAAATGAGGCGCGATCACGAAGGGGCCGAGCGAGGACACGAGCAGGGTGTAGCCGTCCGGCGGTGAACGCTTGACCTGCCCGGCTCCGATCGTGCCGGTGGCCCCCGGCTTGTTGTCGACGACGAAGGTTTGCCCCAGCTGCTCCTGCAGCTTGGCCCCCATGGCGCGCGCCAGCGTGTCGGTGGACCCGCCCGGCGGGAACGGCACCAGGAGGGTGACAGGTTTGTCGGGCCAGGCCCAGGCGGGGGATGCCACCATCGCCGCTGCCGCGACCAGGGAACAGAACCAGGTTTTCATGCGTCGCTCCGTCGTACCATCGGAAGACCGGAAGCACCCATTGTTAACGTTAACTATCCAGGCGTCAATGGGCTCTGAAACCTGTGGCCTTTGCCATCGGTGAACGTTTCCCGGAGCTGCTGGCTTGGAACGTCGCGCTGTCAGCCCGGCGCATCGGGACATGGCCGGGTGGCGCTTCCTGCGGCCTCCCCGCCGGCGGGCGCCTCTTCTTCCAACATCGCCATGCCGCCGCGCCGGATGCACCCCTTGCCGGACGCCTTGCCCGCGTACATCGCCGCATCGGCCAGCTTGAGCAGGGTGTCGGCGTCGGCCGCGTCCATCGGCCAGATGGCATAGCCGATGGTCAGTCCGAGGTGGAACCTGTGCCGCGCGACTTCGAACGGCGTGGCGAATGCGCCCAGGAGTTGCTCACCGAGGCGCAAGGCATCGTCATCGCTTTTCAACTGCCCGGTCATCACGACGAATTCGTCTCCGCCCAGGCGCGCCACCGTGTCGCCGCGGCGCAAGGTGCCCTGGAGCCGCTGGGCCACGGCAACCAGCAGTTCGTCTCCCGCGTCGTGGCCATGCAGGTCATTGACGGGCTTGAAGCCGTCGAGGTCGAGCATGAAGACGGCCACGCGGCTGTCCATGCGGGGAGTGCACAACGCGGCGGCCAGCTCAGCATCCAGGCCGCGTCGGTTCGGCAGGCCGGTGAGCGGATCGCTGTGGGCCAGGGAGCGCATCGCATCGCGCTCGAGCGTGACATGGTGTGCCTGCGCGTGCATGGCCTGCATGCGCAGGGCGAGCACGCGCATGAACAGCAACATGTCGACCGTGGCACCGATCTGGAACGAATGCATCGTCCAGAAGTTCACCGGCGCATGCCCGTTGATGACCATGATGATCACGGCCGTGGCGACGAAGTACACGCCCCATGCGATGAGGAAGTTCCGGCCGATGGCGTCTCCCTGCCGGGTGAGCTTGATCGCACCAGGCATGCCCATCAGCGCGGAAGCGAGACCGGCGATGCTGACGATGATGCTCGTGGTGCGGGTGCTGAGCCAGCCCGCGGCAAATGCCACGGCCACGGCCGCCGTGAATGCGGCCCCACCTTTCATGACACGCGTGAACGTGCGGCTGCCGTGCGGGCTGGCAAGCACGCGTTCGATGAACAGGAACGAAGCGCTGGCCGCGAGCAGCGCAGACAGCGCCGGCATGTGGGACTCCACCCAGGCGTTGTCCGTCCAGAGGTACTGGGTGCCGATGCCGAAATGCAAAAGAGAGAACAGCACGCTGCCCGAGATCATCAGCGCGTAGGTCAGAAACATTCGCTCGCGCAGCGCGACGCCTTGTGCGAGGCTGTAGAGCATCAGGCAGGCGCCGAGGCCGGCCAGCAGGCCCTGCAACATCTGCTCATTCAGAGCGCGCGCGTGAAACGCAGGCAGGGTGTTCAAGGTGATCGGCAAGATCATCGTGCCCTGGGTCTCGATGCGCACGATGATCTCCTGCTGGCCAGGCCGGAGGTCCAGCACCACCGAATGAGAACGGCTGTGCAGGGGCCGGTCCGCGTACGGCCGCATGTTGCCCAGCTCCGCACGCTGCACCACCCGGCCATCGACCAGCAGATGCACATCGATGAGACTGAGGGCGTTGAAATCGATGTCGAAAACGGATGGGCAATGCTGGTCGCAGCGCACATCGAGCGGCACGCGAACCCAGAGCGCATCCCTGCGCATGCCCAAAGTGGGATGGCCGGTCGGAGGCGTGGTGAAGCCGGCGGGATCGGCGAGCACGTCATCGAGACTGAGGGACTTGGCCGCGTCGAACCGGATGGTGGCCGCAGGCCACAGGTCGACGACCTCACTGCGCCCGTCCACCACCAGTGCGCGGGAGCCGCTCGCCTGGCCCCACGCCGCAGGCCATGCTCCGATGGCCCAGACCAGGCCGGTGAAGCACCAGATGAGAAACGGCGGTAGGCGTGGACGGTACATTGCGAGGCGACTGACAGGGCCGGCGTCATTATCGATCGAGCGCCGAGGGGAATTTCACGCATCATCCCGTCGCGAAGCGGCCTCGGCGCAGGCATGCAAGACCGTCATCCCCGGTCATCTTCCCCGTCGGTCACCCGTGGTTGGGGGGCACATGTGCGGCTGCGGCACTTTCCTCGTCGGCCGAAAGGGCACCGCATTTCCCATCGGCCGCTTCCCTGTACAACGGCGCCATGCCTGCTCCCGAGAAAGTGCGCCTGGGCGACCTGCTGCTGCAGCAGTCGCTGATCACTCAGGCGGAACTGACCACCGCACTGGCTCAGCAGAAGTCCAGCGGGCGCAAGCTCGGCCGCATCCTGGTCGACAGCGGCTTTGTGACCGAGGAAGAAATCTGCGGCGCGTTGGCCCGGCAGATGCGCATCCCCTACATCAACCTGCGCACGTACCGGCTCAACCCCGTGCTGATCCCGCTGCTGACGGAGGCGCAAGCGAGGCGCTTTCGCGCACTCGTGCTCGACGAGGAGAACGGTGTCGTGCGCGTGGGCATGGCCGACCCCACCGATCTCTTCGCCTATGACGAGATCTCTCGCATGCTCAAGCGCGGGTTGTCGCTTGCGGTCGTGAGCGAGACGCAACTGCTGGGCGTCATCGACCGCGTGTATCGCAGGACCGACGAAATCGCGCAGCTCTCGCAGGAGCTGACCGCCGAGCTGGCAAGAACCGAATCCGACTTCGGCGCGTTGCTCGGCACGGATGCCGCCGTCCAGAACGCCCCCGTGGTCCGGCTGCTGCAGACGCTGTTCGAGGACGCGGCCCAGGTCCGGGCGTCCGACATCCACATCGAACCGCAGGAACACAAGCTGCACGTTCGCTTCCGCATCGACGGCGTGCTTCACCTTCAGACCGAGGCCGATTTGAAGATCGCGCCGGCGCTGGTATTGCGGCTCAAGCTGATGTCCGGGCTCGACATCTCCGAGAAGCGCCTGCCGCAGGACGGGCGCTTCCATGTCACTGTGCGCGGCGAGCCGCTGGACGTGCGGATCTCCACCATGCCCACCCAGTACGGCGAATCGGTGGTCATGCGCCTGCTGAGCCCGGGCACGGGCCTGCTCAGCCTGGAGCGGCTGGGCATGCCGCCGCGCATGCTTGCCCGGGTGCGGGCCACGCTGTACCGCTCCAGCGCGATGATTCTCGTGACCGGCCCGACCGGCAGCGGGAAGACGACCGCGCTGTACGCCGCGCTTGCGGAGATCAATTCCGCCGATCGCAAGATCATCACGGTGGAGGATCCGGTGGAGTACCGGTTGGCAGGCGTCAACCAGGTGCAGGTCAACGAGAAGATCGACCTCGGCTTCGAACGCGTGCTGCGGGCCGCACTGCGGCAGGATCCGGATGTCATCCTCGTCGGCGAGATGCGTGACCGCACCACGGCCGAGATCGGCCTGCGCGCGGCGATGACGGGGCACCTGGTGCTGTCGACGCTGCACACCAATGACGCTGCCAGCACGCCGGTGCGCCTGATCGACATGGGCGTGCCGCCATACATGGTGGCGATGAGCCTCAACGTCGTGCTGGCCCAGCGGCTGGTCAGGCTGGTCTGTGACGAATGCGGCAACCGGCATGATCCGACGCCACAGGAACGCTCCTGGCTTCGCCACCATGGTGAGGAACAAGCTGGAGAGGATGCCGGCTACAGCCGGGGGCTGGGCTGCGCGCGCTGCAATGGCACCGGATATGCCGGTCGCACGGCCGTGTACGAGATGCTGGAGATGCAGCACGATCTGGTCGATGCGATCAACCACGGTGCACTGGTGGATTTCATGCGCATCGCGCGTGAGCAGGTGGGTCGGGAGACGCTGGTGCACCATGCGATCGCCCTGGCCCGCGCAGGCCGCACGACGCTCGAGGAAACCATGCGGGTGTCGGCCCATGCCGAGCCCTGACCGTTGCGCCTGCATCTGCCCATGCCGAGCTTCTCCTACAGTGCGCGCGATGCCCGCGGACAACTGATCCGGGGCATGGTCGAAGGTGCCACCGCCTCGGCCGTCGCCGATCAGTTGATCGGGGGCGGCATGACGCCCGTGGCCATCACGAGCGCCGCGGAGGCGGCCGACAGCGCGCGATGGCAGCCACCGGCGTGGCGGCGCGTGTCCGCAGTGCAGCCCGATGAGCTGATGTTGTTCAGCCGGCAGCTGCATTCGCTGCTGCGCGCGGGCGTTCCCATCGTTCGGGCCCTGACGGGCCTGCAGGAATCGACCTCGGGCGCGATGCGCGCCGTGCTGCGCGGCGTGCGGGAGAGTCTCGAAGGCGGCGTCGACCTGTCGTCCTCCATGGCGCGACAGAGCGGCACGTTCAACCACTTCTACGTGGCGATGGTGCGCGTGGGCGAATTGACAGGACGCCTCGATGAGGTCTTCATGCGCCTGTTCCTTCACCTGTCGTTCGAGAAGCTGATTCGCGAGCAGGTGAAGGCGGCGCTGCGGTATCCCGCTTTCGTGATCGCCGTGATGACGGTCGCCATCGCGGTCATCAACATCTTCGTGATTCCCGCGTTCCAGAAGGTGTTCGATGGCTTCGGCGCCGAGTTGCCCCAGGTCACGCGCGCGCTCGTGGGCTTCTCGAAGTTCACGGTGGCCGGCTGGCCCTACCTGCTGGCCGGCATGGCGGTCGCTGTCTTTGCATTCCGCTCCTGGGTGAAGACGGTGCCGGGCCGCTACCGATGGGATCGCATCAAGCTCAGGTTGCCGATTGCCGGCAAGATTCTTCACAAGGCGACGCTCGCGCGTTTTTCGCGCAGCTTCGCCCTCGCGCTCAAGAGCGGCGTGCCGGCGATTCAGGCGCTGACCGTCGTGGCCACGACGGTGGAGAACGCGTTCATTGCGCGAGCCATCGACAAGATGCGCGAATCGGTTGAGCGCGGCGACAGCGTGTTGCGTACAGCGATCGCCAGCGGCATCTTCACGCCGGTGGTGCTGCAAATGATTGCGGTCGGCGAAGAGACGGGATCGCTGGACGAGATGCTGTCAGACGTGGCAGACTTTTATCAACAAGAGGTCGAGTACGAATTGAAGACCCTGTCGGCCCAGATCGAGCCCCTTCTCATCATGTTGTTGGGCGTTCTGGTGCTGATCCTCGCACTGGGCGTTTTCCTGCCCATCTGGGATCTGGGCCGTGTGGCATTCAAGCATTGACGACGCGGACCACCGGTGGCCCTGGTGGCCCTGCTCCTGTCTCAAGGCCCTTCCATGGATCAGGCGCCGATGAAAGCTTTCGTGCACAGGTCATCGACACGATCGGCAGGCAATGGCTTCACGCTCATTGAACTGGTTGTCGTGATCGCCATCGTGGCGGTGCTCATCGCCGCCGCGTTGCCGCGGATGTCGGAGCTGCAGCGCCAGGCGCGCATCGGGCATCTCAACAGTGCACGGGGGGCCGTGTACATGAGCGCGACGCTTGTCCATGCCACGCTGATCGCCCGCATGGAAAAGCCGGATGCCGCGCCGTGCCCGGCGGGAGGTGCGCCCGGCGACAACCGGCTGATGGGCTCCGGCACGGTGTGCACGGAACATGGCCTGGTCAAGACCCGGAACGGCTACCCGGCCTCCACATCGCTGGCCACCGGCCTGCCGGGCATCGTGGCGGCCGCCGGGATCGGCACCGTCTTCGATCCGACGGCCGAACAGCTGCGTGCCGAAGGGTACCTGGTCGACGTGGCGGGGCCGGTGACCACGTTCGCGCGCGCCGATGCGCCGACACCTTCGCTGTGCAAATTCACCTACACGGAACCGCTCACCGCCCAAACCGCTGCGACCGTTTCGGCAGCGCTTGTTTCGGGTTGCTGAAGGCTGTTCCGATGGATCGTCCGCTGAATTTCTACTGCTTTGTTCGTTGCCGTTCTGAAGGGAGAGACATTCATGCATTCACATCGTGGCTTCACCTTGATCGAGCTCGTGGTGGTCGTCATCATCCTCGGCGTCCTGGCCGCCGTGGCGGTGCCCCGCTTCATCGACATGTCCACCGAGGCGCGCAATGCCGCGGCCAAAGGCGTGGCCGGAGCGATCGCGTCCGGTTCGGCGATGAACTTCGCCGCCAAGAGCGTTGGAAATTCCAACGCCACGACGCTCAATGCGGCGAACGTGTGCACGGTCTCGCTGCTGCAGCCCTTTGTGGCCGGAGTGACGCTGAGCGCCTCGGCGCCGACCGCCGATGATGTGTTCCAGGTGGGCTCCGGCTCGACCACCGATTGCAGCGGCACTGCGACGTCGGTCAGTTGCACCATCACGCCTCGCGGCAGCGGCGTGACCGCGGCCACGGCGCCGGTGATGTGCGCCCGCTGATGGCCGGCCTTTGAAGCGTCCGGCCACCTTCGGGCCGCGCGGGTTCACACTGCCGGAGTTGATCGTCGTGCTGCTGGTGACGGGGATTCTGGCGGTGGCGGCCGTGCCGCGCATGTTCGATACCGGCGGCTTTGCGGCACGCGGCAGTTCGGACCTGGTGGCCGCCACCCTGCGCGACGCGCAGAAGACGGCCCTGGCGATGCGTCGCAATGTCTGCATCGGCGTGTTGGGCACGCGCCTGGCACTCACCTATGCCACCGCGGCCGGTGATGACCAGGCCTGCAGTTCGGCCAATGTGCTGCTCAACCCGGCCAACGCCTTGCCGTACGACAACGCGGCCAATGCCTTGCCGGGCAACACGACCATGACATCCACGGCTGCGAGCATCGTCTTCGACGGGCTGGGCAGGCCGCTGTCGGCGCCCTCGTCACCGTTGAGCTCGACGGTGACCATCACCCTCACCGCGAGCGGCCATGTTCGCACCCTCAGCATCGAGCCCCAGACCGGCTATGTGCATTGACATCGCCGCAACGAGCATGGGCCGTCACCCCGGGCGCCTGCGTGGATTGACCCTGATCGAGCTGGTGACCTTCATCGCCATCGTCGGCATGGCGATGGCCGGTCTGTTGACCGTGTATGACCGCGCAGTGGCCGGCAGTGCCGATCCGCTGCTGCGCCGGCAGGCCGTCGCGATCGCCGAATCGCTGCTGGCCGAAGTGCTGATGCAGCCCTTCACCTGGTGCGATCCCCAGGACCCGGCCAATGATGCGGCCACGCCGCCGAGCGCCAGCGCCTCATGCACCGGCGGCGCGGCCGCCTCGGAAGACAAGGCCGGCGCCGCGCTCGGGCCGCAGCCCGCGGGCGAGACGCGTTTTTCCGGCAGCAATCCGTTCGACAACGTGGCCGACTACAACGGCTACACGATGTCATCGGGCATCTACAGCCAGGACAACGGGACCACGCCCATCGCCGGCCTGAGCGCGTATTCGGCCGGCGTCAGCGTGACGCGGGCGGGTGCGGCGTTCGGCCTGCCCAACGATGCGGTGCTGCGCGTGGATGTGCAGGTCACGCGCGCCGGGGAAACCGTCACGCTCACCGGCTACCGCTTCCGGCATTCGCCCAATGCCACGGGATGATCGTGATGCGTTCAGCCTCGCCCCGGCGTGCCTCGGGTTTCACGCTCGTGGAGGCCGTGCTCGTCATCATGCTCACCGGCGTGGTGGCGGTCATGGCGGGCACGTTCATCAAGGCGCCGGTCACGAGCTATGCGGATCAGGCACGGCGCGCCGAACTGGGCGATGCGGCCGATCTGGCATTGCGCCGAATTGCGCGCGAGGTGCGGGGCGCCCTGCCCAACAGCGTCCGGGTGGATGCCACCAACAGCCTGCTCGAATTCCTGCCGGTCTCGGCAGGCGGCCGATACCGCTCGGCGCCGGACAGCGGCGGCGCCGGCGACGACCTCGATTTCAGTTCTTCGACCGACGGCAGCTTCGATGTGCTCGGGCCAGGTGTCCCCGTGGCCGGTGGCGATCAGCTCGTCATCTACAACCTGGGGCTGCCGGGCGCCGATGCGTACAGCGGCGAGAACCGGCGGGCGCTCAGCGGCGCCGGCAGCGGGCTGACCCGGTTGACCTTTGTTCCGAACGGCACGCCGTTTCCATTCGCATCGCCAAGCAGCCGCTTCCAGATCGTCTCCACGCCGGTGACGTTCGCCTGCACGCCTGGCGGCGGTGGCAGCGGCCGCGTGCGCCGCTACGGTGGCTACGCCATCCAGGCCACCCAGCCCGCCAACCCGGGCGCATCGCCCCTGTCCGCCCTGACCGGGTCCAACAATGCATTGCTCATCGACAAAGTGGAGAGCTGCAGCTTCGTCTACAACGCCGGCAACGGGGCGCGCAACGGGCTGCTCACGCTGGCGCTCAAGCTCACTTCCGCCGGCGAGAGCGTGAACCTGATGCACCAGGTTCAGGTGGACAACTCGCCATGACGCTGAGGCGACCGCCCGATCTTCTCCTTCTGCGCCGCACTGGCGCAGGCTTCGCGCTGGTGTCGGCTGTTTTTCTCCTGGTGGTCCTGGGGCTGCTGGCCGCGGTGATGGCGTCGCTTTCCACATCGCAGCAGATCGGCAGCGTGCGTGAGCTGTATGGCACTCAGGCTTACTTCGCTGCGCGGGCCGGCATCGAGTGGGGCTTGTATCGGGTGCTCCAGACGAGCAGTTGCGTATCCACATCCACCTTGCCTGCACTGTCGGGCTCGGCTGCGAACATCACGGTTCGGGTCAATTGCAGCGCGTACGCCGGCTTCGATGAAGCCGGCACCAGCCTGACGGTGTACCAGATCACATCCACCGCCACCCGTGGGAACTTCGGCAACGTCGACTACGCCGAACGGCAACTCCAGGCGCAGGTGAGCGTTCCATGAAGGCGCTGCTGGCGACCGTGCTGATCGTGCTGTGGGCAACCCTTGCGACGCCGGCCCGGGCGCAGACCTACACCGCCAACAGCTCGGCCTCGGTTCAGACATCTTTTCCGTGGATCGACATCTCCACAACCGGCACCGCACTGGCGCAAGGACCGAATGAGGTGTCCAACCGGATCGACCTCGGCTTCACGTTCACCTTTGGAGCCACGGCCTACACCCAGGTGCGCGTCGCGAGCAACGGCATGCTGCAGTTCGGCAGCACCTCGACGAAGGCTGCCAATGGCGCACTGCCGATGAACGGCACGGGCACGTTGCCGAACATCGACGCGGCCATGCTGCCGCTGTGGGACGACCTGCATCCGAACAACACGGACAACTACGTCTACTACGCAAGCAGCGGAACGGCTCCGAACCGGGTCTTCGTGGTGTCGTGGATCGCCATCCCGTTCCACTGCGACAACAGGAACGGCACCAACTGCAACACGCGGAACCAGACGATGACGACGTCGGCCACCTTCCAGGTGCAGCTCCATGAGCAGGGGCATTTCGTGTACCGCTACGGCGCCATCGACGGCTCGGGCGGAACCCACACCACTGCCGCGGAGTACACCAACCCGCTTGGCGCCATGGTGGGCTACGAACTCACGGACACCGACTACGTTCAGTATTCGTACCGATCGGCCTCCGTGCCGAGCAACACAGCCATCCTCTGGTCTCGGCCTTCGGTCTCACCCGGCGGCTTCAACGCCTTCGAGCAGGGCACCGCGGCCGGCGCCATCACGGGGGTTGTGCGAACGAAGGTCGCGGGATCGTCGTTCGCCGCCGCGGTGGTCGCGCTCAATGCGGCCAGGACGGGCATTCAATCCACCTTTGCCGGCGATGTGAAGGTCGAACTGATGGACAGCAGCAACAACAGCGGCTCGCTGAACGCGACGACCGGATGCCGCTCCAGCTGGACCACCGTGATCCAGACCACCACCCTCTCCTTCGCGGGCACGGATGCCGGCCGCAAGAACGTCACGCTGATGGAGAGCAATGCGTGGCGAGACGTGCGCCTGCGCATGAGCTATCCGGCCTCGGGCACGGCCACGGTGGTGGCCTGCTCCACGGACAACTTCGCGATCCGGCCCTCGGCCTTCACTGCCTTCAGCGTGACGGATGCCGATTGGCAAACGGCCGGCACGGCGCGCAGCCTCGTCAATGCGGGAGCGAGCGGCGGCGTGGTGCACAAGGCGGGCCGGCCGTTCACCGTGCGTGCCACCGCCGTGAACGCCCAGGCGACGCCAGCGGTGACCACCAACTACACGGGGGCGCCGACGGCCCGCATGTCCGCTTGCGCCGGCACGGCATGCACATCGAGCTTCGGTGTGCTGACCGTCAGCCTGGGCGCAGTGGGTGGCGTCATCACCAACACCACGGCCACCTACAGCGAAGCGGGATCGTTCTCGCTCCAGCTGACGGACACGAGCTTCGCCAGCGTCGACGGCGCCGACGGATCGACCGCCAGCGAACTCACGATCGCATCACCGACGATCACCGTGGGCCGCTTCGTTCCCGACCACTTCATGCTCACGGTGCTCACTGCGCCGGTGTTGAAGACCTTCAACACCACGGCATGCAGCGCGCGTTCGTTCACCTACGTGGGCCAGCCGTTCGGCTATGTGGCCGCGCCGCAGGCGACCGTGATGGCACGCAGCGCCGACGGCACCGTCACGGCCAACTACGCCGGCGCGATGTGGAAGCTGTCTGCATCCAGCGTGAGCCAGGCCTATCAGCCCTTGTCGCCGGCGAATCCGGGCCTGGATGTGGGCAGCGTCACGGCGCCGTCGATTGCGAGCAACGCCAATGGCACAGGCGTGCTCGCCGCAGCGGGCACCGACCTGCTCAAGTTTGCACGCCCGGCCGGCACGCCCCTCGCGCCGTTCAACGCGGCCATTTCGCTCACCTGGAGCGTGAGTGACAACGCCGAGGCGGGGGTTTCGGGCAACGGCACCATCACCACCACCGCCCCGCTGACCTTCACCGACATCAGCTTCGACAGCGGCAAACAGTTCCGGTATGGCTTGCTCAGGTTGTCCAGCAACTACGGGAGCGAGCTGAACAACCTTCCGGCCCAGTTGGAGGCGCAGTATTGGGATGGTGCCCGCTTCGCCACCAATGCGATCGACCAATGCACGGCACTGCCCAGCAGCAGCGTGGCCATGGGCAACTATCAGAGCAACCTCGCCGCCTGCGATACGGCCATCGCGGCCACCGCGCTCGTGCTGCGGTCCGGGCGCGGCTTCTTCACCTTGCTCAAGCCCGGGCAAGGCCATGGCGGCAGCGTCGACCTCACCTTGCAGCTCGGCGCCAGCGCCACCGGCCAGACGTGCATTGCATCCCCCGGGACGCCGGCAGACGCCTCGGCCGGCAACTTGCCCTGGCTGCAGGGCAAGTGGGGCAACGCCTCCATGTACAACCAGAATCCGATGGCCCGCGCGAGCTTCGGTCAGTATCGCTCGCCGCTCATCTACCTGAAGGAGCGTTTTTGAACGCAACACCATCGGCGAGCCATGGGCTTGAGCGCACCACTTCGCATTGATGGCAAGCTCGAACGGTGTGCGTCCCAAGAACGTGAACGATCAGGGTGGCCATGCGCTTGAGTCGACAGCATCCGGGCTTGCTTGCTGTAACGCTGGACGGGCGACACGTCTCGCTCGCACACGTGGTGCGCCCGCCCGGCAGCAGGCCGCGAGTCGCCATGCTGCACAGCATGCAGCGCGGTCAGCAGGCCGATGCCGATGCCTTGGCACAGCTGCGCCGCACAAATGATCTGGGCCGCTGCCGGTGCAGCACGCTGCTCGGCCCACTCAGCTACCAGCTCGTACAGGTCGGCACGCCGTCCGTCCCCGCAGAGGAGCAGAAGGCCGCGCTGCGTTGGGCCGTCAAGGATGCATTGGACTATCCCGCAGAGGATGCCTTGATCGACGTGCTGGCGATTCCGGCCCATGTCGGCTTGCCCGGCCGGCCCGGCCTCTCGTTTGCCGTGGCAGCGCGGCGTGAGGTGGTTGCCCAGCGTGTGCAAGCGTTTCAGCGCGCGGGCCTGCGGCTGCAGGTGATCGACGTGGCTGAAACGGCTCAGCGCAACATCGCCACGCTGTTCGAAACACCGGGACGTGCACTCGCCCTGCTGGCCTGCCATGACAACAGCGGTCTGCTGACGTTCACCCTCGACGGCGAGCTGTTCGCGTCGCGGCGGATCGATATTGCCACCGGCGCGCTGACCTCGGGCGGCGATGACGATGCGCTTCGCCATGAGGCGTTGTTCGATCGGATCGCGCTGGAGATGCAGCGCTCGCTCGACAGCTTCGACCGCCAGTTCGGACACATCGCGCTGCAGCGTTTGCTCGTGGCCGTGCCCCCCGGCGCGACAGCGCTGGTCGACCATCTGGCCAGCCACCTGGATTGTCCGGTGGAAACCGTGGACCTGGCCGCGGTCATGGACACACAAGCCTTTGCGGAACTGGACGGGCCGGAGCAACAGACGGCCTGGCTGCCCGCCATCGGTCTCGCGCTGCGTGAAGCAGACTGACATGGCACAGCAGATCAACCTGTACGACCCGGCGTTGCGATTGCGGCGCGACCTGCTCACCCTTCCTGTGCTTCTCGCCGCCGTCTTCGCCTCGATGCTGGTCGTGGCAACGGGTGCGTTGGTCATGCAGGGTCAGGTCCAGCGGCTTCAGGCACAGGCTCGCGAGGTCGAATCCACGCTGCAGCGGCAGCAGGCCGTGCTTCAGCAGTTCGCGGCGGATGCCGACGCCTTGCGCCCGGACCCGGGCCTCGTCGCTGACCTCGGGATCACGAAGGTCACGCTCGAGCACCGCCTGTCGGCGCTGCGCATGCTGCGCGCCGGCCGGTTCGGACGGCAGGATGGGCATGGCGAGGCGTTGCTGGGCATCGCGCGCCAAAGCGTCGGCGGCCTGTGGCTGACCGGTTTGGTGCTCGATGGCAAGGACATGGCGTTGCGGGGCCGCGCCTTGAACCCTGCGCTGATCCCCGTGTACATCGGGAGGCTCAACGACGAGCCTGCACTGCAGGGTCGATCGTTTCGGGCATTGAACATCGACCGGCCGGCCGAAGAGGCCGCGGCGTCCGCGCCTGCCTCGGCACCGTCGGCTGAATCGGCTGCGCCTTTCGTCGAGTTCTCGCTGACCGGCTCTGGCGGTGCGGCCCTGTCCGGCAAGGAGGCTGCACGATGAGGGCGCGCTGGAGGGCGCTGGCGCAGGCCTACATCGCACGCACCGGGCGGGAGCGCGCGATGATGACCGGCGGCGCCGTTGCGTTGACGCTCGGCCTGGGCATGCTGTTCTTCGTCGATCCGACGATCCGGCGGCATTCGTCGCTGCAACAGCAGCTTGAACTGCAGCGTTCCGACGCAGCCGCCCTGGAGGGGCAGATCGATACGCTGCAGGCGCGCAGGAACGACCCTGACGCCGCACCGCGGGCCCAGCTTGAGGCCATGCGACAACAGCTGAGGATGGCCGACGGCGAGCTGGACCTGTTGCAGCGCTCTCTTGTCGCGCCCCAGGACATGGGCCGGCTGCTGGAAGAACTGCTGCGCTCGCATCGGGGGCTGCAGCTGATCGCACTGCGCAATGTGCCGTCCACGTCGCTGTCGGAATTGGTGGAGGATGCCAAGCCAACCGGTGCCACCTCCGCCGCGGCGCCTGCGGGCGCTGCGGCGAAGGCGCCAGCGGACGGCTGGCTCTACCGGCACGGCATCGAAATCACCCTGGCGGGCCGCTATTCCGACATGCAGGCATACCTCGCCGCACTTGAACACATGCCGCGACGCGTCTACTGGGGTGAACTGAAGATCGATGCGCGGGCCTGGCCGGTGGCCACGATGACGGTCACCCTCTACACGATCAGCCTTGAAAGCACATGGTGGCGCGTTTGAGCATGCGAGATCCGGGGCGCTGCGCGACATGCATGCGCGCAGCTGCGAATCGATGGGCCCTCGCGGGCACCTGTGCACTGTGCTTCGGCGTACATGCCCAGGTTCTGCAGGATCCGACACGGCCGCCCGCATCGATGCTGGCCGAACGCCTGGCGGACACGGCACCGCATCAGGCGCCTCAGCTTCAATCGGTGCTCTTGGGCCACGGACGCAGGCCCGCAGCCGTGATCAATGGTGAACTCGTGATGGTGGGCGATCGCATCGGTGCAGGGCGCCTGGTGCGCCTCGACGAGCACCGGGCGGTGCTGCTGGGCACCGAAGGGGAAACCACGCTGCTCCTGACACCGCTCGCGGCCAAGAAGCCATTGATGCGGTCGGGGCGTGAGGTGGCCCCATGAAAGCACGGCTCGCATGCGGACGCTGGCTGCTGCCCCCTCTGATGGCGGCACTCCATGGATGCGCATCCGACCCGGCCGGACCGCCGGGTGCGCTGGCACCCAACGCGACGCTGGACCGCATCAAGGAGGAAGTGCGCCAGGCGACCACCCGGGAGCAGCCACCGGTGCCAAAGCCCGAGGCCGTGGACCGCGCGCTGCTTCCACCCCTCGCGGTCGAATTGACGCGGCCGGTCGAACCGCCGGAACCCCGCTTCGATCTCGCGGTGGCCAATGCGCCGGCACAGCAAGTGTTCCTGCAGATCGTCTCCGGCACCCGCTACAGCATGCTGGTGCCGCCTGAGGTGAGCGGCACCGTCGCAGTGAACCTGAAGAATGTGACCGTGCGCGAAGCCCTCGATGCCATGCGCGATCTGTACGGCTATGAGTACCGCATGCAGGGATCGCGCATTGCCATTCAGCCCAACACCTTGCAGACGCGCATCTTCCAGCTCAACTACCTTGCCGGCAAGCGCCGGGGCGGCACGGAGATGCGGGTGACCTCCAGCTCCATCTCGGCGAGCTCGGCCGCCGCTCCGCTCACGGGGGCGCCGGGCACGCCCGTCAACGGTGCGCCGCAGGGCAGCGCGGTGCAGAGCAGCCGCATCACCACGGAAATCGACAACGACTTCTGGAACGAATTGCGCGACACGCTCACCGCCATCGTCGGCACGGAGGGCAACCGCAAGGTCATCGTCACGCCATCCTCGGGGGTGATCGCCGTGCGCGGTTATCCCGGGGACATCCGCAATGTGGAGAACTACCTGCGCATGACGCAGCTCAGCATCGAGCGCCAGGTGATGATCGAGGCGAAGATCATCGAAGTTCAGCTCAGCGACAGCTTTGCAAGCGGTGTGAACTGGTCGATCTTCCGCGACCGCCACGGGCGACTCTCGGCAGGACAGGTGTCGCCGGGCACCACGCTGGCGCCCACCGGGGTGATCAGCGGCAGTGCCCCGGGAATCAACGGCACTGGCAACCCGGCATTGAGCAGCACCCCGGGCCAGAACCTGCTCACGGATCTCGCCAACGTCGGCAGCCTCTTCGGCCTGGCTTTCCAGTCGAGTGACTTTGCCGCACTGATCGCCTTCCTCAAGACCCAGGGCAATGTGCAGGTGCTCTCCAGCCCCCGCATCGCCACCACGAACAACCAGAAGGCGGTGCTCAAGGTGGGGACGGATGAGTTCTTCGTCACGAGCATCACGACCACGACCACCACGGGCACCGGCGGCACGACCAATTCGCCATCGATCGGCGTGCAGCCTTTTTTCTCGGGCATCGCGCTGGACGTGACACCGCAGATCGACGAGAGCGACGGCATCACGCTGCACCTGCACCCCTCGGTCAGCGTGGTGGCCGAGAAGCAGAAGAACGTCAACCTCGGCTCGCTCGGCAACTTCCAGCTGCCCCTGGCGGCCAGCACGGTCAACGAGAGCGACAGCGTGGTGCGGGTGCAGGACGGTGCCATCGTCGCGATCGGCGGCCTGATGAAGCAGCAGCAGGCCAACAACCAGTCCGGTCTTCCGGGTGCCCAGGATGTGCCTGTGGCCGGGACGCTGTTCGGTCAGAGGGATCGCAGCGGGTCCAAGAGCGAGCTGGTGATCCTGCTCAAGCCGACGATCATCCGTGGCCCGCGAGGCTGGCAATCCGACATGGCTGACGTGAGCGAACGTCTGCAGGGTTACGGCGCCGGGCCGGTCGAACGCTGACATCAACGCCATGTACCTGTCGCACTTCTCGATCGCGGAAATGCCATTCGGGCTGACACCGGACACTGCATTTGCGTTTCCTGCCCGCTCGCACCAGGAGGCGCTGAACACGCTGCTGATGGCGTGCGAAGGTGGCGAGGGCTTCATCAAGATCACCGGCGAGGTGGGCACCGGCAAGACCTTGCTCTGCCGGCGCTTTCTCGCCACGCTGTCGGCCGACACCGTGAGCTGCTACCTGCCCAACCCGCAGAACACCCCGCGGACATTGCTGCTCGCCGTGGCCGGGGAGCTGGGCCAGGTGCTGCCCGCGAGCTGTGACGAATTCTCCTTGCTCAAGCGCATCGACGACAGGCTGCTCGAACTGGCCGGCGCGGGCAAGCGGGTGGTGGTCTGCGTCGATGAAGCCCAGGGCCTCAAGCAGGCGAGCCTGGAAACGCTTCGGCTGCTGTCGAACCTCGAAACGGAAAAACGCAAGCTGATGCAGGTGGTGCTGTTCGGGCAGCCGGAGCTCGATGCCCAGCTGGCCTTGCCGAACCTGCGCCAGTTGCGCCAGCGCATCTCATTTCACTATCGCCTCGGTTCGTTCAGCCGCGAAGAGCTGCGCCTGTACCTGGACCACCGGCTTCGGGTGGCTGGCTACCGCGGTCCGGAGGTATTTTCTCGAGGCGCCATCGCGGCACTTCACCGCGCAAGCGGCGGCACGCCGAGGCTCGTCAACATCCTCGCCCACAAGGCCTTGCTCACGGTCTACGGCGCGGGCGGGGTGACGGTAGCGCGGCGTCATGTGCGCGATGCCGCGCGCGACACCGATCGGCTGGCGCCCTCGCCGTTCGAATGGTTCAGGCGGATCTTCAGATGAGTCTCATCAACCAGGTCTTGCGTGATCTCGATCAACGGCATGCCGACGCCCCGGGCAGGCCTGCCGCGGTGCGGCCCCTGCCCGCAGAACGCCCGGCCGCGCACTGGACAGGGCGACTCGTTCCCTGGGCGCTGGCCGTTGGCGGGCTGGCGGCAAGCGCCTGGTTGTGGTCACTGCGCGAGAGACCGGTGCCAGCCGTGGCCGACCCGCCGCCGCCCCAGGCCTCTGCCCCAACAGGTGTTGCCGCCGACGTGCCCGCGCCTGCCTCCACGCCTGTGGTCATCGCGGCGGCGCCTGCGGCGTCCATGGTGGCTTCGCGCGCATCCGATCCCGGGCCGCCGGACATCGCCGCGTCAAATGCCGGCCCGGCAGCCAGCGCCATCGCGCTGCAGGAGGCGCCAGCGGTGCCTCGCACCCGCGTGCCACGCCCAGCCCCCCTGCCGTTGCGGGACAAGGCCCAGGCCAGGTCGACGGGGAACATCGAAAGCCGCGCACCAGTGCGCACGGCCCATGCGCGCGCCGAAGCCGAGTACCAGCGCGCGCTCTCCCTGCGCGAACAAGGCCGCCCGGACGATGCTGCGGCAGCCTATGCGTCCGCATTGCGCGAAGAGCCCGGCTTTGTACCCGCACGCCAGGGACTGGCGGGCGTGTGGATCGCCCAGGGCCGAGCCGATGAAGCCAAGACCCTGCTGGGCGCCGGTCTGGCGCTTCAGCCCTCTCACCCGGGCCTGGCCATGATGTATGCCCGCCTGCTGGCCGAGCAAGGCGAGCTGCAGCACGCCGCCGCGGTGCTGCAGTACGTACCGGTGCTGGGCGCCAGTGCGCAGGAACTCGGATGGCGGGCTGCCATCTTGCAGCGGCTCGGCCGGCATGCCGAGGCCTGCGAGCTCTTTGCCGCGGCGCTGCGCATCGTGCCGAACAACGGCGTGTGGTGGATGGGACTCGGCCTCTCGCTGGCCGCCGACGGCCGCAACGATGAAGCACGGGACGCGTTCCAACGGGCGCGCCGGAGCGGCACGCTGTCTCCGGAGCTGACGCACTACGTGGAGCAGCGCATCAGGCAGCTGTGACCACGGCGCGGCGCGATCCCGGTCCCGGCCCGTGCGTGCGAACCGAAGGCGAACGCTCTACCATGCGACCCGGACTTGCCTGACCTTGCCCATGCCTCAGCCCATCTCCCGCCGCGCATTGATCGCCGCCATCCTGGCGTGTGCCACGCTCGCCTGCCCTGCCCTCGCCCGCCCCGACGCCACACCGCGCCCCGTGGCCTCGCGGGGCGCGTTGACGCCGGACGAGCAGACCAACATCGCGGTCTTCAAAGGCGCATCGCCGTCGGTCGTCAACATCACCGCGCTCGGGTTCGAGCGTGACTACTTTTCCGCGCAGACGCACCAGGTGCCGCAAGGCACCGGCACCGGGTTCGTCTGGGACGACCGCGGCCACATCGTCACCAACTTCCACGTGATCCAGGGGGCGAGCGCCGCACGCGTGACACTCGCCGACCAGACCAGCCACCGCGCGCAGCTCGTGGGGGTGTTTCCCGACCGCGACCTCGCCGTGCTTCGCATCGATGCGCCGAAGTCCAAGCTGCCGCCCCTCGCGCTGGGCACGAGCAAGGACCTCATCGTGGGCCAGAAGGTCTATGCCATCGGCAACCCCTTCGGCCTGGACCAGACGCTGACGGTGGGCATCGTCAGCGCCCTGAACCGCGAGATCGAATCGGTCACCCGGCGCAGCATCCGTGGGGCGATCCAGACGGACGCGGCGATCAACCCCGGCAATTCGGGTGGCCCGCTGCTCGATTCGGCCGGCCGCATGATCGGCGTGAACACCGCGATCTACAGCCCCTCGGGCGCGAGCGCCGGCATTGGCTTTGCGATCCCCATCGATGAAGTCAACCGCATCGTGCCGCGGCTCATCCGCGACGGCCGCATGGTGCGCCCGTCGATCGGCGTGACGGCCGGGCCGGAGGGCATGGGCCGAACGCTCGGGCTTCCCAAGGGGGTGCCGCTCGTGCGCGTGGCGCCCGGCGGCCCCGGGGCCCGTGCGGGCCTCGTGCCGTTCATGCGAGGCTCCGAAGGCGGCATCGTGCCCGGTGATGTGATCCAGGCGGTGGACGACGAGGCCGTGGAGGATCCGGACGACTTGCTGACCGCGCTGGAGCGCTACCAGCCGGGAGACCGCGTCACGCTCACCGTGTCCCGCTCAGGCAAGGTACGCAAGCTGACCATCACGCTGGTGGAGTTGCGGGAATGAACGCAGGCTGCTTGCACTCACAACCATGTCATCCCGACGGAAGTCGGTACCCATCGGTCCGGTGGGTACCGGCTTTCGCCGGTATGACTTGTGTGTGGTGGGCGAAGCAAGAACTCGCCGGATGCTGCAAAAGCATGTCACCCCGGCGAAGCCGAAGCCCACTGCGGCCGGTGGGTACCGGCTTTCACCGGTATGACTTGTGTGTGGTGGCCGAAGCGAGAACCCGCCGGATGCTGCAGAAGCATGTCACCCCGGCGAAAGCCGGGGCCCACTGCGGCCGGTAGGTACCGGCGTTCGCCGTATGACCTTTTGTTTACTCGCTACAGTGCGCAGGCTCGCCAATTTGCAGACTTCCGGGAACCACCCTTGAAACTCCATCTGTCGCTCGCTCCCCTCATTTCACTGATCGCCGGCATCCTGATCCTCGTCATGCCCAAGCTTTTGAACTACATCGTTGCGATTTACCTGATCGCCATCGGTGTGATCGGCCTGCTTGGGCTCGGCTCGCTTCGCCTCCACTGACGGCGTGCGAACTCAGATTGCCTTGCGGAATGTCAGGTTGAACCGTTGCCCGCCCAGCGCCGGGTGAACGCCGGAGGCCAGCGGTGCGACCCCGTGGTAGACGAGCCGCGAGGCACCGCCCCACACCACCACGTCACCATGCTCCAGCCCGAGGCGCCGGGGTCGGTCGGCGCGCCGCAGGCCACCGAAGAGGAACACGGCGGGCAGCCCCAGGGACACCGACACGATGGGGGCGCCGAAGTCGGTCTCGTCCCGGTCCTGGTGCAGTGACAGCCTCGTGCCGGGGAGGTAGCGGTTGATGAGGCAGGCGTCCGGCATGAAATCCGGAAACCCGGCGCGCTCGGCTGCGGCCTGCGCCAGCGAACGGAACAAGCCGGGCATCTCGGGCCAGGGATCGCCCGACAACGGATCGTGCGCCTGGTACCGGTAGCCGCGCCGGTCCGAGACCCAGCCGAGCGGACCGCAATTGGTCATGGCCACCGACATCTCGAGTCCGCCCGGCGTCACCATGTGGCGCAGCGGCGCACGGGCGATCACGCCGTTGGCCGCTGCGATCAAACCAGCAGCGCAGTCTCGCGCGAACCCGCGCAACAGGGCGGCGCCCGGGCCGAGCGGCTGGTCGGTGCCTTCGAACAGGTCGCCTGTCGTGCGCGTGTCTTCAACGGAATCAGGAGCGGGCATGGCTGGATGGGACGGCAGCGGTGCCCACCATCATCTCACTCACGCCGCGTCAGCACCCCGGCCCGGTACAAGACCTCTTGCGAGGGGGTCCAGATCGATGCGTGCGGCGTGGCGAGGATGTGCTGGATGAACGCCGGCTCCAGCCCGGCCCGCCGGTAGATGGCGGCTTCCCAGGCGTCGGCCGGCCCGTCGGGATCACCGCCCCCGAGCGGACGGGCGCGGTGGAACCCGAGCCGGGCCCCCGGCGCCATCGTGCGATCGTTGCCGGCCAGGAACACGAGCGTGCACGACGAATGGCATTCGGTCTCGATGCGGGTGCGCAGCCCGTACCGGCGCACCACGGCCGCCATGCGCTCGCCCTCGCGCAGCCAGCCGCCGGGCGATTCGAGCCGCACGGTGGTCACCTTCGGCGCATCGGCAATCGCCTTGTCGAGGGCCACGGCGGCCGATTCGTTGATGCCGCCTGTGAATGCCACCACGCGGCCGTTGTTCACGAGTTCGATGTGGAAATCTTCCGCCGGCTGGCGGCCCATGGCGGTGGCCCAGTGCTCCTCGATGAACGGGCGCATGTGCACGGCTTCCCGCATGATGCTGGCGGTCACGAGGGCGAGCGAGACGATCGCGAGCAGGGCCCACAACTTGGGCCCCCGCCCCATCAAATGCCGGAAGGCAGCCATCCATGTGCCGGCCAGCGCCCACAGCCAGACGATCAAGACGGCCACCTCGAACCCGATCACCCCCATCGACAGGTACCGCAGCCCGTACCGTTCGCCGATGCGGCCGAGCAACATCCAGCCGCAGACCGTGAGCAATCCGGCCAGCAGCACCGTGTGCACCCAATAGGAGCGCAGGAGCGAATACTCGCCCATCAAATGCTTGAGCACGAAGCCCGGCCCGGTGGTCCCGCGGTGCCTGGCGCGTCTGGTCGTCATGGAACCCCTCCTCCAGACGACTCTAGCCGGGATTGGACAGGCTGTGCACCACCTGCATGGGCGGCCTGCTACCTTCAACGGCGATCGGACGCAACCTCCGTGTTCGGGTGGCCCGCAGCTGGGCAGCGCCTCCGCATGAACCCCACCACACGGTCAACCATCGCGTCGCTGGCTTCGGCCTTGACGAGGTAAGACTGCGGTGAGGGCCGACCAGTCACCGGCGTGAACACATGGCCGACCCCAGGCATGAGGGCGACGTCGACAAGGCCAGGGAAGCGATCCGCAAGGCCTTGCCAGGCCCGTCGGTCGGCGGCATTCACTTGGTAATCTTTCTCTGCGAAGACGGCTTGTGTCGGAACCGGGTGCTGCAACCATGCCGACAGCGGATCGTAGGTCTGGAAAAAGGACCATGCCGACCGTCCCCAGATGCCCGGCCCTTCAGACGAAGCAAGCCCATCACGCCGGAAGGCCAGCAGCTTGTCGCGCTGCCTGCGCAAAGGCGCTTCTGCCCCACTCGCTCCTCCGGGTTCCGTCAGCAGGTAGTCGACCTGGTCCAGCATCACGTCGACCATGCGACGGCCGGGCGGGGCCAGCAGCACGAGCCCCGTCAGCCTGCTCCGGTTGTTCGCGATGTGAGGCGCCAGGTACGCGCCCAGGCTGTGGCCCACGAGAAAGGTGCAATGGAACGAAGGGGCCGTGTGCGAGGCGAGCAGATCCAGCGCCATGCCCGCATCGACCACCGTCTCCTCGTCCAGCGTCACATCCGGCTGACGTGCCAGGCGGACGGCGTAATGCAAGGTCCTCTTCTCATAGCGCAGTGTGGCGATGCCGGCGCGAGCGAGCTTGACGGCCAGGTCCCTGAACAACTGGGTCTCGCCAACCGTGGCGTTCCTGTCGAGCGGACCTGAGCCGTGCACCAGCACCGCCGCGCCAACAATGTCTTCATCGCGGCTGGGCAGCGTCAGCGTGGCCGGAAGCTCCCAGCCTTCCTGGCCGAAACGCAGTTCGCGCTCCCGGAACCCGATGTTGGAGGCCGGTACGGGAGCGTCTGCATGGAAGGCTCCGACGAAGATGCCGGCCACCAGCCCCTTGGCCAGGGTCAGCTGGACATCGGCGGCCCCCTTGTCGAACCGGCACGAGAGCACGACGAAGGTGTGCTGGCTTTGCGGCGTGGTCTCTTTCGGTTCGCAGAGGCGGTAATCCCCCCAGCGCACCTGGAGCTGCTTCCAAAGGCGCACCAACGCCTCTCCATCCAGCTTTTCCTGGAGAACCCCTTGTTCCAGGCGGTTGATCCGTTCGGTATCGGAGGACCGGACAGCCGCCATGAACTGCAGTGCGGCATCCGCGGCAAGATCGTCGGCGGCCGCGGCATGACAGAACGCCATCGACAGCAGCAGCACGCATCCACCCGTGCGGAGCCGCTCACCGAGCCGGCAGCCCCACTGCCGCAGACCTGCGATCACAGCAAACATTAAATACTCGTCATCAAATGGCCCTTTGGTTTGTCAGCGATCAGCCGGAACAGGGTTGAGCGCTGTGTGCGCCCGGAGGCCGACGGATACACGGCCGCCCTCGTCACTCGTTCCAGGTGTGCCCGAACCGCTCCGGCAAGCCGATGGCCGCGCTCGGCCCCCATGACCCTGCCCCATACGGCCGGGGCTTCTGCCCCGTCTGGCGCCAGCCTTCCACGATGCCGTCGATCCACTGCCACGCGGCCTCCACTTCGTCGCGGCGCACGAACAGCGAGGGGTTGCCGGCCAGCACATCGAGCAGCATGCGCTCATAGGCGATGCGACGGCGGGTGCCCGTGAAGCTGTCGCCCAGCGACAGGTTCAGGCCCACCTGGCCGAGCTGCATCTCGTTGCGGCCGGGCAGCTTGTGCATCAGGCTCAGGGTGATCATCTCGTCGGGCTGGAGCTTGATCATCAGCACGTTGGGCTGCAGCGTGGCGCCGATGCCGGAGAAAATGTTGTACGGCGCCGATTTGAAGTGGATGACGATTTCGCTCGACCGGCGTTGCATGCGTTTGCCGGTGCGCAGGTAGAACGGCACGCCGGCCCAGCGCCAGTTGTCGATCTCGGCGCGCAGCGCGACGAAGGTTTCGGTGTCGCTGCGCTTGTTGGCGCCGCTCTCGTCCCGGTATCCCGGCACCGATTCGCCGCCGGAAAACCCTTCCGTGTACTGCCCGGTCACCGTGTTCGTGCCCACGTTGGCCGCGGTGATGCGCCTCAGGGACCACAGCACCTTGACCTTCTCGTTGCGCACCGCCGAGGGGGTGAAGCTGGCCGGCGGCTCCATGGCCACGAGGCACAGGAGTTGCAGCAGGTGGTTCTGCACCATGTCTCGAAGCGCCCCCACACCGTCGTAGTAGCCCCAGCGGCCTTCCACGCCCACGGTCTCGGCCACGGTGATCTGCACCTGTTCGATCGCGTTCGCGTTCCACAACGGCTCGAAGATGGCGTTGGCAAAGCGCAGGGCCAGCAGGTTCTGCACCGCCTCCTTGCCGAGGTAGTGGTCGATGCGGAACACCTGGCGTTCCGCGAAGGCCGAGGCAATGGCCTCGTTGACCGCCTTCGCGCTGGCTTCATCGGTACCGATGGGCTTTTCCACGACGACGCGGCTGTCGGGATGCACGCCCCAGCCACCCAATGTGCGGCAGATGGGCGCGAACATGTGCGGCGACGTCGAAAGGTAGTAGATGGTGCCGCCCTCGTGGTGTGCGAGTGCATCGCGCAGCGGCTGCATGCCCGAATCGCTCGACGCATTGATGGACACATAGCTCACGCGTGCGGCGAAACGCTCGAACCCGGCTTCATCGAACAGGGCTGCATTGGCCGAACTCAGCACCGCGTTGCGCACCAGTTCGATGAACTTCGCCGGCTCGTATTTCGATTGAGCCGCACCGATCAATGCGAACGCATCGGGCAGCAGGCCATCGTGGTCGAGCGCGTAGAGCGACGGCCACAGCATGCGGCGGGCGAGGTCGCCCGTGGCACCGAAGAGCACGAGGCTGCGGCAGGGGGTGGCTTTGGGATCGAACATGGTCTTCTGGAAGGCGGTTCCGTGGTCGGGTCAAGGCAGTGCCGCAGCGTCACGGGCGCAGGTTCAACGCCAACCACGCCGGGACTGAGCCGCAGTGTGACATCACGCAGGGAGCAAGGGCCGGCATGGGGTGAATGGATGGCCGGCGAAGAACACTGTCCGTCAGAGCACGTCGAGCGCGCGTGCCGCCCCGATCAGGGCAGGAGACGTCTGCGCCGACACGACGAACACCGGGATCGGCGCCAGGTAATCCTGGAAACGCCCCTTGTGCTCGAAGCGGTCGCGGAAGGTGGACTTGCGAATGCGGTCACCCAGGCGAGGCACGATGCCGCCGCCGATGTAGAGCCCGCCGCGCGCGCCCAGTGACAAGGCCAGGTTGCCCGCCACCGTACCGAGGAACGAAAAGAACAGCGCCTCGGTCTCCGCGGCCTGCGGGTCGGAGCCAGCGGCCGAGGCGGCTGTGACTGCCGCTGCTGTCATCGCCTTCGCCGGCACGCCGTCGAGTTGGCACACCGCCTCGTACAGGTTGACGAGCCCCGGTCCGGACAAGGCGCGTTCGGCGGATGCATGCCCGAAGCGGCGGCGCAGCACGGCCACCACGGCGTCTTCCCGGTCGTTCGTGCCGCCCAGCGTGACGTGACCGCCTTCGCCGTCCAGCGGCACGCTCGCGCCGTCGCGGGTGTGCACCAGGCCCGACACCCCGAGCCCCGTGCCGGGCCCGATCAGTGCAATGGCCTCACCTTCGACCGCCCCGCCTCCACCGACCTGGTGCAGGTGCCGCGGCTCGAGCATCGGCAGCGACAGCGCCAGCGCCGTGAAGTCGTTGATGACGAGAAAGCGGTCGAAGCCGGTGGCATGCTGCATCTCCGAGATCGAGAACGACCAATGGTGGTTCGTCATCTGCACCAGGTCGCCCGTGATCGGGGTGGCGATGCCGATCGCGCACCAGCGCGGCGCGGGCTTCGCATGGGCCTGCAGGTAGGCCCGGATCGCCTCCAGCAGCGTGGCGTGGTCCGCGGCAGGGAGCGTCGCCACATCCGTCAATGGCCCGCCGGGTGATGAGAGCCAGGCGAAGCGCGCGTTGGTGCCGCCGATGTCGCCCAGCAGCCGGGGATAGGTGGATTCCTGGTTCAAATCGATCGCCTCCGTAACGAACGATGTCGTGCCGACAGCCTGGGCATGCTGCTGCGCCCGGCCCCATCGGCGCATGGTATGCGATCACTCGCCGATCGAAGGACACGCCCGATGGCCCCCAACGTCATACCGGCGAACGCCGGTACCCACTGGCCGCAGTGGGCCCCGGCTTGCGCCGGGGTGAAAGTATCACGCCCACAGTTACCGCTTGCCTTCCCCAGGCAACATCACCACCACAACCCCGAACGCCCCGACCGACAGCACCTTGTCGTCCGCCGTGGTGTACGAGGCCACGCCGAGCCGGTGGTAGGTGGAGGCGAGCGCCGTGAGATGGCCCACACCGATCAAGCCGGCGAGCGGGTTGCGCTCGGCCACCGCTTCCTTGATCTCGGCGCGATGTTTCTCGCCCGAAGGGTTGGTCAGGAAGGCGAGCCCCACCACGGCAGCAGCGGCAAGGACGGCAACGGCGGAAACTTTGGGCATGGTGGATCGGCGCTCGGCCAAGTTCACAAACGCGGGACTGTACGGGAACAACACCCGGATACATGTCCTCAGCTTGTCGGTTCGCTGATGGCCATGCGCCGGATCTGCCGGTCGTGCCAGCCTGACAGCAGCAGGAGCGACGTGACCGCGCCGATCAGCGCAAAGAACATGTCGGACTGGGTGTCCCAAGGGTCGCCCTGGGTGCCGAGGAATTCGTCGGCCCCTTGCCCGAGCGCGAGGGCGGCGCCCCATTCGATGAATTCGTAGGTGGCACTGACGGCGAGCACGATGCACACCACCACGAACGCCAGCATCTTCGAACCTCGCACGTGCGCACCGCGCACCAGGATTTCACGGGCGGCGATGGCCGGGACGAACCCCTGGAAGAAGTGCCCGATCTTGTCGTAGGGGTTGCGGTGCAGCCCGAGCACCTCGGCGATGTGAAAACCCAGCGGCACGCGCGCATAGGTGTAGGCACCACCGAGCATCAGCACCAGCGCATGCGCGAAGACGAGCGCGTACAGCAGGCTCGTGAGCGGGAAGCGCCGGTACGTGGCCCACAGCAAAGGCACGGCGATGAAGATGGGAAACACCTCGAGGACCCAGGTGGTCCGTTCGTACGGATGCAGGCCGGACCAGGCAAGGCCTGCGAGCAAGAGGGCGAGTGCGGCGAGGAGCCAGGAAGTACGGTCGGTTTGCATGCAGGGGAGCCTATCAGGCCGCTGACATCGCACAGAACGCCCGCGGACGCTCCATCAGGCACGGCCGCCCATGAGGCGGTCCCGGTTATTGCCCACGACCGGTGTTTCATGAATCATTGGCGCCGCAGGCCCTGCCCCTTCATCCTCACGGAAAGCGAGAATCACCATGCGCAAGTTCTCCCTGACGCCGTTGCATGCCGCTGCCGCCCTGGCATGGGTCTCTGCCCTGGGGCCCGCCTTCGCAGGCGAAGTGGAGGTGCTGCACTGGTGGACATCGGGCGGCGAGGCCAAGGCCGCCAAGGCACTGGCCTCCACGCTGCAGGCCAAGGGCGATACCTGGAAGGACTTCGCGGTGGCCGGCGGCGGCGGTGATTCCGCAATGACCGTGCTGAAGTCCCGCGTGGTTTCCGGCAACCCGCCTTCTGCGGCCCAGATCAAGGGCCCGTCCCTTCAAGACTGGGCGAAGGAAGGCGTGCTCGCGAACCTGGACGATGTGGCGAAGGCCGACAACTGGGACGCCAACCTCCCGAAAACCATCGCAGACGGCCTGAAGTTCAAGGGCCACTACATCGCCGCACCGGTCAACGTGCACCGCGTGAACTGGCTGTGGGTCAACCCTGAGGTGCTGAAGAAAGCCGGCGCAAAAACACCCACCACATGGCCCGAATTCTTCGCGACGGCCGAGGCGTTGAAGAAGGCCGGCGTGATCCCGCTCGCGCATGGTGGCCAAAGCTGGCAGGACTTCACCGTGTTCGAAAGCGTGGCGCTCGGCGTGGGCGGAGCCGATTTCTATCGGCGGGCCCTCGTGCAACTCGACCCCGCCTCGCTCAAGAGCGCCACGATGAAGGACGTGCTGACCACCTTCAAGAAGGTGAAGGACTACACCGACAGGAACGCCCCGGGCCGCGACTGGAACCTGGCCACGTCGATGGTGATCCGCGGCGAAGCCGGCATGCAGCTGATGGGCGACTGGGCCAAGGGCGAGTTCATCGCCGCAGGCAAGACGCCGGGCAAGGACTTCCAGTGCGTCCCCGCTCCCGGCACCGCGAAGGCCTATACCTACAACGTCGACAGCTTCGCGATGTTCCAGCTCAAGAACGAGGCCAACATCAAGGCCCAGAAGAACCTGGCCGCCGCGCTGATGTCGCCAGCCTTCCAGGAACTCTTCAACCTGAACAAGGGCTCGATCCCGGTCCGGCAGAACCTGAACCTCGACAAGTTCGACAACTGCGCCAAGGAGTCGGCAAAGGATTTCGTCGAGACCTCGAAGTCCGGCGGCCTGGTGCCCTCGATCGCCCACGGCATGGCCGTTCCGAGCGCGGTCGAAGGCGCCCTCAAGGACGTGGTGTCGAACTACTGGAACAGCGACAAGGACACGCCCGAGCAGACCATGGACCGGCTCGTCGCCGCCGCGAAGACCAAGTGACGCCCAGCGCGCCTTGGTAGACAACCGGGGCGCAAGCCAGGCATGAGTCCAATGCTTTCCTCTGCGCCTTCGGGACCGCGTGTCGATTGGCTGCCCAAGCTGGTGGTCGCGCCATCGTTCGTGCTCGGCTTTCTGTTCATCTACGGGCTGATCTTGTGGAACGCGTATTTTTCGGTGTCGGCCTCGCGCATGCTGCCGAACTATGAATTCGCGGGCATCGAGCCGTACTTGCAACTCTTCGCCAGCGAGCGGTTCCAGGTCGCCGCGCGGAACCTCGCGATCTTCGGTTCGCTGTTCATCGGCGGCGCCCTCGTGCTCGGCCTGTTGCTGGCCGTGCTGCTCGACCAGAAGATCCGCAACGAGGGGGTGCTTCGCACCATCTACCTGTACCCGATGGCCCTGAGCTTCATCGTGACGGGCACCGCATGGAAATGGATTCTCAATCCGGGCCTCGGCATCGAACGCACCGTGCAAGGCTGGGGTTGGACGAACTTCACGTTCGACTGGCTCGTGGACCCGGACAAGGCCATCTACTGCGTGGCGATCGCAGGCATCTGGCAGAGCGCCGGCTTCGTGATGGCGCTGTTTCTCGCCGGCCTGCGCGGCATCGACAACACCATCATCCAGGCCGCCCAGGTGGATGGCGCTTCCCTGCCGCGCATCTACTGGCGCATCCTCATCCCGAGCCTGCGGCCCGTGTTCTTCTCCACCATCATGGTGCTGTCGCACATCGCCATCAAGAGCTTTGACCTCGTGATGGCGCTCACCGCCGGGGGGCCGGGCTTCGCGACCGACCTGCCCGCCACCTACATGTACGCCACGGCCTTCACGCGCGGCCAGATCAACCTCGGCGCCGCATCGGCCACGGTGATGCTGGCCACCGTCGCGGCCATCGTGGTGCCCTACCTCTACAGCGAACTCCGGAGCGCCAGTCGATGAGCCGAGCGATGCCCTTGCGCAACGCTCACACCGCCCCAGCGGCGGTGCAAGGCCGGTCGCTCGCCTGGCAACGCGGGCTGCTCTGGGCAGTGCTGATCGGCTTCGCGGCGTTTTTTCTGGCGCCGTTGTATGTGATGGTCGTCACGTCCCTCAAATCGATGGACGAGATCCGCGGCGGCACCTTGCTCGCGCTGCCGGGCACGCTCGACACATCGTCGTGGGGCAAGGCCTGGTCCGCCGCCTGCACGGGCACCGACTGCCAGGGCCTGCGTCCGTTCTTCTGGAACTCCGTGATGATCGTCGTGCCGGCCGTGCTGGTTTCCACCGCCCTTGGCGGCATCAACGGGTATGTGCTCAGCAAATGGAAGTTCCGCGGCAGCGAAACGCTGTTTGCGATGCTGCTGTTCGGTGTGTTCATGCCCTTGCAGGTGGTGCTGCTGCCGATGTCACAGGTGCTCGGCTGGCTCGGCATCGCCAGTACCGTGTGGGGCCTGATCCTCGTTCACCTGTTGTGCGGCCTGCCCGGCACCACCCTCTTCTTTCGCAATTACTACGCGGCGCTGCCCGATGAACTCATCAAGGCCGCCATGCTCGATGGCGCGGGGTTCTGGCGCATCTTCACGCGCATCGTGCTGCCGCTGTCCACGCCCATCATTGTGGTGTGCCTCATCTGGCAGTTCACGCAGATCTGGAACGACTTTCTCTTCGGCGTCGTGTTCTCCGGCACGGCATCGAAGCCGGTCACGGTGGCCCTGAACAACCTCGCCAACACCACCAGCACCGTCAAGGAATACAACGTGGACATGGCGGCGGCGCTGATCGCCGGGCTGCCCACCTTGTTCGTGTACATCGTGGCCGGCCGGTACTTCGTGCGCGGGTTGACCGCCGGCGCCGTCAAAGGGTAGTCAGCAGCGGTTCACACACGGAGAAGAGAACGCATGGGTGCCTTGTCCGTCCAGCAGGTGACGAAGCGCTACGGCGCGAACCACATCCTCAAGTCCGTCGACCTGGAGATCACCGAAGGCGAGTTCGTGATCCTCGTGGGCCCGTCGGGCTGCGGGAAATCGACCCTGCTGTCGATGATCGCGGGCCTCGATTCACCCACATCGGGGCGCATCCTCCTCGGCGGGCGGGACATCACGCAGGTGGCCCCGAAGGACCGGGACATCGCCATGGTGTTCCAGAGCTACGCCCTGTATCCCAACATGACCGTCGCACAGAACATCTCGTTCGCGCTGGAGATGCGCAAGGTGCCCCGGGCCGAGCGACAGCGGCTGATCGACAAGGTGTCGAAGATGCTGCAGCTCGATCACCTGCTCGACCGCAAGCCGGGCCAGCTGTCTGGCGGCCAGCGCCAGCGCGTCGCGATGGGCCGGGCGCTGGCGCGCCAGCCCTCCCTCTTCCTCTTCGACGAACCACTGTCCAACCTGGATGCGAAGCTGCGTGTCGAGATGCGTGCCGAGATCAAGCTGCTGCACCGGCGCACGAAGATCACCACCGTGTACGTGACCCACGACCAGGTGGAGGCCATGACCCTCGGCGACCGCATTGCCGTGATGAGAGACGGCGCCATCCAGCAGTTCGGCACGCCGGACGAGATCTACAGCCGCCCTGCTACCCGCTTCGTGGCCGAATTCATCGGTTCGCCGGCCATGAACCTGATCAGCGCACGGCGCGAGGGCAGCGCCCTGAGGGCCGGAGGCACGGACCTGCCGCTGAGCCGGCAAGCCAGCGCCCTGGTGCAGTCGCACCCGAATGCGGAGGTGTTCTACGGCCTGCGTCCCGAGTGCATCCGCTTCGTGCCGGCGGGCACGGGCATCGCCGGAGAATTGACGATGACCGAGCCCACGGGCCCTGAAACACATGCCTTCGTCGACACCGCGGTCGGCCCGTTCGTCGTGCGCGTGCCGGGCAGGGTCACCGCCCGGGTGGGCGAGCCGGTGAGCCTCGCCTGGGAGCCAGGCGATGTTCACCTGTTCGATGCCGCCACCGAAGTGCGCATGAGCGGGGAGTCGCTGCATTGCGCCGTGGTTTGACGCTCGAACCGGTCTTCTCCGCGAACGCCACTCATAGCCCCGACACCCTATCCGCGGTGGTGCAAGCCGGCGACAAGGTGCCGCAAACTTGATTGGTCAGTCCCGTGCCCGATGTCGTGCGGCACGGCTGTGCATGCGGGAGCCGGACCATGACGATGCATTCACGTCGAAAGGTGCTGATGCCGGGCGGCTGCCGCAAGGAGAAGCGGCCCGGGTGCGCCGCCCTCACCGGGTTCTTCCTGTGCTCATGGCCTGGGGCAGACGTGCTCGCGCAAGCCGAGCCCGTGACGGAACTGCCGCCCGTCGTCGTGACGGCCCGCAAGGTGCGCGAGGAAGTGCAGAACGTTCCCACCGCGGTGACGACGCTGAGCAAAGATGAAGTGGAGCGCTTCGACGTCTCCACCATCGAGAAGGCCGCAGCCATCACGCCCGGCCTGGTCATCACCCGGGGCAACAGCGGCTCGGGCGCGAGCATCAACCTGCGCGGGATCGGTCCCAATTTTTCGAGCATCGGCATCGAGCAGTCGGTCGCGGTGATCGTCGACGGCGTCTACTACGGCCAGGGCCGGATCATCGATGAGGCCTTCTTCGACCTGAGCCAGATCGAAATCCTCAAGGGCCCGCAGGCGCTTTACTGGGGCAAGAACAGCACGGCCGGCGTGCTGTCGATCACCACGGCCAACCCAGGCCCCAGGCGCGAACTGGTGGGGCGGGTGGGCTATGACTTCAAGACGCAAAACCGCATGGCTGGCTTTGTCGTCTCCAGTCCGATGGGCGACCGGGTCGGGCTGCGCCTTTCCGTCAACGCCGAGAACATGCACGGAGGTTATGTCCGCAACGACGCTCCGGCAGGGACCTACACCACGACCGATGTGGCCACCGGCACACCCACCGCGCACCCGGTGGGGCCACCCAGCGATCCGGATCTGCCGGGCGACCGCACGTTCGCCTCCCGATTGACCGCAACCTTCAAACCGGACAACAGCCTGGACATGACCCTCAAGGCGACGCTCGGTCACCGCAAGTCAGGCTCCACCGGCTGGAACGACCGACTGTGGAAGTGCGTCAACAGCAGCGGTGGCGAACCCTGCGGCGAGGGATTTTCGGTTCGGCAGAATCCCTTGCCGCCGGACATCGCCGCAACGGCACCGAACATGAACCGGTACGGCGGTCAGCCCTACACGCTCTACGACTCCCGGGGCTTGACCCTCAAGGTCGACAAGACCTTGCCGAAGGTCACGCTCTCATCCATCACGAACTATCAACGCTTCAAATATTCCGCCCTCTCCGACTTCGACTTCACGGGCACACCCCGCATCTGGTCCGACGAGCAGGATCGGTACCACGCCTTCTCAGAGGAGCTGCGCGCCAGCACCTCGCTGGATCTGCCGTTCAACTTCATGGCGGGTCTCTACTTTCAGCGCACCAAGCTGAATTTCGAGCGGGGCTCGGTGCTGTTCGGCAGCGAAAATTCCTTGGCGGACACCCGGGACCGTTACCTCGCCTTCCGCAAAGACTCCGCCACGAGCGGCCAGACAACCGCCGCCTACGGGCAAGTGACCTGGAACTTCCGGCCCGAATGGGAGTACGTCCTCGGCGCGCGCTACACCCGGGAAAACAAGACCTCCTACTTTGTCCAGCCGTATGTCAATCCGGCTCTGGCGGCCGCCTTCCCGGCAAACGTCCGTCTCGAAGCGGACCAGCACTTCGAAGACTTCTCGCCGTCGACCACGCTGAGCTGGAAGCCCGAGCGCAACCTCACCCTCTACACGGCCTACAAGACGGGCTACAAGTCAGGCGGATTCTCAAACAGCACCACGCTTTCGAGTTCCGGCAACGGCCTTGCTGACATCGCTTTCGGCCCCGAGACCGTGAGAGGCCTGGAAGCCGGGCTGAAGACGACCCTGCTGGACAACCGGCTTCGCTTGAGCCTCGACGCCTACCGCTACCACTACGCCGATCTCCAGATCGACTTTTTCGATGCCCAGCGCCTGACCCTCATGACCACCAACGCCGGCGCGGCGATCATCAAGGGCATGGAAGCCGCGGCCGAATACCTTCCGCCTGCGGTGCCTCGATTGAGAGTCATTGGATCGGTGCAGTACAACGCGGCCCGGTACAAGGACTACCTCGCGCCATGCTATTCGGGCCAATCCCAGGGCGAGGGTTGCCTGCCGATCGGGCCCGGAGGCTCTCTGCGGCAGGACCTCGCGGGCAAGCCGACGGCCAACGCGCCGCGCTGGACCGGAATGATCGGCGCGGACTACGACCACACGCTCGTGAAGGACCTGCTGCTCGGCCTGTCGGTCCGCGTGCGCTACAGCAGCAAGTATTCGGTCTCGCCTTTCGCACAACCCCTGGCCCAACAGTCCTCCTACATCAATCTCGATGCTGCGTTGCGGCTAGGTACCGCGGACGACCGGTGGCAGCTCGCGCTGATCGGCAAGAACCTGACCAACAGGTTCGTGGCCACTGCTGCCTTCGATCAGTCCGGCACCGGCACTGCCTCGGGCGGCGCCACGGGCACCCCTGCGAACCAGTTCGGTTTGTTCGCGCCACCTCGGACGGTCGCGCTGGAATTGACGGTGCGTTTCTAGTGTGGAACGACGAGGACGGGCTGAACCAGAGTTCCAGCATCCCTTTGCCCTGCCAGGCGTGCCCGCACGGAAAAAGCAACGGAGTCCGGGGAGTTCACCGGGCAACGCGAAATCTTGTAATCTGCTGTCCAGGCTGCGCAATGCCTGAGCGCCCGAGCACGACCGACCTCGCCGAAGGTCGACAGCCCCCCAGGTGATGGATGCAGGGATGAACGATTTTTCGGAGAAGGTTTCCGGAACGGTCTACCCCCGTGGAGAATTCATCCTGCGCGAGGGGCTGCGCCGGAACGATGGCCAGCCCGTGCTGCTGTTGAAGGCGGCAAGCGACGACGACGCCCCGTCCAGCCTGAAGAAGTTGGACAACGAGTTTTCGCTCGCCCCCCTGCTCGATTCGGCGTGGGCCCTGCGGCCGCTGGCCCTCCTCCGCCAGGACGGCCAGACCGTGCTGGTGCTCGAACATCCGGAGGGTGAGCCGCTCGACCAGCGGATCGGCCGGCCGCTCGAGCCCCACGAATTTCTCCCTCTGGCGGTCCGCATGGCCACGGCGCTCGGCCGGATCCACAGCCGTGGCATCGTGCACAAGGATGTCAAGCCAGCGAACATCTTCATCGCTGGCGACGGTGCCGTGCGCTTCACGGGCTTCAGCGTGGCCAGCCGCCTGCCGCGCGAACAGCTTCGGCCGGGCCCTCCGGAGGTCATCGCCGGCACGCTGGCCTACATGGCGCCCGAGCAGACGGGCCGCATGAACCGCTCGATCGACTCCCGCAGCGACCTGTACGCCCTCGGCGTGACGTTCTACCAATTGCTGACGGGTGTGCTGCCCTTTGCCGCCCATGATCCGATGGAGTGGATCCACTGCCACATCGCGCGCGAGCCCGTCCCGCCCGCTCGGGTGGCGGCCGTTCCGGTCGCCTTGTCCGACATCGTCACGAAGCTCCTCGCGAAGACGCCCGAGGCGCGGTACCAGACGGCAGGAGGGTTGGCCGGCGATCTTCGCCATTGCGCCGCGCAGTTTGAAGCCCTGGGCAAGATCGATCCGTTCTCGCTCGGCCGGCAAGACATCCCGGACCGCCTGCTCATCCCGGAGACGCTGTACGGCCGGGATCCTGAAGTGACCCAGCTGCTGTCCAGCTTCGACAGGGTCGTGGCCGATGGCGCCCCCGCTCTCGTGCTGGTGTCGGGCTACTCCGGCGTCGGCAAGTCGGCCGTTGTCAATGAGCTTCAGAAGGCACTCGTTCCGCCCCGCGCGCTGTTCGCCGCGGGCAAATTCGATCAATACAAGCGCGACATTCCCTACGCGACCCTGGCGCATGCCTTTCGCGGTCTCGCCGAACAACTGCTCGCCAAGAGCGAATCCGACATCGCCCCCTGGCGGCAGGCCCTGTTGTCGGCGCTGGGAACGAACGGCCAGCTCATCGTCAACCTCGTTCCGGAGATCGAGCCCATCATTGGCAGGCAGCCCCCGGTTCCGGAACTGGCCCCGCTGGAGACCCCGAACCTTTTTCGCATGGTGTTGCTGCGGTTCCTCGGCGTGTTCGCCCGGCCCGAGCATCCATTGGTGCTGTTCTTCGACGACCTGCAATGGCTTGATGCGGCCACGCTCGATCTGATGCGGATCATCATGACCGACTCGGGCCTGCGGTACCTGCTGCTGGTGGGAGCGTACCGGGACAACGAAGTCGATCCCGCTCATCCGCTGCTGCGCACGATCGATGCCATCCGCAGCTCCGGCGCGCGCGTCGACAACATCGTGCTGGCGCCGCTGGCGCCCACGGACATCCAGGCCCTGATTTCAGATGCCCTGCACTGCGGGCCCGACCGGGCCCGGCCACTGGCCGGTCTGGTCTGCGAAAAGACGGGGGGCAACCCGTTCTTCTCCATCCAGTTCCTGAGGATGCTCGAAGACGAGGCGCTCCTGAGCTTCGACGCCGCCGAAGGGGCATGGCACTGGGACCTTGCGCGCATCCGCGCCCAGAACCTGACCGACAACGTCGTGCACCTCCTCCTCGGGAAAGTGGCCGGCTTGCCTGACCGCAGCCTGCACCTGCTCAAGCAACTGGCCTGTCTCGGCAACATGGCCAGCATCACCGCATTGCAGAGGGTGTCCGGGCTGAGCGAGGAGGCCATCCGGGCGGACCTGAGGGATGCAGAGATCGCAGGCCTGGTCGTCGACCTGGGCGACGCCTGCAAGTTTCAACACGACCGGGTTCATGAGGCCATCTATTCGCTGATTTCCGAAGGCGACCGCGGGCGGGAACATCTCCGGGCCGGACGGCTGCTGCGCCAGCACACCGCCCCCGAGGACATCGACGCCGAGGTCTTCGAGATCGTGAATCAGCTCAACCGCGGCGCCTCGCTGCTGACGGCGCCGGAGGAGCGAAGGCAAGTTGCCGAACTCAACTTGATCGCGGGGCGGCGGGCCCGCAAATCCACCGCCTACGCCGGTGCCCTCGCCTATTCGAAGGCCGGTTGCGAGCTCCTGCCGGAGAACCGCTGGGAGGAGGCGTACGAAACGGCCTTCGCGCTGGAGTTCCAACGCAGCGAATGCGAATTCCTGTCAGGGGCTCTGAAGCTGGCGGAAGAGCGCCTCGCAGGGCTGGCCCACATCACCCGCAACGTCGTCGACGCCGCCGCCGTCGCCTGCCTGCGACTGGCGCTCTACCAGGCGATGGATCGCAACGATCTGGCAGTCGATGTGTGCCTGGCGTTCTTGCGGAACGTCGGCATCGAATGGTCCAGGCATCCTCCCGAGGAGGCCTTGCAGCCGGAGTACCAAGAGCTGTGGCAGCGGCTGAAGGGGCTCCGGATCGAAGAGCTTGCGCATCTTCCGGTCATGTCCGACCCGATGCACCGAATCACGGTGGATGTGCTGGCGTCGGCGCAGGCGCCTTTCCTGCTGACCGACACCCACTTGCACCGTCTGGCACTTTGCCGGATGACCAACCTCAGCCTCGAACACGGCAACTGCGACGGCTCCTGCGTCGCCTACGCCCTGATCAACCAGATTCTTCGGGAGGAGTTTGGCGACTACGAATCCGGCCGGCGCTTCGGCGCCCTGGCGCTGGCACTCGTGGACGGGGGGCTCGGGCGCTTCAAGGGCCGGATCTATTCCATCTTCTCGGTGGCGTGCAGCCCCTGGACGGATCACTTTCGCATTGGAATTCCGTACCGGGAGCGTGCTGCCACCATCGCCCGGGAAAACGGCGACCTCGTGTTCGAGCTGTACGCACGGCTGCTTCTCATCCCGCATCGCCTCACCGTGGACGATCCACTGGAGCGAGTCCAAACCGATGCAGAGGAGGTGCTGCGGTCTGGAATGAAGCTGAAGTTCAATCAGGTCGTCGCGTCCATCAAGTCTCATCTGGGTTTCGCTCGGGCGCTCCGGGGCCTGACGAACAGTCTCGATTCCTTCAGCAGCGAACAGATCGATGAGGCGGCGTTCGAGCAGGAACTGGAAGCGGATGCGCGGCTGCGTTCACCGGCCTGCTGGCATTGGATCCGGAAGTTGCAGGCCCGCTTTCTCGCCGGTGACCATGCCGGCGCCTTGGCCGCGGCGGCGAAGGCACAGCGGCACTTCTTCATGTCACAGATGCCCTTCGAAGAGGTTGAGCTCCACTACTACGCCGCACTGGCACGGGCTGCGCGCTGCGACGAGTTGCCGAAGCAGGAACGGGCCGCAGAGCTCGAGGCGCTCGAGCGTCACGCCCGATGGCTGGCCACGTTTGCGGGTCACAACCCGCAAAGCGGCAACAACCGCGCCATGCTGGTCCGCGCGGAGATCGCACGCATCAAGAGACGAGACGCCACTGCGCACCGCCTCTATGAGCAGGCCATCCAGTCGGCACGCGAGAACGACTTCCTCCAGAACGAGGCCGTTGCGTTGGAGGTGGCGGCACGGTTCTATGCCGGACGCGGGCTCGGCACGATCGCCCGTGCACTGCTGCGCAATGCGCGCAACGGGTACGAACGCTGGGGCGCGCAGGGAAAGGTCAGGCAGCTTGAAGAACGCCATCCGTTCCTGCGCCTGCAGGCCAACAACGATGCATCGAACGCCACGATGAGCGCCGCCCAGCTGGACGCCCTGACCGCCGTGAAGGCGGCCCAGGCGGTGTCCAGCGAGATCGTGCTCGAGAGCCTGGTCAAGACGCTGCTGGTCATCGCCGTGGAGAATGCCGGCGCGGAACGTGCGCTGCTGGTGTTGCTGCGCGACGCCAAGGCACAGATCGTGGCGGAAGCGGCCACCGGCCCTGGCGGCGTCGAAGTCATCCCGAGGCAACGGGAAACCACGGCGGACGGGTTGCCCGAATCGATCCTGCACTACGTGCTTCGCAGCCGCACGCGGGTGATTCTGGACGACGCCACCACCTCGACCCTGTTTTCCTCGGACGCCTATGTGAAACGGGTGCGGCCGCGCTCCCTGCTCTGCCTGCCGCTCGTCGAGCAGACCCGGCTGATCGGCGTTCTGTACATGGAGAACTCGCTGGTGCCACACGCCTTCACGGCGGAGCGGGTCGCCCTGCTCGACGTGGTGGCCGCGCAGGCCGCCATTTCTCTGGAAAACGCCCGTCTCTATGGCGAGCTGCGCGACCGGGAAGCGCGGATCCGGCAACTCGTCGAATCCAGCATCATCGGCATCTTCTTCTGGTCGACCACGGGGATCACCGATGCCAACGACGCCTTCCTCTCGATCATCGGCTACTCCCGTGAAGATCTGGTCGCCGGCAGGGTGCAGTGGCAGCAGATCACGCCAGCGGAATACCTGGACCAGGAGGCGCGCCTCCTCGAGAAGCTTCAGACGACCGGGCAGCCGACCACGTACGAACGGGACTTCATCCGCAAGGACGGCACACGCGTGCCGGCCATGGTGGGGGGCGTGCTGCTGGAGGGCTCCCGGGAGCAAGGCGTTGCCTTCGTGCTGGACCTGACCGAACGCAAGCAAGCGGAGGCCGAGCGCGCAGCGAGAGAAGTAGCGGAGGCGGCGAACGAGGCGAAGAGCGCCTTCCTCGCCAACATGAGCCATGAGATCCGCACGCCCATGAACGCGATCCTGGGCATGTCGCACCTGGCCTTGCAGAGCGGCCTCGACGACCGGCAGCACAACTACGTCTCCAAGGTGCACCAGTCGGCCGAGTCGCTGCTGAACATCATCAACGACATCCTCGATTTCTCCAAGATCGAGGCCGGCCACCTCGAGATCGAGCAGGTTCCGTTCGAGCTGGGCGACGTGATGGAGCAGCTTGCCGACCAGGCCGGGCTCAAGGCCCAGGAAAAGGACCTGGAGATGATCTTCGCACTGCCGACGCACCTGCCCTCTCCCATGGTGGGCGACCCGTCGCGCCTGCGACAGGTGTTGCTCAACCTCAGCAACAATGCCATCAAGTTCACCGAGCAGGGTGAAGTGGTGATTGGCATCAAGGTGCTGGAGCGCGCCAGGGATTCGGTCTCCCTGAGCTTCGAAGTCCGCGACACCGGCATCGGCATCACGCCGGAGCAGCAGGAAAAGCTGTTCAAGCCGTTCTCGCAGGCCGATTCGTCCACCAGCCGGCGCTACGGCGGCACCGGCCTGGGCCTGGCCATCAGCCAGCACCTCGTGCGCATGATGGGCGGCACACTCGGGGTGCGCAGCATGCCGGGTCGCGGCAGCACGTTCCACTTCAGCCTGCGCTTTGCCCTTGGGCAGGAGCAACTCCTGGACGGTGCGCCGCAAGCCCTCTTGCGGGGCAATCGAGTGCTGGTGGTCGACGACAACGAATGCGCCCGCAACGTGATGCTGGAGATGGCAGAGAAGCTGGGAATGAGCGCCTTCTCGGCGCCCGACGGCGCTGCAGCCATCGAAGCCGTGGTACGGGCGGATGCCCGCCACACGCCGTACGACCTGATGCTGCTCGATTGGAAGATGCCGGGGATGGACGGCGTGGACTGTGCGAAGCGGCTCGCACGGATTCCATTGCACCATCACGCGCCCGCCGTGCTCATGCTCACCGCATTCAGCCACGATGAGGTAGCGCACCGGCTGGCGGGCGAAGGGCTTGCCGTGGCAGCAACCCTGACCAAGCCCGTCACGCCCTCGAGTCTGCTGGACGCGTGCCTGCGGGCGCGCGGGGGTCCGAGTCTGCAGGGCGCGCGCGGCGAACTGCGGGCCGATGCACTGCAAGACAGCATCGCCAGCCTCGCCGGGGCGCGCATCCTCCTCGTCGAGGACAACCCCATCAACCAGGAACTCGCCCGCGACCTGCTGGGCCGCGCGGGGATCCTCGTCACCGTGGCCGAGAACGGCAAGGAGGCGCTGGAAGCGCTGTCGGGCAAGCGCTTCGATGCCGTGCTGATGGACTGCCAGATGCCCGTGATGGACGGCTACGCCGCGACCCGGGCCTTGCGCGAGCAGCCTCAATGGCGAGACCTGCCGGTGATTGCGATGACCGCCAATGCGATGGTGGGGGACCGCGAGAAAGCACTCGAGGCGGGCATGAACGACCACATCGCCAAGCCGATCAAGGTGGACGAGATGTTTTCAACACTGGCCAGGCACCTGAGACCGAGCGCAGGGGCGTCCAACGGCAACGTCTTCCCGGGCATCGACAGCCGGCTCGGGCTGGCGGGCGTGATGGGCAACGAGCCGCTCTATCGGCGCCTGCTCGTCATGTTCCGCGACCGCGAGTCGGGCTTCGCGCTCCGCTTCCGTGCCGCATGCGACTCGGGTGACATGAGCGAGGCCACCCGTCTCGCACACGACTTGAAAAGCACGGCCGCGACACTGGGCGCGCAGTCGGTCAGCGATGCGGCCGAGGCGCTTGAACTCGCATGCAGGAATGAAAACCTTGCGGACGTGGACATCCGGCTGTCGGCCTTGACGGACGAACTCGCTCCCTTGATCGAGGGCTTGAGCACGCTCCATGCGCAAGCAGGACCGCACGGGCAAGCGCTTGCCAGCGCGGGCTGAAGCAGCTTTCCACACGGCTTCGGCCGCTCGCTTCCGCCTTGAGGCCAAGGTCCGGCCAAAGCCCCTGACACCCTATCCACGGTGTGCATGCCGGCGACAAGCTGCCGCAAACTTGCCGGGTCAGTCTGGTGCCCGATGTCGCGCGGCACGGCTGCGCATGCGGGAGCAGGACGATGACCATGCGTTCACGTCGAAAGGTGCTGATGTCGAGCGGCCGCCGCAAGGAGAAGCGACCCGGATGCGCCGCCCTCACCGGGCTCTTCCTGTGCTCATGGCCGGCGGCGGAAGCGCTCGCGCAGGCCGAGCCCGCGACGGAACTGCCGCCCGTCGTCGTGACGGCCCGCAAAGTGCAGGAAGAATCCCAGAACGTTCCCGCCGCGGTGACGACGCTGCGCAAGGAGGAAGTCGAGCGCTTCGACGTCTCCACCATCGAGAAGGCCGCAGCCATCACGCCGGGCCTGGTCATCACACGCGGCAACAGCGGCTCGGGCGCCAGCATCAACCTGCGCGGGATCGGTCCCAATTTCTCGAGCATCGGCATCGAGCAGTCGGTCGCGGTGATCGTCGACGGCGTCTACTACGGCCAGGGCCGGATCATCGATGAGGCCTTCTTCGACCTGAGCCAGATCGAAATCCTCAAGGGCCCGCAGGCGCTTTACTGGGGCAAGAACAGCACGGCCGGCGTGCTGTCGATCACCACGGCCAACCCTGGGCCCGAGCGCGAACTGGTGGGACGCGTGGGCTATGACTTCACCACGCAAAACCGCATGGCCGGCTTCGTCGTCTCGAGCCCCGTGAACGACCAGCTGCGCCTGCGCCTGGCCGTCAACGGCCAGAGCATGCACGGCGGGTACGTGACCAACGAAGCCGCGGCCACCACCTACACCACCACCGATACGGCAACCACGGCTTCGACCGCGCACGCGGTCCCCCCGCCCGACAACCGCGATCTGCCGGGGGACCGCACGTTCGCCGCGCGGCTGACCGCCGCGTACAAGCCGGACAACACCCTCGACATGGTCGTGAAGGCGAACCTGGGCCACCGGAGGACGGGGTCCACGTCGTGGAACAACAGGCTGTGGAAGTGCCCCGGCGGCAGCAGCGAGCCGTGCGGCGAGGGTTTTTCGGTTTGGCAGAATCCCGTGCCGGCCGACATCGCCGCCACGCGTGAGTACATGAACCAGTACGGCGGCCAGCCGTACGCACTCTACGATTCCCAAGGTGTGACGGCGAAGGTGGACAAGACGCTGCCCCAGGTGACCTTGTCTTCCATCACCAACTACCAGCGCTTCGAGTATTCGGCACTGTCCGACTACGACTTCACCACGCTGCCACAGATCTGGTCCGACGAACACGACCGGTACCACGCCTTCTCCGAGGAACTGCGGGCCAGCACGACGTTCGATCTGCCCTTCAACTTCATGGCTGGCCTCTACTTCCAGCGCACCAAACTGCATTTCGAACAGGGCTCGGCACTCTTTGGCAGCGAGAACTCGCTCGCCAGTCCGTCCGACCGCTATCTGACCTTCCGGAAAGATTCGGCCACCAAAGGCCAGACGGCCGCCGCCTACGCGCAGGTCACCTGGAATTTCCGGCCGGAATGGGAGTACGTGCTCGGCGGGCGCTACACGAAGGAACGCAAGACCTCGTACTTCTCCCAGCCCTACGTCAACCCGGCCTCCGCGGCCGTCTTCCCCGCCGGCGCCAGGCTCGATGCCAACCAGAACTTCAATGAGTTTTCACCGGCGACCACGCTGACCTGGAAGCCCAGGCGCAACCTGACGCTCTACACGGCCTACAAGACCGGCTACAAATCGGGCGGCTTTTCCAACAGCGCCACCATTTCAAACTTCGGCAACGGCCTGGCCGACCTCGCGTTCGCTCCCGAGACGGCCAGGGGCTTCGAGGCCGGCGTCAAGACCACCCTGCTGGACAACCGGCTGCGCCTGAACATCGATGCCTACCGGTATCACTACTCCGGCCTCCAGATCGACTTCTTCGACGCGCAACTCTTCACCCTGGAAACAACGAATGCCGGTTCGGCCATCGTCAAGGGCCTGGAAGCTGCCGCCGAATACCTGCCTCCCGCTGTCCGTGGCCTGAAGGTGCACGGATCGGTGCAGTACAACGTCGCGCGATACCAGAGCTACATCGCCCCCTGTTATGCCGGGCAGACACAGGGCGAAGGTTGCCTCCCCATGGGCGCGGGGGGCGCGCTGCGCCAGAACCTGGCCGGCCAGCCGACCGCCAATGCGCCGCGCTGGACTGGCGCGATCGGCGCCGACTATGACCGCCCCTTCGTGAGAGACCTGCTGTCTGGCCTGTCGCTGCGCTTGCGCTACAGCAGCAAGTACTCCGTCTCGCCCTTCGGGCAACCGTTCGCCAGGCAGTCCTCGTACATCAACCTCGATGCCGCCCTGCGCGTGGGCGCGTCGAACGACAAATGGCAACTCGCGCTGATCGGCAGGAACCTGACGAACAGGTTCGTGGCCACCTACGCATTCGACCAGCCCAACGGCGGCAGCGGCACTGGCGGCGTGACCGGCACCCCCGCGAACCAGTTCGTGATTTTCGCGCCGCCGCGAACGGTGGCGTTGGAACTCACCGCGCGGTTCTAGTGTGCCAGGCGGCCCCGGCGAATGTGCCCCCGGCCCTGTCGGACAACGCGCATCCTGTAGTCTTCCGATGCGCCCGGCCGGCTCCTTGAGCAACCCCCTCGCCCCGCACAAACAGACTTCCAGACGGCGGATCCACGATGAACGCGTATTCGGAGATGGCTTCCGGAACGGTCTACCCACGTGGTGAGTTCGTCTTGCGCGAAGGGCAGCGGGAGGACGGTCGCGCCGTTCTGCTGCTGGCCGCCCTGAGCGACAACGCCGCCGCGGCGAGCTTGAAAAAGCTGGAACACGAGTTTTCCCTGGCATCGATGCTGGCTCCCTCGTGGTCCCTGTTGCCCCTGGACCTGCTGCGCCACGACGGCCGGACAACGCTGGTGCTCGACCATCCCGGCGGCGAACCGCTCGACCAGCGGCTGGGCGGGCCGATGGACCTCGGCCGTTTCCTCCCGCTGGCGATCCGCATCGCCATGGCGCTGGGCCGGATTCATGGGTGCGGCATCGTCCACAAGGATGTCAAACCGGCGAACATCTTCGTCGACCACGCCGGTGGTGTCCGGTTCTCCGGCTTTGGCGTGGCCACCCGTTTGCCGCGCGAACGACAGCGGCCTGAGCCGCCCGAGGTCATCACCGGCACGCTGGCCTACATGGCGCCCGAGCAGACCGGTCGCATGAACCGCTCGATCGACTCCCGCAGCGACCTGTACGCCCTCGGCGTGACGTTCTACCAATTGCTGACCGGTGTGCTGCCCTTTGCCGCCCATGATCCGATGGAGTGGATCCATTGCCACATCGCGCGCGAGCCCGTCGCGCCGGCCGAACTCGCGGCCGTGCCCCTGGGGCTTTCCGAGGTCGTCATGAAGCTCCTGGCCAAGACCGCCGAGGCGCGCTATCAGACCGCCGCGGGTCTGGTGGCGGACCTGCAGCAATGCGCAGCACAGCTGGAAGCCGGTGGCCGGATCGAGCTGTTCGCACTCGGCAGGCATGACATGCCCGACCGGCTGCTGATCCCCGAAAAGCTCTACGGCCGGGACCGCGAAGTGCAGACGCTGATGGAGCGTTTCGATCGTGTCGTGGCCGACGGCACGCCGGCCCTGGTCCTGGTGTCGGGCTACTCCGGCGTGGGCAAGTCTTCGGTGGTCAATGAGCTGCAAAAGGCACTCGTGCCGCCCCGCGCGCTGTTCGCCGGAGGCAAGTTCGACCAGTACAAACGGGACATCCCCTACGCAACCCTGGCGCAGGCGTTTCGCGGCCTGGCGCAACAGCTGCTCGCCAAGAGCGATGAAGAGATCCACCACTGGCGAGAGGCGCTGCTGTCGGCGCTGGGGCCGAACGGCCAGGTCATCGTCAACCTGATCCCCGAGATCGAACCGATCATCGGCAAGCAGCCTCCCCTCCCGGACCTGCCGCCGATGGAGGCCCCCCATCTCTTCCGGATGGCCTTGCTGCGGTTCCTCGGCGTCTTCGCCCGGCCCGAGCATCCGCTGGTGGTGTTCTTCGATGACCTGCAATGGCTGGACGCAGCCACGCTGGACCTGCTCCGTTACCTGATGACCGATTCGGGCATCCGGCACCTGTTGCTGGTGGGGGCGTACCGGGACAATGAGGTCGATGCCGCCCATCCACTGATGCGAACGGTCGATGCCATCCGCGATTCGGGCGTTCCGGTCGAAGACATCGTGCTGGCACCGCTCGCCCAGGCTGACATCGAATCCATGGTGGCCGATGCCCTGCACTGCGGGCTTGACGAAGCCCGGCCGCTGGCGAGCCTGGTCCACGAGAAGACCGGCGGCAACCCGTTCTTCTGCATCCAGTTCCTGAAGACGCTGGAAGAGGAGGCGCTCCTCTCTTTCGATGCCACCGACGGCGCCTGGCACTGGGACCTGGCGCGCATCGGCGCCAAGAACCTGACCGACAACGTCGTGCACCTTCTCGTGGGCAAGGTGGCCCGGCTGCCCGAGCCGAGCCTGGCGCTGTTGAAGCGGTTCGCCTGCCTTGGCAACGTGGCCGACATCAACACCTTGCAGATGGTGTCGGGGCTGTCGGAGGAGCGCATCCGCACCGACCTGATGGACGCCGAGATCGCCGGCCTGGTGATCGCCCTGGGCGATGCCTACAGGTTCCAGCACGACCGCGTCCAGGAGGCCGTCTATTCGCTCATACCGGAGGGCGATCTCGCGCAGGAACATCTTCGGATCGGGCGATTGCTCCGGATGCGCACCCCACCGGAGGATGTCGAGGCGAACATCTTCGAGATCGTGAACCAGCTCAACCGCGGCGTGGCGCTGTTGACGGCGCCGGACGAGCGCCGGCAGGTCGCTGAACTGAACCTGATCGCGGGGAGGCGGGCCAGGAAATCGAACGCCTACGCCGCGGCGCTCTCGTACTTGACGACCGGCTGCGAGCTCCTGCCCGAAGACCGTTGGAATCGCGAGTACGCGCTGGCCTTCCCGCTGGAACTTCAACGCGGCGAATGTGAATTCCTCTCCGGCGCACTGCAGGTGGCCGAAGAGCGCCTGGCCGGGCTGGCGGCCGTTGCGAGCAACATCATCGATGCGGCAACCGTCGCCTGCCAACGGCTGGCGCTTTATCAGGCGCTGGACCGTTACGACCTGGCGGTCGACGTCTCGCTGGCATTCCTGCAACGCACGGGCATCACCTGGGACAGGCATCCTTCGAAGAAGGACCTGCAGCCGGAATACCAGCGGTTCTGGCATCTGCTGGAAGGGCGCGAGATCGAGGCACTGGCTCATCTGCCGCCCATGCGCGATCCCACGCACCGGGCCACCGTCGACGTGCTGACGTCCGCGCTGGCCCCGTACCTAGTCACCGACACGAACCTGCTCCGCCTGGGCATCTGCCGCATCACCAACCTGAGCCTGGAGCATGGCAACACCGATGGCTCTTGCCTCGCCTATACCTACATCAATCTGATTCTGCGTGAGGAACGCCAGGACTACGACACCGGCCGACGCTTCGGCATGCTGGCCGTCACGCTGGTGGAGAGCGGGCTCGGGCGCTACAAGGGGCGCATCTACACGAGTTTTGCAGCCGCGTGCAGTCCGTGGACCGACCACTTTCGCGTCGGCTGCCCCTACGATGAGCGCGCCTCGATCGCGGCACGGGAGAGCGGGGACATCGTTTTCGACCTGTACGCGCAACTGCTCCTGTCGACACAACACTTCCTCTGTGGCGATCCGCTCGAAGGCGTGCAATCGCTGACAGAGGACGTGCTGCGTTCCGGTCTGAAGTATCACTTCAATCTGGTCGTCGCCACGATGCAGCCGCAAATGGGTTTTGTGCAAGCCTTGCAAGGCCAGACGAGTTCCCTGACGTCCTTCAATTGCGATGTGTTGGACGAGGATGTGTTCGAGCAGGCAGAACAAGGCGAAGACCGGCCGCACCATCCGGCCCTTTGGTACTGGATCCACAAGTTGCATGCGCGCTTTCTTGCGGAGGAGCACGCCAGTGCGCTCGACGCGGCCGTCAAGGCGCAGCACTGCATGTTCATCAACCTGACGCCTTACGAAAAAATCGAATTCCACTACTACGCCGCCCTGGCGCGTGCCGCGCACTGCGATGAATTGCCTTCCGATGCCCTCGAAGCCGAACTGGAGGCGATGCAGGTCCACGCCGGGTGGCTCGATGCCTTCGCGGCCCACAACCCCGAAAGCGGCAATGACCGCGCCGTGCTGGTCCATGCGGAGATGGCACGCCTCGCAGGACAGCCTTTGGAGGCCCAGTGCCTCTACGAGCAGGCCATCCGCTGTGCGCGACAGAACGGCTTCATCCAGAACGAGGCCATTGCACAGGAGGTGGCGGCACGCTTCTACCTGGGACGCGGCCTCGACACCATCGCCCAGGCGCTGCTCCGCAACGCCCGCAACGGATATCGGCGCTGGGGCGCGCAAGGAAAGGTCCGGCAACTCGAAGGCCGCCATCCCTTCCTGCGCCTGCAGCCAGACAACGATGCCTCGGCCGCGATGAGCACCACGCAGTTGGACGCGATGACTGCCGTGAAGGCGGCCCAGGCGGTGTCCAGCGAGATCGTGCTCGAAAGCCTCATCAAGACGCTGCTGGTCATCGCCGTCGAGAATGCCGGCGCCGAACGCGCGCTGCTGGTGCTGCTGCGCGATGCCAGGCCGCACATCGAGGCCGAAGCGACCACCAGCCACGGCCGTGTGGAGGTCACGCCCTTGCAAAGGGAGGCCACGGCGGAGGAACTGCCTGCATCGATCCTGAACTACGTGATCCGCAGCCGCGCGCGGGTGATCCTGGACGACGCCACGACTTCCGCATTGTTCTCGGAGGACGGGTACGTGAAGCGGCGGCAGCCTCGCTCGCTGCTGTGCCTGCCGCTCGTGGAGCAGACGCGGCTGACGGGCGTCCTCTACATGGAGAACTCCCTGGTGCCCCATGCCTTCACGCCGGAACGGATGGCGTTGCTGGACGTGGTGGCCGCGCAAGCCGCGATTTCTCTCGAGAACGCCCGGCTGTATGCCCAGCTGCGCGACCGGGAGGCGCGCATCCGGCAACTCGTCGAATCCAGCATCATCGGCATCTTCTTCTGGACGGTCACGGGCATCACCGACGCCAACGACGCCTTCCTCGCGATGATCGGGTATTCGCGCGAGGACCTCGCCGCCGGACGGGTGCAGTGGACGCAGATCACGCCGCCGGAGTATTTTGCGGTGGAGGCGAAGCTCCTCGACAAGCTCCAGACGACCGGGCAACCCACCACCTACGAACGCGATTTCATCCGCAAGGACGGCACGCGCGTGCCCACCATGCTCGGCGGCGTGCTGCTGCAGGGTTCCCGCGAGCAAGGCGTGTCGTTCGTGCTGGACCTGACCGAGCGCAAGCAGGCCGAAGCGGAGCGGGCGGCGCGGGAAGTGGCAGAGGCGGCGAACCAGGCCAAGAGCGAATTCCTCGCCAACATGAGCCACGAGATCCGCACGCCAATGAACGCGATCCTCGGCATGTCGCACCTGGCGCTGCAAAGCGGGCTGGACGACCGGCAGCGCAACTACGTCTCCAAGGTGCACCAGTCGGCCGAATCGCTGCTGAGCATCATCAACGACATCCTCGACTTCTCCAAGATCGAGGCCGGCCACCTGGAGATCGAACACGTTCCGTTCGAGCTGGGCGACGTGATGGCGCAGCTGACCGACCAGGTGGGCCTGAGGGCCGAGGAGAAAGACCTCGAACTGGTGTTCGCCCTGCCGCCGGACCTGCCATGGCAGTTGATGGGCGACCCCTCGCGCCTGCGCCAGGTGCTGCTCAACCTTGGCAACAACGCGATCAAGTTCACCGAGCAAGGCGAAGTGGTGATCAGCGTGGAGATGTTGACGCGCGACGCAAGTTCGGTCCAGCTCGGCTTCGAGGTTCGCGATACCGGCATCGGCATCGCACCCGAACAGCAGCAAAAGCTGTTCAAGCCGTTCTCGCAGGCAGACTCGTCCACCAGCAGACGCTTCGGTGGCACCGGCCTGGGCCTGGCCATCAGCCAGCACCTCGTGCGGATGATGGGCGGCACGCTCACGTTGCGTAGCACGCTGGGCCAGGGCAGCATCTTCCACTTCAGCCTGCGCTTCGGGATCGGGGACAAGCCGGTCAGGGATGCCGTCTCCAGTGATGCGTTGAAGGGAGCCCGCGTGCTCGTCGTGGACGACAACGAATGCGCAAGGCTGGTGATGCTGGAGATGGCCAGCCACCTGGGGATGGAGGCTTCGGCGGTCAGCGACGGCGCCGCGGCGATCGGTGCGGTGATGGAAGCCGATGCGCGCCGCAAGCCCTTCGATCTGATGTTGCTCGACTGGAAGATGCCGGTGATGGACGGCGTGGACTGCGCGAAGCGGCTGGCGAAGATGCCGCTGCTGCGCGCGCCGGACGTGTTGATGCTCACCGCCTTCAGCCGCGACGAAGTGGCCCGCCGGCTCGCCATCGAAGGGCTCGCCGTGGCGGCGACCCTGACCAAGCCGGTGACGCCCTCCAGCCTCCTGGACGCGTGCCTGCAAGTTCGCGGCGCGCCGCGCCGGCGCCCGGCGCCCGAAGAACGGCCTTGGGCCACGACGCAGGGCACGCTGGCCCGCCTCTCGAAAGCGCGTGTCCTCCTGGTCGAAGACAACCCGATCAACCAGGAGCTCGCAAGCGACCTGCTCGGGCGCGCCGGAATCGTCGTCACCGTGGCCGACAACGGCAAGGAGGCGCTGGAGGTGTTGTCACGGGAGCGCTTCGACGCGGTCCTGATGGATTGCCAGATGCCGGTGATGGACGGCTATGCCGCGACCCGTGCACTGCGCGAACAGCCGCAGTGGCGTGAACTTCCGGTGATCGCCATGACAGCCAATGCCATGGTCGGCGACCGGGAAAAGGCCCTGGCGGCAGGCATGAACGACCACATCGCCAAGCCGATCAAGGTGGACGACATGTTCACGACACTGGCCCGCCACCTGCAACCGGCAGCGACCGCGGCGGAACCATCTGCGAACGGAGGCTTTCCCGGCATCGACAGCGGGGCGGGGCTGGCCGGCGTGGCGGGCGACGAGCAGCTGTATCGGCGCCTGCTGACCCTGTTCCGCGACCGTGAAGCCGGCTTTGCGGGCCGCTTCCGTGCCGCTTGCGAAGCGGGGGACCTGACCGAGGCAACCCGACTGGCCCATGACCTGAAGAGCACGTCCGGCACGCTGGGCGCACAATCGGTCAGTGCGGCGGCCGAAGCCCTCGAACTGGCGTGCGCAAGTGATTCGGACGCGACAAATGTGCAGATTCGGCTGTCAGCGCTGGTGCATCAACTCGAGCCGGTGATCGCGGGCTTGGCCTCGCTGGAACGCCCACCGCGAAAACACGGCCCTGCGCATGCAGAGCGTCGATAGGCTCCGTGCGGTGCCATTCCCCCGGCTCCGCCTGCCAACGCGCGGATGCGCACGCCCGCCCAGCGCCCCTGGACGTGCCAAGCCATTCGCAAGCTTGTAATCTTGCACATCGCGCGGACACCTCGGGAACGAATCCACCCCAACCGCCAATCCGACATGGCCAGACGACGGATGCAGGGATGAACGAATATTCGGAGAAAGTTTCCGGGGCGGTCTTCCAGCGCGGCGAGTTTGTCCTGCGAGAGGGCGTTCGGCGAGGCGATGGCCGAGCCGTCTGGCTCTTGAGTGCCCGAAACGAGGATCCGGCGCCTGTCAGCTTGAAGAAGCTGGAACACGAGTTTTCCCTGGCATCGCTCCTCGACCAGGAATGGGCCCTTCATCCGCTGGCCTTGCTCCGCCAGGACGGCCGGACCATCCTGGTGCTCGACCACCCGGGCGGCAAGCCGCTCGACCAGCAGACCGGCCGCCGCCACGAGCCCACCCGGTTCCTGCCCTTGGCCATCAAGATGGCCGCGGCGCTCAGCCGGATGCACGCCTGCGGTCTCGTGCACAAAGACATCAAGCCGGCCCATGTGTTCATTGACGGGGAGGGATCCGTCCGGTTCAGCGGCTTCGGCATCGCCACCCGGCTGCCGCGCGAACAGCACCTGCCCGGTGCCCCGGAGATCATCGCCGGCACGCTGGCCTACATGGCGCCGGAGCAAACGGGGCGCATGAACCGCTCGATCGATTCGCGCAGCGATCTGTATTCCCTCGGGGTCAGCTTTTATCAGTTGCTCACTGGAACACTCCCGTTTTCAGCGACCGATCCGATGGAGTGGATTCACTGCCACATCGCACGTGCACCCGTCCCCCCCGCCGAGGTGGCGGCCGTTCCGGCCGGGCTGTCCGATGTGGTCATGAAGCTCCTGGCCAAGACGGCCGAGGCCCGCTACCAGACCGCCGCCGGATTGGCGGCGGACCTGCGGCGATGCGCGGCGCAATGGGAAGCCCTGGGCAGAATCGATCCGTTTCCCTTGGGCGAGCGCGATACCCCGGACCGCCTGCTGATCCCGGAAATTCTGTATGGCCGCGATCGAGAGGTCCAGACGCTGCTGGAAAGCTTCGAGCACGTCATTGCCGGCGGCACGCGGGGCCTGGTGCTCGTGTCGGGCTACTCGGGCGTCGGCAAATCGTCGGTCGTCCATGAGTTGCAAAAGGCGCTGGTTCCGCCCCGTGCCCTGTTCGCCGCAGGCAAGTTCGACCAATACAAGCGAGACATTCCCTATGCCACCCTGGGACAGGCGTTCCACGGGCTCGCGCAGCACCTGCTGGCCAAGAGCGACGCCGAGATCGGCCTCTGGCGCGAGGCCTTGCAGGCGGCGCTGGGGTCCAACGGCCAGTTGATCGTCAACCTGGTTCCGGAAATCGAGCCCATCATCGGCAAGCAGCCGCCCCTTGCGGACCTGTCGCCGATGGAGACGCCGAACCTCTTTCGCATGGTCCTGCTCCGGTTCCTCGAGGTGTTCGCCCGGGCCGATCACCCCTTGGTGCTGTTCTTCGACGACCTGCAATGGATGGACACGGCGACGCTCGATCTGCTCCGGTACCTGCTGGCCGAGTCGGGGCTCAAGCACCTCCTGATGGTTGGGGCATACCGGGACAACGAGGTCGATGCTTCACATCCCCTCGTGCGCGCGCTCGGGGCGATCCGCTCCTCGGGGACGCGGGTCGACGACATCGTGCTCGCCCCCCTGGCCAGCGCGGACATCGAGGCGATGATCAGCGATGCGTTGCACTGCGGGCCCGACGCGGCCCGGCCCCTCGCCAGGCTGGTGCACGAAAAGACGGGTGGCAATCCGTTCTTCACGATCCAGTTCCTCAGGACACTGGAAGAGGAAACGCTGCTCTCATTCGACGCCGTGGCGGGCGCCTGGCGGTGGGACCTTGCACGCATCCGTGCCAAGAACCTGACCGACAACGTCGTTCATCTGCTGATCACCAAGGTCGCCCGGCTGCCCGACCGCACCCTCTCGCTGCTGAAGCGATTCGCCTGCCTGGGCAACGTGGCCGACCTCACCACGCTGCAAATGGTGTCGGGGCTGTCCGAAGAGGCGGTCCATGCGGACTTGCGGGAGGCAGAGCTTGCAGGTTTCGTCATCGATCTCGGAGACGCGTACAAATTCCAGCACGACCGCGTCCAGGAGGCGGTCTATTCATTGATACCGAAGGGCAAGCTCGCGCGGGAACACCTCCGGATCGGGCGATTGCTTCGTCAGCGCACGGCACCGGAGGACGTCGAAGCCAAGGTGTTCGAGACGGTGAACCAGCTCAACCGCGGCGTGGAGCTGTTGACGGCCGCCGACGAGCGCCGCCAGGTCGCCGAACTCAACCTGATCGCAGGGACGCGGGCGAGGAACTCGACCGCTTACGCCGCCGCGCTCACGTATTTGACGACCGGCTGTGAGCTGTTGCCCGAAGACCCTTGGCACAACGCCTATGAGGTGGCCTTCCCGCTGGAGATTCAGCGAAGCGAATGCGAATTCCTCTCCGGTGCGCTGAACCTTGCCGAAGAGCGCCTGGCCCGGCTTGCGGCCGTGGCGCGCAACAGGGTCGATGCCGCTGCCGTCGCCTGCCTGCGCCTCGCGCTGTACCAGGCGCTGGACCGCTTCGATGCGGCGATCGATGTGTCCCTGGCGTTCCTGCAAGACGCCGGCATCACCTGGCACAAGCATCCATCGAAGGAAGAGTTGCAACAGGAATACCGCCGGCTGTGGCAGCGGCTGGAAGGGCTCGACATCGAAGCGCTCGCGCATTTGCCGGTGATGCGCGATGCCGAGCACCGTGCCATCGTGGACGTGCTGACGTCCGCGCTCGCCCCGTACCTCGTCATCGACACGAACCTGCTGCGCCTGGGCATCTGCCGCATCACGAACCTCAGCCTCGAACACGGCAACAGCGATGGATCTTGCATCGGCTATGCGTACATCAACCTGATTCTTCGCGAGGAACTCGGCGACTGCGACACCGGCCGGCGCTTCGGCATGCTGGCCGTCGCGCTGGTGGAAAGCGGGCTGGGGCGATACAAGGGCCGCATCTACACGAGCTTTGCCGAATCGTGCAGCCCATGGACCGATCACTTCCGCATCGGGATCCCCTACGGCGAGCGGGCCTACACGGCCGCCAGGGAAAGCGGCGATTTCGTCTTCGATCTGTACGCGCGCTTTCTGCTGGTGCCGCACCGCCTCGCGCTGGAAGACCCTTTGGACGAGGTGCAGTCCTTCGGGGAGGATGTGCTCCAGGTGGCGGAGAAGACGCACTTCAACATGGTTGCGGCCTGCATGAAACCGCACATCGGGTTCATCCACGCCATGCGAGGGTTGACGGATTCCCTGACCTCCTTCCACAGCGATCGGCTCGACACGGTCGCGTTCGAGCGGGAGCTGATCGAAGATGGCCGGCTGCGCTCCCCGGCCGCCTGGTATTGGATTCGCAAGCTGCAGGTGCACTTTCTTGCGGAAGACCCCCGCAGCGCCTTGGCCGCGGCGGTGAAGGCGCAGCACTACATGTTCACGACCCTGACGCCCTTCGAAGAGGTCGAGTTCCACTACTACGCTGCACTGGCGCGTGCCGCAGGTTACAGCGAATTGCCGGCCGATGAACTTGACGGCGAGCGGGAGGCACTCCGGGCACACGCCGAATGGCTCGACAATTTCGCGCGCCACAACCCGGAAAGTGGTACCAACCGCGCTCTCCTGGTCCGCGCGGAGATGGCCCGCATCGACGGACAGAACGAGAACGCCCAGCGTCTTTACGAGCAGGCCGTCCGCTCGGCACGTGACAAAGGGTTCGTCCAGAACGAGGCCCTCGCGCTCGAGGTATCGGCACGCTTCTACACCGCTCGCGAGCTCGACACCCTCTCCTGCGGGCTGCTCCGCAGCGCCCGCAGTTGCTACCAGCGGTGGGGCGCCCACGCCAAGGTCAAGCAATTGGAGGAACGCCACCCGTTCCTGCGCCAGCAGCAAGACAGCGATGCCCCGAACGCCCCGATGAGCGCGGCGCAACTGGATGCGGTGACCGCCTTCAAGGCCGCCCAGGCCGTCTCGAGCGAGATCGTGCTCGAAAGCCTCATCAAGACGCTGCTGGTCATCGCCGTGGAGAATGCCGGCGCCGAACGCGCGCTGCTCGTGCTGCTCCATGATGCCAAACCCCACATCGAGGCCGAGGCGACGACCGGTCACGGCGGCGTCGAGGTCGTGCCGCGAACAAGGGAGGCGACGGCGGAGGAACTGCCCGAGTCCATCTTGCACTACGTGATGCGAAGCCGCACGCGCGTGATCCTCGACGACGCCACGGCCGCGCCCCTGTTCTCGTCCGACGGCTATGTCAAGCTGCGCCGCCCTCGCTCCGTGTTGTGCCTGCCGCTCATCGAGCAAACGAGGCTGGTCGGCGTGCTGTACATGGAAAACTCGCTGCTGCCGCACGCCTTCACCGCGGAGCGGGTGGCCCTGCTGGATGTGGTGGCCGCGCAGGCCGCGATTTCTCTCGAGAACGCCCGGCTGTATGCCGAGTTGCGCGACCGGGAGGCGCGCATCCGACAACTCGTCGAATCCAGCATCATCGGCATCTTCTTCTGGTCGGTCACGGGCATCACCGACGCCAACGACGCCTTCCTCGCGATGATCGGCTATTCACGCGAGGACCTCATCGCGGGACGGGTGCAATGGACGCAGATCACGCCGCCGGAATACTTCGCGGTGGAGGCCCAGCTCCTCGACAAGCTCCAGACCACCCGGCAACCCACCACCTACGAACGCGATTTCGTCCGCAAGGACGGCACGCGCTTCCCCACCATGCTCGGCAGCGTGCTGCTGCAGGGTTCCCTCGAGCAAGGCGTGTCGTTCGTGCTGGACCTGACCGAGCGCAAGCAGGCCGAAGCGGAGCGGGCGGCGCGGGAAGTGGCAGAGGCGGCGAACCAGGCCAAGAGCGAATTCCTCGCCAACATGAGCCACGAGATCCGCACGCCAATGAACGCGATCCTCGGCATGTCGCACCTGGCGCTGCAAAGCGGGCTGGACGACCGGCAGCGCAACTACGTCTCCAAGGTGCACCAGTCGGCCGAATCGCTGCTGAGCATCATCAACGACATCCTCGACTTCTCCAAGATCGAGGCTGGCCACCTCGAAATCGAGCAGATCCCGTTCGAGCTCACGGACGTGATGGACCAGCTTGCGGACATGGCGGGCCTCCGGGCCGAGGAGAAGGACCTGGAGCTTGTGTTCGCCTTGCCGGCGCACCTGCCCTCGCACCTCGTGGGCGACCCCTCACGCCTGCGCCAGGTGCTGCTGAACCTCGGCAACAACGCCATCAAGTTCACCGAGCAAGGCGAAATCGTCATCGGCATCAAGGTCCTCGAGCGGGACGCGGGTTCGGTGCACCTGGGCTTCGAGGTGCGCGACACGGGCATCGGCATCACGGCCGAACAGCAGGAGAAGCTTTTCCGGCCCTTCACCCAGGCCGATTCCTCCACCAGCCGGCGGTTCGGCGGTACAGGCCTCGGCCTGGCCATCAGCCAGCACCTGGTGCGCATGATGGGCGGAACGCTCGGCGTGCGAAGCACGCCGGGGCGTGGCAGTGTCTTTCACTTCAGCCTGCGCATGGGCGTCGTGCCGGAGCCGGCGATGGACGGGGCCCCCGATGCGGCCTTGCGCGATGCCAGGGTTCTGGTCGTCGACGACAACGCCTGCGCGCGCAACGTGCTGACCGAGATGGCCGACAGGATGGGTATGGCGGTCTCCGCTGCGGTCGATGGCGCCACGGCCATCGAAGCCGTGGTGCGTGCCGACGCCTGCCACCAGCCCTTCGACCTGATGGTGCTCGACTGGAAAATGCCGGTGATGGACGGCGTGGACTGCGCCAAGCGCCTGGCCCGGATCCCGCTGCATCACCATGCGCCCTCGATCGTGATGCTCACCGCGTTCAGCCGCGAGGAGGTGGCGCAGCGGCTGGCCGCCGAGGGGCTCGCCGTGGCGGCCACCCTCACCAAGCCCGTGACACCCTCGAGCCTCCTCGACGCATGCCTGGAAGTGCGCGGCAGCCCGCGCCTGCGTCTGGCGCGCGGCGAACTGCGTGCCGACGCACTGCACGACAACATCGCCAGCCTCGCCTCGGCGCGCATCCTCCTGGTCGAGGACAACCCGATCAACCAGGAACTCGCACGAGATCTGCTCGGCCGTGCCGGGATCGTGGTCACCGTCGCCGAGAATGGCAAGGAGGCCCTGGAGGTGCTGTCTGCCGAGCGCTTCGATGCCGTCCTGATGGACTGCCAGATGCCTGTCATGGACGGCTATGCCGCGACCCGCGCACTGCGCGAACAGACGCAATGGCGCGATCTTCCGGTCATCGCGATGACCGCCAACGCCATGGTCGGCGACCGCGAGAAAGCGCTCGCCGCCGGCATGAACGACCACATCGCCAAGCCGATCAAGGTCGATGAAATGTTCGCCACGCTCGCGCGCCACGTGCGGCGCTCAACCGCCGACGAAGCGGCCGGCGCCGACACATTCCACGGCATCGACACCCGGCTCGGGCTCGCCGGCGTGATGGGCAACGAGAGGCTCTATCGGCGGCTGCTGACCATGTTCCGTGACCGCGAAGCCAACTTCACGACCCGCTTTCGCACCACATGGGAGTCCGGAGACGTGTCTGCGGCAACCCGACTGGCGCACGACCTCAAAAGCGTGTCAGGAACGCTGGGCGCGCAGGCCGTCAGCGAGGCCGCGGAGGCGCTCGAAATCGCCTGCTCGAACGGGAACGGGGATGTGGAGGGGCGACTGCTGGCACTGACCCACCAGCTGGACCCGGTGATCGCCGGGTTGTCGGCCCTAGAAACCCCGTTGCAGGCGCACGGACGAGCCAGCGCAGGAAGCCGCTAGCAACAGCCTTGGTCACGCGGTTCATCGTGTGACCATGGGCGGTGACAGCGGTACACGAGGCTTCGTGCCTGAGTCCTGCCTCGCCTCGGCCAACCGAAGCCGGGCGAGGTCATGCTCGACGTATTCAATCACGCCTTGTTCGACGGCCAGACGCCAGGCTTCGATGGCCAGCGCGTTGTTGCCATCGGCCAGGTGCTTCTCGCCCATGTAGAAATAGGCTTCCGTGAGCGCCTCCCGCGGATTCGATCGGGCGCTGGCAGCGGCAACCACCGCTTTCGCATCAATGCGCCCCAGGGAAAAGTCGATCAGCGGCCGCGGCCATGCCGACGGCAAGCGCCGCGCATCCGCCAGCACAGGCACCGGCTTGCCATCGAAGCGCCCGGCCAGCGACAGCCAGAGCATCGAGAACGCCGCGTCGTCGCGTCCACGCACGTCAAGGCTTGCTTCGAGATCCCTCCGGGCGGCGGCAAGGTTGAACAGGAGGTAGTTGGCCTGCCCGCGGGTGAACAATGCGTCGGCATGGCGCGGTTGGCGCGCCAGCAATTCGTTGCACAACGACACCGTGTGTGCGAAGTTCCGAGTCATCAACGCATTGGTGGCCGCCCCGAGCATCGCCGCTTCCGACGTGGGATCGAGGGCGCGGGCGCGTTCGAAGTCCGCGCGTGCCGCTTCATGCTGGCCGAGGTGGTCCAGCTGGATGCCCCGCGCCGCCAGGACCTGAGCCTGGTGCAACGGCTTGAGCCGCCCGCCAGTGAGCTGAGCGGACAGCACGATCTGCCGCCCATACGCCCTCCTCTGGGCCGCCGTGTTCAGCGCGAGCTTGCCCTGTTGAAGCAAGGCATCGGCCGACTCCAGCGCCTGCTTCACTTGCTCGAACGCGGCCGGAGACAAGATGGGGGCGGTCACGATCAGGTTCAGGCCCTTGCCTGCGTTCAACATCGCGGCACGGTGCTGGGCCCATTCGGCCGCGGGCACCTCATCGCTCATCATCCGCACTTCAGCGACGGCGCGCTGCTCTCGTTCTGCGCGTTCGACCGAGACGTCGAGGCGAACATGCGCATCGCCCTCCGCAGCCCGATGAGACACGGGCTCGCTGTACGTCAACTCCGGGAGCGAGACGGTCACGACGTGCCGGTAGACACCAGGCAGAGAAATGGCGTATGGATCGCGCCGGGATTCGGTGCTCGGAAGCGCGACGGTCTGGTAGGCAAGCCATGGTGCAACATCGCCGACCAGAGAACGCTCTTCATGCAGGCGCCAGTAATCCGGCACCACGTACCGGAGCACGAGCGTCACCGAATCGTCGGTGGTGGACACCTGGGCCCGGGGCGGTGCGATCGACCGCAGTTTCGGGTAGACCTTCACATACGGTGCCGACACGTCGCTGACCACCGCATCGAGCCCCCGGTTCGCGATGGCCGATTGGACCGCCTCCGACAGTTCGGCACGGTAGGTGATGCGCGCCTCGAGTTCGGGGTCGGCGTTGAACGCCTTCACGACGATGCGGTCCTCGACCGTCTGCCGGTCGACACCCCACGGCGACGGCAGCGCCACGAGGGCCTTGCTGCCCTCGTTCAGCAGCAGCCCCTTGCCGAGCGTCGTCTGCTGGCGCGCGGAGAGGTCACCCGTCTGCAGCGCGCGGGTCGGGTCGAGCCAGTACGATTGGCCGTCAAGTTCCACCCGGGCGATGACATGATCGAACGCGAGGGGGCTGGGCAGCTGCAGGTCCGTCTTCGCCCGAAAGGCCGTCGAGACCAGCACGGGTTCGGCCTTCACACCCAGTCGCCGCAACAACGCGATGAACAGCACCACCTTGTCCTTGCAGTCGCCGAAGCGCTGCGTGATCACTTGTTCGGGCGGTGCCGGCAAGTGCGAGTTCAAGCCGGTCTCGGTTCCGAAATAGCGCACTTCCCGTTGCACGAACTCAAGCGCCGCAAGAACCTGCGCCTGCCGGGATGAATGGCCCCGCCGGATCTCATCGGCCTTGGCCGCCGTCGCGTTCCCGCCCTCGCCCCGGGCAAAGAGCGGCACGCCCCAACGGGCGACTTCAGCCCAGTCCCGGAATTCGCTGACTTCGGCAGTGTGGGCCAGGATGACGGACGCGGAGGCCCGCTCATCGAACTGCAGTTTCTCCACGCCATCGCGCACATAGACCGTCTCGGTCATGTCTCCCAATGTGCGCACCCGGCCCAGGGCCGGAGCGGCCCGCATGTTCATCGGCCTCGAAGCGGGCGTGAGCAGACGGACCCGGTAGCGGCCGACCGGCCCACGGTCGGTTGCCATCCACGTGGAGAACAGGAATTTGCTGCCGAAGACAGGGTTGCTGCCACGCACCGAAAAGGCGTAGTCCACCTCGTCGCCCACACGCACATCGTCGAGCACCACGGAAACGGTCGTGCGCCCGTCATACATCTGCCGTTCGAGCTGGGTTTCGCGCTGGAGCAGGCGCACCTTGTCTCGTTCCAGCTTGTTGATCACCTGGCCGTTGCGCACGACGTGAATGTGGTGCCAGGTGAACGTCTGGTAAGCAGGATCGAATTCGCGTTCGATCTGCGCCGCGAGGGACAAACCGGCCGCCGATCCGACGACGCGCACCACATGCATGTACGCGTGCGACTCTCGTCCGTCGAATTGCACCTGCTCGTCGATGAGTCGATATTGCAGAGGCGCCGCGTCCACCTTCGGCACCACATCGGCGGAGGGCATCGCAACGGCCCAGGCAGGCGCCGGCGCCACCTCGAATGCGGGCAAGGCAGCCAGAGCCGTGCGCACGCAGGCGAACAACATCAGACCGCCCCAGAGAGCACGGCGCCAGAAATGCGACCTCACGGATCCCCCCTCAATTGGTCATTACGCGTCAATCGTCGCATGCCCGCAGGGACCTGCGTGACCTGAACGATGAACTTTTTCTCAGGCGGGGGCAGGACGTTGTCAGCGCGTAGGGCCGGCCAGCCGCGAAATCAACTCGCTGGTCGTGCGCACCTCATGTTTGTTGATGAGCTTCGTGCGGTAGTGCTCGACCGTTCGCGGCGACAGCCCCAGCGAGCGGGCGATGGTTTTCGCGCTGGCCCCCGTCACGACGAGGCTGGCCACGTCACGCTCACGTGCGGTGAGTTCGACGGCAGCCGGGCGCATGGCCTCCAGGGGTTGGAAGGTCCACACAGTCACCGCAAACGGCACCTCGGGATCCATCGATTGCCCGACGGCGCGGAACCAGGAGAGCTGCCCGTTCTTGTGGCGCATGAGCCGATCATCGGCGTACTGGCCGGTGGTGCGCATGCGCTCACGGCTGAGTTCACCGATTCGCTCGAACTCTGCAGGCGACGGGTACAGCATCTCGAACGACCGGCCCTCGATCTCGGCGACCGCGTAGCCGAAGAGGGAAGCGAACTTCGGGTTGCAGCGGCGGATCACCCGCTGTTCGGAAATGCACAGGCCCACGGGGGCCATCTCGAAGGCAAGCGCCATGCAGGCGTCGGAGCTGAGCGAATCGTTCGGCATGAAAGGAAAGAGACCCGGGTAATCCCTGAGACTTGTTGGGGGTTGTGGCGTCCGGGACACGCTCGCACCCTCGTGCCCCACGGCACCCAGTTTGGCGGCAAAGACCCCAACTTCAACTGTGGGAAACCGGTAGCTTTCGCTCAGGAAATCGTACTGTTCGGTCGCAGTGCCGCAGGAAATGCGTTCGATGCGACGCCCCCCTGGATGTTCATCAACCTCAGCGAGATCCACGATGACCCACCCCCGCCTGCGCTGGAGCGCCTCGTGCCTGTGCCTGTCCCTCACGCTCGCCGCCTGTGGTGACGACAGCCGGGAGCCCAACACCTTGCCCACGGGGTTCAGCACCCCCGCGAGCACCACCTACGACGGCACCACCGACGACCTGCTGACCGCGGGCCTCGGCAAGACGGGGCTTGCCAGCGCCACCCCACCCGGCTTTGCGGACGCCGCCAACCCCACTGCGGCAGAGTTGCGCCGCAGGGCCATCTACACGAACTACCGCGCGCTGGTCGATCCGTCCGCCGCCGGGGGCTTTGGAACGTTGTACGGCCCCAACGTCACGGCCGACGGCATCGTCACCGGCGACGAGGGAAAGATCCCCGGCCGGGAATTCATCGCCTTCGCGGACGACGGCACCGGGCGCAAGAACGTGGCCATGATGGTGCAGATCCCCGACACCTTCAAGCCGGGCGACGCATGCATCGTGACGGCGCCCTCGCCCGGTTCCCGCGGCATGTACGGCGCCATCGCGACCTCGGGTGAATGGGCGCTCAAGCGCGGCTGTGCCGTGGCCTACACCGATGCCGGCAAGGGCATCGGCTACCACGACCTGGAGGCGGACAAAGTCAACCTGATCGACGGCCGCCTCGTGCCCCGCGACACCGCCGGCACGCAGGCCCACTTCGCCGCCGACCTCGCCGGTGCCGGTCTTGCCGCATACAAGGCCCAGTATCCGAACCGCTTTGCCTACAAGCACGCCTTCTCGCAGCAGAACCCGGAGAAAGACTGGGGGAAGAACGTCCTCGACAGCATCCGCTTCGCCTTCTGGGCCATCAACGAGACGCATGGCGCGATCGACACCGAGTCCAACCGCCGCCTGCGCACCTACCGGGCCGCCAATACCATCGTGATCGCCTCGTCCGTTTCGAACGGTGGGGGCGAATCGCTCCAGGCGGCCGAACAGGACACCGAGGACCTGATCGATGGCGTCGCGGTATCCGAGCCGAACGCACAGCCGGCATCGATGACCGGCGTCACCGTGACCCAGGGAAACACCGCGGTGCCGGTGGCGGGCCGACCGTTGGGCGACTATTTCACCTACCGCATGATCTACGAACCGTGCGCAGCACTCTCCGCCTCGGCCCAGGCGCCCACCGGCGTGCGGCCGGGCTGGCTGGGCCTGGGAACCGGGCCTGCGCCGGCGAACCGCGTGGCCGGCGTGGAACTCGAGACGATCGCCACGAACCGCTGCCAAAGCCTGGCCGACAAGAACCTGGTCACCGGCGTCACGACCGCCGACCAGGCGGACGCCGCGCTCGCCAAGCTGCGCGCCTACGGCTGGACGGACCCGAACCACGATGCCCTGCATGCGTCGCACTACCGCCTGGCGGACGTCTACGTGGCGGTGAGCTACGTGAACGCTTACGGCCGGTTCTCCGTGGGCGACAACCTCTGCGGCTTCAGCCTCGCCAATGTGGACGCGAGCGGCAATGTGGCCGCACAGGTGCCCACCCTGCAGTCCATCGTGTTCGGCATCGGCAACGGCTTGAGCGCCGTGGGCGACGTCGTCTACAACGATTCGGTGGGCGGCGCGAAGCTGTACCACGTGGGGGTCTCGCCATCGACGAACCGTGTTGATGGATCGCTCGACGGCATGCTGTGCCTTCGGAACATGATCACCGGCGTGGACACGGTCACCGGCGCCCCGCTGACCGGCACCCCGCTTGCGAACAGCCAGCGCGTGCAGGAAGGCCTCCGGCAGGTGCTGCTGACCGGCAACCTGCGCGGCAAGCCCGCGGTGATCGTGACCGGCCGCAGCGACACCTTGCTGCCGCCGAACCATGCGGCCCGCGCCTACACGGCCTACAACCGGAAAGTGGAAGGGGCCACCAGCAAGCTGCACTACTACGAGGTCACCAACGGGCAGCACTTCGACACGTTCAACTCGGCAGCCGGCGGCGTGCCGGGTTACGACACGCTGTTCATCCCGCTGCACCATTACCTGAACCAGGCGCTCGACCTCATGTGGGCCCATCTGCACCAACAGACCGCTTTGCCCCCGAGCCAGGTGGTGCGCACCGTGCCCCGAGGCGGCGCGCCCGGATCGGCGCCGGCCATCAGCGACAGCAACGTGCCCGACATCGCGCCCGCCCCGCTGGCCGCGGATGGCATCACGGTGACGGCCGGCGCCATCACCATTCCGGACTGATGTTCGACCACCCTGCTGCCCCAAGGGACGGCATTGAAGCAAGGGAACACCCTAAGGTAATTTTGCGCATTGCTGCGGCGCAACCCGGTTCGTATTCTTTCGATGAACCGGGAGTCACCCGCCTGACACACTGATTCCGCCGTTGTTTCGCCGCCGGCCACAACCGGCGCCCTGCCACCTGATGCTCAATGAGAAGGATCCGATGGACACCATTCTCGAAACCCGGGGCCTCACCAAGGAGTTCAAAGGCTTCGTCGCGGTCAACCAGGTCGATCTGAAGGTGCAGCGCGGTCACATCCATGCACTGATCGGCCCCAACGGGGCGGGCAAGACCACCTGCTTCAACCTGCTGACGAAGTTCCTGATCCCCACGCGGGGTCACATCCTCTTCAACGGCAACGACATCACCCAGGAACCCCCGGCACGCATCGCCCGTCGTGGCGTGATCCGGTCGTTCCAGATCTCGGCCGTGTTTCCCCACCTCACCGTGCTCGAGAACGTGCGGGTGGCGCTGCAGCGCAAACTGGGCTCGTCGTTTCATTTCTGGCGGTCCGAGCGCAGCCTCGAACCGCTGAATGCACGGGCCCTCGAACTGTTGCGCTCGGTGGACCTCGAAGGGTATGCCGCCCTGCCCACCGTGGAGCTCAGCTATGGCCGCAAGCGCGCCCTCGAGATTGCCACCACACTCGCGATGGATCCCGAGCTGATGCTGCTCGACGAACCCACGCAAGGCATGGGCCTCGAAGACGTGGACCGCATCCGTCAACTCATCAAGAAGGTCTCGGCGAACCGCACGGTGCTGATGGTGGAACACAACATGAGCGTGGTCTCCAGCATCGCCGACACCATCACCGTGCTGCAACGGGGAGCAACGCTCGCCGAAGGACCGTATGCCGAGGTGTCCAGGAACCCGGCGGTGATGGAAGCGTACATGGGCAGCGCCGATGCCCAGCTCAAGGGACACTGACATGGCCGCATTCCTTGAAATCCGCAATCTGCAAGCCTGGTACGGCGAATCGCACGTGCTGCACGGCGTCACGCTCGATGTGCAGGAAGGCGAAGTCGTCACACTCCTCGGCCGCAACGGCGCGGGCCGCACCAGCACGATGCGCGCCATCATGGGCCTCGTGGGTGCACGCAAGGGCTCGGTCAAGGTGCGCGGCACCGAAACCATCGGCCTGGCGCCCCACCGCATCGCCCGCCTCGGCCTGGGCTACTGCCCCGAGGAACGCGGCATCTTCTCGAGCCTGTCGGCCGAGGAGAACCTGATGCTGCCCCCGGTGCTGTCGCAAGGCGGCATGGCCGTCGCCGAAATCTACGAAATGTTCCCCAACCTGAAAGAGCGCGCCGGCAGCCAGGGAACGCGGCTGTCGGGCGGCGAGCAGCAAATGCTGGCGGTGGCGCGCATCCTGAGAACCGGTGCGCGGCTGCTGCTGCTCGATGAGATCTCCGAAGGCCTGGCCCCGGTCATCGTCCAAAAGCTCGCGCAGATGATCACCACGCTGCGCAAGAAGGGCTACACGATCCTGATGGTCGAACAGAACTTCCGCTTCGCCGCACCGCTGGCCGATCGCTTCCTCGTGATGGAACACGGGCGCATCCAGCAGTCGTTCTCGCAAGCCGAGCTGCCGTCGAAGCTCGACAGCCTCCACGAATACCTCGGCGTCTGACGAACGCCGTTTGCCTCACCCGCTCAGCCTTACCCCAGGAGAAAACGTGATGACCCACCAGAAACTCACCCGCATCGCCTCCGCATGTGCCTTGGCCGCGGCCACGGCCTTGGCGGCCGGTGGTGCCCAGGCGCAGATCTCGGGCGACGTGATCCGCATCGGCCTCATCACCGACATGTCCGGCCTCTACTCCGACATCGACGGGCCGGCCGGCGTGGAAGCCGTCCGCATGGCCGTCGCCGACGCCGGTGGCAACATCAACGGCAAGAAGATCGAGGTGCTGTTCGCCGACCACCAGAACAAGCCGGACGTGGCCGCCTCCAAGGCGCGCGAATGGTTCGACCAGCAAGGCCTCGACCTGCTGATCGGCGGCACCAACACCGGCGCAAGCCTCGCGATGGCGGGCGTCGCGGCCGAGAAGAAGAAGCCGTTCATCGCCGTGGGGGCCGGGGGGTCGGCCCTGACGAACGAACGCTGCACGCCGTACACGGTGCACTGGGCCTACGACACCGTGGCGCTCGCCAAGGGCACCGGCGGCGCCGTCGTGAAGGCCGGCGGCAAGAGCTGGTTCTTCCTGACGGCCGACTACGCCTTCGGCGCCGCGCTGCAGAACGACACGGCCAACGTCGTGAAGGCATCCGGCGGCACAGTCGTGGGATCGGTGCGCCACCCGCTGTCGGCCAGCGACTTCTCCTCCTTCCTGCTGCAGGCGCAGTCGAGCAAGGCACAAATCCTGGGCCTGGCGAACGCCGGTGGCGACACCATCAACGCGATCAAGGCGGCCAACGAATTCGGCATCACGAAGAAGATGAAGCTCGCGGGCCTGCTGATGTTCATCAACGACGTGCACTCCATCGGCCTGAAGGCCGCGCAGGGCATGTACCTGACCGACAGCTGGTACTGGAACCAGAACGCAGAGACCCGCGCCTGGAGCCGCAAGTTCTTCGACAAATTCAAGCGCATGCCCTCGTCGCTGCAGGCGGCCGATTATTCCGTGGCGGCCAGCTACCTGAAGGCCGTCAAAGCCATCGGGTCGGACGACGGCGACAAGGTGCTCGCGCAAATGCGCAAGACGCCCGTCAACGACATCTTCGCCAAGAACGGCACCATCCGCCCCGACGGCCGCATGGTGCACGACATGTACCTGATGCAGGTCAAGACACCCGAGCAATCGAAGGAACCGTGGGACTACTACAACGTCGTCGAGACCATCAAGGGCGACGCGGCATGGACCACCAAGGCCGAATCGAAGTGCGAACTCTGGAAGTGATCCGCTGACATCGCCGGTGGGCGGCCCCACCGGGGGCGCCCCCCCGGGCCCCATCCCCCCTTGGGCGGAGCGCCCCAGGCCGGCCTATTCGGCATTCCCCTTCAGGC
>CBIHPH010000006.1:0-87399 GCA_966212105.1 uncultured Rhizobacter sp.
GAAAGGGAAGTCGGCTGCCGGGCCGAGACCCGGCGCGGCCTCGCCAGAGAACAAGCTCCGCTAAAGGCAACGCACAACCCCGCCCTTCAAGCCCAAGACGGGCATAGATCAACAAAGGTTGTGGTGCGAGGCGATAGAGGTTCGCCAAGGACAACGCGGAAACGGTAGGGGGGCGCCCCCACCGTCCGTCTTTCAGCACTGAATCAGTGCTGAAGGATCTTCGAAAGGAATTCCTTTGCCCGCGGCGAACGCCCGTCGGCATTGCCGAAGAATTCGTCGCGGGTGCAGTCCTCGACCACCTTGCCGGCGTCCATGAAGATCACGCGGTGGCTCACCTTCTTGGCAAAGCCCATTTCGTGGGTGACGACCATCATGGTCATGCCTTCGCCAGCGAGCTTGACCATCACGTCGAGCACTTCACCCACCATTTCGGGGTCCAGGGCAGACGTGGGTTCATCGAACAGCATCACGATGGGGTCCATGCTGAGCGCACGCGCGATGGCCACGCGCTGTTGCTGGCCACCGGAGAGTTGGCCAGGGAACTTGTCCTTGTGGGCGATCAGGCCCACGCGCTCGAGCATCTTCAGGCCGCGCGCCTTGGCATCGGTGGAATTGCGGCCGAGCACCTTGATCTGGGCGATCGTCAGGTTGTCGGTCACGCTCAGGTGCGGGAACAGCTCGAAGTGCTGGAACACCATGCCCACGCGGCTGCGCAGCTTGGGCAGGTTCGTCTTCGGATTGGCGATGGAGACGCCGTCGACAATGATGTCACCCTTCTGGAACGGCTCCAGCGCATTGACCGTCTTGATCAAGGTGGACTTGCCAGAGCCCGACGGGCCGCAGACGACCACCACCTCGCTCTTGTTGATCTTCGTCGTGCAGTCGGTCAGCACCTGGAAGCTGCCATACCACTTCGAAACGTTCTTGATGTCGATCATGATGGATCTCAACGGATGATTTGAATGCGCTTCTGCAGGGCACGAACGCCCATCGACAGCGAGAAGCAGATGGTGAAGTAAACCATTGCGGCCAGGATGTACGTCTCGACCGGACGGTTGAAGTTCTTGCCCGCCACCTCGAAGCCCTTGAGCAGGTCATAAGCGCCGATCGCGTAGACGAGCGATGTGTCCTGGAACAGGATGATGGTCTGCATCAGCAGCACGGGCAGCATGTTGCGGAAAGCCTGTGGCAGCACCACCAGCTTCATCACTTGCGCATAGGTCATCCCCACGGCGTAACCCGCGTTCACCTGGCCGCGCGAGACAGACTGGATGCCGGCTCGCATGATTTCTGAATAGTAGGCTGCCTCGAACAGCGTGAAGGTGATCACCGCGGACCATTCGGCACCGAGCGGTCTGCCGATGAGCAAGGGGATCAGCAGGAAGAACCACAAGATCACCATCACGAGCGGGATGGACCGCAACGTGTCGACGTAGGCCTGCGCGGGCAGGGCGAAGGCCTTCTTGCCTGACAGCCGAGCCAGCGCGAGCAGCGTGCCGAGGAAGATGCCGCCGACCATCGCCACCAGCGTCAGCAGCAGCGAGAAGTAAAGACCGTTGAGGATGAACCCGCTGACGAAGTTCCAGGTCAGGAAGCTGAAATCCAAGTTCATTGACCTGCTCCCGCCATGCCGGGCACTGCAGCGCGGCGTTCAACGACGAGCGCGATGCGGTTCACGAGGAATGCCGACAAGAAATAGAGCCCGGTCACCGCGAGGTACATCTCGATGCCCCGCGAAGTTTCTTCCTGAGACTGCATTGCGAACAACGTCAGCTCGGCGATGCCGACCGCAAACGCGACCGACGAGTTCTTGATGATGCTCATGGCCTCACTGGTCAAGGGCGGAATGACGATGCGGAATGCCCGCGGCAGCAGCACATAGCGGTAGGTCTCGGTCATGGTGAAACCCATCGCGAGGCCGGCGTAGCGTTGCCCTTTCGGAATGGCCATGATGCCCGCCCTCACCTGTTCGGCCACCCGGGCCGACGTGAAGAAGCCGAGCGCGAACACCACGAGCAGGAAGCTCGGCACGCTCTTCAACAAGGGGAACAGCTGCGGCAGCACGTGGTACCAGAGGAAGATCTGCACCAACAAGGGGACGTTGCGGAACACCTCGCTCCAGACGTTGCCGAACCAGACCAGTGGCTTGCTGGGTGCGGTGCGCGCAATGCCAACGAGGGAGCCCGCCACCAGCGCAACGATCCAGGCGAGCGCCGCGACGGACAGCGTCCAACCCCAGGCCGACAGCAACCATTCGAAGTAGGTGGTGTCGCCGCCCGGGCCAAAGCAGCTTGGATAAACAGTATCTTCGGCAGTGCTCTTGCAGAACACCTGCCAGTCCCATGTGGAACTCATGTGGATTCTTTCTTGTGGGATCGCAGTGACAGAGGGCGGTCTCAAAGCAGGACCGATGCCAGTCGGTCTTCTTTTTTCCCGGGGGATTGTGACCTCGACGGGGCTTTCGTGGGATATTCACGCCCTGTCGTTTTCCCTGACGCTGCGGGGCTACCTGATCTTGTGCGGAGCAGCACGCCGGGTGCGCCCCAAATGCACATGCGGGCCGTAGCCCGCATGTGCGTGCCAGGGAGCCTGGGTTTACTTCTTGTACGACTCAGCCGGGTTGTCGTTCGGGTTGGCAATCGCCTTCTTGAGCGAATCGCTCATCGGCATGCCGACCACGTTGCCGCGCGGCGGGATGGGGCTGGTGAACCACTTGGCGTAGATCTTGGCCAGCTCACCGCTGCTCATCATGCCCTTGATCGTGTCGTCGACCAGCTTCTTGAACGCCGGATCGTCCTTGCGATACATGATCGCAATGGGCTCCTCGCTGATGGTCTCGCCGACGATCTTGTAGGCCGACGGGGTCTTCGAATTGACGATCAGGCCCGCCAGGATGTTGTCGTCCATCACGAAGGCATCGGCACGGCCCGATTCGACCAGCAGGAAGCTGTCGGCGTGGTCCTTGCCCAGCACTTCGTTGAAGTTCACCTTCGCTGCGCGCTCATGCTTGCGCAACAGCATCACGGACGTGGTACCGGTGGTGGTGGCCACCGTCTTGCCGTCGAGCTGAGCGAGCGACGTGATGCCCGAATCTGCCTTGACGGCGATGCGCACGTTCGTCACGTACGTGGTGGGGGCGAACGCCACGTCCTTCTGGCGGGTGGTGTTGTTCGTGGTGGAGCCGCATTCGAGGTCGACCGTGCCGTTCTGCAGGAGCGACACGCGGTTCTGCGACGTGACGAGTTGGTACTCGACATTCAGCTTGGGGTTGCCCACGGCCTTCTTGACCGCATCGGCCACGTGGTTGCAGATCTCCACGTGATAGCCGACGTATTTCCCGTCTCCGACGGTGTAGGCAAGCGGCGCCGAGGAATCGCGCGTGCCGATCACCAGCTTGCCCGCCTGCTTCACCTTGGCGAGTGTGTCCGATTGAGCAAAGGCCGACGTGGTGGTGGCGACCAACAGTGCAACGGTGAGACCAGCAAGTTTCTTCATAGCAGGGAGAACTCCTTTAAGAGGCACGCAGTTTAGAGTAACAAGTGGCACGAGATTGGTTCATTCAGGCGTTTTCACCACAGGGAAATCCCGAAGAAAGTCCCATAAAGACTGCGCTCCGGGCTTGGTGTGACGCGCGGCTTCCGGACGCTCCCGGTAGATCCGCACCTCGATCGTCAACTCGCAAACTCCGGGCCCGGCCGCACGCACCAAACGGTGGTTCAGCAGTTCCTTCTTGACAGAGCTGCCGGGCAGGAACGCGATGCCATGCCCCTCGAGCGCCATCGCTTTCAAGCCTTCGGCCATGTCGGTCTCGTAGATGGCGTCCAGGTTCAGCGGCACGGGAGACTGCTTGACGATCAACTCCACGAGGCGCCCGAGGTAGGCGCCCGAGGCATAGCTCAGGAACGGCACGCGCTCGTTCGGCCCCGCGGGCAGCCGGAACATCGGCCGGCCCGATTCATCGCCGCGCGCATAGGGCGCCAGCACTTCGTGCCCGAGGCACAGCATCTCGTAGCGTTCCGGGTTCAGCGCGAGTGGTTGCGACGGGTGGTGATATGAAATCAGCAGGTCGCAATTGCCTTCGGTCAGGCGCAGCACGGCATCGTGGACGTTCAGCGCGATCAGCCGGCTCTTGAGCGCGCCGAAGTTCTGGCGCACCTCCATCACCCAATGCGGAAAGAACGTGACGGCAAGGGAATGCGGCACCGCGAATTCGATCATGTCCTGCCCGGCCACCTGCAGGGCGTGAAGCATGTTGCGGGTGGATTGGAGCGCGCCGAGGATCTCGAGCGCCTGGGCTCGGAACGCCACGCCCGCGGGGGTGAGCCGGGTGGGAAAGGACGAGCGGTCGACCAGATCGGTGCCGGCCCAGGCCTCCAGCGACTGGATGCGGCGCGAGAACGCGGGCTGGGTGACGTGGCGAAGTTGCGCCGAACGAGAAAAACTGCGCGTCTCCGCGAGACTCACGAAGTCTTCAAGCCATTTGGTTTCCATCCACCCTGTCCTTGCGGTTTTCCGGCAAGTCGCCACCGCTTTGCTGCAGGCGCCACATTTCAGCATAACGGCCACGGGCATCGAGCAGCTGGACGTGGGTGCCCCGCTCGATGATGCGCCCGTGCTCCATGACGAGTATCTGATGAGCATCCACCACGGTGGAGAGCCGGTGGGCGATCACGAGCGCTGTCTTGTTCCGGGCCACGCCCTGCAATTCGGCCTGGATGGCACGTTCATTGGCCGAATCAAGTGCGGACGTCGCTTCGTCGAAGATCAGGAACGGGGGATCTTTCAGCAGCGTGCGGGCGATCGCCACGCGCTGCTTTTCGCCGCCGCTGAGTTTGAGGCCACGTTCGCCGACGACGGTGTCGTACCCCTTTGGGGTCGACATGACGAAGTCATGGATGCGTGCGGCGCGCGCGGCCTGCTCGACCTCGGCCTGGCTCGCGCCCGCGCGCCCGTAGCCGATGTTGTACGCCACTGTCTCGTTGAATAGCACGGTGTCTTGCGGCACGATGCCGATTTGCCGGCGCAGGCTCGACTGGGTAACAAGCCGCAGATCCTGGCCGTCGAAGGTGATGCGCCCGCTGTCGACGTCATAGAAGCGGTACAGCAAGCGCGCAAGCGTGCTCTTGCCCGAGCCCGAGGGCCCCACGACAGCCACGGTGTGGCCGGGCGGAATCTCGAAGCTGATGTCGTGCAGGATGGGACGGTCGCGCTCATAGGCGAATGCCACGCGGTCGAACCGCACATGGGCGCCCTCCACGCGCAAAGCCGGGGCACCTGGCAGGTCGGCCACCTCCCGCTCGCGTTCGAGCAGCGTGAACATCTTGTCCAGATCGGTGAGGCTTTGCTTGATCTCCCGGTAGATCACGCCGAGAAAGTTCAGCGGGATGTACAGCTGGATCATGAACGCATTGACCATGACCAGATCACCGAGCGTCATGTGGCCGTTGACCACCCCGGCAGTGGCGCGCCAGAGCATCGCCACGAGCCCGGTGGCGATGATGAACTGCTGTCCGGTGTTGAGGAACGACAGCGTGGTCTGCGACTTCAGTGCCGCACGGCGCAGGCGCTCGAGGCTTTCGTCGTAGCGGCGCGCCTCGAAATCCTCGTTGTTGAAATACTTCACCGTCTCATAGTTCAGCAACGAATCGATGGCGCGCGTGTGCGCACGCGAGTCCAGCTCGTTCATTTGCTTGCGGAACTGAGTGCGCCAGTTCGTCACCGTGATCGTGAAGGCGATGTAGAACACCAGCGCCGCGAGCGTGATCCAGGCGAACCAGGCGTCAAACTTGACCGCAAGCAGGCTCAAGACCAGCGACACCTCGATCAAGGTGGGGACGATGCTGTAGAGCGAATACGAGATCAGCGAATGCACCGAACGGGTGCCGCGTTCGATGTCGCGCGTCATTCCCCCCGTCTGGCGCTCGAGGTGAAAACGCAGGCTCAGGTCGTGCAGATGGCGGAAGGTATTCAACGAAATGCTGCGTGCTGCGCCCTCCGTCGCCTTGGCGAACACGAGTTCACGCAACTCGCCGAACAATGAAGTCGACAGACGCAAGCCACCATAGGCCAGCAGCAAGCCGATGGGCACGACCAGCACGGCCCGCGCGTCGCCGGGTTTGAGCGACAGGCTGTCGACCAGCGTCTTGAGCAGCACCGGCACCCCGACGTTCGCGAGTTTCGCGCCCACCATGAACGCAAGCGCGATGCCCACGCGCCAACGGTACTGCCACAGGTAAGGCAAGAGCTTGCGCAGCGTGCGCCAGTCAGAGCGAGGGGCAGCGGGTTCGGACGGAGCGGAAGCTTCGCGGGCGGATGCAGCAAGGGACGCGGGGCGCATGGAAACAAAGGCGATGTTCGGACGATAGTGTGCCCAAACATGAAGCGGCATGCGCACCCGGGTGATACGCGGCGCTGCCGCCGCGTCACCCCTGCGCGTGATGCTTTGCACGCGCGCGACCACCTGGGCAGGCATTCGGCTCCGAGGTAGCCCACAATTCGCAGGAAGGGGTTCCCCCGAAGGCTGCATCCCGATGAATTCGAGTCCGGCATCGCCCTCCGCCACAGAGCGCGTCACCTTGCCCGCCGAGGGGCACCTCGCGATGCGCGTCATTCCCTTGCCGTCCGACGCCAATGCCAACGGCGACATCTTCGGCGGCTGGATCATGGCCCAGGTCGACCTGGCCGGCTCGGTGCTGCCCATGCGCATTGCAAAGGGCCGCGTCACCACGGTGGCGGTCAATCAGTTCATTTTCAAACAGCCCGTCTCCGTGGGAGACCTGCTGAGTTTTTATGCGAAGGTGGAACGCATCGGCCGCACCTCCATCACGGTTCATGTCGAGGTTTATGCCGAACGCAACCCGGCCGAGCCCGAAGTGGTCAAGGTGACCGAGGCCAACCTGACCTACGTGGCCATCGACGCATTGGGAAAACCGCGGGAGTTTCCGAAGGAGTGAATGCGGGGAGCCGGCGCCATCCTGGGCATGGCTCGCCGAGCGCTCACCCTGTGGGCAATTTGCCGACGGCGGCGCTCGGCTGAATCCGTGACATCCGGTCAGTGAAACTGGCCGAAATCAGGTTTGCGCTTTTGGAAGAAGGCACCGAAGGCTTCCTTCGCTTCCGGACTCCCGAGACACGCCAGGAACACTTCATTTTCCGCAGCGATGGCCGCCATCACGGAGTCGGCATTCGCACGGCGCAGCAAGGCCTTGGTCTGCCGAACCGCCGAGGGCGGCAAGGTGTTGAAGCGCTCGGCCACGCGGCGTGCGTGGTTGACCACCTCCGAGGCCGGCAGCACGGCATTGGCAATGCCGCAATCGACCGCATCCTGCGCGGTGAAGGGGTCGCCCAGCAGCAGTTTCTCGGCCGCCTGCCTCGGGCCCATCAATTGAGGCACCAGCAGGCTGGACGCGAATTCCGGCACGAGGCCCAGGCTCACGAACGGCATGGCCAGACGCGCTTCATCGGAAACATAGACCAGGTCGCAATGCAGCAGCATCGTGGTGCCGATGCCGATGGCAGCGCCCGTGACGGCCACCACCACGGGCTTGTCGCAGGCGATCAGCGCCTTCATGAACTGAAACCCCGTTGATTCGGCGACGGGGCCGGTGCGTTTCATGAAGTCCTCGAGGTCGTTGCCGGACGTGAAGATGCCCGGCTGCCCGGTGATCAGAACGCTGCGCACCGCCGCATCGGCCGTGGCCGCGGTCAGCGCCTGGGCCATCTGGCCGTACATCTCGGTGGTGAGCGCGTTCTTCTTTTCGGGACGCGCGATCTCGATCGTGTAAACGCCGTTGAGCACGGCGGTCTTGATGGCCATGGGAATTTCCTGGGTGATGTGATGTGAGCGAACGAGTTCAGACGCGCTCGAAGATGCCTGCAGCCCCCTGCCCGGTGCCGACACACATGGTGACCATGCCGTACTTGAGGTTGTGCCGACGCAAGGCATGCACGACGGTGGCTGCACGGATGGCACCGGTGGCACCCAGCGGATGGCCGAGCGCGATGGCGCCGCCCATGCGGTTGACCTTGGCCTGATCGAGTTCGAGGGTGTTCAGCACGGCCAGCGATTGCGCAGCGAATGCTTCATTCAACTCGATCCAGTCCAGTTGGTCCTTCGACAAGCCGGCATAGCGCAATGCAGCGGGAATGGCTTCGATCGGGCCAATGCCCATGATCTCTGCCGGCACCCCTTTCGATGCGAAGCTGACGAAACGGGCCAATGGCGTCAGCCCATGTTGCTTGATCGCCTTTTCGCTCGCGAGGATCAGGCAGCCGGCGCCGTCGGACGTCTGTGAACTGTTGCCTGCCGTGACGCTTCCCTTGGCCGCGAACACGGGGCGCAGCTTGGCCAGGCCATCGAGCGATGTATCGGGCCGGGGGCCTTCGTCGATGTCGACCGTGCGGGTCTTCGTGGTGATGCCGCCGGTGGCAAGGTCAGGGAAGCGCTCGACGACATCGACCGGGGTGATCTCGTCCTTGAACTCGCCAGCGGCGATGGCGGCAAGCGCACGCTGGTGCGATTGCAGCGCAAAGGCATCTTGCGCCTCCCGCGTCACCTTCCACTGCTTCGCCACGTTCTCGGCCGTCAGGCCCATGCCGTAGGCGATGCCGATGTTCTCATCGCGGGAAAACACTTCCGGGCTGAACGACGGCTTGTTGCCGCCCATCGGCACCATGCTCATGCTTTCCACGCCGCCGGCGATCATCACGTCGGCCTCGCCGACCCGGATGCGGTCGGCGGCCTGCTGCACGGCAGAGATGCCGGACGCGCAGAATCGGTTCACCGTGATTCCACCCACCGAGTGCGGCAGGCCGGCCAGAAGGACGCCGATGCGGGCGATGTTCATGCCCTGCTCGCCTTCCGGCATGGCGCAACCGATGATCGCGTCTTCGATCGATGCGGTGTCGAGGCCGGGCACTTGCTTGAGCGCGCCCTGGATGGCGGCCACGAGCAGGGTGTCCGGACGCGTGTTCTTGAAATAGCCCCGGCTCGAACGGCCGATGGGCGTGCGCGTGGCGGCAACGATGTAGGCGTCTTGCACTTGTTTGCTCATGTTCATGCTCCGTTCAGTTGCGCACGGGCTTGCCGGTGGACAGCATGCCCATGATGCGCTCTTGGGTCTTGGGGTGCTCCAACAGGCTGCAGAAGTGCTGGCGCTCCAGGCCCATGAGGTAGTTCTCGTCCACCAGTGAACCGGCCTCCACGTCGCCACCGCACACCACATCGGCGATGAGGGAGCCGATGTGGAAGTCATGCGCACTGATGAAGCCGCCGTCACGCATGTTGGCCAACGTTCCCTTGATGGTTGCGATGGCCGAGCGGCCGGCAACAGGGAACTTGGCTGGCAGCGGCGGGCGATAACCGCTCTCGAAAAGACACCTGGCCTGTTGCAGGGCCACATGGAGCAGTTCATCCTTGTGCGGGACGATCACGTCGCCGTCGACCAGGTAGCCGATCCGGCGGTTCTCGATCGCGCTGGTGCCCACCCGTGCCGTGGCGGCCGAGGTGAAGGGTTCGCGCAGGAAGGTGAACAGATCGGCGTTGGCGCCGTTCGCAGCCAGCTCGGCTGCCCGCCGGGCGATGTAGGTCAGGCCGCCGCCGCCCGGGATGAGGCCCACACCCACTTCCACGAGGCCCATGTAGCTTTCCATCGCAGCCACGCGGCGAGCCGAGTGCACGGCCAGCTCGCACCCTCCGCCAAGGGCGATGCCGCGGATCGCCGACACCACCGGCACCGTGGCATAGCGGATGCGCAGCATGGCGTCCTGCAGCTTCTTTTCCTCCGGCGCAATGCCCTTGGCACCGCTCTTCATGAAGACGGGCATCAGGGATTCGAGGTTGGCACCGGCGGAAAACACGTCATCCGGCGACCAGATCACCAGGCCCTGGTACTTCGCCTCGGCGATGTCCACGGCCTTCAGCAGCCCGTCGGTCACGGCGGGGCTGATCAGGTGCAGTTTGGCGGTGATGCTCGCGATCAGCACCGCTCCGTCGAGCGTCCACACGCGCACATCATCGTTCCTGAACTCTTCGGTGCCCGACTTCAGCGGGTCCACGGCGCCCGCGCCGAACACGTCCTCGGGGAAGTGCTGGCGCTGATACACCGGCAGCTTGCTGCGCGGCACATACATTTGCTTCGAGGGACTCCACGAGCCTTCGGCGGTGTGCACGCCATCGCGACCATCGAACACCCAGGCGGGCAACGGCGCCTTGCTCAAGGCCTTGCCGGCGTCGATGTCGGCCTGGACCCATTCGGCGACCTGCTTCCAGCCGGCTTGCTGCCACAGTTCGAACGGGCCTTGCAACGCACCGAACCCCCAGCGTGTGGCCAGATCGATGTCGCGCGCCGTGTCGGCGATCTCGGCCAGGTGAACAGCGGCATAGTGGAAACTGTTGCGAAGGACGGCCCACACGAACTGCGCCTGCGGGTTCGTCGATTCACGAAGCAGCTTCAACCGCTCGGCCGGCGCCTTCTTCAGGATGCGCCCGACGATCTCGTCGGCCTGCTTGCCGCCGGCAACGTACTGGCCAGTGGCCGGATCAAAGCGCAAGATGTCCTTGCCGATCTTCTTGTAGAACCCCTCGCCCGTCTTCTGGCCGAGCGCGCCCTTGGCGATGAGCGCAGCCAGTGCCGAAGGCGTGGCATAGCTCGGAAAGAACGGATCATCGGCCAGGTTGTCCTGCAGCGTCTTGATGACGTGCGACATGGTGTCGAGGCCCACCACGTCGGCCGTGCGGAACGTGCCCGAACTGGCGCGGCCGAGCTTCTTGCCCGTCAGGTCGTCGACCACGTCATAGGTGAGGCCGTGGTTCTCGGCTTCCTTGATCGTGCCCAGGATGCCGGCGATGCCGACGCGATTGGCGATGAAATTCGGCGTGTCCTTGGCGTGCACGACGCTCTTGCCGAGCGAGGTCGTGACGAAGGTCTCGAGCTGGTCCAGGATCTCCGGCTGCGTGGCAGGCGTGGGGATGAGCTCCAGGAGCGCCATGTAGCGCGGCGGATTGAAGAAGTGGATGCCACAAAAGCGCGGCTGGATGGACTGGGGCAACGCATCGGCCAATGTCGTGATCGACAAACCCGAGGTGTTGCTCGCGATGATGGCGTTCGGTGACAGGAAAGGCGCGATCTTCGTGTACAGGTCGAGCTTCCAGTCCATGCGTTCGGCGATGGCCTCGATGATGAGGTCGCATTCGCGGAGCAGTTCGCTGTGCTCCTCGTAGTTCGCCTGCTGGATCAGCGCCGCGTCCTCAGGCACGCCCAGGGGTGCGGGCTTGAGCTTCTTCAAGCCCTCGACCGCCTTGGCAACGATGCCGTTTTTCGGGCCATCCTTGGCTGGCAGGTCGAACAGCACGACCGGCACTTTCACATTGACCAGATGGGCAGCGATCTGGGCCCCCATCACGCCGGCGCCGAGCACGGCCACCTTGCGGACATTGAATCGACTCATGTTTTCTCCTGGAGGTTTGTTCGGGTTCGGAGTGGCGCGGTCACGCCACCCGGGATCCAGATCTGCGTGGGGTGCAGATGCACCGGTGCACCGCGCGTTTGAAGTTGCTTGCCCTTTTTGATGGGTTGTAAACGCACCTTGTACGTCTTGCCCCCGGCGGGGTCAATTGATCAGTCTGTCGGGCACTGCACCGAGCATGCCGCCGCTCTTGGTCGTGCGCGTCGGGCTCCAGCCGTGCATCGACACTCAAAACCAAGATTCGTCCATCCCCGCCAAGGTCGGCAGACCCGCTCGAGCGGTGCGGATCAGGGCTGCGGTTTCGGGCAGCAACTTGGCGAAGTAGAACCGGGCCGTCGCCAGTTTGGCCTGGTAGAAGGGATCACCTCCGCCTTGCCGATCGAGGGCCACCCTGGCCATGCGGGCCCAGAAGTACGCGAACATCAGGTGCCCGACGACCCGCAGGTAGTCGACCGCTGCCGCGCCCACCTCGTCCTGGTTGCCAAAGGCCTTCATCCCCAGCTCCGTGGTCAGCTTGACGACCTTGCCGCCCAGGTCGGCCAGCGGGTTCACGAACTCCTGCATGGCTTCGTTCGTGCCCTCTTCCTCGATGAATTCCTCCACCATCTTGCCGAACTTGCGCAGCTTGGCACCGTTGTCGGCCAGGACCTTGCGGCCCAGCAGGTCCAGCGACTGCACGGTGTTCGTGCCCTCGTAGATCATGTTGATGCGGGCGTCGCGCACATACTGCTCCATGCCCCATTCGGCGATGTAGCCATGACCGCCGAACACCTGCAGGCAATGCGATGTGGCGATCCATCCGTTGTCGGTGAGGAACGCCTTGATGACCGGCGTGACCAGCGCCACCATGTCGCCGGCCTCCTTGCGCACGTCGGCATCGTCGGACGAAAGCTCCTTGTCGAGCTGCAGCGTGGTCCACAGGCCCAGCGCGCGTCCGCCTTCGGCATAGGCTCTGGCCGTCAGCAGCATCTTGCGCACGTCGGGATGCACGATGATGGGATCGGCTGGCTTGTCCGGGGCCTTGGGGCCTGACAGTGCCCGCATCTGCAGGCGGTCCTTCGCATACGCAACCGCGTTCTGATAGGCCACCTCCGTCAGGCCGAGCGACTGCATGCCGACACCCAGGCGAGCCGCGTTCATCATCACGAACATGGCTTGCAGGCCCTTGTGCGGCTCACCAACGAGCGTGCCCACGGCGCCGTCAAGGGTCAGCTGGGCGGTGGCATTGCCGTGGATGCCCATCTTGTGCTCGAGGCCGGTGCAGAAGATGGGGTTGCGAGCGCCAAGGCTGCCGTTGTCATTCACATTGAACTTCGGCACCACGAACAGCGAGATGCCTTTGGAGCCGGGCGGGGCATCGGGCAGGCGGGCCAGCACCAGGTGGACGATGTTCTCGGTCAGGTCATGCTCACCGGCGGAGATGAAGATCTTCGCCCCCGTGATCTTGTACGTTCCATCGGCCTGCGGCTCGGCCTTCGTGCGCAGCAGACCGAGATCGGTGCCGCAATGCGGTTCGGTCAGGCACATGGTGCCGGTCCACTCACCGCTCGTGAGCTTGGGCAGGTAGGTCTTCTTCTGCTCGTCCGTGCCGTGGGCATGCAAGGCCTCGTAGGCCCCGTGCGACAAGCCCGGGTACATCGTCCAGGCCTGGTTCGCCGAATTCATCATTTCATACAGGCACTGGTTCAGCAGGTGCGGCAGGCCTTGGCCACCGTGGGCCGGATCACAGCTGAGCGAAGGCCAGCCGCCTTCCACATAGGTCTTGTAGGCCTCCTTGAAGCCCTTCGGAGGGGAAACTTCATGGGTCGCCTTGTCCAGCGTGCAACCCTCCTGGTCGCCGCTCTTGTTGAGCGGGAAGATCACCTGGGATGCGAACTTTCCGCCCTCTTCGATCACCGCGTTGATGGTGTCGGCATCGATGTCGGCGAACGGCGGCAAGGCCTTCAGTTCATCGGTGACCTTGAGCACTTCATGCATCACGAACTGCATGTCACGCAACGGCGGGGTGTACTGGGCCATCATGAGCTCCTTGGGCAGAATCGAGCGAGGGATTACTTCAGCTGCGCCTGATGCGCTCAGCTTGGAACAGTGAATCGGCGAGAGCCAGGCCGGCAGGCGTGGCGTAGTGACTCACCACCCTTTCGAACGACGCGCGCGCGCGGTCGAGTGTGCCGGCAATGCGCAGGAAACGGGCATCATGGTGCAACGCGAGGATCAGGCCATGCAACTCGAAGAGCATCTGCTGGGGGTCGGTGTCCTTGCCCAGATGGCCTTCGGACACGGCCAGGGCGATGGCCTTGCCAAGTGCCGCTTGCCAGGCCGCCACCATCTCGACCAGCGCGTCGCGCACCGGGCCGGGGCGATCGTCGAACTCCACGGCACCGCTGATGTAGATGCATCCCGAGTCCACCTCGACCGACACACGCTTGACCCAGCGCTCGAACAACGCCCGCAGGCGCGGCAAACCGCGAGCGGCCTGCATGGCCGGATGAAAAACTTCTTCCTCGAACTTCACGTGGTACTCGCGGATCACGGCAATCTGCAACTCCTCGCGAGAGCCGAAGTGGGCGAACACCCCCGATTTGCTCATGTGCGTCACATCGGCCAGCGCACCAATCGACAAGCCTTCGAGCCCCATCTGGGAGGCCAGGTTCAGCGCGGCATCCAGAATGGCGGCACGCGTCTGCTGGCCCTTTTGCAAAGGCTTCGGCAGGCCCCGCGAAGCGCGGGAAGGCTCGGAAGTCTGTTCGGTCACGGCAAGCATGGAATGAAACGAACGATCGTTCTATTTTGCAGAAAATCGAGCCCGTTGTGCACAGGGTTGCCATATTTTTTTCGGCCCGGTGCGCACGCTTGGATGGCTGCCCGCATCGTTCCCTGAAAACCTCGCCGCATTGCGGGGGTTAACCCGGGGCACTGAAGCCGTCCATCGTGCCACGACGTTGCCTGAACGCCGCGACATGAGGATGAATCCGATCGATCCGTGAGCAAACCGCCGACAACTCGCCTGCAATTTGAGCAATTCCGCCGGTTTGGTTTACTCTCTGTCCAAGGAGAGTCATCCTGTGGAAGTGCTGCAACTCGACGTATCAGGCCGGCCACAATCGTGGATCTCGGCCAAGGACGCGGCGGTCATTTACGCCACCGACGGTGTGGCATGGACGCTCGGCGATGCCTTCTATGTGCTGCGCGGGGGCACGCAGCGCTGCACGGGGGTGCAATCGCGCATCGAGGTGCATCCCATCATCGCGGTGCGCGGGGCCATCCCGAGCCGGGCCTGGCGCCAGTCTCCGGCCTTGTCCAACCCCAAGCTCTTTTCCCGGGACCGGCATGTGTGCGCCTACTGCGGCGGACATTTTCACAGTGACCATCTGACACGCGAACACATCGTGCCCACCTCGCGCGGCGGCCATGACACCTGGATGAATTGCATCACCGCGTGCCGCCCCTGCAACGGCCGCAAAGGAAACCGCCTGCCCGAGGAGGTGCACATGTCCTTGATGTACCTTCCCTACGTGCCGAGCCTGCATGAGGACATGATTCTTCGCGGCCGGCGCATCCTCGCCGACCAGATGGAATTCCTGCTCGCCAGCGTGCCCCGGAACAGCCGCCTGCGAGCCTGAAGCGCAGCGCCTGTTTACCTTCGGCGTCGGCCACTGTCAGGCGGACGCGGCGGCCCTCAAGTGCGCCACGAAGCGCCCGAGGCGCTCGATCCCCTCCGCCAGTTCAGTGCGCGAGGCCGCATACGACAGCCGCACGTAGGCATCCGCACCGCAGCGGCCGAAATCGCCACCCGGGGTCAATGCAACGTGCGCCTCCTCCAGCGCACGCTCGCAAAACCGCATGGAACCGAGGCCGAAGCCGCTCACATCGAAGTACACGTAGAACGCGCCATCGGGCGGCGCAGGCACAGGCAACCCCATGTAGGCCAGGCCGTCCATCACAAGCTTGCGGCGAACCCTGAATTCGGTGCGCCGTGCCTCGCAAACGGCAAGCGACTCGGGCGTGAAGCAGGCCAGCGCCGCCTGCTGCGCAGGCGCGGACGGGCAGATGTAGTAGTTCTGCGCAAGGCGCTCCATCACGGGCACCATCGCCTCGGGCACGATGCACCAGCCCAGTCGCCAGCCGGTCATGCCGAAGTACTTCGAAAAGCTGTTGACGACCACAGCTTCAGGATCGAACGTCAACACGCTGCGCGCTGGCCTGCCCTGCAGATCCGCATCGCTCAGGCCCAGGTAGATTTCGTCGACGATGCGCCAGGCGCCCCGGCCGCGCACCCAGGCGCACAAGGCCGCCAACTCATCCGGCGGCACCGATGTCCCCGTGGGGTTGGACGGGGTGGCCACCATCAGGCCTCGCGTCCGATCCGTCCAATGGGATTGGACGGCGGCGAGGTCCAGCTGGAAACGGGTGGCCGGGCCGGTGGGCACGAGCCGCACTTCCGCACCGAAGCTGTCGAGAAAGCGCCGGTTGCAGGGATAGGACGGGTCGCCCACGATCACCTCGTCCCCGGGATCGACCAGCGCCGCGGTCACGAGCAGCAGTGCCGCCGATGCGCCTGCCGTGACGATCACCCGTGACGCATCGACATGAACACCATGGGCTGACTGGTAGAACGCTGCAATCGCGGCCCGAAGCGCCGGAATGCCCAGCGCCGGCGTATAGGGCAGGGGCCCGCTGCGCGCGACCTGCTCAAGCGCCTGCAGCACGGCAGGCGGCGCACCGAAATCCGGCTCGCCCAGGCTGAGCTTGACGACGTGCTGCCCTTGCGCCTCCAACGCGGCCGCCCGCTTACCGAACTCCATTGCGAAGAACGGTGCAATGGATTCGGCTCGGCGAGAAAACTTCATGGCGGCGCCGCTGAACGCGATCAGGCCACCCGCAGGCGTTTGAGCAAACCCGCCGTGGAGCTGTCCAGCCCTTGCGTGTCGCCCGAGGCGAGCCGCGGCAGCAAGTCATTGCACAAGGCCTTGCCGAGCTCCACGCCCCACTGGTCGAAGCTGTTGATGTCCCAGATGGCCCCGCTCACGAAGACACGATGCTCGTAAAGCGCAATCAACGCACCGAGCGAATGAGGGTTCAGCTGGTCGACCACCAGCGTGGTGCTCGGCCGGTTGCCTTCGAAGCGGCGATGGCGCGACAGCACCCCACGATCGAGTTCAGGCGAGGCGGTGGGCGCCTTGTCGTTCAGCGCCTCGGCCGCTGTCTTGCCCAGCATCAGCGCCTGGCTCTGCGCCAGGCCATTGGCCACGAGCTTGGCCTGCAGATCGGTGAACCCGTGCGTGGGATGTTTGACCAGGATGAATTCGACCGGAATGACGTCGGTGCCCTGGTGCAGCATCTGGAAATACGCATGCTGGCCGTTGGTGCCGGGTTCCCCCCACACGACCGGGCTCGTGTCGAACGGAAGCGGGTCGCCGTTGCGGTCCACCGATTTGCCGTTGCTCTCCATTTCGAGCTGCTGCAGGTAGGCCGGCAATCGGCGCAGGCCCTGGTGGTACGGCGCGACGCTGCGGCTGCCGAACCCGTGGAAATTGCGATACCAGACATCGAGCAGCCCAAGCACGATCGGCAAGTTCTCGGGGGCCGGCGTCTGGGCGAAATGGCGGTCCATCGCATGCGCACCTGCCAGCAGCTCGCGGAAGTGGTCACCGCCGATGGCAATGGCGATGGGCAGCCCGATGGCCGACCACATGGAGTAGCGCCCGCCCACCCAGTCCCAGAACCCGAAGGTGGTGGTGATGCCGAACGCCTTGGCCGCCTCGACATGGGTGGTGGTGGCCACGAAGTGCCTGGCGATGTCGGTGCCGCCTTGCGCTTCGAACCAGGCTTTCGCGACCTTCGCGTTCGCCATGGTTTCCTGGGTGGTGAACGTCTTGCTCGCGATCACGAACAGCGTTTCGGACGCCTTGAGCTTGTGCAGCACGGGCGTGATGTCGTGGCCGTCGACATTGGACACGAAATGGAACGTGAGGCCTGGGTGAACAAAGGCATCGAGCGCCGGGATGACCATCTGCGGTCCCAGGTCGCTGCCGCCGATGCCGATGTTGACCACATGCCGGATGCCGCTCGTGGCCGTGTCACGCACCTGCTCGGCGTAGGTCAGCATCGCATCGAGCACATGGTGCACTTCATCGCTGAAGGGCCCTTTGCCGCGCGGCGCCCGCAGCGCCGTGTGCAGCACCGCGCGGCCTTCCGTGTTGTTGATGGCGTCGCCGCGCAGCATGGCGTCACGCCGGGCCTCCACTCCGCATTCGCGGGCCAGGTCCAGCAGGAAATGCAGCGTGGCGGTGTCGATGCGGTTCTTCGACAGGTCGGCATACAAGCCAGGGGCATCGAACCCGAGGGCATCGAAGCGGCCCGGGTCGCGCGCGAAGGCCTCGCGGATGTCGAAATCGCGGCCATGGGCCTCGAAGTGCCCGGCAAGCGCGGCCCAGGCTTCGGTTCGGTCGCAGCGCATGCTCATCGGGCGAGCCCTTCGATCATCTTGTCGAGCTTGCCTGCATCGGCCGCGAAGGCGCGAATGCCCTCGGCCAGCTTCTCGGTGGCCATCGCGTCGTCATTGAGTGCCAGGCGGAAGCTCGCCTCGTTGTGGACGATGGCGTGCAGCGGAGCGTTCTTGGCCGCATTCGGGTCCAGCACCCGCGGCAAGGGCGCTTCGCTGGCCTTCAGCTGCGCGAGGAGGTCCGGGCTGATGGTGAGCAAATCACAGCCGGCCAGCGCCTGGATCTGTCCGAGGTTCCGGAAGCTCGCACCCATGACCTCGGTGTCGATATCGAACTTCTTGTAGTACGTGTAGATCTGGCTGACCGATCGGACGCCCGGGTCGTTCGCGCCCGCATGGGCGGCCTCGTCCCACCCGGCGCCGGCGGACTTCTTGTACCAGTCGTAGATGCGGCCCACGAACGGCGAGATGAGGCGAACGCCGGCTTCGCCACAGGCCACGGCCTGGCAGAACGAGAAGAGCAGGGTCAGGTTGCAATGGATGCCGTCGTGTTCGAGGATGCGCGCGGCCTGGATGCCCTCCCACGTGGAGGCGATCTTGATCAGCACGCGATCACGGGTGATGCCGCGCGCTTCGTACAGTGCGATGATGCGGCGTGCGCGTGCCACGGTGGCGGCGGTGTCGAAGCTCAGGCGAGCGTCGACCTCGGTGGACACCCGCCCCGGCACCACCTTGAGGATTTCGAGACCGAAGCGAACCAGCACCTCGTCGACCAACGCATCGAGCCGCGCGCCCTTGTGGGCGGCCACCGTCTCGGACAGCAACGGCGCATAGTCGGGTTGCTGCACGGCCTTCAGGATCAGGGACGGATTGGTGGTGGCATCCCGCGGCGCGAACGCGGCGAGTTCCTTGAAGTTGCCGGTGTCGGCGACGACGGTCGTGAACTGCTTGAGTTGGTCGAGTTGGTTCATTTCGAATGGTTCCACCGGAGGGCCGTATTAGAGCGCAGTGCGCGTTGACGCCCCCAGGATACTTCGGCACCATGCCTTGCATCCGCAACACCCGACTGTATTGATGTCTTTCGACCTTGTCTTCTTCGGCGGTACCGGTGACTTGACGTGGCGCAAGCTGATGCCCGCGCTGTTTCAGGCCTTTCGCCATGGCAAGTTGCCGCCCGGCGGCCGCATCCTGTCGGTGGCCCGCGAAGAGCTGTCCGACGCCCAATACCGCGCCTGGCTGAAAGCCCGCTTCCAGGACGTCGAGGGGGCCAAGCGGCCCAGCGACGACGAATTCGCCCGCTTCGCTGAGCTGCTGCACTACCGGCGCATGGATCTGTCCCAGCCAGCCGACTACGAACGGTTGAAATCGTGGCTCCAGCACCGCAGTACCAGCGACACGGTGGTGCTGTACCTCGCGACGAGCCCTCACCTGTTCCCGATGATCTGCCAGCAGCTGGGCGCCGCCGGCCTCAATGCCCCGCACATCCGGGTCGTGCTCGAAAAACCGCTCGGCCACGACCTGGCCAGCGCGCAGGAAATCAACCGCGTGGTGCGCTCGGTGTTCAGCGAAACCCAGGCTTTCCGCATTGACCACTACCTCGGCAAGCCTTCGGTGCAGAACCTCATGGCGCTGCGCTTCGGCAACGCGCTGTTCGAGCCGCTGTGGCGCCGCGACAGCATCGCCAACATCCAGATCACCCTGGCTGAAGGCCTGGGCGTCGGTACCCGCGGCGAGTTCTATCACCGCACCGGCGCGCTGCGCGACATGATCCAGAACCATGCGCTGCAATTGCTCACGATGGTGGCCATGGAGCCGCCATCCAGCAACGATGCCGACGCCATCCGGGACGAGAAACTGAAGGTGCTTCGCTCGCTGAAGCCCTTCAATGACGACAGCGTCGCGCGCGACGTCGTTCGGGGCCAGTACCGCTCAGGAACCTCGGCAGGCCAGCCAGCCGTGGGCTTCCTGCAGGAGCAGGACGTGCCGGCCGACAGCCGCTGCGAAACCTTCGTGGCACTGCGCACCGAGGTGCAGAACTGGCGTTGGGCAGGCGTGCCGTTCTACCTGCGCACCGGCAAGCGGCTGGCAGCGCATGAAGCGCAGATCGTCGTCAACTTCCGGCCCACGCCGCACAACATCTTCCCGGGAGTGAGCCGGCCGAACAAGCTCGTGATCAAGCTCCAACCGGAGGACGGCCTCGAGTTGCACCTGCTCGCCGCCAAGGGGGCGAACCAGCAGGAGCCGCTGTCACCTGTCTCGTTGGACCTGGACTTTGACAAGGCATTCGCCCAGAACCGGGTGGGGGCCTATGAACGCCTGCTGCTCGACGCGCTCGCAGGGCGCCTGAACCTCTTCGTGCGCAGTGACGAACAGGAGCAGGCGTGGCGCTTTGTCGAACCTATTTTGCAGGCCTGGAGCAGGGATTCCGCCGGCCCTCGCCCCTATGCCGCCGGCACCTGGGGCCCGGCCGCCGCAAGTGCATTGGTCGCACGCGACAACTTCGCATGGGACGAAGAGCAGTGAACCCCTGAAAGCCGAAGGGCGCCCTGCGGCGCCCTTCGTCAGATGCGGCCAAACGGATCAGGCCGCCTGCTTGTCCGAGGGCGTCAACAAGGCGTCCACCCCGTAGAGCCGCGCGAGGTCGGAGAGTTTGGAGGGGGCTTGGCGCACCACGAAACCCTTCCCCCACGCTTTGGCGAGGCGTTGGCACTCGAGCAAGACCGCCAGCGCAGCGGAATCGAAACGCTGGAGGCCGGACGCGTCCACCGCGATTTCCGCGTCGCCAGACGCCTTGGCTTCCTGCCGCAAGGCCTGCGACAGCATGCGCTGCGTGTCGCGAGCTTCACGGCTGGTGATGGTGGCAGGCAGGATCAGCATCACCGATGGCTCAGCCCTGGGCCGCCGCGGCCTTGGCGTTCAAGTCCACCAGCAGCTTGATGACGCCATCGATGCCGCCTTGGCTCAGCACAGGCTTGAACTGGCCCTGGTACGTGGTGACGAGCCACAGGCCACCGACATTGACATCCCAGATCTTCCAGGCGTCACCCGCCTTTTCGAGGCGATAGTCGAGCTGCACGGGCTGGCCTTTGCCGCGGATCTCGCTGCGCACCAGGACGTTGGATTCGTCGGACAGATCGCGCACCGGCTTGACTTCGACCGTCTGGTCCTTCACTTGCGACAAGGCGCCGGCGTACGTACGCAGCAGCAGCGTGCGGAATTCTTCCTGCACCTTCTGCTTCTGCTCAGGGGTCGCCTTGTTCCACTGCGGCCCGATGGTCTTGGACGTCATGCGCGTGAAGTTCACGTGCGGCAACACCTTGCTTTCCACCAGGGCAGAGATCTTCTTGAAGTCCCCGGCCTGGATCGATTTGTCGGCCTTGGCCGCATCCAGCACTTCGCCGGACACCTGGCGCACGAGCGCATCGGGGGCCTGTTGTGCCTGGGCCACGCCGCTCACCGCCACGAAACCGATGGCGGCCACCCACGACATCAAACGTTGCATACGCATTCAGATTCCTTTCAGTTCGCCAGCAGAGGAAAGCCGGCATTGGAGGGCATGGCGGGGAGAGCGTTCTCTCCGGTCGCCACCTCGCCACACAACGCAGCCCGCAGGGTTTCGGTTGTCATTGCCCGGCGGCCCGCTGTCATTTGCCTGCTTGCGAAGCTCCCGCGACAGGCGCCGAAGCAGATTGCGCCGGCGATGATGCTGCGTCCGCCGGCGGCTCAGGATCCGCCTCGAAGGCTTCTTCCTCCGATTGCGGCTCATTGCCATCGTAGACGAGACTGCGGCGCCGCTGCAGATAGGCATCGCGCACGAAGACGTATCTGTCGAGCGCCATGCCGTCGAGCATGCGGCTCGTGGGAAGCAGGTTGGCACGGTCGTTCAACAACCCGAGGAAGACCAGCGAGAAGCGCGTGCCGTCATCGGAGAAGGCCAAGGCCGGGCTGACATAGCGGTCGAGCGGGATCGCGAACGAATCTCGAAGGGTCGACGGACCGAGGAGCGGCCAGACGATGTACGGTCCCGGCTTGAATCCCCAGTATCCGAGGGTCTGTCCGAAGTCCTCCCGCTGGCTGTCCAGGCCCAGCTCGGTGGCGACATCGAACAGGCCACCGATGCCGAACAAGGTGTTGGTTCCGACGCGCATCACGTCTTGCGCGCTGTCGGCCAGCTTGCCCTGCAGCAGGTTGTTCACGGCCGACCATGCGTCGGCGAAGTTGCCATAGAAGTTGCTGACACCGGTGCGCACCACCTGGGGCACGACTTTCTCGTATGCCGTGGCCACAGGCCGGATCACGGCCGCATCGATCGCCTCGTTGAAGCCGTAGACCTTGCGGTTCCAACGCTCCCAGGGATCGTCCTTCGAGGCCGGGGGCTGAGGCGCCTGAACATCGGGCGCCCCGGTGGCAGAGGTTGCTGTCGTGGCGGTGGTCGTTGCGCAGCCCGTCGTGACGGACAAGGCGATTGCCGCCAGGCAGGTCGCGAGGAGACGTTTCACTTCTTGGCTCCCGACCCGGCTGCCGGTGCGGGTTCCGCTGCCTTGCTGTAGAGGAATTGGCTGATCAGGTTCTCGAGCACCACCGCATCCTGGGTCTGCTTGATGGTGTCGTTGGCCACGAGCGCCTTCTCATCGACCCCCGGCTCGAGACCGATGTACTGCTCGCCGAGCAAGCCCGCAGTCAGGATCTTGGCAATGCTGTCCTTCGGGAACGCCACGTTCTTCTGGAGTTGAATCTGCACGCGCGCCTGGAAGGTCTTGCTGTCGAACGAGATGGACTCCACCCGGCCGACCACCACGCCAGCGCTCTTGACCGCGGCACGAGGTTTGAGCCCGCCGATGTTGTCGAACCGGGCCACCACGGTGTAGGTTTCACCGAAGTTCAGGTTCAGCAGGTTGCCGGCGCGCAGCGCCAGAAACACGATGGCGGCCGCGCCGATCAGCACGAACAGCCCCACCCACACGTCATGACGAGATTTCTGCACGTCATTGCTCCTCAAATCGAAAACATCATGGCGGTCAGCACGAAGTCCAGTGCCAACACGGAAAGAGAGGCCATCACCACCGTGCGGGTGGTGGCCTGGGCCACGCCCTCGGGCGTGGGCTTGCAGCCGAATCCCTGGAGCAATGCGATGAAGGTCACGGTAAAACCGAACACCACGCTCTTGACGATGCCGTTGCCCACGTCGGCCCAGACATCGACCCCGCCTTGCATCTGCGACCAGAACGAGCCGGCATCGATGCCGATCATCACCACGGCGACCAGCCAGCCTCCAAGGATGCCGACCGCACTGAACACAGCCGCCAACAGTGGCATAGCGACGATGCCGCCCCAGAACCGAGGCGCGAGCACACGCTTGACCGGATCCACGGCCATCATTTCCATGGCGACGAGTTGCTCGCCGGCCTTCATCAGGCCGATCTCGGCGGTCAGCGATGTCCCCGCACGCCCGGCAAACAGCAGCGCCGTCACGACCGGGCCCAGTTCGCGCACGAGCGACAAGGCCACCAGCAGCCCCACCGCCTCCGCAGAACCGTAGCGCTGCAAGGTGTAGTACCCCTGCAGCGCCAGCACGAAGCCGACGAAAAGGCCCGACACGGAAATGATCGACAGCGACCGATTGCCGATGAAGAACATCTGGTCGACCACCAGGCGCAAGCGCCCGAAGGTGGCGCCCGCCAGCGCAATCAGCTGAAAGAAGAGGCGCGTGGCCTCGCCGATGCCGGCGAGCTTGCTGCGCACCGCCAGGCCCACGACGGCAGGACGGAGCCAGTTCATCGTGCAGCCCCTCCCATGCGGAAATCCTCCGCAAGAGGCACTGCCGGGTAATGAAAGCGCACGGGACCGTCGGGCTGCCCACCGACGAACTGCTTCACGAGCGGGTCCTCGCTGCGGCGCATGTCATCGGGCGTGCCTTGCGCGATGATGCGCCCGTTGGCGAGGAACACCACGTGGTCTGCGATCAGGAAGGTTTCGTCGACGTCGTGGGACACGACGATGCTCGTCACCCCGAGCGCGTGATTCAGGTCGCGGATGAGTGTGGCGGCCACGCTCATCGAGATGGGATCGAGGCCTGCAAAGGGTTCGTCGTACATGATGAGCTCGGGGTCGAGCGCAATGGCACGCGCCAGCGCCACACGGCGTGCCATGCCGCCCGAGACCTGCGATGGCAGCAGGTCGCGCGCGCCGCGCAGGCCCACCGCATTGAGCTTCATCAGCACCAGGTCGCGGATCATGCTGTCGTCGAGGCTGGTATGTTCGCGAAGCGGGTAGGCCACGTTGTCGAACACGGACAGGTCCGTGAACAGCGCACCGAACTGGAACAGCATGCCCATGCGGCGGCGGGCTGCATAGAGGCCATCGGTATCGAGGGTGGCCAAGTCGACGCCATCGAACAGCACCTGGCCGCTGATCGGCGCGAGCAGGCGGCCGATCAGGCGCAGCACCGTTGTCTTGCCCCCGCCTGAAGTGCCCATCAGCGCCACCACCTTGCCACGGGGCACGGCCAGGTTCACGTTCTCGAGGATGACCCGATCACCGTAACCACAGGTCACGTTGCGCAGTTCGATCAGCGGGACGGAAGAAACGACAGGTGAATCGACGGGGGGTGAACTCATTCGCCTTGAAAAGTTTGCGGCCTGATGAATTGTCCGCGAACGGCCGATGATAGGGCATGCCGGGAAGCTGGGTTTAAGGCTGCCTGAAGGTCCAACAAGCGATGTTCCGTGTGGAATTCCTCTCGCAGCACCGGATGTCCGACGACGAACGGTCGGCTGCACAAGACGAGCGGGGCCCGCCGTGGCGGCGCCGCCGGCACACTGGAACCGTCTGAAATGCCCCCACGCACCACCATGCCCCACGCCCTTCAGCGCCAACGCGGCTTCACCCTCATCGAAGTGATGATCGTCGTCGGGATGATCGCCATCTTGTCCGCCATCGCGCTCCCCAGCTACCGTGACTACGTCATCCGTGGCCGGCTGGTCGATGCCACCAACGGCCTCAACACGGTGAAGGCCGACATGGAGCGGCATTTCCAGGACAACCGGACGTTCGCCAATGCCGGCACCAGGGTGTCGCCCTGTTTGCGCCCGCCCGGGCAGCTCACCTTCGGGAGGTTCGTGGTTTCGTGCTCGGCTCCGCCAACCGCAACAACTTATACCCTGGTCGCCACCGGTTCCGGTGAGATGACCGGGTTCGGTTTCACGGTGAACGAGACCGACGTGCGCACGACGACGACGACCGTGACGGGTTGGACGCAGGCAACCCCCAACACCTGCTGGATCCTCAGGAGGGGGCAGACGTGCTGAAGGCGCTGCATCGGCCCCGGCGCGGCTTCACGATGATCGAGCTCGCGGTCGCCGTGGCCATCATCGGCATCCTCGGGCTGCTCGCTGCGCCTTCGGTGGCCGAATGGATCCGCAACGCCCGGGTGCGCAGCACGGCAGAAGCGTTGCAGAACGGGTTGCGCCAGTCCCAGAACGAAGCCATGCGGCGGGGGTGCCAGGTGGTCTTTACGTTCACGAACGCAACGCCCGGACTGAATGCCGCCCCGATCGCCAACGGAACGAACTGGTCCACTCAAACAGTGCAAAGGGGCTGGAACATCCAAAACCCCCTGGACCCCCAAAAAATCTGCCAAGTCGATTTCATTCGAGGTGGACTGACCGCAGACGTGACGAGCGGCATCGCCGTCAACACGAACGGGCAGAACGCTCTCTGTTTCGGCTCCACCGGCAGGCTGGTCGGCAATAACACACCAGGGCCCAATGGCGCAGTCTGCAACGCGAATGCGACGCTGGCGTTCGACGTGCGCTTCGCGGCCGACCCTGCGGCGGCCAAGACGCTGCGCGTGACTGTGTCCGTGGGCGGCCTCATTCGCATGTGCGACCCCGACAAGGTCTTCTCGGTCACCACAAATCCCGATGGCTGCTGAACCATGAAAAAGCCTATCTCGTCCCGCAAGAGCCAAGGCGGCATGATGCTGCTGGAAGTGCTCGTCTCCATGCTGATCTTCGCCATCGGGCTGCTTGGCACGGTTGCCATGTATACGCGGTCTGTTCAGAACTCCCTTGCCAGTGAGGACCGGGCCCGAGCCTCTCTCCTGGCCAATGAGCTCGCCGCGACGATGTGGACGAGCGGAACACTGAGCCTTTCCACCGCCACCATCGACGCCTGGCAAACGCGGGTCAGCTCGGAATCGAACCCCCAGACGGGTCTGCCTGGAGGCGTCGGCCAAGTCGCCGTCGCAAACAACCTGGCGACGATCACGATCACCTGGCAACCGACCAACATGCCGGCGGGCACCACCAACAGCCTCGTGACGCAGGTGGCGCAATGAAGGCACGTTGCGTTCGTCCAGCCTCTCGCCAGCGCGGGTTCAGTCTTATAGAGCTCCTTGTGGCGGTCGGCATCGGCCTCATCGTCTCGCTGGCGATCTTCCAAGTGTTGATTGCCAGCGAAGGACGCAAGCGCACCACCACGGCATTGAACGACACGGCCCAGGGAGCAGCATTTGTCAGCTACACGCTGGACCAGGCCATCCGCAGTGCCGGCTCAGGTTTCGTTTCCGCCTGGAGTGACGCCTATGGGTGCCCGCTGAGCGTCGTACGCAACAACACCGTGGTGCTGCCCTCGCCCGCAGCCTTCGGTGCCCCTTTCTCCACCGCCACGCCAACCCCTGTACTTGCGCCAGTCATCATCGACCAGGGCGCTGGAACATCACCCAACACCTCGGACATGATCACGGTGATGTCGGGCAACGCCGGGTATGGCGAAGCCCCGGGTCGCGTGCTGCCCAACCCAGGCATCACCGACCGGTTACGGCTGAGGAACACCATCGGCTTCCGGGCAAACGACCTCATTCTGATCGGCAACAAAGGCGGCCCGTGCCTGATCTCGCAGGTGAATTCCTCGCACTCGATGGCTGACAAAGGTGCGAGCCAGGAACTGATGCTGGGCGGCGACTACTACAGTGCCTCGGGTGGTGCCGTTGCCATGAGCGACCTGGTGTCCGGCGGACAGTTCGTATCGATGCTCGGGAATGTTCCCAGCACAATCAACGACGCAAACAACTGGCCCGAATTCACCATGTACGCGGTGGATCAGAATCTTCGGCTCAACAGCATGGACTTGTTGTTCGGCAATGCAATGCCGCAACCAGTCGCCGAAGGCATTTTTCGAATGCGGGCCCTGTATGGGGTGGACACCACCGCCGGCAGCACGCTCGACGCGTCGGGCAAACCGATCCGCACCGTCAACGCGTGGGTGGCACCGAACGGCCCCCAGTGGGGTGCGGCCACGTTGCGCAGCCCGACCGCCAGCGCCAACCTCCGCAGCATCTTGGCCGTCCGGCTGGCCGTGATCGTCCGCAGCCCGCTTCCCGAGGCCAACCCGGCCCATCCCGAACTTGCCGAGGTCGCGCCTGCAAGCCTCACCTTGTTCGACAGCGTGCCCGGCCTGAGCGAAATCGTTCCGATCCCTGCGGCAGAGCGGAACTTCCGCTACCGGGTCGTGGAAACCGTCATTCCCGTCCGAAACAACCTGATCCCATGAAAAGACTTCATTTCTCCGCGCGCGGACCGCAGCGGGGCGCCGTGCTGATCATCAGTCTCATCGTGCTGATGGTGCTCATGCTCGCTGGAGTGGCGCTCGTGCGTTCGACGGACACCGCGTTGCTTCAGTCCGGCAACATGGCATTCCAGCGCGACATGGCCAATCAGAGCGAACGCGTCATGCCCTTGGTGCGGGCACTGATGACGACGGGGGCATTGACCACGGCCGCTGCCCGGGCGGTCGACGTGCCGACGGAAAACTATTCGGCCTCGGTCCTGCCCAGCGACGAACAGGGCATTCCGCGGGCCTTGCTGGATGACAACGTCTTCAGCGGCATCCTTCAGATGAACCCCGCGCGGGACATCACGCTGACGGATCCCACCACCAACGTTGCGTGGGGAAGCATCCGTTACGTCATCGACCGCCAATGCACTCAGGCGGGGGACGAGACCGCGCTGGGCAACCTTTGCGCCACGGCCACCCCCCCGTCCAATGGTTGCACGTCGGACAACCTGCAGACCTGCGCCTTGGGCGTTCCCGGCGAGATCGTGTATCGCGTCAGCGTCCGGGTGACCGGCCCGCGGAACACACTGGCCTTTTTCCAAACTTCAGTCACCCGATAAAGCGAGCATGAGAATGAACTCCAACGCTTTCTCCCCGCGCTCCGGCGTCAAAGCCGCCGGCCGCGCCGCGCTGGTCGCCGCAGCGCTGATGTCGCTCGGCGCGTTCTCGAACCGGGCATCCAGCGCCACCACGCTACTTGCCGATGAGCCGCTGTTCAGCAACCGATCGGTGCCCGGCAACCTCGCGCTCGCATTGTCCGTCGAGTACCCCACCGCCGTGAGCGTGGCCAACATCGGCGACTACGCGACGGCGACGAGCTTCCTCGGCTATTTCGATCCGAACAAGTGCTACCTGTACAACTACAGTGCGACAGAGGCGGACCGCTACTTCTATCCGGCCGGATCGGCCTCCAGCCACGTCTGCTCGGGCAAGTGGAGCGGCAGCTATCTCAACTGGGCGACGATGCAGACCATCGACCCGTTCCGGTGGGCGCTGACGGGCGGCTACCGCGTGAAGGACACGGCGACCCTCACCGTCATCGAGAAAGCGTATGCCACCGGCCAGGGCGGCACCGGCAACTTCCCCGATCGCCGCGTGCCTGTCAGCGGCAGCAGTTCGACGCTCGTGGGCGGCGCCACGCCCTTCACGGTGAACTCTCTGACCACACGCATCCAGGGCCTCGGCAACAAGATGCGTTTCTCCACGAGCGGCGACGTGAATGCCGGCGGGACACCGACGGCCTACAACCCTGCGAACGCATACAACTCCTCCACGGTCTATGAGGTCAGCGTCCGCGTCAAGGTCTGCGACAACTCCGCGGGCTCCGGCGGCGTGGAATCCAACTGCACCGCGTACGGCAGCAACTACAAGCCGGAGGGGCTGATCCAGCAGTACTCCAAGCGCATTCGCTTCAGTGCATTTGGATACTTGAATGACAGCAACCTGTTGCGCGATGGCGGTGTGCTCAGGGCTCGTCAGAAGTTCGTAGGGCCGATGCAGCCGCGTCCGGGCTTGACCGACATCGCGAACACCAAGACCGAATGGGACGGCAACACCGGGGTGTTTATCGGCAACCCCGACGCCACCGATGCGGCCGACACCGCAACACTGTTCGGGGTCACCGTATCGAACAGCGGGGTGATCAACTACTTGAACAAGTTCGGGGAGATCAATCCGGGCAGCTACAAGACCTATGACCCGGTGAGCGAACTCTATTACGCCGCCGTGCGGTACTTCAAAAACCTCGGCAATGTGCCAGAGTGGACCGCCCCCGGATCCGCCAGCGCCAGCACCAAGGCCACCTGGGTCGACGGTTTCCCTGTGATCACGAACTGGGACGACCCGATCCAGTACTCATGCCAAAAGAACTACATCCTGGGCGTGGGCGACGTGAACACGCACGCGGACAAGAACGTCCCTGGTGCAACAACGCCCACCGGCAATGAACCGTCCAAGCCATCCTCGATCGTCAGCGACACATCGGTGAACGCCGTGACAGCCACGAACAAGGTCGGCTCGCTCGAAGGCTTGGGCAGCAGCCTGGGCACCACGAACCCCTACAACGGTTGCTGCAACAACAACTCTGCACTGATCGCCGGCCTGGCCTACGATTCGCACACGGTCGACATCCGTCCTGACAATGGCGCCGTGCCGCAAACCAAGGGCATGCAGACGATCAGCACCTATTGGCTCGACGTGCTGGAATACGGCGCCTACAAGCCGAACAACCAATACTTCCTTGCAACGAAGTACGGCGGCTTCCAGGTCCCGAATGGTTACTCGCCCTACACCGCCGCGTCCGCCCCGGCCGAGTCCACGTGGCACAACAACAGCGACACGCTGTTCGGCTCCGGAAACAAGCGACCGGACAACTACTTCTACGCCTCCAAAGCCGACCAGATGATCGCCGGCCTGACCAATGCATTTGCATCGATCGCAAGCGATATGAAGGCCAACAGCACGGGCCTGGCGGTCGCCTCCCCACAGCTGACCGCCTCGGGCAATGCCGCATACAGCGCCCAGTACGACGCGAACGGCTGGACAGGCGAGATCACGGCGTACGAGTTGACCGTGAACTCCAACCAGGCGCTGGTGTTGAACCAGAAATGGAAGGCCAGCGAGAAACTGGCGACGCAACTCACCGGCACCGGGTGGAACACCAACCGTCGCGTGGTCTCGTGGGACGGTTCCACGGGCGTGGCCTTCCGGAGCTCAGGCAGCAGCAAGATCTCCGCCAGCCAGTTGACCGCACTTGACACAGCCTACGGTGCGGGTACCGACGGCGCAGAGTATCTCAACTACCTCCGCGGCGACCGCAGCAACGAGCAAGGATCGTTGGTGGCCGGGGCCAAGGGCTATCGCATCCGCACGTCGCTCCTCGGTGACATCTCCGGCTCGAAGACAACAGCCGTCAGAGGGCCTTCCTTCCCGTACTCCGATGCGGCGAACCCCGGTTACACCGCGTTCAAGACGACGTATGCGAATCGCATGCCCATGGTGTACGTGGGCGCAAACGACGGCATGCTGCACGCATTCAATGGATCGATCAGCAGCGCCAGCGGCGGCACCGAGCAGTTTGCCTATGTGCCCAGCGCCCTGTTCAACGGCCCTACCGCTCCGGGCACCGATGGCCTGGCAGCATTGGGCAATCCCAACTTCACTCACCACTATTACGCGGACAGCACGCCCCGCGTGTTCGACGTGAATTTTTCCAAAACCGTCGGTGCAACCGTCGGCGCAGCCCCTGACTGGCACACGCTGCTCATCGGTGGTCTTGGCAAGGGTGGCAAGTCCTTCTATGCCATCGATGTGACCAACCCGGATGCCATGACCTCGGAAGCCGCTGTGGCAGGCAAGGTGATGTGGGAATTCCCGAACGCCAGCACCCCCGCCAGCGTGACCGCCCAGCTCGGTTTCAGTTACGGGGCCCCGATCGTGACCAAGACCGCGAAATACGGCTGGGTCGTGATCTTCACCTCGGGCTACAACAACACGGACGGGGGTGGGCACTTCTTCTTCGTGAATCCGAGGACGGGCGCCCTGCTGGAGACGGTGAGCACCGGATCCGGCTCGGCCTCCGAGCAGACCGGCCTTGCTCATGCGGTGGCGTGGGTCCAGGACTACACCGACAACCTTGCAGAGTCCGTGTATGCAGGCGATCTGCTGGGCAACGTGTGGCGGCTTGACGTGCGAGGCTCTTCGGGCAACTATGCCCCGCCCACGAAGATCGCCACACTGGGAACAGCCGGGGTGCCTCAGCCGGTCACCACCGCACCGTCCGTGGGGGTGCACCTGAAGACGGGCGTGCGCTATGTGATGATCGGAACTGGCCGGCTGCTTGACCAGTCCGACATCGGCTCGACAGAAATGCAAAGTTTCTACTCCATCGCTGACGGCACCACCACACGCTTCAATTCCGTCAGCGACCTGCCTTCCGCCGTCGGGTCGTTCCCGATCACCAGGAACAACCTTGTCGAGCTCACCAACACCCTGATCGGGACAACACCCGATCCATCACGCCCTATGGGCTGGTACATGGATCTGGGCAAAGCGCCGAGTGGCATCGCGTCCCGCATGGTCGTGAATGCAAACAACTTCAAGGGGGTGGTGGCGTTTGCTTCGACGCTGCCCTCGGGAGATGCTTGCTCGCCGTCGGGCACCAGCAACACGTATGGCGTGGACATTGCCACAGGCAAAACCCAGTTGGTCGACAAATCGAATGGCAGCGAGACACCCGTGAGCATGATCCACCGTGACGATGTCGTGATAGACGTCTTCATCATCGCCAATCCGCCTGTTGACAGCGGCGCCGGAGGAGGTGGCGGAGGTGGCTTGCCGGTTCCGCTCCCCCCTGCTTCCTCGCCGTCCTCTCCAGATGACGGACAGCCTCCGGGTTGCGGACAGCAATCGGGCCCGGGCAACGCGATCACCGTGGGCTACCAGCAAGGATCGCCTGAGAGCCTGAGTTTGACGAGCCAGTCATGCAATGGCGTCAGTCGTATCAACTGGCGTCAGCTCAAACTACCGAACTGACGCATCACACAATTCGGGCGGACCGCGTGCCGCCCCCTCTCCATCGCAGCCCCGATGAGGTCAGCAAAAAGGCCGCCCAAATGGGCGGCCTTTTTTCTGGAGCAGGCCCGCGGGCCCCGACTCAACGAGGCAAGTCACTCGCCCCCATCAGGAACTCATCCACCGACCGCGCCGCCTGGCGCCCTTCCCGGATCGCCCGCACCACGAGCGACTGGCCATACCGAACATCGCCCGCAGCGAACACCTTCGGCATGTTCGTGGCGTAGCCGCCCACGAATTCCGTGCTGGCGCGCGCATTGCCGCGTGCATCCTTGTCGACGCCAAAGGCCTCGAGCACGCTCGCCACCGGGCTCACGAAGCCCATGGCCAACAACACCATGTCCGCCGGCAGAATCTCCTCGGAACCGGCCACTTCGGTCATCTTGCCGTTGGCCCATTCCACCCGCACCGTCTTGACGGCCTTCAGCTTGCTCTTCTCCTTGCCCTCGCCGCCGATGAACTCCTTGGTGGCAATGGCGAATTCGCGTTCGCAACCTTCCTCATGGCTCGAACTGGTGCGCAGCTTGAGCGGCCAGTACGGCCACACCAGCGGCTTGTTCTCCTGCTCCGGCGGCATCGGCGTCAGCTCGAACTGCGTGACGCTCGTGGCGCCATGGCGGTTGCTGGTGCCCACGCAGTCGCTGCCGGTGTCCCCGCCGCCGATCACCACGACACGCTTGCCGTCGGCCCGCAACTGCGCCTTCAGCTTGTCGCCCGCATTGACCTTGTTTTGCTGGGGCAGGAACTCCATCGCGAAGTACACGCCTTCGAGGTCCCGGCCAGGCACCGGCAGATCGCGAGGCTGTTCTGCACCGCAAGCGAGCAGCACGGCATCGAATTGCGCCTTGAGATCGTCGGGGGAGATGGTCTCGGTGGCCCAGTTGGTCACCTTGCTGCCCGCAGGCAGTGCCCCCACCATCACGCCGGTGCGGAACGTCACCCCTTCCGCCTTCATCTGCTCGATGCGGCGATCGATGTGCGACTTCTCCATCTTGAAGTCCGGAATGCCGTAACGCAGCAAACCACCCACACGGTCGTTCTTCTCGAACACCGTGACATCGTGTCCCACCCGGGCCAGCTGTTGGGCCGCTGCCATGCCTGCGGGGCCGGAGCCCACCACCGCGACCTTCTTGCCCGTCTTGAGCTTGGGCAGGCGGGGCTGGACCCAACCTTCCGCCCAGGCACGATCGATGATGGCGTGCTCGATGCTCTTGATGCCGACCGGGTCATCGTTCACGTTGAGCGTGCAGGCCGCCTCGCACGGCGCCGGGCAGATTCGCCCCGTGAACTCCGGGAAGTTGTTCGTCGAGTGCAGCACCTCGATCGCGTTCTTCCAGTCGTCGCGGTACACGAGGTCGTTGAAGTCCGGAATGATGTTGTTGACGGGGCAGCCGTTGTTGCAGAACGGCGTGCCGCAGTCCATGCAGCGGGCACCCTGGATCTTCGCCTCATCGGCCTTGAGCCCGATGACGAATTCCCTGTAGTTCTTGACGCGCTCCTGAACCGGGGCGTACCCCTCTTCAAGACGCTCGTACTCCATGAAGCCGGTGACTTTTCCCATGATGCTTGATGACTCCTGGCGTATGCGGGTTCAGGCCTTCGCGCGGCTCTTGCCGCCTGCGGGCTTGTTGTCGGATGCCTTGGCCTTGGCGATGGTCTCGCCGGCCTGGCGGGCGGCGTGCAATTCACCGAGCGCGCGCTTGTATTCGTTCGGGAAGACCTTCACAAACTTGCCTCGCGACTCCGCCCATTTGTCGAGAATCTCGCGCGCCCGCAGGCTGCCCGTCCAGCGGTGGTGATCCTCCAGCAGCTTCCTGAGCGTGACCTCGTCGGCCTGCCCGAGGTGCCACGTCGCCTTGTCACCGGTGGCTTCCTGATCCTTGGCAGTCAGCACCTTTTCGAGCGACACCATCGAGGCATTGCAGCGGCTCGCGAAGTGCCCGTCTTCGTCATAGACATAGGCCACCCCGCCGCTCATGCCAGCCGCAAAGTTGCGACCCGTCTTGCCGAGCACGGCCACCGTGCCACCGGTCATGTATTCACAGCCGTGATCCCCCGTGCCCTCCACGACCGCCGTGGCACCCGACAGGCGCACAGCAAAGCGCTCGCCCGCGACACCGCGGAAGAACGCCTCACCGCTCGTGGCCCCGTAGAGAACGGTGTTGCCGACGATGATGTTGCGCGCCGCGTCTCCGCGGAAATCGATGCTCGGACGCACGATCACGCGGCCGCCGGACAGGCCCTTGCCGGTGTAGTCGTTCGCGTCACCGATGAGGTACAAGGTGATGCCCTTGGCCAGGAACGCACCGAAACTCTGGCCACCGGTGCCTTCGAGTTGCATGAAGATCGTGTGATCCGGCAACCCCTCGGCATGGCGGCGCACCAGCTCGCCCGAGAGCATCGCGCCCACGGTGCGGTTCACGTTGCGCGTCTCGGCGATGAACTGGACCTTCTCACCACGCTCCAGCGCCGGCAGGCACTTCTCGATCAACTTCACATCGAGCGCGCGGTCCAAACCGTGGTCCTGCGTCTCCACCTGGCGGCGGGCCACGTCCGCGGGCACATCGGGCTGGTGGAAGATGCGGCTGAAATCCAGCCCCTTGGCCTTCCAGTGCGAGATGCCTTTGCGCGTGTCGAGCAAATCGGCACGCCCCACCAGGTCGTCAAACTTGCGAATACCCAACTGCGCCATGATCTGGCGCGCTTCCTCGGCCACGAAGAAGAAGTAGTTGACGACGTGTTCAGGGCGTCCCTGGAATTTCTTGCGCAGCACCGGATCTTGCGTGGCCACGCCCACCGGGCAGGTGTTCAGATGGCATTTGCGCATCATGATGCAGCCCTCGACGACCAGCGGCGCGGTGGCAAAGCCGAATTCGTCGGCGCCCAGCAGCGCACCGATGACCACGTCGCGGCCTGTCTTCATCTGCCCGTCGGCCTGCAGGCGGATGCGGCCGCGGAGACGGTTGAGCACCAGCGTCTGCTGCGTCTCGGCCAGACCCAGCTCCCACGGCGTGCCCGCATGTTTGATGCTCGACCAGGGCGATGCGCCCGTCCCGCCGTCATGCCCGGCGATGACAATGTGATCGGCCTTCGCCTTGGCCACCCCGGTGGCGATGGTGCCCACGCCCACCTCGGAGACCAGCTTGACGCTGATGTCGGCGCGAGGGTTGGTGTTCTTCAGGTCGTGGATGAGTTGCGCGAGGTCCTCGATCGAATAGATGTCGTGATGCGGCGGCGGGGAGATCAAGCCCACACCCGGCACGGAATAACGCAGCTTGCCGATGTACTCGGACACTTTGCCGCCCGGCAGCTGACCGCCCTCGCCCGGCTTGGCCCCTTGGGCCATCTTGATCTGGATCTGATCGGCCGAAGACAGGTACTCCGCCGTGACACCGAACCGACCCGAGGCCACCTGCTTGATCTTCGAACGAAGCGAATCACCCCCGTTGAGCTCGTAGTCGACCTGCACGTCGCCACCCGGCATCAACTCGCTGATCTTGGCGCCCTGAACGATGGGAATGCCCTTCAGCTCGTTGCGATAACGGGACGCGTCCTCGCCACCCTCCCCGGTGTTCGACTTGCCGCCGATGCGGTTCATCGCAACGGCCAGCGTGGCATGGGCCTCGGTGCTGATCGAGCCCAGCGACATCGCACCCGTGGCAAAACGCTTGACGATCTCGGCCGCCGGTTCGACCTGGTCGAGCGGGATGGCCTTGCTGGGGTCGAGCTTGAACTCGAACAGGCCGCGCAGCGTCAGATGGCGACGCGACTGGTCGTTGATGATCTGCGCGTACTCTTTATAGGTATCGAACTTGTTCGCCCGGGTGCTGTGCTGCAGCTTCGCGATCGCATCGGGCGTCCACATGTGGTCCTCGCCACGCACGCGCCAGGCGTATTCGCCGCCTGCGTCGAGCATGCCCTCGAGCACCGGATCGTCGCCAAAGGCGGCCTTGTGCATGCGCAGCGCTTCCTCGGCCACATCGAACACATCGATGCCGCCCACCTGGCTCGCCGTGCCGCGGAAGAACTTGTCGATCAATGCCTTGTCCAGGCCGATCGCCTCGAAGAGCTGCGCGCCGCAGTACGACATGTACGTGGACACGCCCATCTTCGACATGATCTTGGACAGCCCCTTGCCGATGGCCTTCACATAGTTGTAGATCGCCTTGTCGGCCGACAGGTCGCCCGGCAGCTCCTTGTGCATCCCGGCCAGCGTTTCCATGGCCAGGTACGGATGCACGGCTTCTGCGCCATAGCCAGCCAGCACGGCGAAGTGGTGCACTTCGCGGGCCGAACCGGTCTCCACCACCAGGCCGGCCGTGGTGCGCAGGCCCTCGCGCACGAGGTGCTGATGGATGGCCGACAGCGCCAGCAGGGCCGGGATGGCCACGTTGTGGCGATCCATGTGACGGTCGCTGATGATGAGGATGTTGTGGCCACCCTTGATGGCGTCCACCGATTCGGCACACAGGGACGCGAGCTTGGCCTCCACACCCTCATCGCCCCAAGGCAGCGGATAGGTGATGTTGAGCTCGTAGCTCTTGAACTTGCCGTAGGTGTACTTCTCGATTTCGCGCAGACGTTCCATGTCGGCAAAGTCCAGCACCGGTTGCGACACCTCGAGCCGCATCGGTGGGTTCACCGCATTGATGTCGAGCAGATTGGGTTTCGGCCCGATGAACGACACGAGCGACATCACGACCGCTTCGCGAATGGGGTCGATGGGCGGGTTGGTAACCTGCGCGAACAACTGCTTAAAGTAGTTGTACAGCGGCTTGTTCTTGTCCGACAACACGGCCAGCGGCGAATCATTGCCCATCGAGCCGATGCCTTCCTCGCCTGCCTGCGCCATCGGGCTCATCAGGAACTTGATGTCTTCCTGGGTGTAGCCGAAGGCCTGCTGCCGGTCGAGCAGGGATTCACTGAACGGACGGGCGCTGCCGGTGGCCTCGATGGAATCCAGCCGGACACGCACGTTCTCGATCCACTGGCGATACGGCTTGGCCAGGGCGAACTGATTCTTCAGCTCCTCGTCTTCGATGATGCGGCCCTGCTCGAAATCGATCAGGAACATCTTGCCGGGCTGCAAGCGCCACTTCTTTACGATCTTGTTCTCGGGAATCATCGGCAGCACACCGGATTCCGAGGCCATCACCACGAGGTCATCGTCGGTGACGATGTAGCGCGACGGGCGCAACCCATTGCGGTCCAGCGTGGCACCGATCTGGCGGCCGTCGGTGAACACCATGGAGGCGGGGCCGTCCCACGGCTCCATCATCGCTGCGTGATACTCGTAGAACGCGCGCCGGCGGTCATCCATCGTCGCGTGCTGCTCCCAGGCCTCCGGGATCATCATCATGGCGGCGTGCGCCAACGAATACCCGCTCATCGTCAGCAACTCGAGCGCGTTGTCGAACGTGGCCGTGTCGGACTGTCCTTCGAACGTGATGGGGTACAACTTCTGCAGGTCATCGCCCAGCACCGGCGACTTCATCACGCCCTCACGTGCGCGCATCCAATTGAAGTTTCCCTTGACGGTGTTGATTTCACCGTTGTGGGCCACCATCCGGTACGGGTGGGCAAGCGGCCACTCGGGGAAGGTGTTCGTCGAGAAGCGCTGGTGCACCAGGGCCAGCGCCGAGGTCACACGGGCGTCCTGCAAGTCCTTGTAGTACTTGCCGACCTGGTCGGCCAGCAGCAGTCCCTTGTAGATGATCGTGCGACAGCTCATGCTCGGCACGTAATATTCGCGGCTGTGCGTCAGCTTCAGGCGCTGAATGGCGCTCGAGGCAGTCTTGCGAATCACATACAGCTTGCGTTCCAGCGCGTCAGGCACGATCACATCGGGGCCACGGCCGATGAACACCTGGCGGATGATCGGCTCTTTCTCACGCACCGTGGGCGACATCGGCATGTCGACATCCACCGGCACGTCGCGCCAGCCCAGCAGCACTTGGCCCTCGACCTTGACAGCGCGTTCGACCGCCTGTTCGCACGCCAGGCGCGACGCATGCTCCTTCGGCAGAAAGATCATGCCGACGCCATATTCGCCCGGCGGGGGCAAGATGATCCCCTGCGCCGCCATTTCCTCGCGATAGAACTCGTCGGGAATCTGGATCAGGATGCCCGCGCCGTCACCCATCAACGCATCTGCGCCCACCGCACCGCGGTGATCCAGGTTTTCAAGGATTTTCAGCCCCTGCTCCACGATGCTGTGGGCCTTGTGCCCCTTGATGTGTGCAACGAAACCCACGCCGCAGGCATCGTGTTCGTTCTTGGGGTCGTACAAGCCGTGTTCAGCGGCGGCCTGGCGTTCGGCATCGGTCGCGGTGCCTGGGATGGCCTGGGTCATGGCGCACTCCATGTCGTGAGAAAGGGGATGGCGCCGAGAATACTGCAGCCCTTTCCGCAACACAACGCAAACAATTGGGGTCTGTCACCAATTAATTCGCGTCAGGATACCGAATTCTATAATTAGGGACACATCACTTCGTCGCTGGCATTTTGCGGGGGCGGCCCCGCTTCAACGGCGCAAGCCGGCGGCTCGTGCGCCCGGACAACATCTCGACGAACGCCGTCGACCCGACTGGCCACCCCTTGAGGACCCCTTGCTCCAAATCACTTCGGTCACCCGGTGCCAAGCCGGCGGAGAGTCGCCCGCGATAGGCGGCCTCGCGGTCGAAGGGCGTGTTGCCGAGCGCCCAGAACACCGGGTGATCCGTGACCAGCGCATCTTGCCAACGACCCAGGTGGTAACCGCGACTCGAAGTAAGCACCGCCTGGCCAGCGGTCTCCGAACCGCCTTCCCAGCCGCAGTCCTCCTCGACGTAGAACATCGCGGCCACCAGGTAGCGCTCCGGCTCGATCACGGTGGCGCGGAAACGCCCTTCCCAGAGCCCGCCGGTCCGCCCGTGACGGCGGTTGAATGCGCCACCGTAGCGCCGCCCCAGGCTTTGCATCATTCGCCCGAGGGCCTCGGCCGTCGAAGGTGTGGCGAGGAGCCGCAACTCCCGGTCGAACAAGGCATACGCATGCAGCGCGACACCTTCGGAACGGGACGCTTCGCCGAGCAGTTGTCGAAAGAGTGTTCGGTCGGTGTCATCGACGAACACTGCCTGCGCCGGATGGCTGCGTTGCACCAGCAAGTGCGGCATGCCCGCGACGCTCAATCTTGCCAAACGCGCCATGTTCTCTCAGTCGAACAAGCGCCGTCCGGTCAAGCGCTCATGTTCCCGCAGCGCAAACCGGTCGGTCATGCCGGCGATGTAATCGGCCACCGAACGTGGAACGTCGCCTCCCGTCGAAAGCGCCGCCGGCGGCTCCGCATGGTAGGCAGCGAACAGCTCCCGGATCACGACCTTGGCGCGGCCGGTCGTGTCCTCGACCTGAGGATGACGGTACAGATTGTCGCGAAGGAATCGCTTCAGCCCGACACTTTCCGCTGCCATGTCCGCCGAGAAGGCCACCAGCGCGCGGCTTTGGCGAACGTCTTCAACGGAGGCTGGGCCGGCTGTGTCGAGGGCTCCACCGGTGGCTCGCAGCACGTCATAGACCTGCTCCGACAACATTCTCCGAATCGATTCGAACAACAAGCGCCGGCCTTTGAGCGCGGGATGGCGGTGCAGCGCTTCATGGAGAAAGCGCCGAAACAACGGCACTTCTTCCAACTGCTCCAAGGACAGGAGCCCGGACCGTACACCGTCGTCCACATCGTGTGCGTTGTAGGCGATCTCGTCGGCCAGGTTGCACAGCTGGGCTTCGAGGCTGGGCTGAGTGCGTTCGAGGAAACGGCGCCCCACGCCACCAGGTTCTCGCGCCTCCAGGCGGCGGGCGTTGGCAGCCGAACAGTGCTTCAGAATGCCCTCCCGCGTCTCGAAACAGAGGTTCAGGCCATCGTGCTCCGGGTAGCGCTCCTCCAGTTTGTCGACCACCCTCAGACTTTGCAGATTGTGCTCGAAGCCGCCCGAATCGGGCGCTACGGCCAACAGGCATTCGTTCAAGGCATCTTGGCCGGCGTGGCCGAACGGGGTGTGGCCGAGGTCATGAGCAAGCGCGATGGCCTCCACCAAATCCTCGTTCAATCCGAGGGTGCGAGCGATCGACCGGCCCAGCTGGGCCACTTCCAAGGAATGGGTGAGCCGGGTCCGAAACAGATCGCCTTCATGATTGAGAAACACCTGCGTCTTGTAGACCAGGCGCCTGAAGGCGGTGCTGTGGACGATTCGATCGCGGTCCCGTTGAAAATCGCTGCGCGTGGGCGCCTGCGGTTCGGCATGACGCCGCCCGCGCGATGATGCGGAGGAACAGGCGTAGGGTTGCAACATCGCGGTGCGCATGCCCCGTCTGAATCAGCCGGTGTGTGCGGCCAGCACCTCGCGAACGACTGCGTCCGGTGCGGGACGGACGGAGGCCCTTCCCGGCTGATCGATCACGACAAACCTGATTTCACCGCCCTCGGCCTTCTTGTCCACGCGCATCAACTCCACGTACCGATCAGCACCCAGTGCCGGACCCCGCACAGGAAGCCGAGCCCGTTCGATCAGGCGGGTCAGGCGATCAGCGTAAGACCGATCGATGAGACCCAGCCTGCACGACAGATCGGCTGCCATGACCATGCCGCACCCGACCGCCTCACCGTGCAGCCAGGCGCCGTACCCCATCCCGGCTTCGATGGCATGGCCGAACGTGTGCCCGAAATTCAAAATGGCACGCAAGCCGGACTCGCGCTCATCCTGGCCGACCACCCATGCCTTGATTTCGCATGAGCGGCGGACCGCATGCGCGAGAGCTGCCTTGTCCCGCGCCCACAACGCATCGAGATTGGCCTCGATCCAGGTCAGGAACGCTTCATCCGCGATGGGGCCGTACTTGATCACTTCGGCGAGGCCTGCGGCCAACTCCCGATCAGGCAAGGTATCGAGCGAGTTCAGGTCTGCAATGACCCGTTGAGGCTGATAAAAGGCCCCAATCATGTTCTTGCCGAGCGGGTGGTTGATGGCCGTCTTTCCGCCCACCGAAGAATCCACCTGGGCCAGCAGCGTCGTGGGCACCTGGACGAACGGCACCCCGCGCATGTAGCACGCGGCGGCGAACCCGGAGACATCGCCTACCACGCCCCCTCCGAGCGCGAACAACACGGTCTTTCGATCCAGGCCGGCACCGAGCAACCGATCAAAGATCGCATTGAGCGAATGCCAATCCTTGTGCGCCTCACCGTCCTCGAGCTCGATGGTGAGCACCGAGCGGTAGATGGTGGAAAGGCGTTGCCGCAGGCGATCCGCGTAAAGCGGTGCCACCGTGGTGTTGGTGACGATCACTGCGGCGGTCGCGGCAGGTAGACCATCAAAGGCCCGCTGATCATCCAGCAAGCCTGGCCCGATTAGGATGTCGTAACGCCGGTCGCCGAGATCGATGCCGACGCGCTCATGAGATGTACCGTTCATGCCGCTGAGTTTAGCGGGCCTTGCATCTCTCACCCGACCGGTTTGGCGGGGTCGACAGCCTCAGGTGCGGACTCCCCGCCGACAATTCCCCGAAGCTCCAGCTGCATGAGCAATGTGTTGACCAGCACAGGGACAGAGGGACGGCCGGTATCGATGACAAAGTGCGCCACGGACTCGTAAAGCGGGTCTCGCTCACGAAACATCTCGCGCAGGCGAGCGAGCGGGTCGCGCACTTGCAGCAGGGGACGCTGGGTGTCGTGTCGAAGGCGGCGATAGAGTTCCTCCGGCGTGGACCGCAGGTAAATCACATTGCAATGGGAGCGGAGTGCATGGCGATTGGCCTCGCGGAGCGTCGCGCCACCGCCTGTCGCCAGCACAATGCCTTGCGGAATGCACAGTTCCGCAATGACTTGAGACTCGATGTCTCTGAATGCCGCCTCACCCTCCTGCTCGAAAAAGCTTCGAATGGAACGGGCGATGCGCTGCTCGATGACCGTGTCGCTGTCGACGAACGGGCGCCTGAGTCGTTTCGACAATTGCCGACCGACGGTGGACTTCCCTCCCCCGGGGAGGCCCACCAATGCGATATTGCGTTCGACGGACACGGGATGGGGCGTGGTGAAAGCAGAAAATCGAAGTAGAAAAGCGGGCCCGAAGGCCCGCTATTGGCGAAACAGATGAACCGGGTTGAGCCTAGCTTCCCGTGACCTTGACCGTCAACGTCGCCGAGCGCCCAAGGTCGTCCTCGACCACAACAAGCCCGGGATCGAGGCAGCCACCGGCCAGACTGATTTTGAAGCTACCGCCCTTTTCCACGGTGCTTCTGTCCACCGTCACACGCGGCGTCGTACTCCTGACCTTGTACGGGGCCGTACCGCCCAGCACGTAAATTTGAGCCACGTCCGTGGCTGCGGTGCAGGGATCATTTCCGAAATCCTTGCCATAGTCGGTTGGCGTGATACTGAATGGGGTTTCTGAGCCCGCCTCATCATCTCCCCCAGCACCACAGGAAGCCAGTACGGCCAGGCAGGCGGCAGCGATCGGCATGCGGACATAGCGGGTCAAGCTCATAGATTCCCCTGTGTGATCCTCAATGTTGTCTAGATCTGACCAGATTATCGCTTGCGCAGCACACCGACGTTAGCGTGCCGCTGCGCGATCGTTCACGACTTTGGGCGTAATGAATATCAAAAGCTCTGTCTTGCCCGTGTTTCGGGTCTTGGTGCGGAACAGCGCGCCAAGGTAAGGAATATCTCCGAGGAAGGGCACCTTGGTGATGTCATCGCGTTCCTCCTGAGTGAAGATGCCGCCGATGACGACCGTGCCCCCGTTTTCCACGAGCACCTGGGTGCGGACATGCTTCGTGTTGATCGCCAACCCGGCGGCGGTGATGCGGCCAACGCTGTCCTTGTTGACGTCCACATCGAGGATCACATTGCCTTCCGGCGTGATCTGCGGCGTCACCTCCAGCTTGAGGTTGGCCTTGCGGAACTGCAGGGCGGTGGCACCGCTCGACGTGGCGATCTGGTAAGGCAGTTCTTCACCCTGCTCGATCAAGGCCTTGACCTGGTCGGCGGTGATGACCCGCGGGCTGGAAACGATGCGGCCCTTGCCGTCGGCTTCCAAGGCCGAAAGTTCGAGGTTCAGGTATCGGCCTGCAGCCGCGCTGAACAGCGACAGCGCAAACGATGTGGCGTTGTAGTCGTTGAACCCGTTGGCAGGCAGGTTGATGAACTGCGTGTCGACATAGTCGACGTCATCGAGCTTGACCTGCCCCGTGTAGCCGCCCACCGCGTTGATGTTGCCGGAGAACGTGACGCGATTGTCCCCGCCAACGTTGTAACCGGGCACACCTCCTCGACCCAACCGGGCGTCGGTCGCACCCAGCTTCACCCCCAGCGAGCGGCCGAACGTGTCCACGGCCTCCACGATGCGGGCTTCGATCAGCACCTGACGAACGGGAATGTCAATCTTTGCAATCAGGCCTTGGATTTCTTCCAGCTTCGATGGAATGTCGGTCACGAACAGCTGGTTCGTGCGGGTTTCGAAAATCACACTGCCACGCGACGTGATGATCTTGGTGCCGCCACCGCTACCACCCGTCTGACCGGTCAACCCTTTGGCCACTTCCTCGGCCTTCGTGTAATTCAGCTGGAACGACTGGGTGCGCAACGGCTCCAGGCTGGCGATCTGGGCTTTCGACTCAAGATCAACCTTTTCTTTGGCTGCGAGTTCGTCCTTCGGGGCGATCAGGATCACGTTGCCGGACTTCCGCAGCCCGAGACCCTTGGCCTGAAGAATGATGTCGAGCGCCTGGTCCCAGGGCACGTCCTTGAGGCGCAGCGTCACGTTGCCCGTGACGGTGTCGCTGGTCACGACGTTGAAGTTCGTGAAGTCGGCGATGACTTGCAGCAGCGCACGAACTTCGATGTTCTGGAAGTTCAGCGAGAGCTTTTCACCGGTGTACCCCGGACCCTGCACCAGCTTGTTCGGGTCGATCTTCTGCGCACGGACTTCGAGAACAAACTGGTTGTCCGTCTGGTAGGCACTGTGCTCCCAGTTGCCCCGGGGTTCGACCACGAGGCGCACCCGGTCACCACTCTGGAAGGCCGACATGGCGTTCACGGGCGTACCGAAGTCCGTCACATCGAACCGGCGGCGCAGGCTTTCGGGCAAGGTGGAGCGAAGGAACTCGACGACGAGGGTCTGGCCCTGCTGGCGAATGTCCACACCGACCTGGTTGTTCGCGAGATCGACCACGACGCGCCCGGCGCCGTCCTGGCCCCTGCGGAAATCAATGTTCTTCAGCGCCACCTGCGATTGGTTGAGGCTCTCTGCGAAACGAACCGACTCCCCACCGGTATTGGCCGAACCAGCTCCTGACGGCGTCGGACCGTTTTCAACCGTGACGATCAACACTTTGCCCTGAAGCTGGGCGCGATAGTTCGCGGGCTGCTTGAGATTGACGACCAGACGGGTGCGCTCACCGCCTTGCGCAATGTTCACACTTCGCACGTTGCCCTGGTTGACTTCAACCGAGGACTTGCCGATGGCGTTCGTCACCCCCGGCAGGTCAAGCGCAATGCGTGGGGGTGTCTGGACCGTGAAACCGGCCGGAACGGCCGCCAACGGCTCGGACAATTCGATGCGAATCACATCAGCGCCAGCCTTCGGCGCGCTGTTGATCGATTGAATGGTGTTTTGCGCCCACGCCGTCACCGACGCGCCGAAGAACAACGCGAGGGCGACTGCGCGCGCCCGCCACTGACTCATCATTTGATTCTCCTGCTTGTCGTTCACGGCGCCTTCTCCTGAAGCTGGAGCGAGCTGATGCGCTCGGTCCATTCCCCTGCTGCGTCTTGCACGATCTCTCGGTAAGTGAGTTCCGTTTCGGTGATGGACCGAATCTTTCCGTAGTTCTGGCCGATGTAGTCACCGACCTTGACCTGGTAAAGCAGGTTGTCCACACGCAGCAGGGCCTGGGGACGAGACTGCTTGGTGAGACTGCCGACCATGGCCATGCTGTCGATGGGATAGGCCTCCAGCGGTTCTCGCCGCCGGTTGATTTCCGCGGCCAGCATTGAGTTTTGCTGCCGGGCCTCCTGCTTGACGGCAACGGTCAGCTTTTGCGTACTGAACGGCTCGACGGCGTTGCCCGCCAGATAGGGCTGCGGGTCGAATTTGCGAGGCGGGGAAAGTGGCGTGACGTTGGGTTTGACTTCGCGACGCTGCTGCTCCATCCATTGCCGAAGCTCGTCCTGCGCGCCTCCACAACCCATCAGCAGCACCGACACAAGGGCGCCCAACCAGAGTGCCCGCGAGGTACGCGACGATGCGCTCGTCATTTCTTCGCTCCCTGCTTCGCCTTTTCGGCGGCCTTCTTCTGCTCGAGCACCTCATCAGCGTCAAGGTAGCGGTAGGTGCGAGCAGTCGCTTCCATGGTCAGCATCCCACCGCTGGTGTCCTTCGTTTCCTTGGGCACACTGATCGTCAAGTTGTGCAGTGTGACGATGCGGGACAGGTTGGACACATCCGCCGTGAACGAGCCGATGTCGTGGTATCGCCCGGAGACCTTCAACGAAATCGGGAGTTCGGCGTAGTAATCCTTGACCAGCACCTGGCCGGGGCGGAACAGTTCGAACTGCAGGCCGCGCCCGAGACCAGCCTGGTTGATGTCGGAGAGAAGCGCATCCATCTCGGCCTTGCCTGGCAGTTGCTTTTCCAGCTGCGTCACATACTCCTCGACTTGCAGCTTCTGTTTGCGCAGCTCTTCCAGGTTCACGGCCTGCGCCAACTTGCCGCGGTAGTCTTGCTTCAACGTGGGCTCGCGGGCTCGCTCGGCTTCGAGCGCGTCGTTCGCGCCAGACAGGACACTGACCCAGCTCAGCACGACGATGAGGACGGCGACGGCCACCCATGCGGCGAGCTTGGGAAGCAAGGGCCACTGGCCCGGCTCGTTCGGATTGAGCCCCCGGAACTGCGAGGCCGCAGCGCCGAAGACCGAGTTCAAATCGATGTTGGCTGATTTCGCTGACGTTGCCATGGCATCTCGGGGTTCAGGGCTGCTTGACGGGTGACGCCGGCGCGCTGGCTGCAGCGCCCGGCTGCGATGCCGCCCCGGCGGGGCCTTCGACCTGCGGGCGCTTGATGCTCACGCGCATGGAGAAGTCGAACAGGCGTCGCGGATCGCGGGCCGAAGCCTGCGGAGTGGCCGCCTTGATTTCAACGAGCTCCGGGCGGGTCAGCCACTCGCTGTGGTTGCCCGTGTTGCGCAGCAACTCGGAAACGCGTTCGTTGGTCTGGGCAATGCCCGTCAGAGTGAGGACCTGGCTGTCTTGCTTGATGGCGGTGTAGTACACGCCCTCTGGCGTGTGCTTGACCAGTTCATTGAGCACATGAACCGGGATATTGCGATCCGTCTGCAGGTCTTCGACCGCCTTTTGCCGGGCTTTCAGACGATCGATTTCGGCGCGCAGTGTGGCGATGTCCTTGATCTGCACTTCCAGTTTGTGGATTTCGTCCGTCAGGAACTGATTGCGCTCCTGCTGGTTCGACGTCAGTTGCTGTAGCACGAAATACCACAACGCGGCGATCACCACACCCGCGCCAGCGGCCAGCCCCAGGCCCAGGAAAAAGGCTGCCTTGCGCCGCTTGCGCTTTTCCTCCCGATGGGGGAGCAGGTTGATCAGGATCACTGCAGGAACCTCCGCATCGCCAAGCCGCACGCCGTCAAGTAGGACGGAGCCTCCCGGCGCAGTTTGCTTTCACGCACGGCGGACCCGAGCTTCATGCTTTCGAAGGGGTTAACCACCATGGACGCGAACCCGGTGAGTTCAGTCACCCGGTCTTTCAAGCCCGGCAGCGTGGCGGTACCGCCGGCAAGCATCACGTAGTGCACCTTGTGATGCGGCGTGCTGGTGAAGAAGTACTGCAGGGCCCGACCGATTTCCTGCGAAAGGCTGTCTACGAAGGGCGCCAGGATGGACGACTCGTAGTCCTCCGGAAGTTCGGCCGACAACTTCTTCTGCTCGGCCTCTTCGAAGGAGAACCCGTACTGCCTCGAGATGAGCTGAGTCAATTGGGCTCCGCCGAAAGCCTGATCGCGGTCGTAAAGCATTTCGTCATCGCGGAGGACTTTCAGGCTCGTCGTATCGGCACCGATTTCGAACAGGGCGACGAGTGCGTCCTTGCCCTCATTGGGAAGCGCCTCGATAAGCCGGCTCATGGCGAGACGCGACGCATGCGACTCGATGTCGAGCACGACCGGTTTCAAGCCGGCAGCCTCGGCCAGACCCTGACGGTCCTGAACGCGATCTTTGCGGGACGCAGCGATCAAGACTTCCACATCGCCGACGGAGGTGGGGCTGGGACCGATCACGGAAAAATCGAGGCTGACTTCGTCCAGTGAGAAGGGGATGTACTGGTTGGCTTCCGATTCGACTTGAAGCTCCAGTTCTTCTTCGCGCAGTCCGGCCGGAAGCATGATCTTCTTCGTGATCACGGCCGATTGAGGCATGGCAAGGACAACTTGCTTGGCCTTGGTACCACTCTTGGCGACCACACGGCGCACTGCTTCGGCGACTTCGTCGAACTTCTCGATCTGCCCGTCGGTGATCCAGCCCTTTTCGAAGCTCTCGGCGGCGAAGCGCTCCAGCACATAGTCGCCAGATGCCGTCAGGCCGAGCTCTACCAACTTGACGCTCGAAGAGCTGATGTCCAACCCGATCATGGCCGGGTGCTTGCGGCCTAACAACATGTCTAGGAAGCTCACGAGGCCATCTCCCAGTGCGCAAAAAAACAGCGCTGGATTGTTAAGAAGTTACTTCAATGCTAGCAGTAAACCCTTTGTGCAACAAAGAAATTTCCATTTCTCGCCTCCCTTCTCCGTTGCGAATCTCACACGACCGAACCGGTCAGAAAATGTCACTTTGGCGCGAGCCTAGCCGAGAATCCGGGTTGTCCCGAACACGCTTCGATCACAAGGCGTTAAGCAGTTCACACTTTGCGCCTCGCACGCCGGAGCCCGTTCTTATAATCACGCCGAATTTCGTTGGAGCTTCATGAGCGATTCCACCCGCGCGACCGAGAACAAAACAACGTCTCCCTCCCGCCAGGCACATTCTCGGGCGCCTCGCTGGCTACGCTGGGTCGGAAAGGCAGGGGTTTGGGCAGCCACTTTGGTAGCGGCGATGGTCTTTGCCGTGCTTTTGCTCGGCGGCGTGGCGCTGGCGGTGGCCTACCCGCACCTTCCGCAGATCAGCGGGTTGCTGGACTACCGCCCCAAACTCCCGATGCGCATCTACTCGGCCGACGGCGTTCTCCTCGGGGAGTTCGGCGAAGAGCGCCGCAACTTCACGCCGATCGATCAGGTCCCCAAGGTGATGAAGGACGCCGTGCTTGCCATCGAGGACGCACGGTTTTACGAACACAGCGGCGTCGATTACAAGGGCGTGCTGCGCGCGAGCCTTGCGCACCTGAGCGATGCCCGGAGCCAAGGCGCATCGACGATCACGATGCAGGTGGCCCGCAATTTCTATCTGTCAACCGAAAAAACCTTCACCCGCAAGATCTATGAGGTGCTGCTGGCCCTCAAGATCGAGACCCAGCTGACCAAGGACCAGATCCTCGAGGTCTACATGAACCAGATCTTCCTGGGGCAGCGTGCATACGGGTTCGCGGCCGCCAGTGAGATCTATTTTGGCAAACCGCTCCAGTCGATCACCGTGGCGGAGGCCGCCATGCTGGCCGGCCTGCCCAAGGCGCCCTCCAGCTACAACCCGATCAACAACCCAAGCCGCGCCACCAAGCGCCAGCTGTACATCATTGACCGGATGCTGGAGAACGGGTTCATCACCCAGGAACAGCACGACCAGGCCCGCAACCAACCGCTGCGGTACCGAACGCCCACTGAGGTGCCGGTGCACGCCGAGTTCGTGGCAGAAGCGGCACGCCAGATGTTGTTCACCCAATATGGGGATGAGGCCTACAGCCGCGGCCTCAACGTGTACCTGACCATCGAATCGGGCGAACAGAGCGTGGCATACCGCGCGCTTCGCAAAGGCATTCTCGATTACGAACGGCGGCAGCTCTATCGAGGCCCGGAGGCGTACATCGACCTTCCCGCGAATTCGAAGGACATCGACGCGCGCGTGGCCGAAGCCTTGGTGGACCACCCCGACAACGACGAACTGCGGGCCGGCGTCGCTTTGGAGGTCAGCACCCGCAAGGTGGTCGCCATGTTGCAGAACGGAGAATCCGTCACGGTGACTGGCGAGGGTCTCAAGCCGGTCATGTCAGCCCTGTCCGACAAGACCAACGGCAAGACGCGAATCCGTGTCGGCGCCGTGATCCGGCTCGTCAAGGGCGCCAAGGGAGATTGGTCCATCACCCAGTTGCCTGAGGTAGAAGGCGCGTTTGTGGCGGTCGATCCGCGCAATGGCGCCATCCGGGCCATGGTCGGCGGCTTCGATTACGCCAAGAACAAGTTCAATCACGTGACGCAGGCCTGGCGCCAACCAGGCTCGAGCTTCAAGCCGTTCATCTACTCAGCCTCGCTTGAAAAGGGCTTCACGCCGGCCACGGTGATCAACGACGCGCCGATATTCTTCAACGCGGGCACGACCGGAAGCCAGCCCTGGGAGCCGAAGAACTATGACGGCACGTTCGACGGCCCCATGTCGATGCGGCGAGGGCTGGCGAAGTCCAAGAACATGATTTCGATCCGGATACTCCAGTCGATCCAACCGGCCTATGCGCAGGAGTGGATCACCCGATTCGGATTCGAGCCCGAGAAGCACCCGGCCTACCTCACCATGGCCCTGGGCGCCGGCTCGGTCACCCCGCTGCAGATGGCTTCTGCCTACGGCGTCTTTGCCAACGGCGGCTACCGGCTCAACCCCTATTTGATCAGCAAGGTGACGGATTCGAAGGGCAAGGTCCTGACGGAAGCACGCCCCCAAGCCCTGGATGCGTCGTCCCGTGCAATCGATGCGCGTAATGCGTTCGTGATGAGCAGCCTGCTGCAGGAGGTGACCCGCTCTGGCACGGCCGCCCGCGCCCAGGGCACGCTGAAACGCCCCGACATCTACGGCAAGACGGGCACGACGAACGATTCCCTCGATGCTTGGTTCGTCGGTTATCAACCGACCGTCGTCGCCGCGGTGTGGATCGGCTATGACACCCCACGCAAGCTCGGCGCGAGGGAAACGGGCGGCGGCTTGGCGCTACCCGTGTGGATCGACTACATGAGCTCCACGCTCAAGGGCGTTCCCGTGGAAGAGCCTTCACCCCCCTCAGGCCTCGTGAACCAAGGCGGTGAGTGGTACTACGAAGAGTACACGCACGGTGGCGGCGTCAGCAGCCTGGGCCTGGACGACAAGCTGCCGACAGCGCCGAGCGAGGAAGAGAAGAAGGGCATTCTCGATCTGTTCAAGAATTGATTGAAGCCGCGAGGCCTGCGGCCCAGGCCCTCAGAGTCAGCGCGGCGGCTCGAATCGCAAGGCCATCCCGGCCTGCTCGCTTGCACAGGCGGACAGGGACTCGAAAAGTTCCTGCCCGTTGCGATCGATCCACCGCCCGCCCACGTACTTGTAATGAAATCCACCTGACCGGGCGGCGAGCCACAGCTCGTGAAGCGGCGGCTGGGTATTGAGGATCAGGTGGCTGCCATTCGGCAGTTTCAATTCCAGGAGGCCACCGGTGCGGTGGCTGTCGATATCGACCACGTCGTCCTGCAACCATTGGTCGACTGTGGCTTCGACGGACGCCAGCACGGCGCCTGCCAGCGCATGGAATTCGGGATCAGTGAGCGGCGTGGGAACAAGGTCGACTGTCATGGGGCCGGTAGAATTCGTGGCATGTTGCAACAGTTTTCGAGTGTACCGGGCCGACTCTTCATGGCGTTCGCAGTGGGTCCATTGCTGGCGGTAACGCTGAGCATGACCGTCGGCTGCGGACAGCCGGGCCCATTGACCTTGCCGGAAGGAAAGACGCTTCAGCGACCAGCTCCTCGCCCGGTCACGTCGCCGCCCGCCCCGCCGCAACTGTCTCCTACGGACTCTCCCGCCACTGCGCCCTCCTCAGCCACCGCTGCGTCAGCCTCGACCCCCTGAACTGCCAATGAATCTCCCCGGTTTCCCCCATGTGGCGTATCAAGGCGCCGATCTGTTCATCGAAGGCCAATCGGTTGGCAAGCTGGCCGAGCAGTTCGGTACACCGCTCTACGCCTATTCAAAGTCGGCGATGCTCGACGCGGTCACCGCATACCAGCGCGCGCTCGTCGGCCGTGATCATCTGCTGTGCTACGCCGTGAAGGCGAATTCGAACCTTGCTGTGCTGCAGGTGTTCGCACAGGCGGGATGTGGGTTCGACATTGTCTCCTCCGGCGAACTGCACCGGGTGATCGCCGCAGGGGGCGACCCGGCAAAGGTGGTCTTCTCCGGCATCGGCAAGACGCGCGCCGAGATGGCCCATGCGCTGGAGGTGGGTGTCATGTGCTTCAACGTCGAAAGCGAAGCCGAACTGGAGCGGCTCTCCGAAATCGCCGCACAGACGGGCCGGACGGCCCATGTCAGCCTGCGCGTGAATCCGGACGTCGATGCGGGCACCCATCCCTACATCTCCACGGGCCTCAAAGGCAACAAGTTCGGCATTGCGCACGAACGGGCCATTGCGACATACCGGCGGGCGGCAGATCTTCCCGGCCTCAAGGTTTCGGGCATCGATTGCCACATCGGCTCCCAGATCACTGACGTCAGCCCGTACCTTGATGCCCTGGACCGAGTCCTGGATCTGGTGGAGGCGGTTGAGGCCGAAGGCATTCGCATCGGCCACCTGGACCTCGGCGGTGGACTGGGCATCACCTACACGGACGAGACGCCCCCTTCTGCCGAAGTGCTCGTTCGAAAGCTGCTGGAACGCATCGACGCGCGGGGCCACGGCCACCGCAAGGTGCTGTTCGAACCGGGCCGATCGCTCGTCGGCAACGCAGGCGTGCTCGTGAGCGAAGTGCTCTACCTCAAACCGGGTGAGCAGAAGAACTTCTGCATTGTCGATGCAGCGATGAACGATCTGGCGCGGCCAGCCATGTATGAAGCCTGGATGGGCATCGTCCCCTGCAAGCGCCGAGACGAAGCAACCACCCGCATGGACGTCGTGGGCCCGGTGTGCGAATCGGGCGATTGGCTGGGGCGCGATCGTGATTTGGCCGTGCATGCGGGGGACCACATTGCTGTGCTGTCCGCCGGCGCCTATGGCATGAGCATGGCGAGCAACTACAACACGCGCGGGCGCGCCGCTGAGGTGCTTGTGTCGGGCGACTGTACTTGGCTGGTTCGTGAACGCGAGAATCCGGCCGAGTTGTTCGAAGGTGAGCGACTGCTGCCTGCGAACTGAGCTCCACCGTCGCACGCTTGCAAAATTTGACGTGGGGCCGCCAGAAGCGGGCCCCAAGCTGAACTCAGGCAGCGATGTGCCGGATCAAAAGTTGTGCTGAATGCCCAGGTCGTAGCCGTTCTTCTCGGTGCGCAGCTCTGAATTGGCAGGAATGGACGCCGGCAGGTTGCCTGAGTAACCTTTGCTGTCGCGCGCATAGTCAACGAACAGTTTGGTGCGCTTCGACAAATTGTGGTGATACCCGATGCCGAAGCGCTTGTTGACCGCGGCGGAGCCCAGCTTCACATTGGCATATCCCACCTTGATGTCTCCCGCACCGACGGCAACGTTGGCTCCCAGCAGGTAGCTCTTGAACTTCGCGTCGGCATTGTTCCTGCCGTTGCCGAGCCCGCCCACCACGGTGACGGAGCCGATCTTGTAGCGCACGCCCAGGTTGGCCAGGCGATCGTTCGCGCCGGCCGGATTCTCAAATGAGGCGCCGAACCACACGGGTCCACCTTCGTAGTTGGCCGCCAGGGAGTAGGGTCGGTCGGGGCTGCCCTCGGGGGCTTCAGCCACGTCGGCGGACAAGGTCACGCCCGAGAACGCGATCGCATACTTGACGGCATCGGGCACGCGGATTTTTCCGACGCCGGACGTTGCGTACACCGTGCTGTTGCCCATGCCGAAGTCTCTCAGTGCCGCGATGGTTTCACCGGCGAACACGTCGACCTGGTTTTGAACGGTCAGGAAAGAGGAGGTGTACTGACGCCCAAGGGTCAGAACGCCATAGGGAGTGCGCATCCCGACGTAGGAGAACCCCTCCCAGAATCGCGTTCCAACGAGGGAATTGGGATTGGTTCCCGTGCCCAGGCCGCCGGTGTCCGGCGAGAACCGGTGCTCAAACGCGAAGATGGCGGCCATGCCGCCACCCAGATCTTCTGAGCCGCGGAATGCAATCCGGCTGCCGGCCGTGTCCCCGACTTCCTTGTTGTCACGACCGATGGCTTTGCCGACAGCCTGATCCAGCTTGCCAAAGATCGTCACGGACGACTGGGCGGAGGCAGCGCCAGCGAAAGCGCCTAGAAGAACCAGTGCGGGCAAGGATTTTTTCATTTGAAATCATCTCCATGAGTCTTGAGAACAGGGCCGGAACCAGCCTCCGCCTGGCACGCCGTCAAGAGTTGGCGCGAGTCTTGGGTAAGGTGCGCCATTGCACCAGACTGCGCCACCAAACCGACGGGCTGTTGCCTCAAGACAACGGATATTTACGGCCGTTTACGCGCGTTGTCCGCATGTTTGCCGCAGTTAAAGACAAAAACGGACAAATTCGTCCGGGCACGCGACTCCGGTATCCTTCGACCATGAACACCGACCGATTCGACCGTCCTTTGCCATCCGCCTTGGACGCGTGGCTCACCGCGGCCGACAACGCGCTGCGCACCTTGTCCGGGGCCGCCATCGCAACACACCCGTCCCCCGCGGCATCGACGGAGCCGCCCCAACTGTCCGATGCCGATCGGCGTCTGGCAGGCGCATTGATGCGCGTCAATCATGTGGGTGAGGTCTGCGCGCAAGCGCTGTACAACGCTCAGGCGCTGACGTCACGCGATGCCGATACCCGGATGCGGTTCGAGGCGGCCGGCCGAGAGGAAACTGACCACCTGGCATGGACCCGGGATCGCCTCCGTGAATTGGGGGACCGCCCGAGCTTGCTCAACCCCCTGTGGTATGCGGGCTCGTTCGCCATCGGTTGGCTCGCAGGACGCACGAGTCCTCGATGGAGCCTCGGGTTCGTCGTGGAAACCGAGCGCCAGGTGGAGGCGCACCTGGCGAGTCATCTGGAACGATTGCCAGTAGCCGATCACGCGTCACGCGCGATCGTCAAACAGATGAAGGAAGATGAGGCCCGCCACGCTGACCAAGCGGCTAAGGCCGGCGGCAGGCCCCTGCCGAAGCTGGCGCAGTGGATGATGCGCGCGGCTTCCAAGGTCATGACGACCACCGCTCACCGCATTTGATCGTCAGGCCGCCACGAGATCGAAGCTGGTGGTGATCTCGGCCGTCTTGCCCAGCATGATGCTGGCAGAACAATACTTTTCGTGGGACATCTGGATCGCCCGTTCCACGGCAGTCTCGGGCAGATCTTTGCCCGTGACCGTGAAGTGCATGTGGATCTTGGTGAAAACCTTGGGGTCCGTCGAAGCGCGCTCGGACGTGACCTTGACCTGGCACCCGCGCACATCGTGCCGCCCGCGCTTGAGGATGAGCACCACGTCATAGGCGGTACAGCCCCCAGTGCCTGCGAGCACTGTCTCCATCGGTCGAGGGGCGAGGTTGCGCCCGCCGCCGTCCGGCGCGCCATCCATCATGAGCACGTGCCCGCTGCCGGTTTCAGCGACAAAGCCCATGCCGCTTGCGGCCAGCCAGTTGATTGTGCATTCCATGAAATAGCATCCTCTGTGAAGATCAATGATGGCGAATGTGCCAGCACCCTCGAATGGGTTATTGCGGCGCAACATGTCAAGTATTACACTGACAAGCACTGGTGTTATGGCTTATTCGCCCGACCCAACCGATTGTCTCCTCCACCTCCTCCATTGGTGGATTCAGCCCAAGGCAGTGATGCCTTGGGCTTTTTTTCGAGTCACCCTTGATCCGGCGCAACCTGCGCCCACAGGAGATCGTTCATGGCCGGCCCCGCCCGCCCCCGTTCCCGTTCGTCGAAGTCTCTCGGCCTGCCCGACTACCTCCAGAAGATCCTGACCGCCCAGGTTTACGACGTTGCCCGTGAGACGCCGCTTGCCCGCGCAGGCAAGTTGTCGGCACGGCTCGGCAACCATGTGTGGCTCAAGCGCGAGGACACCCAACCCGTCTTCAGCTTCAAACTGCGGGGCGCCTACAACAAGATGCGCCAGCTCAGCCCGGAGCAACTCAAGCGCGGTGTCATCTGCGCATCGGCCGGCAACCATGCCCAAGGCGTCGCGCTGGGTGCACGCCATCTCAGATGCAAGGCGGTCATCGTGATGCCGGTGACCACGCCGCAACTGAAGGTGGACGCAGTCAAGGCATTCGGCGGCGAAGCGGTGCTGCACGGCGAAAGTTATTCAGACGCGTACCAGCACGCCCTCGAACTGGAACGGTCCCGCGGCCTCACGTTCGTGCACCCGTTCGATGACCCGGAGGTGATTGCGGGCCAAGGCACCGTGGCCGTGGAAATGCTGCGGCAGCATCCCGGCCCGATCGATGCCGTCTTCGTCGCCATCGGGGGAGGTGGATTGATCTCCGGGGTGGCTGCCTACGTCAAGTCCGTTCGCCCTGACATCAAGGTCATCGGGGTACAGACCACGGATTCCGACGCGATGACCCGTTCCGTGGAAACCGGCAGGCGCGTACAGCTCAATGACGTGGGCCTTTTTTCCGATGGCACTGCGGTCAAGCTCGTCGGCGAGGAAACATTCCGGTTGACCCGCACGCTTGTCGACGAATTCATCCGGGTCGACACGGACGCCGCCTGCGCCGCCATCAAGGATGTGTTCGAGGATACCCGCAGCATCGTCGAACCAGCCGGAGCGCTTGGCGTGGCAGCCATCAAGCAGTATGTGGAGCAGCACAAGCTCAAGGGCAAGACCTTCATTGCGATCACCTGCGGCGCCAACATGAACTTCGACCGCCTTCGGTTCGTTGCCGAACGCGCCGAAGTGGGCGAAGAGCGCGAGGCGCTGTTCGCCATCACGATTCCGGAGGAGCGCGGCAGCTTTCGCCGCCTGTGCGAATTGATCGGCAACCGGAGCGTGACCGAATTCAACTACCGCATCTCCGACGAACAGCAGGCGCATGTGTTCGTGGGCCTGACCACCCGGGACCGAAGCGAGTCGGCCAAGTTGGCACGGGGCTTCACCCGGCATGGTTTTGACGCCATCGACCTCACCGACGACGAGATGGCGCACCAGCATGTGCGTCACATGGTCGGCGGTCGCAGCGAACTTGCACGTGACGAACGCCTCTACCGCTTCGTGTTCCCGGAACGTCCAGGGGCCCTGATGCGATTCTTGTCGAACATGCACCCCAACTGGAACATCAGTCTGTTCCACTACCGCAATCAAGGCGCGGACTATGGCCGCACGTTGGTGGGCATCCAGGTGCCTCGCGGTGACAAGAAGGCATTCACCGAATTCCTGAAGACGCTGGCTTACCCCTGGGTCGACGAAACCGACAATCCTGTGTATCGGTTGTTCCTCAGGTAAGGGATCTGCACTCGGCCAGCATTGCATCACCTCACAATGCATCGCTGGCGACCTGCATGCGCCCACCTGACCTGTCGCACTGCCACCCATGTCTGCCCACCGCTCGTTGATCAGCCCCACGTCCAATTCGCTGCTCGAGCAGGCCTTGCACGACAAGTTGAGGCGCCGCAGCGAGACCACGGGCAAGCTCGGAGAACTGGAGCCGCTCGCTGTTCGCATCGGGCTCATTCAGAACACGTTGAAGCCGCGATTCGTTGAGCCGCAACTTGCGGTGTTCGCAGCCGACCACGGGTTGGCTGTCGATGGCGTGTGCGCCAGCGGGGCCAGCCAAGCCTCCACGGCATGGCTGGTACAAAACCTGTTGACGTCTCAGCTGGCTGTTTCGGTGTTCGCGCGCATCCAGGGCATGGCACTCAACGTCGTCGACTGCGGCGTGGCTGAATCCGTCGCACCCCATCCTGGCCTGATGGCCCGCAAGATCGCCCACGGCACCCGGAACGTGCGGGTCGCATCGGCCATGTCTCTCGAACAGGCACACGCCGCCATTCGTGCTGGCATGGAGATCGCAGATGCGCTGCCCGGCAATGTCATGGCCTGCGCTGGCATCGGCATCGGTTCTCACGAGAGTGCCGCCCTCGTGATGTCATGCCTGTCCGGCGAGCCGATCGGCTCACTCGTCGATCCCGGTCCGGGCCTGCCAGCCGATGCTCACTCGCTACTGATGATGGTGATGCAGACCGCTCAGGGCAGGCATGGCCAATTGAGCGACCCGGTCGAAGTGCTGGCCGCGTGCGGAGGTTTCGAAATGGCGATGATGGTGGGAGCCATGCTCGTGGCCGCAAGCAAGCGTCACTTGATCATGGTGGACGGCATGCCGGCGTGCGCTGCATTGATGGTGGCCTCGCGCATCGCTCCCACCGTGACCGACTACTGCGTGTTCTGCCGCAGCCACAGCCATCCGGGTTTGAGGCAGGCGCTGTCGTTGTTCCAGGCGATGGCGCTGCTCGAGCTGGGCATGGAAAGCACGGACGGCACGGGCGCCACCCTCGCCTACCCGCTTGTGCGCAGCGCCGCCGCCTTGTTGACGGAAGTGGCCGAGGGTGAAGATCCAGGCCCGTCGCTGCCCGGGGACATCGGCAACGGCGTCGCGCCGCCCAGTCGGGCAGGCTGATGCTTCGAGGGTCGAGCGCCGGGCTGGGCGCCCGTCAACGCTGGTAGGAACCGGGGCCGCCGCGGAACATTCTGCTGTTGGGGGGTGGCCCTGAGGCCGCAGGGGGACTCGTCGGGCCTTCAACCGGAGCGGCTTCAGGCGGGGGCGGCACCGTTTGCGGTGGGGTTGGCTGCGGCGGCTGGGGAACTTCAGGCGCTTGAACGGCCGGCGGCGGAATCACTTGCAGCTGGGATGAATCCACCGGGTTCAAGGTGCTGGTGGCCGGCTCGGGCAGGCGGGGCACTTCGAGCGTGAACGCCGTGGTGCCCTGCGTGGAACCGAAGGATGCGGAATTCGCACTAACGGCCTTCAATTTGAGGTTGTCCTCGACAGAGGCGCCAACGCGATACGGCCGCGCCGGCTTGCCATCGATCGATATCAGAGCCACGCCGAACCGGCCGTCTGCCTGGCGCTCGGCGAGAACGCCCACGAGTTTGAACCGCGTGCTCTCGGGCGGGGGGGCCTCGACCTCGGGCACGGCCTCGGCACCGAAAAGCCGCGACAAATCGCCGCCGCCGCCGACGCCGTCGACCACGGCAACAGCATGGGCTGGCGCCGATGTGGGCGTCACGAACAGGCGCAGCCCCCAGAACACGATGGCTCCGGCGACAAAGGCCCAGACTACGAAAGCTGACAGTCTTGCAAGCATGGGAGAATTATCATTCATTGTCTGAACCCGTAGACACATTCAACGACCATGAATTCCCCTTCCCTGCCTTCCAAGCGATTCGCCCCCCGTCGAGTACGGGGCTTCACGCTGATCGAACTGATGGTGGTGCTCGTGATCATCGGGGTGCTCGGCGCGCTGATCGTCCCTAACGTCCTCGATCGAGCGGCCGGCGCGCGAGTGACCGCGGCCCGCACCGATGTCAACAATTTGATGCAGGCGCTCAAGCTCTACAAGCTCGACAATCAGCGCTACCCTTCGAGCGAACAGGGGCTGAAGGCGCTCGTCGTCAAGCCCACCACGGGCGCGATCCCCCCCAACTGGAAACCCTACCTCGACAAACTTCCGAACGATCCATGGGACCACCCCTACCAGTACGCCAACCCGGGCGTGAAAGGTGAGATCGATGTCTACAGTTTCGGGGCCGACGGTCAGATCGGCGGCGAGGGCAACGACGCCGAAATCGGCTCCTGGCAATAAATTGACGGCCGGCGCCCGTTCCCGGGGCTTCACGCTCATCGAGCTGTTGCTGGTCGTTGCGCTGATTGCGGTCGCATCCGGCCTGGCCACGTTCGCCATTCGCGATCCCTCGAGCACCCAGCTCGAGAACGAAGCTGCGCGCCTCGTCTCGTTGCTTGAAGCCGCCCGGGCCCAATCGCGCGCCACCGGCATGGCGGTTCGCTGGGAGCCCCGGCCCGCCAAGCCGGATACCACCGGCTTCCATTTCGTGGGCCTGCCCCAGGGCAATGATTTGCCCACCCACTGGCTCGGCGAAGGCGTGTCCGCAGAGATCGTGGGGCAGCCCGCGTTGGTGTTGGGCCCCGAGCCGATCATTCGACGCCAGCGCGTCGTGCTGCGCCTGAACGACCAGCGACTCACGCTCGCCACCGACGGCTTGGCGCCGTTCGCGGTCGTCGAGGAGGAGGCAGCATCGTGACCACCGGCCGTCAACAGGGCTTTACGCTGGTCGAGGTGCTGGTAGCCCTGACCGTTGTCGCCATCGCCATCGGTGCCGGCATCAAGGCCGCAGGGTCTCTCACGCAGAATGCACAGCGCCTGCAGGACGTGACGGCAGCGCAATGGTGCGCCGAGAACGAACTGACCAGCCTTCGCATCTCCACACCACCCACGTTTCCGTCTGTGGGGGACTCCGATTTCACCTGCCAGCAGCTCGGCGTGAACTACGCGGGCAAGCTGATCGTGCGCCCCACGCCGAACCCGTCGTTCCGACGCGCCGACGCGCAGATCTTCAACGAGGCAGGGCAACCCCTGCTGACGTTGTCCACTGTGCTGGGAAGGTTCTGATGTCGAGCACCACCCTTCCATCCGCCCGCGGGTTCACCCTTGTCGAAGTGTTGATCGCCATGTCGATCATGGCCATCGTCGCCGTGATGTCCTGGCAGGGAGTCGATGGCATCGTGCGCGCCCGAAACAACACGCAGGCGCGTGTGGATCTGGTGCTTCGGGCCAGCACCGTGCTCGCCCAGTGGGAGCAGGACCTTGGCGCCCTGCAGACCACGGGCGATGTCGTCCCCGCGCTCGAATTCGATGGCTCCCGGATGTCGATGACGCGCCGCACCGAGGGAGGGCTGCAGCTCGTCGTCTGGGCGCGGCGCAACGGCGCGTGGTATCGCTGGGCCAGCCAGCCGGTGACCACGGTGCGCGGCCTGCAGGATGTCTGGATGTCCAGCAAGCAGTTCATGGGCAACGAAGCGGGGCAGCTGAAGACGCTGACCGATGTGAGCGACTGGCAGGCTTACTTTTACCGTACCAACGCATGGTCGAACGCTCAATCGAGTGCGGGGACGAGCGATGACGCGCCGCCGCCCGCCCCTCCGCAACCACCGACATCGAGTCCGCATCAGGGCCAAGTTCCGACTCCGAAGCCTACACCGCAGAAGTCACCTCGGTTGCCGGACGCCGTCCGCATCGTCCTCACCTTCGGCGGCAATGAAGGATTGGCGGGCACGATCACCCGCGACGTTGCGCTGGGGACGAAATGACTCGTCTTTCAAGGCCCCCCATGCCCCAAAAGCAACGCGGTGCTGCGTTGCTGATGGCGCTCATCATCGTCACGGTGATTTCAACGCTGGCGGTATCGATGATTTGGCAGCAATGGCGCGCGGTGCAGGTGGAGGCAGCTGAACGCAGCCGGCAGCAGTCTGCATGGATTCTCACCGGCGCGCTGGCGTGGTCACGCATCATCCTGAGGGAAGACGCGCGAACCAATAACCAGGACAGGAGCGACAACCTTGGCGAACCGTGGGCGGTACCGCTTGCCGAGGCGCGTTTGTCCACCTTCCTGGCTGCTGACAAGGACAACACGGACGACGCCCCCGAAGCGTTCCTGTCTGGCCAGATCACGGACGCGCAATCGCGCTTCAATTTGAGCAACTTGATCGAAGCGGGGGACAGCGGGCCGCGATACGCGCCAAATTACAAACTTGCCTTCGAGCGCCTCTGCAGCTACCTCAACGTCAGTGCGACAGTGGCTCAGCAAATTTCCAAGGGAATGCTCGAATCGGCACCGTCATATACCAACGCGTCCAACCCACCATTGAGGCCTGAGAACCTGAGTCAGGTGGCCTGGTTCGGCATCGACGAGAAGACCATCAAGCGGCTGGAACCTTATGTGGTCATACTTCCGATTCCCACTGAAGTGAACGTCAACACGGCATCCCGTGAGGTACTTGCCGCTGTGGCCGCGGTGGATCTGGCCACGGCAGAGAGTGTGGTGCAGATGAGGCAGCGTACTCACTTCAAGACGAAGCCTGACGCTGCAACCCAATTGCGTCGCGGCAACGACAAGCTGGATGAGGCGATGCTGGGCGTCAGCAGCAACTTTTTCATCGTCAGCGGCAAGCTGCGACTGAACAACCAGGTGTTGGAACAACGTTCGCTTGTGCAGCGCGGAAGTCCGAACCCACGGGACGTCAAATCTCTCTCACGCGAATGGGTCAATTCAACGGAGCCCGGTTGACAACCACATCTTGCAAGAACACTGCAGAAATCCTTCGTAAGCCTTTGATTTTCGAAGAATCCGCGGCATTCGGTGCCTACAATGCCACAAATTCGCTTCACTCCTCATGAGCACACTTGTCGTTCAGATACCGCCCCGGCAGCGCCTGCAAGGCCACAGCACCGGTGCGGCCGACACGGAGGCCCGCAACGCCACCGAGTACAGCTACGCGCTGAGCCCTGATGGCCTGTTGCTGAGCGACCAGGGGCATTGCGAAGCGTCGCTGCTGCCCAAGGCGGCCACCGTAGTGGCCGTGCTGGCCGACGCGGACGTGAGCTGGCACCGCATCACGTTGCCGAAGGCACCGGCCGCACGCCTTCAGATGGCACTGGTGGGTGTGCTTGAAGAAGCACTGCTGGAAGAACCCGAGTCGGTGCACCTTGCCGTGGCGCCCATGGCCAGTGTCGGTCAACCCACCTGGGTGGCCGCCACCGACCGCGCCTGGCTGGCCGCCGAACTCGCTCACCTGGAGAAATCACAGGTGTTCGTCGATCGGGTCGTGCCGGCCTCCTGGCCTGATGATCCGCCGACCGGTCACTTTTCCGAACCGGAGGGGGAAGCGATTGGCGGGGATGCCGTGGCAGCCCAGCGCCTGTCACTCAGCTGGGCCCATCCCGAGGGGGTGGTGCTCATGAACCTCAAAGGCAGCCTGGCGCGTGCGCTGCTGCCCACGCCGCTCCCGGACAACGCCCGGTTCAGTGCCACGCCGGCCGCCGCGGCCGCCGCCGAACAGTGGGTCGGCATGCCCGTGGTCGTGATGACGGCGGCGCAACGCCTGTTGCTGTCTGCGAGGTCCTTGTGGAACCTCCGGCAATTCACGCTGGCGCGCAAGAACCGGGGATCCCGGGCACTGCGCGACATGTGGCGCCAGTTCCTGCGGCCCGACTGGCGGCCGTTGCGGTACGGCCTCGTCGGGCTCGTCGCAGTGCAAGTGCTCGGGCTCAATCTCTGGGCGGCGTCGCAGCGCAGCACGATCAAGAACAAGCGCGAGGCCATGGTGCAGGTGCTGCGCACGGCCCATCCGCAGGTGCAAGGCGTGCTCGATGCGCCTTTGCAGATGCGTCGGGAAACCGACGCGCTGCGCGCCGCAGCCGGGAAGCCCGGCGATGCGGATCTGGAACCGTTGTTGCTCGCCGCGGCGTCTGCCTGGCCGGCCGACCGGCCGCCCGTCGACAACCTCCGCTTCGAAGCGGGCCGGCTCACGCTTGCGGCCACTGGCTGGAGTCCGGAGCAGATCAACCAGTTCGTCAACCAGTTGCGGCCCAGCGGCTGGCAAGTCGAGTCCACCAATGGCACGCTGACCCTGAGACGTGCGCCATCCGAGCCCAAGTCATGAGCGACAAACGCAGTGTCCAGCTGCCTCCGGCACTGGCCCTTCTCAGCAAACAAGCCGTCGAACGCTGGCGTGCCCTGGGCGAGCGCGAGCGTCTCGGCGCCACCGTGGCGGCCGCGTTGATCGGCCTCGGGATCTTCTGGGCCGCGGCGGTGCAACCTGCGTGGCGCACGCTGCGCGAAGCACCTGCCCAGATCGACGCGCTGGATGCCCAATTGCAAGCCATGCAGCGCATGGCCGTTGAAGCGCGTGAACTGCGCGCCGTCTCCCCCGTCAGCCCTGTGCAACAGCAAGAAGCCTTGAAAGCAGCCACCGACCGCCTCGGCTCTGAAAAAGCCCGCCTGACCATCCTGGGCGATCGCGCCACGCTCACGCTCACCGGTGTGACCGGCGAACAGCTGCGGCGCTGGTTGGGTGAAGCGCGCAGCGGTGCCCGCGTGCGGCCGGTCGAATCCCAGCTCACCCGCGGTGCCGAAGGCTATGCCGGCACGCTGGTCCTCACGTTGGGAGGAGCCAGCTGATGGCCCGCAAACTGATGATGGGCCGGTGGCGCAGCAAACGTTTCAGCAACAGCATCGCACCCACCGGTTGGGGCGATTCCACTTTTGCGGAAGCTGCATGGGAGCGCTCGCGCAGCGCAGCCACGCGCTGGGCCATCGCCGGCATCGTGCTCGGCGTGTTGATCGCGCTCGTCGCCTTTGCGCCTGCGGAATGGGTGGCCCGGGCGGTGGGTTCGGGCTCCGGTCAGCGCGTGCTGCTGACGGATGCGCGCGGCACCGTCTGGTCGGGCAGCGCGGTGCTTGTACTGACCGGCGGCGCCGGTAGCCGCGATGCCACGGCTTTGCCCGGCCGGCTGGAATGGTCCCTCGGCCTGTCCGGCACGTCGCCGGCGTTGAAGGTGAGGCACGACTGCTGTTTGAACGACACCGTCACGTTCAAATTGAAGCCAGGCCTCGGGCGCTTCTCCGCCACGCTCGTGCCACCGCCCGGCTGGGTGGGCCAGTGGCCCAGTGCACTGCTCGGCGGGCTGGGCACGCCCTGGAACACGCTGCAACTCGGCGGCACCATTCGCATGCTGTCGCCCGGCGTCACGGTGCAGTGGGTACAGGGGCGCGTGCTGCTCGACGGCAACATCGACATCGAGGTGATGCAGGCCTCGTCGCGGCTCTCCACGCTGAACACCTTGGGTTCGTACCGCCTCAGCATCAACGGCCATGCAAGCCAGTCCGGTGAACCTCCCCAGGTGAATCTGGTCACTGTGGATGGTGCCCTGAAGCTCTCAGGCTCGGGCACCTGGACGGCCAACGGGTTGCGGTTCCGGGGTGAAGCCACCGCAGCCGAAGCAGAAGCCGCTGCCCTGTCCAACCTGCTCAATATCATCGGACGGCGCAATGGCGCACGGTCCGTCATTTCGATCGGATAAGCAAGATGAACAAGCGCCCTTTCCTGTCCATGCCCCGGCGCCCGCTGGCCACCGCCATGGCTGCCGCGATGTTGTTCACCAGCATCGCACCGGCTCCGGCAGCCTTCGCCCAGGCGCCTTCGAAGCGAAGCAAGGCCGCTGAACAACAGGTGACATTGAACTTCGTCAACGCCGAGATCGAGGGCGTGGCGCGGGCCATCGGGGCCATGCTCAAGCAGCAGTTCGTTGTCGATCCCCGGGTGAAAGGGCAGATCACGCTGTACAGCGAGGAGCCTCTCACCACGCGGGAGGCCTATTTGAATTTCCTCGCTGCATTGCGCGGCCAGGGTTTCACCGTGGTGGAGTCCGGCGGGTTGTACAAGGTGGTGCCGGAAGCCGATGCCAAGCTGCAGTCAGACACCGTGTCGGTGGGCCAGGTGTCGCGTCGCGGCGACCAGATCATCACGCAGATCTTCAAGATCAACCACGAGAACGCGAACAACCTCGTGCCGGTGCTGCGTCCGCTGATCAGCCCCAACAACACGATCAACTCGAACCCCGGCAACAACACGCTGATCATCACCGACTATGCGGACAACCTCGCCCGCATCGCCAAGATCATCTCGGCGATGGACACGGCGAGCGCCGGCGAAGTGGAGATCATCACCCTCAAGCACGTGGTGGCCGCCGACCTCGCGCCCACGATCCAGCGGCTGAGCGACGCGGTGGTCACCGTCACCGGACAGCCGGGCGGCCAGCCTCCAGGAGGGGGCGGCGTGCCGGGCAGCACGACGGCACCGGCCATCCTGGTCGACTCGCGGAGCAACTCGCTGATCGTGCGGGCGCCGAATGCGGCACGCATGAATTCGATCCGCATGCTTGTTGACAAGCTCGACCGGCCGTCGGACAACGCCTCCGCGATGGGCAACATCTACGTTGTCTACCTGAAGAATGCGGACGCCACACGCCTGGCCACCGTGCTGCGCGCTGCGCACGCCGCCAATGCGATCGGTGGCCCTGCCGGTGGCGGCGCTGGTGGAGGAGGTGGCGGAGCGTCTCCTGGGGGAACGAGCCCCATCATGGCCCAAGGCGGCAGCATGGGGGGCGGCGCTGGTGGCACCGGCCCATCACAGCAATCCACCACTCCTGTGGCAGCGACGGCCCAGCCGTCCACGGGTGGCTTCATCCAGGCTGACCCGGCCACCAACTCGCTCATCATCACCGCGCCGGAACCACTGTACCGCCAGCTGCGGGCAGTTATCGATCAGCTGGACGCGCGCCGGGCACAGGTCTACATCGAGTCGATGATCGTCAAGGTGGACGCCAACAAGATTCTCGACGTCGGTGTGCAATGGCAGGCCATCTCCGGCGATAAGGGCGACAAGTACATCTACGGTGCAGGCACCAATTTCGGCAGTGGCGCCAGCAATATCATCTCCGCCTCCGTCGCCACGGCGGGTGGACGCGACGGGGTCAAGAACGCGCTTACTGGCTCCAACGCCAGCAGCGTTCCGGGCGGCTTCAACATTGGGTTCCTGCGTCGAATCGGCGACTTTTACACACTGGGCGCGCTTGCCCGATTCCTCGAAACCAATGCGGATGGCAACGTGCTGTCCACCCCGAACCTCGTCTCGCTCGACAACGAAGAAGCCAAGATCGTAATCGGCCAAAACGTTCCGATTCCCACCGGTGCGTTCACCAACACCGGAGGCGGTGGCTCCGCCACCAACCCGTTCACGACGATCGAACGCAAAGACGTGGGTTTGACGCTCCGCGTGAAGCCGCAGATCGGCGAGAACGGCACGGTGCGGATGACCATTTACCAGGAGAACTCGAACGTCGTGGCCGGCCTCAATAGCAACAATGGCCCCACCACCGACAAGAGCGCCATCGAAACGACCGTGGTGGTCGATGATGGCCAAATCATGGTGCTCGGCGGCCTATTGAAGGATGAGTACAGCGGCAGCATCAGCAAAATACCGCTGCTGGGCGACATCCCGTACCTCGGCGCACTGTTCCGCGCCGACAACCGAACCCGCGTCAAGAGCAACCTGATGGTCTTCCTGCGACCGGTGGTGATGCGCGACCAGCAAGCCGCCACAGACCTCAGCCTCGACCGCTACGACGCCATCCGCGCCATCCAGCAGCGCACTGGCCCGCTCAAGCAGGAATCACCGATTCTGCCGCCCGTAGTGGCCCCTACACCGGGCCAACCGGCGCCTGTGATTCCCCGGCCGCTCTCCGAGACCGCGCCGCTGGTCCCGCGCGACCCCTCCACACCACCCACGCGCCCTGCCGAACCGGCATCGGCGCCGTCCAACTGAGGTCACGCCATGGGTGCCCGCCATCCCCTGCCCTACGCCTACGCCAAAGCGCACACCCTGCTGCTCGAGGACGACGGCGAGCGCCTGATGCTGTGGGCGCCTGAGAACGTGTCGCTGTCGGCCCTTGGCGAAGTGATGCGGCTGTACGCCGTCGACACCCTGGAGCATGAATCGGCCTCCACGCTGGCCAGCCGCATCGCGGCGGCCTACGCGGGCGGCGAATCGAGCGCCGCCACGGTGATCGGCGAGGTGGAAAGCCGGGTGGACCTGAGCCGCATGATGCAAGACCTGCCGGCGGTGGAGGACCTGCTCGAAGCCGCCAACGACGCGCCGATCATCCGCATGCTCAATGCGCTGCTCACGCAGGCCGCGAAGGACGGCGCGAGCGACATCCACATCGAACCGTATGAGCGCTCGAGCTCCGTGCGATTCCGGGTGGACGGCACGCTGCGTGAGGTGGTGCAGCCCAACAAGGCCTTGCACGCCGCGCTGATCTCTCGCCTGAAGATCATGGCCGAGCTGGACATCTCGGAGAAGCGCTTGCCACAGGACGGCCGCATCTCGCTTCGCATCGGTGGCCGTGCGGTGGACGTTCGGGTGTCCACGCTCGCATCGGCGCATGGCGAGCGCGCCGTGCTCCGGTTGCTCGACAAGGGCGAAACGAAGTTCACGCTCGAAGGCCTCGGCATGGGCGGGGCGACGTTGTCGCGCTTCGACAAGCTGATCCAGCAACCCCATGGCATCGTGCTCGTCACCGGCCCCACCGGTTCGGGCAAGACGACCACGCTTTACGCATCGCTGGCGGGCATCGACACCACCACGACCAACGTGCTGACGGTCGAAGACCCGGTCGAATACGAGCTCGCCGGCATCGGCCAGACCCAGGTCAATTCGAAGATCGACCTGACGTTCGCGAAGGCGCTGCGCGCCATCCTTCGCCAGGACCCGGACGTCATCATGATCGGTGAAATCCGCGACTTCGAAACTGCGCAGATTGCCGTGCAGGCGTCTCTGACGGGCCACTTGGTGCTCGCCACGCTGCACACGAACGACGCACCGAGCGCCGTCACCCGGCTGACGGACATGGGCATCGAACCGTTCCTGCTGAGCTCGAGCTTGCTCGGCGTGCTCGCGCAGCGCCTGGTGCGAAAGCTGTGCCCGCACTGCAAGGTGGAGGACGGCAAAGGCCAATGGCACCCGGTCGGTTGCAGCGAATGCGGCAACAGCGGCTACAAGGGCCGCACCGGCGTGTATGAACTGATGGTGGCCGACGACCGCGTGCGCGCGCTCATCCACAACCGCGCCCCCGAATCCGAACTGATCGCCACGGCCCGCCTCGGAGGCATGCACTCCATGCGCGAAGACGGTGACCGCCTCGTTTCCGAAGGTGTCACCTCCCCGGAAGAGGTCTTGCGGGTTACCCGAGAGTAAGGTTCGCCGCCCATGCCCGCGTACAAGTTCGAGGCGCTCGATGGCGCCGGCAAGTCCACCACCGGCCTTTTGGAGGCCGACAACGTCAAGGCTGCGCGGGCGCAACTGCGTTCCCAGTCGCTCGTACCGCTGGATGTACAGCAAGTGGTCACGGCCGGCACGCAGGAGGCGGGTGGCCTGTCGATGCGGCGCAGGGTCTTCACCTCGGCCAACCTAGCCGTGTGGACACGCCAGCTCGCGGGCCTGGTGGGCTCCGGCCTCCCACTGGAACGCGCGCTGACGCTGCTCAGCGAAGAGGCGGAAGATCCTCGCCAGCGCGAATTGGTTGCGCACTTGCGCAGCGAGGTGAACTCGGGGTCCCCGTTCGCGCGGGCGCTCTCCAGCGCCCCTCGGGAGTTCGACGATGTGTACCGGGCGGTGGTGGCGGCCGGGGAGCAAAGCGGTGCACTCGGGCGCGTGCTCGAGCGCATGGCCGACGACCTCGAGGAACGCCAGGCCCTGCGGGGCAAGCTCATGGGCGCGACGCTATATCCGGCCATCGTGTCGGTCATCGCAGTCGTGATCGTGATCTTCCTGGTGACGTACGTGGTGCCGCAGGTGGCTTCGGTGTTCGCCAATTCCAAGCGTGCGCTGCCGTTCCTGACCTCCGCCATGCTGGCGCTGAGCGCCTTCCTGCGCCAGTACGGCTGGCTGCTGGCGCTTGCGCTCGCAGGCGCGGGGACGCTGCTCAAGCTGTCACTGCGCAACGAGACATTTCGCATCCAGTTCGATGCCATGCTGCTGAACACGCCGCTGTTCGGCCGCCTCGCCCGCGGCTACAACGCGGCCCGGTTTGCCGGCACGCTGGCCATGCTTGCAGGCGCAGGGGTGCCCATTCTCAAGGCGCTGCAGGCCGCTGCCGAAACCTTGTCGAACCGCGCCATGCGTGCCGACGCACTCGATGCGCTGGTGCAGGTGCGTGAGGGTGCGCCGCTTGCATCGGCGCTCGCCGGCAAGAAACGCTTCCCAGGGCTGCTGGCCATGTTCGCGCGGCTCGGGGAACAAACGGGCAAACTGCCCGAGATGCTCGACCGCGCCGCTGGCCAGCTCGGACAGGAAGTGCAAAGGCGCTCGATGCAGATGGCCACGATCCTGGAACCGCTGCTGATGGTGGTCATGGGCGGTGTGGTGATGGTAATTGTGCTGGCGGTGCTCTTGCCGATCATTCAGCTCAATACCTGGGTGAAGTAGGCCCCCACGTCGCTTCGCTCCTGCCCCCCGTGGGGGCGCCACGGGTCGCCCGGCAGAGCCGGGCTCGCGTGTGGCTTGAGGGGCGGCTTTGCTTCGCTTGCCTGGCTGTTGCTCGCTTGCCTCCGTCTTGGAACCAATGGCTTGTGGGCACGGTCCATGCTCTGCAACTGGCAGGTTTTGAGTGGGTTTTTCACGACGGCATCGGGTGCGGGTCGTGGTTGAATGGACTCATTGGTTGGTTCAGGAGGTCAGCATGAGCACGTCCAGCGATCTGGTTCCTGTGTCGTCCCGTGGCAGCATTCCCATCGCGCGGATGCGCAGCGTCTATCGTGTTGACGATGTGGGTCGCAAACTCGATCGGCTCCCCGACAAGGAGCACGAAAGCTTGCGCTCCACCTATGAGCGCATGATCGAAAAGGGTCCCGACCGTTTCCAGGTCAAGCCCGCCGGGCTGCCAGCCATGGACCATCTGTACGATGACCTGCCCAATTTCACCGAGGTGCTCGATGACGTGAAGCGCCAGCTCGCGCTGTGCGAAGACAGCCGCGATGCGCTCGAGATCACCCCCCTGCTGCTGCTCGGGGCTCCAGGCATCGGCAAGACGCACTTCGCCCGCGCACTGTCGCAGTTGCTCGGCACCGGCATGGGCTTCATCTCGATGAGTTCGATGACCGCCGGCTGGGTGCTCTCCGGAGCGTCCAGCCAGTGGAAAGGCGCACGCGCGGGCAAGGTGTTCGAGACGCTGGTCGAAGGTCAGTACGCCAACCCCGTGATGGTGGTCGACGAAATTGACAAGGCGGGCGGCGAGCATGCCTACGATCCGCTGGGTGCGCTCTACAGCCTGCTGGAGCACGACACCGCGGGCAACTTCATCGATGAGTTCGCGGAAGTGCCCATCGATGCCAGCCAGGTCATCTGGGTGGCCACGGCGAACGATGCCCGCGCCATCCCGGAACCCATTCTGAACCGCATGAATGTGTATGAGGTGCTGGCACCGGATCGCGATCAGGCGCGCCACATTGCCGCAAAGCTCTACCGCAGCATCCGGGCCGATCACGGGTGGGGCAGCCGCTTCGAGGCAGAACCAGCCGCAGACGTGCTCGACCGCATGAGCGAAATGGCGCCGCGGGACATGCGGCGGGCATGGATGACCGCCTTTGGCAATGCGAAGCTCGCCGGCCGTGACCACGTGCTGCCACCGGACCTGCCGGAGACGGGTCTCAAGCGGACGCCGATCGGGTTCGTGCAGTAATCAGGCCAACAGCGCCTTCACGCCCGCCAGCAGACCAGCCTTCGAAAACGGCTTGTCGAGGGCGCTGCAGCGCGCAGTGCGCAGAAAGTCCCTGGCGTCGGGCGACAGCGTGTCGCCAGTGACGAAGAGCATCCGCTGGGCAAGCACCGGATGACGATCCACCACCGCCCGCCACAGGCTCGCCCCGTCCATGTCGGGCATCCTGAGGTCCGACACGATGGCATCGAATCGGGCTGCATCCAGCAGCGCCAACGCGAGCGCGCCGGACTCCGCCGTGGCCACTTCGTAGCCCGCCTGTTCCAGCAGATCGCGCATCAGGCTCGCCAGTTCAGGCTCGTCATCCACCACCAGCACCCGCGACAGAAGCGGGGCTTCCTCGGGAGCCTCGACCGCTGGTGCGCCCGCCTCGTCGATGGCCATGCCGCTGATGGGCAGGCTCATCCGGAAGCTCGCGCCCCGGACAGGCCCCGGCTGTTCCAGCGTGAGGTCACCACCATGCTCCAGCACCACGGCCCTGGACACCGCAAGGCCGAGCCCCGTGCCCATGCCTTCGCCCTTGGTGGTGAAAAACGGTTCGAAGATCCGGGAGTGCAGCTCCGCTGGCACGCCGGACCCGGTGTCGACCACCCTCAGCCACACGCGGGGTTCGCGCCCTTGCCTTCGATGTTCCACCCCCGTCGTCACCCGGACCGCATGAGGGCCAGGGATGTTCGAGACCGCCTGCTGGGCGTTGACGAGCAGGTTGAGCACCACCTGACCTACCTGGTCGCCATCGGCATTGATGGATGGCAGGGCGGGCGTCAGGGCGAGATCGAGCTCGATGCCATGCGTGCGGAAGCTGTAGAGCAGCATGTCGGCTGCCGCGCGCACCAGTTCATTCATGTCCACCGGCACCCGCTGCGCGGGGCGGTTTCGAGCCATGTTCAGGAACGTGCGCACGATGCGCCCACAGCGCTCCGCGGCCTCGCGGATGCGCAGCACATCGGCCCGCAGGTCGGCGTCGTCGCATTTTTCCTCGAGCAGGCTCGCTCGCCCCATGACGATGGCCAAGGGGTTGTTGAGCTCGTGCGCCACCCCGGCGAGCAGGCTTCCCATCGCGGACAACTTCTCACTCTGGCGCAGCGCCTCGCGCTGCCGGCCGACCTGCTGAGCGGTCAGGTGCCTCTCAGTGGTGTCCACCATGGACGCCGTGTAGAACACGGCCCCTCCTGCGTCCGTGCGCCACAGCACCATCTCGATCGGAAACTCACTCCCGTCGGCGCGCAGCGCGTGCAGCTCCATCCTGTTGCCAAGCGCCTGCGGGATGTTGCCCGCCGCCAGGCGGCGCAACCCCTGCTCGTGGGCGGTGCGAAACCGCTCGGGAATCAGCAAGCGGCCCACCGGCTGCCCGAGCACCGCCGCCCGCGTGCGGCCGAACATGGCTTCGGCTGAGGGGTTGAACCCGACGATGCGGCCGTCCGCGTCGGTGGACACGAGGGCGGCCAGCGCATGGTCCACGATGGCCGATTTCAATGCCTCGCTGGCATGGAGCTGGCGCACCTGCACGACCAGTTCTTCCTCGCGCAACTTCAACGTCGTGTGATCGCGCCCGTAGACCGCCACGTACTCTGCAGCGCCCCCGCTGGGCGCGAACGGCGCCATGGTTTCATGGACATACACCCGGCCCTGTGCCGGATGATCGATCCACCCCTGCCAGCTGAGCGTCTCGCCGGCGAACAAGCGCTCGGCCAATGGCGCGTATCCGGCGTAAGCGGCAGGGCCGGCGACGTCGGCCAGGTGACGGCCGATCACCTGCTCGGAAGGCCTCCCGTAGAAGGCAATCGCCTCGCGGTTGGCATATGCGACACGATGGTCACGGCCGATCACCGAGACCCGCGCCGACATGTTCTCCAGCAATGCACCCATCAGGGCCGGATCGAGCGACGGCCGCGAAGGCGAATGGTCCACGGCCGGTGGCTGTGGACCGCGCCTGGGATGTTCGTCGCACGCGTCGCTCACGATGCGACCGGCGGCACGTAGACGTACCCGACGTTGCGAACGGTCTTCAGAATCTCCGGCTTGTCGGGATTCGTTTCGATCTTGCGGCGCAGGCGCATGATGCGGAGATCGATCGATCGGTCGAAGACGTCCCACCCCCGGTTGTGCGCCTGCTCCATGATCTGGTCGCGGCTCAGAGGGCGGTTGGGATGGCGGGCGAACAGCGCAAGAAGGTCGAATTCGGCCGCGCTGATCTCCACCTCGGAGCCATCGGGCGCGGTGAGACGGCGCTGCTCGAGATCGAGCGCACACCGGCCGAAGGCCACGCGGTGAGGTGCAGCCGCGCGAGCGGGCGGCGGCGGCGGCTCCTGTTGGAGGCGACGCAGCACCGCGCGCGTGCGCGCGAGCAGCTCGCGCATTTCGAAGGGTTTGGGCACGTAGTCATCGGCCCCCATCTCCAGGCCCACGATGCGGTCCACCGATTCGCCTGCCGTGGTCAGCATCAGCAATCCCACGAAAGGATGGGTTTCCCGCAACCACCGTGCGAGCGACAGGCCGTTCTCGCCTGGCATGTTGATGTCGAGCAGCACCGCCTGCGGCACGGTGGTGGCCACGGTCTCGCGGGCACGCGCAGCGTCTTCCGCCATTTTCACGTCGAACCCGTGCCGGCCGAAGTACTCGGCCAGAAGCGCCCGCAACTCGGGCTCATCGTCAACCACCAGCAGCACGGGCTTTGCCGCGCCCTCACCCTGTCCCATGACCGGCTCTCCCTGAGGGACTGTCCTGTGGGCCGAATCATATCGGGACACGCCGGCTTTCCGCGCCCTTTCCAGCGCGTCTGCCAGCCATTTGCCGGGAGACTGTTCAACCATGACGGGCCCCCTGCCATCGCGCCGGGGCGCCATGCCGACTGACGGCCGTCATGCGTTTCCGCGTGTCGGCAACAACTCCTCATCGAACCCCTCGCTGCGGAAGATCACCGGGCGTGTGTCCATGAAATCGGCGTGGGGGACGACTGGCGCGCTCGGTGCGGGCTCGGGCTCGTGCTCGTGCTCGGCATCAGGGTACGCCGATGGCCAGAACCGCAGCGTCAGGTACGGCTGGCGCGAAAACAGGCGTTGGAGCGTGGACGTGACACTGACTGGGGTATTCATCTGGGGCTCCGGGGGATTCACAGAAGTCTGAAAGGCAGTGTCGGCACTGCCGGTATCAGCGGGGTTTCGCGGTCAGTGATCGTGTGTTTCGTTTGTTTCAGCTTCGCACATGCGTCTGGCTCGGGATGCGTGTGATACGGAACAAGCCGGGCCTGTGCAGTGTTCCGGCGGATCGATCAGTGCCGCATCGCGTGGAACACTGCACTACGATGTCGGCCATGCCCGTTTCCCTGGACAACCAACTCGTCGTCGCCATTTCGTCGCGTGCGCTCTTCGATTTCGAGGAGGAGAACCAGCTCTTCGAAGCAGGTGACGACCGGGCCTACATGCAGCTGCAATTGGAGCGAGGCGCGCTGCCAGCCAAGCCGGGCGTGGCCTTTTCGCTGGTGAACAAGCTGTTGGCCTTCAACGCGGTGCCACCAGCCGCGTCGGTCGAGGTCGTGATCCTGTCACGCAACGACCCGGTCTCAGGCATGCGGGTGTTCAAGTCGGCGCAGCACTACGGCATGCCCATCCAGCGCGGCGTGTTCACGCGAGGTGAATCGCCGTGGCGCTACCTGCGCCCGCTCAACGCCCACCTCTTCCTGTCCACCAACGAGGCAGACGTGCGGTCGGCGCTTGGCGCGGGCGTACCGGCTGCGCGTGTGTTTCCGCATTCGGCACGCGCATCGAACGCGCATCCGAACGAAGTCCGCATCGCGTTCGACGGCGACGCCGTGCTGTTCTCCGACGAAGCGGAGCAGATCTTTCAACGCGCCGGGCTCGATGCCTTCCAGGCCCATGAATTGGATCGTGCTGGTGTGCCGCTCGCCGCAGGGCCATTCAAGCCGCTGCTCGATGCCCTGAAGCTGCTGCAGCGCAAAGCTTCGCCGGCCATGCGCATCCGGACCGCACTCGTGACCGCCCGCAGCGCACCGGCCCATGAGCGCGCCATCCGCACGCTGATGGAATGGGACATCGAGATCGACGAAGCCATGTTCCTCGGCGGGCTGCCCAAGGGCGCATTCCTTCGGGAATTCGAGCCTGACTTCTTCTTCGACGATCAAAGCGGTCACGTCGAGAACGCCTCGCCACACGTGCCGTCGGGGCACGTGGCAGCCGGGATCACGAATCTGCTTTAGCGAGAGCCCCTTGGGCGCTCAGTCAGCGCCCGGCCGCCGCTTGCTGGCGCGGTATCGCCTGAACCATTCGAGCCCAGCCGAGGTATCCCCTCGTGGCCGATACTCGCACCCCACGGCGCCGGTATACCCGCTCGCCTCGATCTCCGAGCACAGGTGCTCGAAGTTCAATTCACCCGTGTCCGGCTCCTGGCGTGACGGAACGCCCGCGATCTGCAGATGCCCCACCCTGCCCCCGGCCAGGTGGTGCCTCAGCCGGGTGGTCAGGTCGCCCTCGGAAATCTGGCAGTGGTACAGGTCCATTTGCACGAGAACATTGGAGGCACCGACCGCGGCTGCCGCATCGTGCGCATCCTGTTGCCGGCTCAAGAAGTAGCCGGGCATGTCGCGCGGGTTGATGGCCTCGAGCAGCAGGTCGATGCCGAGCGGAGCGGCCTGCGCGGCTGCCCACGCCAGGTTTTCGAGATAGGTGGCTCGCTGGCGGGCCGGTTCCCCTTCGAGCAAACCCGCCATCACATGAAGGCGGCGGCACCCGACTGCCACCGCATAGTCGAGCGCCTCCTTCAATGCGGCGCGGAACCTTTGCTCATGACCCGGGCGCGCTGCCAGACCCCGCTCGCCTGCTTCCCAGTCGCCCGGAGACACATTGAACAGCACCTGCTGCAGGCCATGATCGTGCAGGCGTTGCGCAAGTTCGCGAGCGTCGAACGGGTAAGGAAACAGGCATTCGACTGCATCGAAACCATCGGCGGCGGCCGCGGCGAAACGGTCGAGGAACGGGCGTTCGGGATACAGGAAACTCAGGTTGGCGGCAAATCGGATCATCGACGTGGGCAGCCGAGGCAGGCGTCACGGTGGGAATGAGGGATGCCTCCGGCAGCTGTCACCGCGGTGGCGGTCGGCCTTCATACCGGATCGAGTCCACCACCCCACGCTGGAAGCGCACCGTGGCGTACAGATTGCCTGGGCCGCGGTCGTAGAGCCATTCATCAATGATTTCGCACGGGGCAAGCTGGGGCGGCACGAGGACCGGGTACACATGCCACGGGGTCAGCACCTCCACGGGCTTGCAGAAGCTGTCCTTCAGCGCCGGTTCGCCGCATTTTTGCAAGACCGACAACCGGGAATCCCCGACGCTGGCGATCTGGCCATTGCAACGCAGCGATTCGCCCCGCGCCGCAGAGGACAGCAGTGTCAAGGCGGCGCCTGCGACGATCCAAAACCTACGGTTCATGTACGAAGAGTCCTTGACGGTCCAGATTGGCATGGCAAGACAGCAGCTGTCGTACAGCAGCGCAGCCAATGCCCGCCTTTCCATTCTAAGGCGGGCCGGCAAAGCGAGCCGGCCGACCGTCAGTGCGGCTTGAGCATGCCCGCCTGGTAGGCATTGAGCATGGCCATCGCTGGCTGCGTCTCGGGCAGCACGTAAACCACGCCCGGCCCTCGCCCGAGCACCGGGCTGACCACCTGCTCGTAGAAGGCAACCGGCACCACCACGCAACCGAGCGATACGCGGTTGTCATAGGGGGTGGCGGACGACAAGCGTTGTTCACGTTGCTCACGGGCCGGCCCGGGCCGCACTCGGTGGATCGCGATGGCAGCGTCGTAGTCGATCCACACGAGGGCTTCGCCGCGCAGGTTGTGGCCCGGCTCGGAGCGAAAACGCCCGGCGGGCGTGGTGCGTTCGTCAGGCGTCAGATTCGCCACCCGCTCCCCTGCGCCAGGCACGGCGTGGTCGCCCGGGGTCTGCCCCAGCAGGGCCGCCGATTGACCGGCCAAGCGGCCATCCCCATGGAAAACGAACAGCCGGGCGTTTTTCTTGTCGACGATGGCAAACGGAAGGTTGCCGTGGTCCGCAGCGGCAAGAGCCCAATCTCTCGTATCACGGGCATCGGCCGTGAGCCGAAGCGCATCGAAGTCGAGCGGCGCTGGAGGTTCCCGGTCGGCAGCCTGCACCAGGCCCACCAGGGCGCCGCACAGCAACGCCAGCATCCAACGAGTTCCTGCCCACTGCACCCGCATCCCACACCCTCGTACCACTGAACGTCCGGACAACAAAAACCGGGCTCAGGCCCGGTTCGCGCGGCGCATGGTAGCAAGGGGTTGTCTTCGGTCTGGGCAGCAGTGGCGTGGAATCGGTACTTTTCGAGGAAACTTGGAGACGGTCGTCAGGACCGTCCGGCCGCGTGTCTGGCGGCTACGTCGTACGACACGAAGACGTCGTCGATTGCCTTGATCTCCGGGAGCACGTAGACCACGCCGCGGCGTCTGTCGAAGGCAGGTTTCACCACGGCGTCATAGAACGCTGGAGGCACGTTGATGCAGCCGTAGGAGATGCGGTTGTCTTCAGGCGTGGGCGAGGCCAGGCGCTGTTGTCGACGCTCGCTGGGCTCCACGGCCCGGAGCCGATGCATCGACACCGCGTGGTCATAGTCCACCCACACCACGTCTTCGCCCTTGGCGTTGCGTCCCGGCTCTGCAAGAAAGCGCCCGGCCGGCGTCGTTCGTTCCTCGGGGCGCACCTGGGCAATGGGGCGGGTGCCGATGTCCTCGACGGAGTCATCGCCCGCTGCCGCCCCCAGCAGCACCGGACTGGAGGCCTGCAGGCGGCCGTCAGGATCAAACACCCACACGCGGGCATCCTTCTTGTCGATGATGAGGAAGGCCATGCCGCGGTTGTCGCCCGAATCGGCCACCCAGTCAGCGATGTGGCGAACGCCGTCGGGCGGCGAACTCCCACTGAAGTTGGCAAAACGAGGCGAGGCAGGGGGCAAGGCGGGCCTGGCCGCAATGGCAGGAAAGGCCGGGAGGGGGTGGATGCCACGCCCGGGCGGCAAGATCACGGCAGCGATCGCGACGCCGAGCACGATGCCTTGTTTCAGGCCGTCGAGGACAGGATGCATGTCGCGGGACCCCGGCAATCCATCCGGAAGGAACCGCCGGGTCCGGCGGTCCGGGCACGGAGGAGCATCACATTCGCGATTCAGTTGCGATCGGGACGCGCGGCACGTTCACTCTCCATGGTCGCCGTGGGTCCGCTGCGGTCAGACGGCATGGTTGAAGTCGTACTGGACGTGCTGCGGTCAGTTGAGGTCGTGCCGGAGGTGCTCCGGTCGGACGGCATGGTCGACGTCGTCCCCGGTGACGTGCTGCGGTCGGACGGCGAAGTGTTCACACCAGCCGGCGGCTGCGATTGCGGCTGATTGGCCGTGTCGCCCGACGCGGGCATCGGCGACTGGGATGGAGATTGCGTCTGCGTCGGCGCCTGGGTTTGCGACGGCGTCGTGGAGGACGGACTGTCCGAGGTGCCTTGGGCAACCGCGAAACCGATGGTGCCGGCGAGGGCAGCGGCAGCAGCGACAGCGGTCAGGGTCTTGGGTGCATTCATATCGAATCTCCTGGTTCGGTGCCCTCTCGGGTCACGAAAGGTTGACAAAGCTCGACCGGTCACGAAAACCGGCTGAATCCACTTTAGGAGCCCTGTCCTTGACCGTCCGTCGGCATCGGTCGGCGCATGCTGTAGGACAAGCCAACCCCTCCGGCGAGGGAATTCGGCCTCACCGGAGGGGCGGTCTTTTCGACAAGAGACAGCTCAACGCTGCAGCGCAATCGCCGTACGGGCCTGCAGCTCCTCGAACGTCAGGCCTTCGACGATCTCGATGACCTTGGCGGCGCCATTGACCAGATCGATGACGGCCAGGTCGGTGATCACGCGACTCACGCAGGCCAGCCCGGTGACCGGGTACGTCAGCGCAGGCACGAGCTTGCTCTCGCCCCCCTTGGTGACGTGCTCCATCATGACCCAGGTGTTTTTGGCGCCGATCGCGAGGTCCATGGCCCCGCCCACCGCCGGAATCGCATCAGGTGCACCGGTGTGCCAGTTGGCCAGGTCGCCATTGGCCGCCACCTGGAACGCGCCGAGCACGCACAGGTCAAGGTGGCCGCCGCGCATCATGGCGAAGCTGTCGGCGTGGTGAAAGAAGCATCCGCCGGCCTTGAGCGTGACGGGCTGCTTGCCGGCGTTGATCAGGTCGTAGTCCTCTTGGCCGGGTGCCGGCGCGGGGCCCATGCCCAGCACGCCGTTTTCGCTGTGCAGCAGCACCTCGCGATCAGCGGGCAGGTGGTTCGCCACGAGCGTGGGTAGGCCAATGCCCAGGTTCACGACCATGCCGTCGGCAATTTCGCGGGCGACACGTGCGGCCATCTGGTCGCGGGTCCATCTTGCAGTCATCGTCAGCTCCTTGTCAGGCCTTGAACCCACCGGCGGTCGTGACCGCGCGCTCGATCAGCACCAGCCGCTTCACATACAGGCCAGGCGTCACGACAATTTCGGGGTCGATCCCACCCGGCTCGACCACCTTGTGCACCGTGGCGATGGTCATCTTGGCGGCCGCGGCCATGATGGGGCCGAAGTTGCGGGCGGTCATGCGGTACGTCAGGTTGCCCAGCCGGTCACCAACTTCCGCCTTGATCAGTGCCACGTCGGCGTGGATCGGGTACTCGAGCACGTAGTTGCGGCCATCGATGGTGCGGGTTTCCTTGCCCTTGGCCAGGTCCGTGCCATAGCCTGTGGGCGTGAAGAACGCGCCGATGCCCGCGCCGGCCGCCCGGATGCGCTCGGCCAGGTTGCCCTGCGGCACGAGTTCCAGTTCGATCTGGCCGGCCCGGTACAAGCGGTCGAAGTGGTGCGAATCGGCCTGCCGCGGAAAGCTGCAGACGATCTTGCGCACGCGGCCGGCCGCCAGCAGTGCCGCCAACCCCGTGTCGCCATTGCCGGCGTTGTTGTTGACGATGGTCAGCTCCCGAGCTCCCTGCGCGATCAGCGCATCGGTCAGTTCATTGGGAAGGCCGGCGGTGCCGAAGCCCCCGACCATCACGGTGGAACCATCCTTGACGTCGGCCACGGCGGCGGCCAACGAATCCATCAGTTTGTTGATCATGTCGGGACCTTCTTCAAGAAATCGAGCACTTGGGCTGCAAAGGCTGCAGGGCGCTCCAGCACACTCAGGTGGGAAGCTCCGGCGAGCACCGCCAGCTCGGCGCCAGGAATGCCTTGCGCGAGCGTTTCACTCATGGCGACGGGCGTACCTGGATCGATCTCTCCGGCGATGATCAATGTGGGCACGGTGATTTGCGGCAGGCGGTCCAGCGTGTCCATCCGTTCGAGCGCCTGACAGGTGCCGATGTAGCCGCCCGGGTGGCACCCCGCGACGCGACGACGCCAGCGGTCGACGGTGGCCGCGTGCGACTGTCGGAACGCCTCGCCGAACCAGCGCAGCATCGCCATTTCGGCGACCGCCTCCATGCCTTTCGATCGCACGAGTTCGATGCGGGTGCCCCATGCCGCGCGGCCCGCCTCGTCGTAGCCGGCGCAGCTGTTCGCGATCACCAGCGCCCTGATGAGCGAAGGATGGCGCAGCGCCAGCTCCTGCGCCACCATGCCGCCCATCGAAAGCCCCAGGAACACAACGGGGCCGGTGCCCAGCTCCGTGAGCATCGCGGCAGCATCATCCGCCAGGCTGGCAACGGTGTACGGGCCTTCGGGGCAGTCGGACAGGCCGTGGCCCCGGTGGTCGTACGCGATGACACGGCAGTCTTCGGCCAATGTGGTCGCGAGCCCATCCCACATCGACTGGTCGCAGCCGAGCGCATGGCTGAGCACGATGGTATGGCGCGGCGGCCCCGGCCGGCGAGGCTCCCGCACGCTGTACGCCGTCGATGGAGAGGTGAGCGTGCGTCCGGCCCGCCCTGCACCGGGATGCGCGACTGCAGTGACATCAACCGCCGGCATGGCGACGCCCGCTTCGCGCAGTACCTGTGCAGCATGAGCCAACGCCGTGTTCGCCGCCGGCACGCCTGCGTACACGGCGCATTGCAGCAGCACCTCTTTCAGATCATCGGGCGACAGCCTTCCGGGCGCCTCGTTTGCAATCGCCGCACGGACGTGCAGCTCGAACTCCTCCCAGCGGCCCATTGCGCAGGTGACGGCCAGCACGATGATGCGGCGCGTACGCTCGTCCAGGCCGGGCCGGCCCCAGACGCCATGCCATGCATAGCGTGTGATGAAGTCCTGGAAATCGGCTGTGAACGCCGTGGCGTTGGCCTGTGAGCGGTCGACCCAGGCGTCACCGAGGATGGCTCGGCGGTTTTGGGTACCGCGTTCGAATTCGGGGTCGATGGAGTGCATGGAGTGTCCTCGTCAAGGCGCACGCAGCGCGGGCAAACGTTCGTCGAACTGGCGCCGGGCGGCGGCCAGCGCCACCTGCGGATCGAAAGCGCGTTGCACATCTGCGGCCGACACGGCCTTGCGCAACACAGGGTCGGCCTCCACGGCCCCCAGCATCAGGGCCTCGAGCGGTCGCCCCTCGCGCGCAGCTTCGTCGCTGAGTTGTTCGAGCAGCGCATGCGCGCGTGCCTTGCCCACCACGGGCGCAAGCAGCGCTGCGGCGGATTCGGCGAACACCAGCCCATGCAACGCGTCGATGTTGCGGCGCATGCGGTCGACGTGCACGTCGGGCGCGGCAAACACATCGGCCAGCGCCAGTGCCGATGCGTGAACATCGATGAAAAGGCCCGGCCACTCGGCCAGCTCCGCCTGCCACGTCCCCAGCCCGCGTTCGTGCTGCTGGCCCATCGCACCGAGCAGGGCGGCAATGCGGTGCGGTGTGCGCTGTGCGGCGGCAAGCGCCACCAGGGCGCCCACCGGATTGCGCTTGTGCGGCATGGCCGACGAACCGCCTCGCCCCGGAGCCGCGGGTTCGGACACCTCGCCCACCTCGGCCTGAGCAAGGAGCGACAAGTCGGTGCCGATCTTGCCGAGGCAGCCGGCCAGAACCGCGGCCTCGGTGGCCACGCGCAGCCATTCGTCTCGCTGCGTGTGCCAGGGCGATGCCGGCAAGGCGAGCCCCAGCGCGTCGGCCATGTGGCGCGACACCGCACCAGCGTGAGAACCGAGCCCGGCCTGCGTGCCGATCGCCCCGCCCAGCTGCAGCGCGAGCCCGCGCGATGCCGCCTCGCGCAAGCGCGCGCGACACCGCACGATGGGCGCCGTCCAGTTCAGAATTTTCAGGCCGAACGAAGTCACCTGCGCCGGCTGCATCAGCGTGCGGGCGAGGACCGCGGTATCCGCGTGTTGTTCGGCCAGCTCGAGCAGCGAGGCGATCAAGCGCCCGAGCGCCACATCGAGGCTGCCGAGGGAACGCTTCGTGCACAAGGCCATGGCCGTGTCCTGCACGTCCTGGCTCGTGCTGCCCTTGTGCACGACCGAGGAGGCCTCGGCGCTGTAGAGGGACACCGTGTGCGTCAACTGCTTGACGAGTGGAATGGCCAGGCTGCCCGCCCGCGTGCTGGCGTCCACCAGCGCGTTCAGGTCATACAGCTCGGCTTTGCACACACTTGAGATGGCCACCGCCGACGACGCGGGGATCATGCCCTCGGCCGCCTGGGCACGCGCGAGCGCCGCCTCGAAATCGAACATGGCCTGGATCAGCGCCACATCGTCGAACGATGCCGCGGCCTCGCTCGGGGCGAGGAAACGATCAAAGAGCGGCAGGCCCATCAGCTGAAATCGAAAAAGACCGTTTCGCTCGGGCCTTGCAGATGCAGGTCCCATGCGTGCACGCCAGCTTCTCCGGGCCGGGCCACGAGCGTGCTGCGGCGCTCGGCCGGCACTTGCCGAAGCAGCGGGGCGTCGGCGTCATCAGCCAGGAACACTGCGCTGAACTGGTGTTTGAGCAAACCACGGGCGAACACCGTCAGGTAGCAGGCCGGTTCGTTCGCCATGCCGTGGTGCGGCAAAGAAAGCCGGAAGCTGCCGTCGTCGGCCGTGTGCGTGCGATAGAGGCCAGGCAAACCGGGCAGCGCCGCACCGGCCGCTCCGCCGGGCAACCAGGCCTCGAGCACGGCATCGCTCACGGGCTGGCCGTCGCCATCGAACACCCGGCCACCGATCTGCACGGGCCGGGTCTCGCTGCCGGCGTCGAAGGCCCAACGCCAGCCTTCATGGGGAAACGGGCCGATGGTCTGCGACGACGTGATCGGCAGCGTGGAAGTGGTTTGGCTCATGGTCGGGCTCCTCGGGTCACAGGCCGAACGGCGTGGCGTCGCGGCCACGCAGGACAATGTCAAAGACGTAGCCAAGCATTTCGTCGCCCACGGTTTCGTCCATGCTGAACCGGGACACAAGACGTTGGCGGGCGTTGACGTCTTGCACGCTTTGGAAGATCGGATCGAAGTCGAACAGCGGGTCGTTCGGGAAGTACATCTGCGTGACGAGCCGTTGCGCAAGCACGTTGCCGAACAGGGAGAAGTGAATGTGCGCAGGGCGCCATGCCTTGCTGTGGTTGCCCCACGGGTAGGGCCCGGGCTTGATCGTCACGAACCGGTAGCGGCCCTCCCCGTCGGTCAGGAACTTGCCGAAACCGAAGAAGTTGGGGTCGAGGGGGGCGTTGTGCTGGTCCTTCTTGTGCCAGTAGCGGCCTGCCGCGTTGCACTGCCACACCTCGACGAGCGAATGGCGCACCGGCCGACCGTCTTCGTCGGTGACGCGACCGGTGACGACGATTTTCTCCCCGAGGGGCGCGGCCTGGCCCCGCGTGGTCAGGTCGGTGTCGCCCTCGGAAATCAAGGATGGCAGAAAGCCCAGCGGCTGGGTGGTGGCGGCTGGCGAGACCACGCGCACTGGGGCCAACTGCGGACCGCGTTTCGCGGTGGACTTGTACGGGCTGTACAGCAGGTCGGGCCAAGTGCCCTCGGGGACGGGGTCGAATTTCATGGGCATCTCCAAAGCCGGCACCAAATGTGCGATTAGCAGACAAAATGACAAGCCGAGCGCTTGATGCAGCCTAGCTTATCGACAAGCATAGGCACTGAGCAAGCAACCGACGTACTGCAAGAATCGCAGGTCGCCCACTTTGTGCGATTAGCGAACAAGGAGGTTTTTTCCCGTGGATGAAGCGAGCGACATCGACCCGGACACAGCGGAAAGCGAAGCCCCCGACGCCCCCCACAAGCGTGACTTGATCGCGGGACTCGAAAAAGGCCTGGCAGTGATCGAGGCGTTCGACCAGGAGCGCCCGCGCCTGTCCATCACCGAAGTGGCGCAGCGCACCGGATTGACCCGTGCGGCCGCGCGCCGCTACCTGCTCACGTTGAGTCACCTTGGCTACATCGCACAGGACCGCAAGCTTTTCGGGCTCACGCCGAAGGTCTTGCGCCTCGGGCAGAGCTACATGCACTCCGCCCGCCTTCCCCGGGTGATCCAGCCGCAACTGCAAAAACTCGCCTACGCGCTGCAAGAAGCCAGCTCAGCCGGCGTGCTCGAACACGATGATGTGATTTCCGTCGCCGCGGCCAGCGCCGGCCGGGCCGTGTCGGCAACGCTGCAGCCGGGCACCCGGGTGCCCGCGCACTGCACGAGCAACGGGCGCGTGCTGGTCGCCGCCATGCCCGACGCCCAGATGGACGGATGGCTGCGGCGCCAGCGCCTGGAACCACTGACACCACACACCGTCACCCATCCGGAACGCCTGCGGCTTGAAATCCTGCGCACCCGTGCGAACGGCTATGCCGCGGTCGACCAGGAGTTGGAGCTCGGCCTGCGCACCATCGCCGTGCCGTTGCGCAACTTCCGCGGCGAAACCGTCGCGGCGATGAACATCAGCGTGCACGCCAGCCGCATGCGGATGGATCAACTCGTGGACCAGTGTTTGCCCGCACTGTTGCACGCGCAGGAACAACTTCGCACCCTGATATGACTGCCATGCCGGCTTCGCCTCCTCAGCGCACGCAAGTCGTGATCATCGGTGCCGGCCCTTCGGGCCTGCTGCTCGGCCAGTTGCTCCACCGTGCCGGCATTGACAACGTGATCATCGAACGCCAAAGCGCCGACCATGTGTTGTCGCGCATCCGCGCCGGCATCCTCGAGCAGACCACGGTGGACCTGCTCGACAGTGCCGGCGTGGGGGAGCGAATGCATCGGGAGGGATTGCCCCACGATGGCTATGAACTTTGTTTCGGCGGTGAACGCCATCGCATCGATGTCGCCGGCCTCACCGGGGGCAAGCGCGTGATGGTCTACGGGCAGACGGAAGTCACCCGAGATTTGATGGCCGCTCGTGCAAAGGAGGGCCTGCTCACGCTCTACGAAACGCCGGACGCTTCTCTGCAGGGATTCGACGGTGCGTCGCCCTCGGTGCGCTTCACACATGGCGGTCGTCCGACAGAAATCGCCTGCGAATTCATCGCGGGCTGCGACGGCTATCACGGCGTGTCGCGGGCGAGCGTGCCCAGCTCGGCCGTGACCGCGTATGAAAAGGTGTACCCGTTCGGCTGGCTCGGCGTGCTGGCCGACGTGCCACCGGTGTCTCACGAACTGATTTATGTGAATCACCCGCGCGGCTTCGCGCTGGCGAGCATGCGGTCGCACACCCGCAGCCGCTACTACGTGCAATGCCCGCTCGACGACAAAGCCGCGCAGTGGTCGGACGACAGGTTCTGGGACGAACTTCGGCGGCGCCTGCACCCCGCCACTGCCGAGGCGCTGGTGACTGGGCCGTCGATCGAGAAAAGCATCGCCCCGCTGCGCAGCTTCGTGGCCGAACCGATGCGTTTCGGACGCCTTTTGCTCGCCGGCGACGCGGCACACATCGTGCCGCCCACCGGTGCGAAAGGCCTGAACCTGGCGGCCAGCGATGTCTTCTACCTCTCGCGTGCACTGATCGAACATTTCACCGAGCGGAGCAGCGCCGGCCTTGACCACTATTCCGATACCTGCCTGAAGCGCGTGTGGCGCGCCTCACGCTTCTCGTGGTGGTTCACGTCCCTGATGCACCGATTCCCCGACAGCTCCGACATCGAACTCCGGCTGCAGGAGGCCGAACTGGGCTACCTCGTGGGCTCGCGCGCCGCGTCCGCTGTCATGGCTGAGAACTACGTGGGCCTGCCGCTCGAGTGTTGAAAACATGCTCTTGAAACGCGTGGGAGCAGCCTCCAATTTCCAGACATGACGGGCCGCGGCATCCCGCCGCGGCCGTCCTTGTTCCACGAAAGGAGGATGTCCATGTATGACCTTTCAGACATGTTGTTTGGCGAATTGGAACGCCTTCAACGTCACTTCGACGACATGATGGGAACTGGGCGTGCGGCCAGCATACGCTCCGTCGCCCCAGGCGCCTTCCCTGCGGTCAACGTCGGGAACACGCCGAACAGCGTCGAGGTCTACGCCTTTGCGCCCGGCATTGACGCATCCAAGCTCGACCTGAGCCTGGACCGCGGTGTGCTGATCCTGTCCGGCGAACGCGAGGCCACTCGGCGCGAACGGAGCGGCGAAGGGTATTCGTACACACAGGAACGCCCGGTGGGCCGCTTCCGCCGCGCCGTCAGCCTGCCCGACGACATCGATCCGTCGAAGGTCGAGGCACGGTACCAGGACGGCGTGCTGCGCGTGAGCATCGGCCGCCGCGCTGAAGCTCAGCCGCAACGCATCACGATCCAGTGAACAGACCCATTGCCTGAGGAGCACACACCATGAGCAACACCCAAGTGCAAACCCGGGACGCCCAAACCCCGGCACAAACATCGGGCCGCGATACGGCCGACACGCGCGTGCTGATACCGCGCGTCGATGTGATCGAGGACGACGCCGGCATCACGCTGCTCGCCGACGTGCCTGGCGTGCCGAAGGACCAGCTTGAACTGCGGGTCGAGGGGGACACGCTGACATTCGAGGGTGCCATCGCGCCTTTGACACCCGGCCAGCTCGAACCGATCTACGCCGAAGTCAGGGTGCCGAAATACCGGCGCGCCTTCACGCTGAGCCGCGAGCTGGACGCCAACAAGATCTCGGCAAACCTGAAGGACGGCGTGCTGAACCTGCGCATCCCGAAACAGGCGCATGCGCAACCGCGGCGTATCTCGATCCGGGCCGAATGACCCGTCTCCCGCCGGGCGCCTCGCCCGGCGGGTTTTCTCGCTTGCAAGTGATCGTCGAGCAGCCGGTCCTGCGGCGATGCGCGATTTCGCGTGGCCGGGTGCGGGGCCGTCTGCTGATAACATCCCACGCCTTCCCGCCAGACCCGCCCCCCATGTCCAAGCCGTCCTCCCCTGCCCCGTACAAACCTGAGCCGATCACCGGCTACACCGAGTGGCTGCCGGAGGCACGCATCGTCGAACAACGGTGGATGGATCACATCCGCAAGGTGTTCGAAAGCTACGGCTTTTGCAACATCGAGACGCCGGCGGTCGAGGAGATCGAGGTGTTGTCGGCCAAGGGCGGCGACACCGAAAAAGAAATCTACGCGCTGCGTCGCCTCTATGACGCCCCGCAGGATGCAGAGCCGCGCGTGGCGCTGCATTACGACCTCACGGTGCCCATGGCCCGCTACGTCGCGCAGCACTACAACGACCTGGTGTTCCCGTTCAAGCGCTACCAGATGCAGAAGGCATGGCGCGGCGAACGCCCGCAGGAAGGCCGCTTTCGCGAGTTCTACCAGTGCGACATCGACGTGATCGACAACGAGGAGGTGTCCAAGAGCTTCGACGCCGAGCTGCCGATCATCGTGTACGAGGTGCTGCAGGGCCTCGGCGTGGGGCCGTTCTCGATCAACGTCAACAACCGCAAGAT